>NZ_JAZHOG010000013.1:0-59468 GCF_037892215.1 Elongatibacter sediminis | reverse complement strand
GATGACCAGCTCGGCGCCATCTCCTGCCCGAAGAGCACGCTGGCCGTGGGCGAGTCCATGACCTGTACCGCCAACGGCACCGCCGTGGCCGGTCAGTACGCCAACGTCGGTTCGGTAACCGGCAGCCCGCCGGTCGGCGATCCGGTGACCGACTCCGATCCCAGCCACTACTTTGGTACGGGTGATCCCAGCATAAGCATCGTCAAGGAAATCAGCGTCGATGGCGGGAACACCTGGCACGACGCCAATGACATCGGCAACGCCCTGGTGGCCGTATTCCCCAGCGGAGCCCAGTACCGCTTTACCGTCACCAACGATGGTTCGGCGCCACTCAAGGACGTGGTAGTGAACGATCCCGAACTCGGTATCGCCAATTACGCCATCGGTGATCTCGCGGTTGCGCAGGTTGTCGTACTGACTTCCGGCGACATTCCGGCACTGTCGGTAGAGACCCGCTGCGATGCACGCGGTACGTTCATCAATACCGCGACAGCTTCCGGTGCGTCGGCCGAGACCGATGATCCGGTCAGCGATAACGACAATGCCGTACTCAAATGCATTGGCGAACCGCACATTACCATCGTCAAGGAGATCAGCCCGACCGGGCCCAACGGACCGTGGTACGACGATGCCACTCCTCCGCAGGAACCGCCGAGTGATGCCTGGTACCGTTTGACGGTGACCAATGACGGCACTGCTCCCCTGGTGGATGTTGATGTCCAGGACGGCGATCTCGGTGTGCTGGAGACCATCGGTTCGATGGCCGTCGGCGAGGTGGTTGTACTGACCTCGGCCCAAGTGCCTGAACTGTACGTGCAGGATCGCTGCACGGGTGCCGGCGAAATCGGCAACCTGGGCGAGGTCAGCGCAACTTCAGGCGACGATCCCAATGATTCCGTGGGTGACAGCGATACCGCCACCCTGGTCTGCGTGGGAACGCCCATGATCCAGGTGATCAAGGAAATCAGTATCGACAACGTCAACTGGTCGGATGCCAACACCATCGGTGAAGCACTGGTCACTCAGGCGCCGTCTGATGCCTGGTACCGGATCACCGTGCGCAATACCGGCCCGGTCGACCTGGTGAACGTGGTGCTCAACGACGGTACCCTGGGTATCTTCAACTACCCGATCGGCAACATCGCCGTCGGTAACGAAGTGATCCTGACCAGCGGTGAACTGGCCGCCCTGTACTACCCGGGGCGCTGCACCAACCGGGGCGACTACGGCAACACGGCCACCGCCGAGGGTGAGTCTTCCGAAACCGGCACCCAGTCGAGCGATTCGGATGAAGCCTGGTTGCAGTGCACCGGCACGCCGGCGATCCAGATCATCAAGGAAATCAGCGTCGCTGGAGCAGCGGGACCCTGGTTCGACGACACGTCCCCGCAGGTATTGCCACCGGCCGATGCCTGGTATCGACTGACGGTCACCAACGTCGGAACGGCCGACCTGGAGAATGTGGTGGTCAACGACGCCACCCTGGGTATCGCCAACTTCGCCATCGGTGATCTGCCGATCGGTGACTCGGTAATCCTGGGCCAGGCGGAAATCGCCGCGCTGTACAAGCAGAATCGGTGCACCACCAGCGGGCTCGTGGTCAATACCGCGTCCGCCAGCGGCGATTCCCTGGACTTCCCGTTCGAGTCGGTAAATGACAGCGACAACGCCACCATGGACTGCCAGGAAGAATACGACCTGTGCGAAGTCGGTGGCCGGCCGAATCAGCTCAAGATCACCTACGACGCGGACGATGACACCGATCACGATCAGGGAAGCAGTGCGGTTCTTACGCCATCCACGGTGAATTTCCCGCCGATTGTAGACGTGAAAATCTACAGCAAGAACACCAACCGCGCGCCACTGGATACCTACACGGACGTTCAGGTGGGTGACATGATGATCGTCGAGGATCCGTCCAAGAGCGGCAAGATTCCGCCGACTATCGTTATCCAGATTCTCGATCCGGACAGTGGCGCAGTGCTGCAGACCATCACGTTCCACGGGTCCTGCTCCGCGCCGTTGAATGTCGGTGACGAGTTTGGCGGAATTACCATTCTTGGAGGCGTCTACTTCTGACCCTCCACTCGGGACTCCCCGAAGCAGAAACGAAAAAAGGGGCCGGAATTCCGGCCCCTTTTTGTTTCAGCCTGTTATGCACTGCGTCCAGCGAACGCCTCGACCCTGAAGATTCGATCGAAGCCCGCCACGGTGCCGCGGCCGGACTACAGCAGATCGGGCATGCCCGGCCCCTGGTATGTCGACTCACACAGCGTCACCGCATCGTTGGCGATGCGCTGAATCGGAACCACCCCGCTCACGTTGGCCGTCCCCAGGTCGTAGGTCACGGTGCCGCTCAAACAATCGGTGAAGTCGAGCTGGATGGATCCGTCCACGCTCTGGGCCGGAGCGGGGGAACTGGCGTCGAAAACACCACCGGTCGTCCATTCGATATCCAGGTCGGCCGTCCCGCCGCTGAACGGGCCGAACGCGGTAAGCCAGCGATGGCCCGGATCGCCGATCTGCGCGGTGACCGAATTATCAGGCCGTGACAGGTCGTAACTGAACCACGCCAGAAAGAGCTGATTGATGTTGTCGAACACATCCAGGAAGAACCCCTGCCCGCCTGTCGCCGGGTTGAACCAGCTACCGGCCATGCCGTGATTCAGGCGAAAACTTGCGGGTGGGGCGAACACGAAGAAAAACTCGCCGGTCTGGCCGGTATTCAACGGCTGAACGACGAAGTAATAATCCTGACCCGCTTGCAATTCAATCGCGCCGAAATCATCCGCCCCGCCTTGACCGTCGATGAATGCGATCCGGTTCTGAGTCGGGTTGCCGGTATTGACCGGCGCTGAAAACACCTGCAGGCACATGTCCACATCGTGGGCGATGGAAATGTCCGTGTAGTAGTAGGTTCCCGGTCTGGACACCCGTACCGGACCGCTCTGAATATAAGGGGTATTGCCACAGACGGAATCCAGGTTGGGCTCCGAACCGGTGAAACTTCCGGAAGTGAATTCGGGTACATCCCGCACGGCATTGGCACTCACAGCCCCGGGACCCGCGAAGGTTACGACCCAGGCGCCCTCGCCCGCCTCGCACCACTGCTGCACCACCAGAACGTAATTCGTGCCCGCGCTCAGATTCACACTGCCGAAGCTGTCGACTCCGTCCGGCGTGAGCAGGTTCTGAGTCGGATTACCCGGATTGAACGTTCCCTGATAGACCTGGGCCGAGATATCCACCCCATTGAAGTTGAAGGCATCGAACAGATCGTATTCACCGTTTGCGCCCACCTGAAACGAAACCTGCTGGTAGGGAAGCTGTTTTGGCGTGCTGCAGGTTCCCGGCAAATTGGACGTCACGGCCTCGCTGCCGTCGAATTCACCGCTGAGCACGGAATTCGCGGACCAGCCGGCGGTCGGCGCCAGGATACCGGCCAAAGCCACTGCCACGGCCGCCGACAAGTGCCGGCGGGCGGGATTTCTCCGAATTGCCGGTGGTGTTACCCCTTGTTGATGCATCATCGTAGCTCCTGTGATGGTCATGACATGGATGGAGCCGATGATAGCACCGGCGCGACCGTCCGTAGCCGACGTCGAGCCTTGCGGATGGTATACTTTCGGCAGGTCTGAGTGTTTTCCGGCCAGGGCTGACCCGGTTGCGGGCAGCCACCCGAATCGCCACAACGTGTGCGACTGCGCGGAAAACCAGCAGGCCAGACAGGCCCCGGGATGCCGTGTATCCCGGACAGGAACAGGACTTGATCCCAGAGGACAGGTACCGATGACACACTTCGCCATTCTCGGTGGCGGCCGGCTCGCCCGGCACATGCGCCACTATTTCGCCCTACTCGGCTTGCCCCACAGCGCCTGGGCACGAAACCCGTCGCCCGACCTGAACACCCATGGCGGAATCGATTCCGACCGCCGCTTGCGCAAAACTCTCGAGCCGGCAACGCACGCCCTGGTGTTGATCTCCGACGACGCCATTCCAGGCTTCCTCACGCGCCATCCCGCGCTGCAGGACAAGACCGTGCTGCATTGTTCGGGGACTCTGAGCCTTCCCGGCATCGCCGGCGCTCATCCGCTGATGACGTTCGGGCCCGGGTTCTACACCCTGGAGGAGTATCGGCGCATCCCGTTCATGGTGGACAGCGGACACCGGTTCGAGCATCTCCTGCCGGGACTCCCCAACCCGCATTTTCCGATAGCGCTGGAACACAAGCCCCGTTACCACGCGCTGTGCGTGATGGCGGGCAATTTCAGCCAGATCCTGTGGCAGGGGGTGACCGACCGATTCGCCGACATCGGCCTGCCTGCGACGGCCCTGGAGCCGTATCTGCACCGGGTCGTCGGAAATTTCACGGAGCATCCTGAAACCGCCCTGACCGGACCGCTCAGTCGCGGCGACCGGGGAACCATCGAGCGCAACCTTCAGGCCCTGGCGGGTGACAACCTCCAGCCCGTGTATCAAGCTTTTCTCGACCACTGGAACGCCGAAACCGGTTCCGGGCGAAATACGGAGGTGGCCTCATGAATATCCTGACCTTCGCCGAGCACAAGCGCAAACACGAAAAACTCGTGATGGTGACCTGCTACGACTACACCGCCGCGCGCATCGTCGCCCAGGCCGACATCGACATGATCCTGGTCGGAGACAGCGCGGCCATGGTCATGCACGGCCACGACAGCACCCTGCCCATCAGCACCGACGAGATGGCCATGCACGTCCGCGCCGTACGCCGCGGCGCTCCGAAAACGTTCATCGTCGGCGACCTGCCCTTCCTTTCCTACCGCCGCTCCCAGTCGGAGACCATGGACGCGGTGGCCCGGCTGATGCGGGCTGGCGCGGAAGCCGTGAAGCTGGAAGGCATCGCGGGCAACGCGGAAATCATCCGCCACATCGTCGACTCCGGTGTCCCGGTCATGGGACACATCGGACTGACCCCGCAATCGGTCAACCAGCTCGGCGGCTTTCGCGTGCAGGGCGTCGAGGCGGACGACCGGGAACGGCTCAAACGCGAAGCCGTCGCCTGCCAGGAAGCGGGATGCTTCGCCCTGGTACTCGAATGCGTACCGGAAACCCTGGCGGCCGAAATCACCTCGCTGTTGAAGATTCCCACCATCGGTATAGGTGCCGGCGCCGAAACCGATGGGCAGGTACTGGTCATGCACGATCTGCTGGGCCTGAATCTCGACTTCAAGCCGAAGTTCGTGCGCCGTTACCTGGACGGCAACAAGCAGTGGCTGGACGCCTTCAATCAGTACGCCAGCGACGTGCGTTCCGGGGAATTCCCGGCCAGCGAAGAGCGTTACGCGGGATGAAGGTGTTCGATGAACTGGACGCCTGGCGCGACTACCGGGCCGGGCGCGAGGCGCCGGGTTTCATCCCCACGATGGGCGCCCTGCACCCGGGCCACTTGAGTCTGGTCCAACGTGGCGTGGCCGAAAATCCGTGGACGGTCGCGAGCATTTTCGTCAATCCGGCACAGTTCAACGATCCGGCAGACCTGCGGGCCTACCCCCGCCAGGTGGATGCCGACCTCGCGCAGCTCGAAACGGCTGGCGTGGAGGCCGTGCTGCTACCGAACGAGAAGGCGCTGTATCCGGATGAGTATCGCTACCGACTCAGTGAATCCGAGCTGAGCCGGCGCCTGTGTGGTGCGCACCGGCCGGGGCATTTCGACGGCGTGCTGACGGTGGTGCTCAAACTCCTCAACCTGGTCCGTCCCGCAAGCGCCTATTTCGGCGAAAAAGACTACCAGCAACTGCAACTGATCCGCGGCATGGCGGAAGCCTTTTTCCTGCAGACGCGCATCGTCGGCTGCCCCATCGTGCGCGAAGTTGACGGTCTGGCCATGTCCTCTCGCAACCTTCGTCTCGACCCGGAGCAACGGCGCACGGCGCCGCAGCTGCACCGGGTCATCACAACCGCGGGCGGACCTGGCGAGGCCGTCGCAGCTCTCGCGGACCTGGGCTTTGAAGTCGACTACGTCGAAGATGTGGACGACCGGCGATTCGCCGCCGCTCGCCTCGGCGAAGTCCGCCTGATCGACAACGTACCGCTCGTGGAACCCGCACCATGAAATCACGGCGCATTCTGCACCTCATGTCGGGCTCCATCGCCTGCGCCAAGGCCACCGGCCTCACCTCGGCCTGGGTCAAGGCCGGCCATGAAGTGCGCGTGGCCGCCACCCACTCGGTGGCGCAGTTCGTCGGCAACGCGACCCTCGAGGGCTTCAGCGGGCACCCTGTACTGTCCGACGCTTTCGCCGGCGGACGCGTCATGGACCACGTCAACCTGGCCCGCTGGGCGGACCTGATCGTCGCCGCGCCCGCGACCGCGAACCTCATCAACAAGCTGGCCGCCGGCATCGCCGATGACGCGGTGACTTCGCTGTGGCAGGCCGCCTGGGAACGCGGCTACCCGATGATCATCGTGCCGGCCATGAATACGCGCATGTGGCGCTACCCCGCGACGCAGGCCTCGGTGGAGCGGCTGACGTCCTGGGGGGGCCACGTGCTGCCCACCGCAGACGGCGACCTTGCCTGTGGCGAGATGGGCGCGGGCCGCATGCTGGAAGTGGACGACATTCTCGCGCGGGTCGAGGCGCTGACGGCACCGCGCAGCGGTGCGAAAATCCTGATCACCGGCGGCGGTACCCGCGAGCCCATCGACTCGGTGCGGTATATCGGCAATACCAGTACAGGCCGCACCGCGTCAGCGCTGGCGGACCGCCTTGCGAATCACGGCCACGACGTGACCTGGCTGGGCGCCGCGCAGGCCGAACAACCCCGGCGCGTTGCCAGGCGGGTGCACTATTCGAGCTTCGCCGACCTGCGCGACGCGTTGCAGCGGTTACTGTCAGAAGAATCCTTCGATGCCGTGATCCATGCCGCCGCCGTGAGCGACTACTCGGTTGCCGGCCTGTCCGGGACAGCCGGATCCGGCTCGGGTAAGTTGCCGTCCGGGCAGGAGCTCGAGCTGCGCCTGCAACCCAACCCCAAACTGATCGATGCACTGAAGGGCTGGTCGCGCAATCCCTCGCTTCGCATCGCCGGCTTCAAACTGACCGACACATCGGATACCGACAAACACCGCCAATCCGTGTCCGAACTGTTCCAGCGTGCGAAAACGGATCTCGTGGTGCACAATGATCTTGGGGATATTCGTGCGGGCACGCATCCGTTTACCGTGTACCGTGCCCCGGACCGGCCCGATCGCCTGGGCGATGTCGCCGCCCTGGCCGACTGGCTGAATTACTGGCTGAACGACCTGGCGGAGGACGCTCCATGATCCTGTGTCTCGATATCGGCAACAGTCACATCTTCGGGGGTGTGTTCGATGGTGAGAACTTGCGCCTCACCTTTCGCAAGGCGTCGCGCACCGGCGCGTCCTCGGATGAACACGGCCTGTTCTTTCGCAGCGTGCTGCGCGAGAACGGTATCGACCCCGACGCCATCGAGCGCATTGCGATGTGCAGCGTGGTGCCCGAGGTGGTCTACGCCATCAGTGCGAGTTGCCGCAAATACTTCGACCTGGCTCCGTTCATCCTGCAGGCGGGCGTTCGAACCGGGCTGAAAATCGGTTATCAGAATCCCAAGGAAGTCGGCACCGACCGGATCGCCAACGCCATCGCCGGGGCCCACCTGCTGCCCGGCCAGGACTTTCTGATCATCGACCTGGGCACGGCCACGACCCTGTGCGCGGTCAGCCGTGGGCGGACCTACATGGGCGGCGTGATCCTGTCGGGCCTGCGTTTGTCGATGCTGGCCCTGGAAAGCGGAGCCTCCAAACTGGGCGCCGTCGAAATCGTGCGTTCGGAACGCGCGCTGGGCCGCACCACCAGCGAAAGCATCCAGTCGGGCCTGTTTCTGGGGCATCTCGGCGCGCTGCGCGAAATCATCGACCGCGTGGTGGAAGAAGAATACGGTGGGCAGCGCCCACGCGTGCTGGCCACCGGTGGATTCGCAAGTCTGTTCGAAGACCAGAACCTGTTCGACATCAACGTGCCGGACCTGGTGCTCCAGGGGCTCAAGCTGGCCGAAGCGATGAATCGGGACTGATTCAGTCGCCTCGCGCCGCGGGTTCGAATGACACGATCTCGTTCCACATCGTCTCGAATTCGTAGGTGCCCGGTGCCAGGATCACCTGGTCCCCGGGGCGTGCCAACCCGAGCGCCACGGTGGCCGCGCCTTCCGGCGGATCGACCACGGTAATACAGTCTTCAGAAACCCCGGCATCGATCAGAACCCGGCGCATCAGTTGCGGGACTTCACCCGGCTGACGATTGCGCAGCTTTCCCGGATAGCGGCGCACCACGAAATGATCCACGCGATCGACCGGAAAAAGGGTGTGCGTGGCGATTTCCTCATCGGTGCGATTTCCGGTTCCCGCAAACAACAGGATGCGCCGACCGCTGTATCCGAGGCGATCGGCACAATCGAGCAGCTCGCGCATGCCGTCGGGATTGTGCGCGTAGTCCATGATCACCGTGAAAGGATATTCATCGTAAAGGTTCAACCGGCCGGGATTGGTCTCGTACCGGGAATCGAAGCCCCGCAGTGCGCTCGCGATGGCGTCAAACCCGATTCCCATGAGGCGCGCGGCCGCGATGGCGTGCTGCGCGTTGCTCAGGTTGAAGCGGGCCGCACCGTCCAGCGAGGCCGGGAAATCCGTCACGGGCAGCACCGGAGTGCAGGTCCCGCCCTCGTGCCACACCAGCCACGCCCCGCCCGGATCCGGACCGGGGTTTTCGAGCACGCAGGCCGCTCCCGAACAGTCCAGTTGATTCAGCAGGGACCCGGCCCGTTCCCGCAGGGAGCACAGCGCAATCCTGACACCCTCCGCGAAGGGCAGCATGCTCATGCAGGCCGCGGAATCCGCATTCAGCACCACACCGCGGCGCGCACGTGCCACGATGCTGCGCTTCAATGCGATCATGTCCGCGTGAGTATCGATACCGAATTCGCCGATGTGGTCGACCGTGACGTTGATGCATACCCCCACGTCCACCGCATCGAACATGAATCCACTGTGAGCCACGCCGCCACGAGCCGTTTCGAGCACGCCGAAATCGACGTCGCGGGATTCAAATACCAGGTGGTGGCCACCGGTCCCGGCCAGGTCGCCGGCTTCACGCAATTCGCCGTTGAGATAGACGCCTCCGGTGCTGGCCAGTCCCGGCCGCCAACCGTCGTTGCGTGCCATGCGCTCGAGAATGCGTGCGGTTGTTGTCTTGCCGTTGGTTCCGGTAATGGCGACCAGCGGAATCCGCCCGGTGCCGCCATCCGGAAACAGCCAGCGCAGAAACCGTTCAGCGGCCCGTGATGCCCACACCGAGTCCGGTGGCAACAGATGATCCAGTTGCGGCGCGGGATCCATCGACACCACGGTGGTTCCGGCGGCATCCGGTGGCGCGGCGAGATCATCGCTGACCAGGCTGAACCGCAACAGGCCACACTCCAGCCGCCGCGCGGCCGACTCCAGCCGTTCGGCCAGCTCCGGATGAAAGCCATCCCTGGCGATGACGGCCCCGTTACCCACGTCCGGGTGCTTCGCCCGGCCGGGGCAACGCACCGCACACAGGGTTTCACCGCCGGCCACCAGAACCTCCCAGGCATCACCCGCGACATGGGCTTCGATCAGTACCTCGGGATCAGTGCGGCGCAGGCGTTCGAGTTCGACGGTCAGGCGGGCTTCGTCAGCCAATGGCGGCCGCGAACGCCCCGGGGTCCGGGACTGCGATGCGATGCGGCGAACGGGCTTGAGGACGACCGGGTAACCCAGCTCCGAAGCGGCCCGAACCACCCGACGTGTCATCGTGAGGGGGCGCGCATCGCGCGGTTCACGAGGCAGCGGCAAGGCGAGGTCCTTCAAGGCCGCCCGCCGTTTCCCGCGATCGAACAACAGGGGGACCAGACGCGCGCTGCGTTGCAGGCTCAGGGTGCCGTCCACGACCTGCTGATGCACGCCGTGCCCGAACTTCAACAATCCATGGGGGCGAATTCTGAAATCGCCCGTCACGCCTTCGTAGGGCGCACGCTCCAGTTTCACCCAGGGGATGTCCAGGCTCTCCGCTGCGGCGATCAGCAGATCCGCGTCACGCGGCAGCACGCTGCCCGGCGCCCGTTGCAGAAACTGCCGCAGCGACTCTTCGGCATCCCCGCCGGGAACGTCATCGTCCGCCTCCCAGCCCAGTCCGGGCAGCGCAGCGGTCAGCAGCCGCATCGCGATCTCCATCGCATCGGCCCCGGTATCCGGGTGCTCGTACTCCGCCACCGCCCTGCAGTCATCCGGCCCGGCGGGCAGCACATCGGCAAATCCGACGCGATGACCGGTCGCCTGCTGCAGGCCAACAGCCAAATCGGCCAGCAACCTGCCGAAGAGCGCGAGCGTCTTCCCATCCGATGCAGGCGCGGAGCCTGGCTCCGCCACCCGGCCCGGCGCACCGGCCGCCAGCGCATCGGTGTCGATCCGCACCCCCGCACCCGTCAGGACTTCGGCCACGGCTACCCGGGCCCGCTCCAGTCCGGTGCGTACCCGGTCCGGCTCGCCGGATTCCCACCGCAAATGCCATTCGATGGCGGTGCGTTCAGTCCTCCGGTTGGGACCGATGTACATCAATCGCTCGATAACCTGCATGGGTTTCTGGTCGTTACTTCGGACTCGCCCCAGTTTACTGAAAGTGGCGGTCGGAAAAACGGGTACGCAATATCGGCTACTGAATGGCTGACGCGGGCATGTACAATGAAATGCGACGGGTCCCGCAGCGGACCCGCCGTCGCGTTTCCACCAAGTAAGGACGCCACCTGATGAATTTCGATCTGCCCGAATCCACCCGTGTCCTCAGTAAAAAACTCCTGGCTTTCATGGAAGCCCACGTATATCCGAACGAAGCGGCCTACGCCGAGTCGCTGGCCGAAGCCGAAGATCCGTGGCAAACGCCGCCACTGATGGAAGACCTCAAACAACGGGCCCGTGAGGAAGGATTGTGGAATCTGTTCATGCCGGGAACGAAGTTCGGCGCCGGATTGAGCAACCTGGAGTACGCGCCGCTGGCCGAAATCATGGGCCGGGTACCGTGGGCGCCGGAGATTTTCAATTGCAGCGCCCCGGATACCGGCAACATGGGAGTGCTGGCGGATTACGGCACGCCGGAACAGCAGGAACGCTGGCTGCAACCCCTGCTGGAAGGCCGCATCCGCTCCGGTTTCGCGATGACAGAACCCGCCGTCGCCAGCAGTGATGCGACCAACGTGGAAACCGCCATGATCCGGGACGGCGACGACTACGTGATCAATGGCCGTAAATGGTTCACGTCCGGCGCCATGAACCGGCATTGCCGCATTTTGATCGTCATGGGCAAGACCGATCCCGACAACCCGAACCGGCACCTGCAGCAATCGATGATCCTGGTGCCCATGGACACGCCGGGCGTGCGGGTACTGCGGCCGCTGTCGAGCTTTGGCTACCTGGATCCGCCCGAAGGCCATGCGGAGATCGATTTCGACAACGTGCGGGTTCCTGCGGATAACCTGCTTCTGGGCGAAGGCCGCGGCTTTGAAATCGCCCAGGGCCGGCTCGGTCCGGGCCGTATCCACCATTGCATGCGCCTGATCGGCTGCGCCCAGCGCGCCCTCGAACTGACCTGCCACCGTGCCGAGAACCGCTCCACGTTTGGCCGCAAGCTGAGCCAGCACCAGTCGGTGCGTGAGCACCTGGCGCGCATGTTCTGCGCCATCGAACAGGCCCGCCTGCTCACCTTCAAGGCGGCCGACCGCATGGACCGGCAGGGCAACAAGGCGGCGCGGGACCTGATCGCCGCGATCAAGATCGTCGCTCCGAGCATGGCCTGCGACGTCATTGACCGGGCCATCCAGATCCACGGCGGCGCCGGCGTCACCGGTGATTTTCCCCTGGCATTCGCTTACAACTACGCGCGCACCATCCGGCTGGCCGACGGCCCGGACGAGGTGCACATGATGCAGTTGGGCCGCGATCTGGCGCGACGGCTGTCCAGCGCCTCTGCATCTGGACGAGTGTAGGGAAACCGGCATGCACCAGGGCACGAAACAGGATACGAACCAGGACATCCACCAACTGGACGATTCCTCGCTTGCCGCCTGGCTGGAAGCGAATCTCAAAGGCTTCAGCGGACCGTTGGAAACCCGCAAGTTCAGCGGCGGGCAGTCCAATCCCACCTACCTCGTCGAAGCACGCAGCGGACGTTATGTGTTGCGCCGCAAGCCGCCCGGCAAGCTGCTGAAATCGGCCCACGCGGTGGATCGGGAGTTCCGCGTGCTCGAAGCCCTGCACGGCAGTGACGTACCGGTGGCGCGCCCACTGGCGCTGTGTGCCGACGATGACGTCATCGGCAGCATGTTCTACCTGATGGAGTTCGTCGACGGCGCGGTGTACTGGGATCCGGCGCTTCCCGAACTGCAACGCGGGGAGCGCGCCCCGGTGTTCAGCGAGGTCATCCGGGTGCTGGCCGCCATCCACACGGTCGACCTGGAATCTTCGGGTTTGTCGGACTACGGGCGGCCGGGCAACTACTTCGAACGGCAGACCGGCCGCTGGACGCAGCAGTACCGCGCCGCCGAAACCGACCGCATCGACGCCATGGAGCACCTGATCAACTGGCTGCCGAGCCACATGCCGCCCGACGACGGGCAGGTGAGCCTGATACACGGCGATTACCGTCTGGACAATCTGATGTTCGACCGGAGCGAGCCGCGGGTTCGGGCGGTGCTCGACTGGGAGCTTTCCACCCTGGGCCACCCCCTGGCCGACCTGGCCTACTTCTGCATGTGTTTGCGCCTGTCCCGCAGCCATCGCATCAAGGGACTGGCCGAACTGGATCGCGCCGCACTGGGTATTCCCACCGAGGATGAGATGGTGGCTGAATATTGTGGCCTGCGTTCGCTGCCGGCGATCGAGCACTGGAACTTCTACCTGGCGTTCAGCCTGTTCCGCCTGTCGGCCATCTGCCAGGGCGTGATGAAGCGCGCGCTGGACGGCAACGCGGCCAGCGACGAGGCGCTCGCCACCGGCGCCATGGCGCGGCCATTGGCCGAACTGGGAGCGCAGATCGCCGCCACCTGAAGCGGCCGAATGGGCATTCGGCCGCGGGCACCTATACTGGAGGTGATCGCCGCTCCTGCGAGCGAATGCGCCCGTGTCCCGTCATCAGCCGGAGAATCGCCATGTTTCACGAGTATCGCCCCTTCGCGCAGGCCGTCATCGTAATCGTCGCCGCGTGGTCTCTCACCGCCTGCGATGCCGGGCCCGGCACCGGCGATCAGGAAGCCGCGGCTTCGCCCCCGCCCCCGGAGACAGCGGCCGAAATCGCATCCCGGGCGGGTGCCCCACTGTTCGACGGCATGGGCGATCACCATCATCCGGTGACGACGTCCAGCACCTGGGCGCAACGTTATTTCGATCAGGGTCTGATCATCGACTTCGCGTTCAATCACGCGGAGTCCGCACGCGCCTTCCGCGCCGCCCAGACCCTCGACCCGCAATGCGCCATGTGTTTCTGGGGCGAAGCGCTGGCCCTGGGACCCAACATCAACGTCACCAGCAACGGCCAGGCGATCATGTCCGAGGAGTCCCGCGTGCAGGCCTTCGCGGCGGTGCAACAGGCACTCGCGCTCCGGGACCGGGCCAGCGACATCGAGCGGGATTACATCGATGCCCTGGCCACACGCTACAACGGCGATCCGTCGACCCCCCGCGAGCCGCTGGACCAGGCCTATGCGGATGCGATGCGCGACCTCCATCACAAGTATCCCGATGACGACGACGCCGCTGTCCTGTTCGCCGAAGCGCTGATGACGACGATGCCGTGGGATTACTGGCTGGATCCGGAAAACCCCAGGCCACATACCCGCGAAGTCATCGATGCGCTTGAGACCGTACTGGCGCGTTCACCCGGGCATCCAATGGCCCTGCACCTGTACATCCACGCGGTGGAAGCCTCGTCCGCGCCGGGGCGGGCCGAATCCGCCGCCGATACCCTCGCCGGCCTGGTGCCGGGTGCCGGACACCTGGTGCACATGCCGGCCCACATTTACTGGCGGGTCGGGCGCTACCACGATGCAGCCGAAGCCAACGTGCGCGCGGCAGCCGTCGACGAGGACTATATCGCGCAGTGCCAGGCGCAGGGGTTTTACCCGGCCTTGTATTACCCGCACAACATTCACTTCCTGTGGGCCGCCTCCAGCATGGAAGGCCGCAGCGAGGTCGCGATCGACGCCGCGCGGCGGGTCGCCGCCAATGTCCGCCTGGAAGTGATTAGGGAGTTTCCGATGGTGGAATTCTTTCACACCATTCCACTGCTGGCCCTGTCCCAGTTCGGCCGCTGGGAGGAGGTGCTGAACGAACCCCGCCCGGATCCGGAGCTGACGTATTCCACCGCCATCTGGCATTACGTGCGCGCCACCGCGTTCGCCAACCGGGGGGATCTGGATGCCGCCCGGAACGAACACGCTGCTCTGAAACCACTGCGTGATTCGGCCGAGGTTCATTTTCTGGACAAGGTGGATTACCCGGCCAGCCAATTACTTGAAATCGCCGATCAACTGGCCGCCGGCGAAATCGCCCTCGGCGACGGCGATGCCGAAGGCGCCGCTGAAGCGTTTCAACGCGCCGTGACCGCCCAGGACGCCCTGCCCTATACCGAACCTCCGTTCTGGTACTACCCGACCCGGCAATCGCTGGGCAAGGCCCTGCTGGCCGCAAACCGGCCGGACGAGGCCGAGGCAGTCTACCGGCGGGACCTCGAAGACCACCCCCGCAACGGGTGGTCGCTGTACGGCCTGGTGCTGAGCCTGGAGGCGCAGCAGCGGGCCGAGGATGCCGCGCAGGCGCGCACCCGCTTCGAGAAGGCCTGGTCGCTGGCCGACGTGGAGTTGTCCTCGAGCCGGCTCTGATCCGCTATCATCCGGAGGCATGAAACCAATCATCGCGCTCTCCGGCAGCCTGCGTGCCGGCTCGCTGAACTCCGCCCTGCTGCGCGCCGCGCAGCAGCTCTTTCCCGACGACATCGAGGTCGGGTCAATTGCCGGCATCCCCCTGTACAACGGCGATGTCGAAGAACGGGACGGCGTACCCGAGTCGGTGGAGCGACTCAAAGACCGGATCGCCGGCGCTTCCGGGCTGCTGCTGGCCACGCCGGAATACAACAACGCCATGCCCGGCGTGTTCAAGAACGCCATCGACTGGCTCAGCCGCCCCCCCAAAGACATCCCCCGGGTATTTCACGGCAAACCGGTT
The DNA here is from genome assembly GCF_037892215.1 of Elongatibacter sediminis. Lineage (NCBI taxonomy): Bacteria > Pseudomonadati > Pseudomonadota > Gammaproteobacteria > Chromatiales > Wenzhouxiangellaceae > Elongatibacter > Elongatibacter sediminis. The sequence continues at coordinate 44,183 of NZ_JAZHOG010000013.1, read as the reverse complement.
GCGGTGATGGGCGCCACACCGGGCGGTTTCGGCACCAACCTGGCGCAGAATGCCTGGTGGCCCGTACTGCGCACCCTGAAAACCCGCCCCTGGTTCGAAGGCCGGCTGATGGTATCGCGGGCCCCGGATCTGCTCGATGACGACGGGCAGCTCACCGACAGCGAAGCCCGCGCACGGCTGCAGGCCTTCGTGGGCGGATTCATTGCCTACGCACAGACCTGATCCCATCCGGCACACCGTCCCGGCACCTCGCCCGGTTTTCACGGATCAACCCGCATGCAGTGACAATTAACGACACGGAGAATGCCGCGTTTGGTCAGCCAGTGGTTCGAGTGGCAGATTTTGTCAGTCCACGGCTTAAAATGAATATTAACGCAGAATCAATAGGTTAGATCTTTTTTTCACCGATATTCCACGCCCAGACCTTTTTGGCACGTTTTCTGCATTTACAGAGTCGTACAGCCGAGCAGTCAAGCGGCACTTTGAAGGAAACGAACCACCGCCAGGAGGGCGAGAAAATGTCACAGTCCATACTCCGTCTGACACAATTCCAGGTCGAGAAGCTCCGCTGCATGGGCGGTGCGGGACGCGCCTCACCCTACCGGATCACCACCTACCGGGGCACCACGATCGGCGCGACCGGTCTGATCGCCCAGTACGGTTGGACAGCCTGCAACGAAGAACGCTTTTCATCCCGGCCCGCGGGTTTGTGGCACCGGTTCCGCCAGGCTCTGAACGTTCGCAAAGCCGGCTAGTCGCACGATTGCCGGAACCCCGTTCCGGCGGCATCCAAATCACACCTTTCTGACCGAGCCCGGGCGCGCTTTGCGCGCCCGCACCGACTTCTCCCCGCATTTGCTAGACTGGCACGACGCCTGAATCATTCGATAACCGCCGGGCCGGCATGACCCTCGCCCGGAGCATTCAGGCTGGAGGGACGGTGACTGAATTCCTGACAGCGCAAACCAGCGGAACGCAGCTGACCATCAGCCTGCGCAACGACTGGCGTTTCGACAACGTGGCCCTGCTGGTCGACGAACTCGAATCGCTGGAACCCGGCCAGGCCCGCGAAATCACGTTTCGCTGCGGCGGCTTGCGCGAGTTCGACCTCGCTGGCGCCTGGGTGTTGTACGACAAATCGCTGGACTTCGAGGAACAGGGTTATGAATCCCGTTTCGAGGGCTTCCAGGCCGGACACCTGAAGTTTCTCCAGAACATCATCGACGTGGCCGCGGTCAACGAGTACGACCCCGATTTCTTCAATCCGCCCCCGCGACACCGGGTGCGCGAGCGCCTGGAAACCGTCGGCGCGGCCACCAATCGCGGTTTCGAAGCCGTAGGCCACATCACACGCGCCATCTTCGACGGGGTCCGGCGTCCCACGCTGCTGATGGTCGGTGAAACCCTGCGTCAGATCCACGAAACGGGCGTTCGCGCCATCCCCATCGTCATGGTCATCACCTTTCTGATGGGCATCGTGCTGGCCTACCAGGCGTCGGACCAACTCGCCAAGTTCGGGGTCACCATCTTCGTGGTCGATCTGGTGAGCAACTCGGTTCTGCGTGAAATCGGCGTGCTGCTGGCCGCCGTGATGGTCGCCGGCCGCTCGGGATCTGCGTTCGCCGCAGCGCTGGGCACCATGAAACTGAACGAGGAAATCGACGCCCTGCAGGTGATGGGCCTGAACCCCAACCAGATCCTGATCGCGCCGCGCGTGCTGGGTCTGACCCTGGCCATGCCGTTTCTGACCGTGTTCGGTGATCTCGCGGGCCTGGCCGGCGGTGCGTTCATCTGCGTGACGGTGCTGGACATCCACTGGGTCCAGTTCTACGACCGGGTCGCTTCCAGCGTCGGCATGACGGATCTCTGGGTCGGGCTGATCAAGGCACCCTTCTTCGCCCTGCTGATCGCCGCCACCGGAACCCTGCGCGGCATGCAGGTCCAGGGATCGGCCGAGGAACTGGGGCGCCTGACCACCCTGGCCGTGGTGCAGTCGATCTTTCTGATCATCATCGCCGACGCCTTTTTCACCGTCCTGTTCTCACGCATGGGAATCTGAAACATGCCCGAAGCCTGCGAGGTCATCCCCCAAACGTCCACTGACGGGCCGCGGAATGAACACGTCATCCGGGTCCGCGGACTGGTCAACCGCTTCGGCCGCCAGGTGGTGCACGACGGACTGAATCTCGACGTTCGCCGCGATGAAACCCTGGGCCTGGTCGGTGGTTCGGGAACGGGCAAGTCGGTATTGCTGCGCAGCATCCTGGGGCTGCACCGTCCCAATGCCGGTTCGATCACCGTGCTGGACCAGGAAATCCACTACCGTCAACCGGGCCCGTTCCGCCAGTGGGGGGTGTTGTTTCAGGGGGGTGCGCTCCTGTCCGGCCTCACCGTGCAGGAAAACGTCGAACTGCCCATCGCGCTGCACTCCAACGTACCCGTGGACCTGCGCCGGGAGCTGGCCTGCCTGAAGATCTTCATGACCGGCCTGACCCTCGACGCGGCCTCCAAGTACCCCAATCAGCTCTCGGGCGGCATGCGCAAACGGGCCGCCCTGGCGCGGGCGCTGGCCCTGGACCCCAAGATCCTGTTTCTCGACGAGCCCACGGCCGGCCTCGACCCGATCGCGGCCACCGAGTTCGATAAACTGATATCGTACCTGCAGAAGAACCTGGACCTGACGGTGGTGATGGTCACCCACGACGTGGACAGCCTGTTCAATATCTGCGACCGCATTGCCGTGCTCGTTGACCGGGGCATCGTGGTGGACCGCACGGAACGCATCGTCGACAACCCCCATCCCTGGATCCAGTCCTATTTCGGCGATCCCCGGGCGCGGCGCGCCCGCAAGGCCACGCAAAACCATGTTCAAAGGCAATAACAACCTGGCCGTCGGACTGTTCGTCACCCTCGCCCTGGCAGCGGTGGCGGTGTTCTCCATGTGGTTCGCCGGCACCAAGGGCAGCGAGCCGACCGAACGGTATTCCATCCTGTTTCAGCGCGACGTCAGCGGTTTGTCGCTGGGCGGTCCGGTTTATTTCATGGGGGTACAGGTGGGACGGGTGGCTGACATGGGTATCATTTCCGACGACACCATCCGGGTTCGGGTGGACATCGATGTCGCCGCCGACACACCCATCGATACCGGTTCATTCGCCAGCCTCACCGCGCAGGGAATCACCGGCGTCAACGTCATCAACATTGCCAGCGAGCCCGGGGAACAGGGTCCATTGCAGCGAACCGAGGGCTTTGATCACCCACTGATCCCGGTCCGCCAGACGGGTCTGTCCGCGCTGCTGGCGCAGGCGCCGGACACCATTTCCAAGCTGAACGCCGTGCTGGACCGAGCGAATGAATTGCTGGGCGACGCCAATCGCGCGTCGATGACGAATGCGCTGGCCAACGTGGAAACCCTGACCGCGGCCCTGGCGGCCAACCCCGACGATCTGGCGCAACTGCCGGGTGAGATGAGATCCCTGGTCGCTGAATCACGCGCACTGGTCCAGGAAGTGGACCAAACGGTCGGCGATATCCGTCCGGACCTCACCTCTACGCTGTCCCAGCTCGACGCGACATCGGCCAACCTGGCGGGACTCACCCGGCGTGTCGATCGCTGGCTGGCCGAGAACGAAACTGAAATCCAGCACTTCATCGACAACGGCCTGGGCCAGGCGCCTGAACTCATGTTCGACCTGCGCCGTACCCTGCGCGATCTGCAGAAACTGTTGCAGTTACTGCAGGAAGACCCGAGCCAGCTCATTCACCGCCCCCGCGAAGAGGTATTGGAGGTCAATCCGTGACAACCCGGACCGTTTTCCGCGCCCTGATGCCAGCCCTGGCCGGTTTGCTCCTCACCGCCTGTGGCGGAGTGCTGGAAAGCCAGAAACCGGCACGTCAGACCTACCTGCTGCAACCTCCCGACCCGGTGGCCGGAACGCTTGCCGAAGGGGTTACGCTCAACCTTGCCGTTTCAGCGGTGCCCGGTCTGGACACCGACCGGATTCTCGCACTCGGCCCGGATGCGCGCCTCAACCCGGTCGCCAACGTCCGCTGGGCCGACCACCTGCCGGAGGTGATGACATCGGTGATCCGGCGCACGCTGGCGGATTCCGGGCAGTTTGAACGGGTCAATACCGACACCCTGGCCCACCCCGGCGACTGGCAACTGGACATCGAACTGCAGGCGTTCTACGGCATGCAGTCGGGAGATGGAAGCATTTCGCGGGTTCGCCTGCTGATGGATGCCATCGTGAGTTGCGGCGAGCGGCGGGAACGCCTGCGCATGAACGAAGAGGCGCCGGCCGGCGGCAGTAACGTCGCACGTCTGGTCGCCGCTCACCAGCAGGCCCTGGACCGGGCGCTACGCAGTCTTCCCGCACGCCTGGCGACAGCCTGTTCCGGCTGATCCCCCTGACGAGTGCCTCAGAGCGTACTCATCTGCAGGTGGTAGTACGGCGGCCGGTCCTTGTAGCGCCGGATTGCCAGGCGCAGAATTTCCTCCAGAAAGTCACCGTAGTCCAGCCCCGCCAGCCGGGCTACCGACGGCACACAGTCAGTTGGCCCGATGGATGGATTGGGATTCACTTCGAGCACGTACGGATTGCCCTTGGCGTCGACCCGCACCTCGGCCCGCCCGTAATCGCTGCACCCGACCACGTTGAAGGCATCCAGCGCGATTTCGGAGATCAGCGATGTGAGTTTTCCGGGCACGCCCCGCGGCGGCCGCTGCACCTCGATGGAACGGCGGTGCACTTCGCTGCCGAGGAATTTGGCTTCGTAAGGGTACATGTGCCAGTAACCTTCGGGCAGGTTGGTGAATACCGAACGTGACAGCGGCAGCACGCGCAGCGAGTCCGCCCAATTACCCAGAATCGAGACATCGTACTCGTCGCCGTCAATGAACTCCTCGATCAAGGCCGGGCGTTTCAATTCCTGCAGCACGTAGTCGATGCGGCGCAGCAGCGCTTCACGGGTGTCGACGACCGAATCGTTGGTGATGCCGATCGAACTGTCGCTGTTGGCCGGTTTGACGATGGCCGGCAGTGGAAAATCCTCGGAAAAGGATTCTTCCGCTTCGTACAGGTAATCCCAGCGCGGCGTCGGTATGCCGTGGAAGCTGAGCAGCTTCTTGACCCGGATCTTGTCCAGGCACAGGCCCAGGGTGAACGGATTGGACCCGGTGTAGGGGATTTGCAGGATGTCGAACAACGACGCCGCGTGCGGTTCCAGCAAGCTGGTGTGGTTGATGCGCTCGCACAGGTTGAACACGATGTCGACTTTCTCCTCCTCGATCTGCCGCACGGCATCGAATGGCCGGTTGAAATCCAGAAACGAGGTACGGTAGCCGCGCTCACCCAGCGTTTCGGCGATGCCGTTGGCATCCGAGGTCAGTTCCGCTTCGATCGGATTGTCGCTGTCCGCAAACCCGTTGCTGGCGATGCCCACGTGCAGGCTGCGCTGCTCATCCGACGGCAGGGTGCGGATGAGTTCGATCCGGGCGGCGCCCAGCACCGCATCGCGCGCGATGTGCGCTGAACTCAGCGAGGTCTTGCGCACGGTCTTGCCCAGCGATGATCCGCGGGTGAACTTGGCCACCTCCATCTTGACGCTGGCCATGATGCGTTCGGTCCGTTCCTCGGCTTCACCCAGGGTGTCGGCGACCGCCCAGGCCCAGCCCAGATACTCGTAGCCCAGCGGTGGCGCCAGCACCGCGTCACCCACCCGTTTGAAGAACTGCAAATCACCGGACCCGGCGTCTTCCGGCAGGGTCAGGGAGGCCAGGACACCGGAGTGCGGCGGCAGGAAGTACTTGCCCGAAACGAATTTCCGTGGCGTTTCCGGTTTCTGCACCGGGCGGACGTACTCACCCAGCGCGATCAGCGCCGCGCTCTCGACCAGGTCCACGCCCCACGCCGTCCGCACGAAATCGTAGACTTCATCGCCGCCCATGCGCAGATTGGCCTCGATCGGCATGGGACCGCGCGAGCCGTACTTCGCTTCGAAATGGATGCAGCCGTCACGCACCCCCAGCCGCTCCAGAATCTCTTCCGCCATGTCGACCAGTTCGGCCTGCTGGGACGGCGCCAGACGGCTCGGAATGCACTGCCCCGTTTCCACGAAGAAGGGTTCACGAGTCGCGTCGTTGTCACTCATCGACCAGAACTTCAGTTTGCCGTTCTGGAGCAGGATGTCGATGTCGACCTCGTTGCCGTCGATGTACTCCTCGGCCATGATCCCGGTACCGGCGGACAACGAGGTCTCGACGTCGGCGGAAATGTTGCGGTGGATGTAATCCACCGTTTCAGCCAACTCATCGAGGTCGTTGACGCGCACCACGTAGGCGCTGCTGCTGCCGAACACCGGCTTGACCACCAGCGGAAAGCGCAGGTCCGTCACCGCCTGTTCCAGATCCGAGCCGGGCTCGATCATCGCATGGCCGGGTGCCGGCAGATCGTTGTCACGGCAGAATGCCCGGAACAGGTGCTTGTCCCGCGCGATGCGGGCGACGTCGTAGGGAATGCCGGCCAACCCAAGAGTGTCCGAGATACGGGAAGCCAACAGAACGTCGTCCTCCCAGAACGTGATGACACCCTCGGGAGGTGAATCCGGATTCTGTTCCAGAAATTCCGCCAGCGCTCGCAGGCTGGCATCGTGATCCGCGGTATCGGCGAGTATCCAGTGCTCGGCATAAGGCCGCGCCCAATTCACCGCGGGGTTGAGAATCGTCAGCCGGCAGCCGAGTTCACGCAGCCTCCGCAGGGTGAAACGCTTTTTGCGGCTGCCCGTGTTGACGACCAGAACTCGCCGGCCCTTGAGGCGCTCATTTCCGTTCCCGTTTCGCCGCCTGCTGTTCACGCTGTTCTCAGGCTCCCTGTCGTTGCCGGATAGGCCGGCGAAAAAACACCACCCGCTCGGTTTCTTCGAAACCAAGCGCCGCATGGGCCGCGAGACTGCCGGCGTCGTTCTGGTGGACATCCGACGCGAATTCCCGGCAACCCTGTTCCAACCCCCAGCCCTCGGCCGCTTCGCACAAGGCTCGGGCGACGCCGCGACCGCGCTGACCGGGATCGACGTAAATGCCTTCCAGGTACAAGGCCGGGCGAAATTCGCAGCCGTTGACGTAATCGGTACGAACCGACACCTCGGCGAAGCCCATGGCCTGGCCGTCATCGGCGTGCGCGACGAACGCCTGGAACCCGGCGGATTCCGCCATGAACTGGCGCAGGATTGCCGCATGCTCCCGGGAGTTCAGCTCAGGAATGAAGGCGCGTCTCAGCGCCAACCAGTCGCGGTCATGACCATCGGCTGTTGCACGAATCTGCATGGACTCTCATGGCCCCGGGAAGACCCGCCCAGTATAATCGGAACCTGGACCGGCACAACGCTCTCCCGGCATTTGCGAGCCCGGGATGACGTGCTGGCAAGGGGGCCCGTCCGCACTCGCCGGAAACCGGCCCGGCCCTGCGGCGGTCACACGACTTCCGCGCTCGAAAGGAACACAGCATGTCGCGCACGACGCAAGACACCCGATGAATCGCACCCCGAAACGCGCCGCGTGGTGGTTGCTGGGCCTGGCTCTGCTGCCACTCACCTCATCCGCCGTGCAATGGGGGCCCATCGAGGTGGCGGGGCGTGAAATCTGGCCCGGTCAGTCACAGCGATTTCCGTACGGTGGGGAAACCAGCTTCGAGTCCGCCTACCTCGATGCCCCGGTGTTCGTGGCGCGCGGTGTTCGGTACGGCCCGACACTGTGTGTGACCGCCGGCATCCACGGTGACGAGATCAACGGCACCGAAATCGCCCGCCGCACCTTCAGCTGGGTCGACCCCGAAGCCCTGACCGGCACGATGGTCGTGTTTCCAATGGTCAACGCGGCCGGTGTGCGCACGGGCAACCGCTACATGCAGGACCGGCGCGATCTCAATCGCGAATTTCCCGGCCGCTCCGATGGCAGCGTCACCGCCATCGTCGCCTATACCCTGTTCAGCGAGATTACCCGTTTGTGCGATTCCCTGATCGATCTGCATACCGGATCGTTCAGCCGCACCAACCACCCCCAGGTGCGGGTCGGAAGCGATAACCCCAAAGCCCTCGAAATGGCGCGGTCGTTCGGAGTCGGCCTGATCGTTCTCAGCAACGGACCGCGCGGCAGCCTGCGGCGCGAGGCGATGGACCGGGGCATTCCCGCCATCATCTACGAGGCAGGCGAGCCCCTGCGCTTCGACCTCGAACAGATTTCCGCGGGCGTACGCGGAATCGAAAGCATCATGGCGCACCTGGGCATGATGCGGGGGCGCTCGACGATCGAGACGCCCGATTCGCGCATTTACACCACGACCACCTGGGTGCGCGTTCCCGTCGGCGCCGGTGGATATTTTTTCCCGTCCACCGAACTGGGACAACGCGTGAACAAGGGACAACGACTCGGCACCATCATCGATCCGCTGACGGACCGCCAGACCCGGATCGAAGCGGCCACGGACGGCGAGGTCATCGGCCTGGCGGCGGCGCAGATCGTTCTGTCCGGGTACGCCCTGGTGCACCTGGGCGTGAGTCATCGCTGAATGCGCCGGCCCCGCCACCTATCGGCTCTCTGCCTGCTGGTGGTCGCCGGTGTCTGCCAGGCCGCAACGGACAGCGCGTTCACCCTGACCGTCGAGAACGACAAATTCACCGGCTCGGACAACAATTACACCAACGGCGTGGGTCTGTCGTGGTCCAGCGGCGACATCGCCAGCTACGAGGAAGGTTCACTGCCCCGGCGCTGGGCCGAACTCTGGGATTTTCTGCCGCGCGTGGCCAACGAGGATTTCCGCACCTACGCTTCCTGGACGCTGGGCCAGGAAATGTATTCGCCCGACGACATCACCCTGGCCAACCCGCCGTTGGACGACCAGCCCTATGCCGGCGTACTTTTCGTCGACAACACCTTTCATGTCCGCCGCAACCGCTGGGGCCATACCTGGAACGTGCGCCTGGGGGTGGTCGGTCCCGCGTCCCAGGCCGACAATATCCAGACCTGGGTGCATGACCTGATCGACACCGACGAGCCACGCGGCTGGGACACGCAGTTACCCAACGAATTGCTGCTCAACCTCGACTATTCAGCGGGTTACGTCTGGCGCACGGGAGAAGTGGGAAAATCCTTCACCTGGCGGTTGATTCCGAACGGCAGCGTCAGCCTGGGCAACTATTTCACCGGCGTCAGCGCCGGCCTGCATGCCGAAATCGGCTGGAACCTCTCGGATGCGCTGGGCATGTCGACCCTGCGACACGGCATCAGCACCGCAACCACCATCGGGGCGGGCCCGCAGGATCACTGGAGCATTTCCTTCTTCGCCGGTGGTACGGCGTTCGGTATCGCCCATTACCTGCCGCTGGACGGAACCCTGTTCCGTGACAGCCGCTCGGTCGACTCGAAGAAGCTGGTCGGCCTGATCACCGCCGGCATGTCGATCCGGCGCGGCCCGTTCGTCCTCTCCCTGGCGCAAACCTATTTCAGCAAGTCCTTCGAAACCGAGCGGGAAGGAGCGGAGTTCGGCTCCCTGAGCCTGTCCTGGTATTTCTAACCCGGCGAGCCGGAAGAGTCATCATGAAACACGATCATCAACACTGTGCGAGCCATGCCTGTCATTCGGATTCCGGGAAGTCGGCGACGGATGCGGCAACCGCGCCGAGCCCGTCCGGCACGATCTGGACCTGCCCCATGCACCCGGAGGTCCGCCTCGATCAGCCCGTGCCCTGTCCGCTGTGCGGCATGGCGCTCGAACCGCTGACCCCGACGGCGAATGACGGCGACAACGAGGAACTCCGGGACATGACCCGGCGCCTGTGGATCAGCGCGGCGCTCACCCTGCCCCTGCTGTGGGCGATGGCCGGCGAGCTGTTTCCCGCGGTCAACCCGATGGAACTGTTCGGCCACGCGCGCGTGGCCTGGGCCCAGTTGCTGCTGGCCACTCCGGTGGTGTTGTGGGGCGGTGGTCCGTTTTTCGTGCGTGGCTGGCAATCCATCGTCAATCGCAACCTGAACATGTTCACGCTGATTGCCATCGGCACCGGCGCGGCGTGGCTGTATTCCGTGGTCGCGACCCTGTTCCCCGCCACGCTGCCCGCTTCGTTTCTGAACGCGGACGGCTCGGCCCCGCTCTACTTCGAGGCCGCCGCCGTCATCGTGACCCTGGTGCTGGTGGGCCAGGTGCTCGAACTGCGCGCCCGCGATCGCACCTCCGGCGCCATCAAGGCCCTGCTCCGGCTCGCACCCACGGTCGCGCACCGGGTCGACGAGGCCGGAGAGGAAACCGACATCGATCTCGCGGACGTACAGGTGGGCGACCGCCTCCGGGTCAGACCGGGTGAGAACATCCCGGTCGACGGGCAGGTGATGGACGGCAGTTCGCACGTGGACGAGTCCATGCTGACCGGGGAACCCGTGCCGGTGCGCAAGAGTCCCGACGATGCCGTTTCCGCCGGCACGACCAACGGCAGCAGCAGTCTTCTGATGCGCGCGGAGCGGGTCGGCGGGGACACCCTGTTGTCGCGGATCGTGCACCGGGTCGCCGAAGCACAGCGTTCACGGGCGCCGGTCCAGCGGCTGGTCGACCGGGTTGCGGCCTGGTTCGTGCCCGGCGTGGTCGTGACCGCCATCGTCGCCGCCATCGTGTGGGCCGTCACCGGCCCGCAACCAGCCCTGGCCCACGCTCTGCTGGTCGGCGTTTCGGTACTCATCATCGCCTGCCCCTGCGCGCTCGGCCTCGCGACTCCGATGTCCATCATGGTCGGGGTCGGCCGCGGCGCCCAGGCCGGGGTATTGATCAAGGATGCCGAAGCCCTGGAACGACTGGAGAAAATAACCACCATCGTGCTCGACAAGACCGGCACCCTGACCGAAGGCCGGCCAAGCCTGCAGGCGGTAATCGCCGCCGCCGATGCTGACGAAGCGGAACTGCTGCGGTGGGCGGCCGCGGTCGAGTCTTCCAGCGAGCACCCGTTGGGGCGGGCCATCGTCGAGGGCGCGAAAGCACGGGACCTCTCGATTCCGCCAGTTGCAGATTTCGATTCGGACCCCGGCCTCGGAGTCTGGGGTCAGGTCGGCGAATCCACCATCCGTGTCGGCAACGAGCGCTTGATGGAACGGCATCAGATCGATGTGACTGCATTGCAACAGGCCGCGGAACAGGCCCGCGACCGCGGCGCGACGGCCGTATTCGTGGCTGCCGGCTCCACCGCGGCCGGTCTGCTGGTGGTCGAGGACGCCATCAAGGCAACGACCGCCGATGCGATCGCGGAGCTGCGGGCCCGGAATCTGCGCGTGGTGATGCTGACCGGCGATAACGAACGCACCGCCCGCGCCGTCGCCGGCAGGCTGGGAATCGATGAAACCATCGCGGATGTGCTGCCCGGCGACAAGGCCGACATCGTCAGCCGGCTGCAGCGTGAGGGAGCCATCGTCGCCATGGCCGGCGACGGGATCAACGACGCACCCGCACTGGCCCAGGCCGATGTCGGCATCGCGATGGGCACCGGAACCGACGTCGCGATGGAGTCGGCCGGGGTCACCCTCGTGAGTGGGGATCTTCAGGGCATCGTGCGCGCCGTTCGTCTTTCACACCGCACGATGCGCAACATACGCCAGAACCTGCTCTTCGCCTTCGGCTACAACGCCATCGGTGTGCCGCTGGCGGCCGGCATCCTGTATCCGGCATTCGGACTGTTGCTGTCGCCGGTATGGGCGAGCCTGGCGATGAGCCTGTCTTCGGTCTCGGTGATCAGCAATGCGCTGCGCCTGCGTACGGCACGGATCTGACACCGTACGCGGGGCGCTGTCCGGTGACGTTCAAACGGTGGGAATGGTGGAACCGAGGGGAATCGAACCCCTGACCTTCGCATTGCGAACGCGACGCTCTCCCAACTGAGCTACGGCCCCACGGAACTGCCCGGCCCGAAGATTCTACTCCGGACCGGTTCGAATTTGAATCGCGGCTGCGGCCGCTTCGGCGGATGACAGCGATCCCCTGCTGGCCCTTACCGGCTAGCGGGGGTCATCCTCCGCATCCGTCGTGCCGCTGTCCGGCTCAGCGGCTTCTTCCTCGTAGGCTACTTCCTCGTACACCTGCGAAGCCGTCGCCACCGAGGCCAGCGCGTCCGAGAAGGCCGCGTGCTGATCCAGCGGCGCGGACTCGCGTCGCTGCAGGCGCAACAGCACGTAGCCGAAGAACACCAGGTGGACGATCGCTGTGTACAGATACAACAATTCGCTGCCGGCGACCATCATGGCAACCGAGGCCAGAAACGGACCGATGATCGCGCCCAGGCCGTACATCAGCAACAGGCCGCTGGAAATGACCACGAATTCGCCCGGATCGGCGTAGTCATTGGTATGCGCGACCGCAACCGAGTACAGCGGAAACGACACTGCGCCCCACAGTGCGCTGAATCCGATCAATCCCGATGGGGGCAAATCGCCCGACAGCCACCACAGGCTGATTCCGGCAGCCGCCGAGACCAGCGACACCGCGCCCAGCACGATTCGACGGTCGACCCGGTCCGACCAGATGCCCAGCGGCCATTGACCGGCGGCACCACCGATAATCGCGCCCGTCATGAAGCCGGCGACCACCTTCAGGTCGGTTGAAATGTCGTTGGCGAACACCGGCGCCAGCGACCAGAAGGCACCGTTCGCCAGGCCCGAGACCAGGCATCCGAGAAGACCGGTATGGGACACGCGCCACAAGCGGCGCAGATCCAGGGTCGCCACTTCAGGGGGCTGCGGCGTGACCGCCCGCGACAGCACCACCGGAACCGCGGCGACCGACACCAGCATGGAAGCCAGCGCGAACAGGACCATCCCGGACGGATCCGACAGCAGCAGGATTTGCTGACCCACGGCCATCACGGTCATGCTGATGAACACGTAGGCCGAGAACACGGTGCCGCGATTATCGTTGGTGGACAGTTCGTTAAGCCAGCTTTCGATCACCACGTACAACACGGCGAAGCAGTAGCCGGAAGCCAGCCGCAGCAGCCACCAGACCCAGTCATCCAGCCACAGGGCGTGCAGCAGCGGCGCGGCCGAGGCAATCGCCGACATGGCGGCGAAAACGCGGATATGGCCCACCTGCTGGACCAGCCGGACTCCCCGCAGGCAGCCCACGGTGAATCCCAGAAAATACGCGCCGCCCATCAGGCCGATGGACAGGGTGGAGAAAGATTCCAGCGTGGCGCGTACGGGCAGCAGGGTGGCCTGCATGCCTTGTCCGGCTAATAGAATCGCCACTCCCAGCAACAGGGCGGCAACCGATGTCAGGGTGCGCATCATGGGGCGCCATCATTGCCAATCGGGCTGGCGATGTCCACCGCGGATTTGGGCGGTCCGGCGCCTGAATCGGGCCGGATTCAGTCGTCGGTGGTGACGAAATGACTGCCGCGGCTGCGCGGGTTGAGTGACGCGGCGTGCACCACCAGCAATGCGGTCTGCACTGCGTTGCGCAGGTCGACGAGGTCCGGGCTGAGACGGCAATGACGGTAGAAGGACTGCACTTCTTCACGCAGTTCCAGCAGGATCCGCCGCGCCCGGGTCAGGCGCCGGGGAGAGCGCACGATGCCGGCGTAATTCCACATGGTTTGGCGCACCAGGCCCAGATCCTGCCGAATCAGGGTGGAGTCGGCTTCGCTTTTCGGGCTGTGCCAGGATTTCGGTTCGGGCAGACGGAATTCCATCGATTCGATGTCCGCCACATCGGCGGCCGCGGTGAATCGCGCTCCGGTCAGACACTCCAGCAGCGAGGTGCTGGCCAGCCGGTTGGCGCCGTGCAGGCCGGTACAGGCGGTCTCGCCTATGGCGTTGAGGTGCAGCACGTTGGTACGCCCTTCCAGGTCGGTGTGCACGCCCCCGCAGGCATAGTGCGCCGCCGGCACCACCGGGACCCGGTCGGCGATGGGGTCCACGTCGTAGGCGGCACAGCGTTCGAACAGTGACGGAAAACGCTGCCGCGCGAAGTCCGCGTCCAACTCCGACAGATCCAGGTAAACGCAGGGGTCGCCCGATGCGGCCAGTTCCTGGTGAATGGCACGCGAAACGATGTCGCGCGGCGCCAGCGAGCCGCGTTCATGCACCTGGTCCATGAAGCGCTCGCCGTGCCGATTGACCAGAACGGCCCCTTCGCCGCGCAGCGCCTCGGTGACCAGGAAGCGCGGCTTGCCGCGGGCATGGAATACGGTCGGGTGAAACTGCACGTACTCCAGGTCGATCAGCCGTGCGCCGACGCGATAAGCCATCGCGACACCGTGCCCGACCGTACCGGGGCGATTGGTGCTGTGCTGGAAAATCTGCCCCAGCCCGCCGGTCGCCAGTATGGTCTTGCGGGCGACCACAGCCACCGGTTCGGTGCCGCCACCGGGCAGGACCCAGGCACCGAAACAGGTCAGTGGCGCATAGCGATCCTGCGGCAGTTCGGAATTGTGTGACAGCGTGAGCAGGTCAACCGCGATGGCCCCGGTCTGGCGGGTGATGTTGGTGGTCTCATCGACCCGGGCCGCGACCGCGGACAGGATCGCTCGACCCGTCAGGTCGCGGGCGTGGATGATGCGCCGCTGACTGTGTCCGCCCTCCCGCGTCAGTTCCAGGTCGCCCGACTCGGTGCGGTCGAAGTCGATATCCAGTTCATCGAGCAGCAGTTCCCGCACCGCTTTCGGGCCTTCATTGACCAACTGCGCCACCGCGGCGGGGTTGGCGGTACCGTCGCTGGCCGCGGCGATGTCGCTGGCCAGCAGATCGCCCTCGGGCGACGTATCGTAAATGATTCCCCCCTGGGCCCAGTCACTGTTGGCCTCGGACGGCCCGCCCAGCGACAACAGTTGCACATCCAACCCGGCACGCGCGGCGCTCAGGGCGTAGGCCGACCCCGCCAGACCGGCGCCGATGACCAGGCAATCGGTATGAATGACTTCCAAGGAATCAGTCCGGTTTCGTGCCGCTCAGGCTCATGCCGAGGTCGGCGGCCGTTACGGAATGCGTCAGGGCCCCGACGCTGATCACGTCGACGCCGGGCAAGGCATGCTGCGCGAGATTGTCGAGATCAATCCCGCCGGACACCTCCACCAGCGCGCGCCGGTCGATGAGTTCCACCGCGGCGGTGATGTCCGCGGCCTGCATGTTGTCGAGCAGCACCACGTCGGCACCGGCGGACAACGCCTCGCGCACCTGGTCGAGGGTCGCGGCTTCGACCTCGATGCGGGCGGTGTGTGGCGCCGCGGCCGACACCCGCCGCACGGCTTCGGCCAGCGAGCCGGCGGCGGCGATGTGATTGTCCTTGATCAGCACGTGTTCACCCAGCGAAAACCGGTGGTTGCCGCAGCCGCCGCAACGCACCGCGTATTTTTCCAGGCCGCGCCAGCCCGGCGTGGTTTTGCGCGTATCGACCACTCGCACACCGGTGCCCGCCGCGTCGGCGGCATCGGCGTAGCGGCGCGCCTGGGTCGCCACCCCGCACAGCCGTTGCAGGAAATTGAGTGCCGTTCGCTCCGCCGTCAGCAGACCCACGGTCGGCCCTTCCAGGCGCAGCACGACGGTCCCCGCGGTGACCCGGTCGCCATCCGCGCATTCAGCGGTGACCGTAATGTCGGAATCGACCCGCCGGAACACCTCGGCGGCGACTTCCAGGCCGCACACCACCAGGTCCTCGCGGGCGTCGATAAACCCCGCGGACCGGTGATCCGCGGGAAAAATGGATTCGCTGGTCACGTCCCCCAGGCCGGCATCCTCGGCCAGGGCCAGGTTGATCAGGGCTTCAGTTTGCGGGCGCAAGTTCGAACATCCTGTCGATGCAGTGCTTGGCGCGAAGCCGCAGGTCCTCGGGCAACGTGATTTCCTGCTCCGGGCGGGGATCGGCAAGCGCATCGCGGATTTTCTCCAGCGAATTCAGCTTCATGTACGGGCACAGACGGCAGCCGCCGATGAAATTCTTTTCCGGATCCTCCACCGCGAGCCGGCCAACCAGACCGCATTCGGTCAGCATCAGGTAGTACGGCGCGGAACTCGTACGCACGTAGTTCATCATCGCCCCGGTGCTGCCGACGAAGTCGGCGAGATCAGCCACCTCGGACGTGCATTCGGGGTGGGCGACCACGGCCAGGCCGGGCCACAGTTCCTTCGCTTCGCGAATCTGGTCCGGCGTGAACTCCTCGTGCACGACGCAGGTGCCGTCGGACGATACGATTTCCTTGTCGATACCCCGTTCGCGCAATTCGGTGCGGATGTTGTCGGCCATCAGGCGGTCGGGCACGAACAGGATGCGCCGTTCCGGCAATTTGGCGACGATGTCGTAGACATTGCTCGAGGTCACGCACACGTCCGACTCCGCTTTCACCTCGGCGGTGCTGTTGATGTAGCACACCACGGCCGCATCCGGGTACAGGGTTTTGAGCCGCCGCACGTCCTCGCCGGTGATGGAGTCCGCCAGCGTGCAGCCCGAGCCGCGGTCCGGCACCAGCACCTGCGCATCGGGCGACAGAATCTTGGCCGTTTCGGCCATGAAAACCACGCCGGAAAAAACGATCATGTCCGCATCGGCCTCACGCGCCCGATCGGACAGGTAATAGGAATCGCCCACGAAATCACCCACGCCGTAGATGATTTCCGGTTCCACGTAGGAGTGCGCGAGAATGACCGCGTTTTTTTCCTGCTTGAGCCGGTTGATCTCGAGGGTGAGCGGCGCGATTTCCCGGCAATTGTCGAGGTTCCAGCGGCGGCCGTCGGCGCAATCCACGTGCATCAGAGAATGCAACAGACGGCGGGCTTCGGCTTCCACTTCGTCAATAACGGCCTGGGTCGTGGTATTCATCAGCAATGATGTCTCATATTGCGGGCACCGGAATTCTCCCGGACATCCCTTGCACCTGAAGATATTTGGCTTAAAAATGATCTTACAAGACCCGGGCAATTCCGACCCGGAAATTTTTTCCCCGGAGTTATTCGTGCGCCGAATGCTTTTCCTGTTGCTGCTGTTTTGCCACCCCGTGTGCGCCGCGTCGACCTACGATGTCCGGTTTTCAGCCCAATTCGAGCCCGATACCGGTTTCGCCATGGCCAGCATTACCGTCGACCAGGATGAGCACCAGCTCATGCTGATGGATCTGGCCGCGCCGGCCGGCCGCTTCACGGATTTCACGGGCGACGGAAAAATCACCCGCGATGGGCGGCGGCTGGTGTGGAAGGTGCCGGCTTCGGGCGGCCGCCTGAGCTACCGGGTCCAGGTGGACCACCGGCGCGGCAGCCGCTACGACGCACGCCTCGCCCCGGACTGGGCGGTGCTTCGCCTCGGCGACCTCTTCCCGCCCGCCCGGACCGTCACGATGGACGGTGCGGAATCGGTATCCACGCTGACCTTGCGCGGGCCGAAAAAGTGGACCTTCGAGACCCGTTACGGTCCGGTGCGCGGACCGCTGCCGGTGCCCAACAAGACGCGCCGCTTCGACCGCCCCACCGGCTGGCTCGCGGCCGGGCGCCAGGGCATTCGGCGGGAAACCATCGCCGAACGCCGGGTCGTGGTGGCCGGCCCGCTGAACCAGGGGGTGCGCCGGCTGGATATCCTGACCTTCCTGCGCTGGACCCTGCCGCGCCTGGTCCGGATCTTTCCCGCGTTTCCGCAACAGGTTCTGATCGTCAGTGCCGCGGACGAGATGTGGCGCGGAGCCCTGTCCGGCCCGGACTCGCTCTACCTGCACGCCGACCGGCCCCTGGTCAGTGAGAACGGCACCAGCACCCTGCTGCACGAACTGGTGCACGTGGGCGCCCGGGCTTCGACCCGCGGCGCCGACGACTGGATTGTCGAAGGCCTGGCCGAGTTCTACAGCCTGGAAATCCTGCGGCGCAGTGGCGGCCTGAGCCAGGCACGCTACCAGCAGGCGTTTGAGCGACTGGAACGCTGGGCCAAGCGCGAAAACGGCCGGCTGACGTCCCCCTCCTCGGGCCCGGACACGGCCCGCGCCACCCTGCTCTTCCGCGCCCTCGATGAAGAATTGAATGACGCCGAGGCCGGCGGCCTGGACGCGGTGGCGCGGCGCCTGCTGGAACACGGCCCGATCCGTATCGAACGACTGGATGAGTTGCTGCGCAAGGCCCTGGACGGGCCTTCGGCGGTATTGGATCGGCACCTCGAGGCATTTGCCGAACCCGAACCGGCCAGCGCACCCTGACCCCGCACCCGCCCGGAGCCCCCATGTCGAAAGGAATTCGCTATCCCGCGCCGGAAGAAGTGCGGCAACTGCCCAGGCACCTCCGGATGACCGTTCCGCCAGAATGGGAGGACCGCAACGGACACGTCAACGTGCAGTACTACCAGCGGCTTTACGAGTTGGGCGGGTACGGAATACTCGACGATATCGGATTCGATCTGGCGCGCTGCAACGCCGAGGGTTTCGGCATGTTCGACCTCGAACACCACATCCACTACCGGGCCGAACTGCTGGTCGGGCACAGCGTGAGTGGTTACAGCCGCGTGCTGGCAGTCAACGAAAAGCGCTTCCAGGGCATGTTTTTCATCCTCAACGACAGCACCGAAAGGCTGGCCTGCACCATCGAGTACGTCACCTGCTGGATTGATCTGGGAGTCCGCCGCACCGCACCGTTGCCGGATGATCTGCTGCGCGGACTGCGCGCAGTGGTGCAACGCTCGGACATCCTGCCCTGGCCGGTTCCCCGCTGTGGGGTGATGGCGCCCTGACCCGGAGCCCGGCCCCGATCAGGTGCCTGTTTCGTCCACCGCCTCCGGCGGCAGCCGAAGTTCGCCATCGGTCTCGGCTTCCTGATCGTCTTCGATTCGCTCGATGCTGAAACCGGTGATTCCGTACAGCAGCGAAACCAGTGGATTGATCAGGTTGAACAGCGCGTACGGCAGGTAGGCCAACGTCGCCACGCCCAGCGCGCCGGCCATGAAGGCGCCGCAGGTATTCCATGGCACCAGCGGCGAGGTCAGGGTGCCGGAATCCTCGATCGCCCGCGACAGGTTGCGCGCGCGCAGACCGCGCCGCCGGAATTCCGCCCGGAACATCCGTCCCGGAATGACGATGGCGATGTACTGGTCCGCCGCGATCACGTTGACCCCGATGCAGGTGCTGATCACCGTGGCAAACAGGGCGCCGGTGGAACGCGCCCTGGCCAGGACCGAACGGATCAACCGTTCCAGCATGCCGGCATGCTCCAGCACGGCGCCGAAAGTCAGGGCGCTGATCACCAGCCAGATCGTAACCAGCATGCTGCTCATGCCGCCCCGGCTGAGCAGGGAATCCACAGCCTCATGGCCGGTGGCCGACACGTAGCCGTTGGCGTAGGCCGTCCACACGCCCTTGAGCAGCGCCATGCCAGAGGAAAGTTCGGCGTCCCCGGCCAGCGCCCGCACCTGCTCGGGCTGCAGTATCACTGCCATCACCGCCCCCAGCACCCCGCCGAACATGATGGTGGGAAAGGCCGGAAATTTGCGCATGGCGAGCCCGAAAACCGCCACCAGCGGCAGCAGCGACCAGCCGGTCAGATTGAATTGCCCGGCCAGCACCTCCAGCGACGACAGCGTGCTGGCAGGCTCGCCGCTGCTCTCGATGTTCCAGCCCAGCACCAGGAACACGATCAGCGCCAGCGTGTACGACGGCACCGTGGTCCAGGCCATGTGGCGGATGTGGGTGAACAGATCGGTGCCGGCGACCGCGGGGGCGAGGTTGGTGGTATCCGACAGGGGCGACATCTTGTCGCCGAAATACGCCCCCGACACCACCGCGCCCGCGGTAATGGCCGGTGACACATCCAGCGCGTAGGCCACCCCGATCAGGCCGACCCCCAGGGTGCCGGCGACGGTCCAGGAGCTGCCGATGCTGATCGACGCGATGCTGCAGATCAGGCAGGCCGCGGCGAAGAACCAGCCCGGCTCCAGTATCTGCACCCCGTAATAGATCATCGTGGGCACGGTCCCGGCCAGCATCCAGGTACCGATCAGCCCGCCCACCGCCAGCAGGATGAGAATGGCCCCCATGGCGGTGGAAATGCCGTGCACGACGGCCTCCTGCAACGCGCCCCAGCGGTAGCCGTTCTTGACCGCGATGCCGGCGGCGAGCATGGCCGCGAGCAGCAGGGCGATCTGGTTGGCGCCATACGACGAGTCGGCACCGTACAGGTGTACCGACAAGGCCAGCATGACGATCAGCGCGGCGATCGGAATCAGCGCATCGACCAGACTCGCATCCCGGGTGGCGGCCGTGCGCCGCTTATCCTTCATTTCAGAACTACTCCTTGGCACCAAAAGCCAGATCGCCCGCATCGCCCAGCCCGGGCACGATGTAAGCCTTGCTGTTCAGATCGGGGTCCACCGCTCCCAGCCAGTAGGTGGTGTTTTCCGGCAGGTTATCGCGGGCGAAGGCCACCCCCTGCTCGCTGGCGATGGCGGCCGCCACGTGGGTGTGCCGGGGCGTGCCCAGCTTGAGCAGCGCTTTCCAGGCCAACACCATCGAAGAACCGGTCGCCAGCATGGGGTCGCACAGAATGACCAGGCGGCCGTCGATCGAGGGGCTGGACAGGTACTCGATCTCGACGTCGAATTCGTCATCGTCGTCGTGATGTTTGCGGTAGGCCGAGATAAAGGCGTTGTCCGCGTCGGCGAATGCGTTGAGCATGCCCTGGTGCAGCGGCAGACCGGCACGCAGTATCGTGGCCAGAACCGGCTGATCGCGCAGGGCCGGACAGCGGGCCGTGCCCAGTGGCGTTTCCACGTCGACCGCGACGTATTCGAGCTGCCTGCTGATTTCGTAGGCCATCATCTCACCCAGCCGGACGAGATTGTGCCGGAAGCGCAACCGGTCGCCCTGCACAGTGACGTCCCGCATTTCGGACAAGGCCAGCGCGATCAGGGAGTTGGCCTGGCCGAGGTGGTGCACTTCCCGGCTCATGAACCGACCCGGGCGACCATCAGGGTTTCGACCTTGCCGTCGGGCAGCAGCACGCCGCGCCCGGTGGAGAAACAGGTCAGCCATTCATTCATGAACGCGGGCGGATGGGGCTTGCACGGCAGTTGCGGCATGCGCCGGGCGCGCACGCTGATCGCGTTCCGTTCGCGAATGCCGTACTCACGATTGAGCAGGCTGGTTCCGGCGCTGCGCACGCCGAAGCCGTGCGCCAGCGAGGCCGGCGTCAGCCACGGCCACAGAGCGCGGCTGAAGGCGCGCAGTCGCTTCTCATCCAGATAGTGCGGGAGGTCCCACAGCAGGCACAGGTCGATGCGGGTGCCGGGGGCGAAGTGGAACAGCTCCTGAAACTGCCGCTCCCAGGTACTGCCATCCGGGAGTTTATCGAAGCGGCCGCTGGCCAGTTCGTCGTACAGGTCGAGAACCTGAATGCGCACGGAGAGGCCGGCGAAGCTATCGATGGTTTCCGGCTGTGCCCGACCGAGATCCAGCACGGTGATGCGTTCGCCTTCCGGCAGGCGCCGCCACAATTCGGGCAGCACCTTGCTGGCCTGGATGGTCGGCTGGTACTTGTCGGAGCCTGCAGCGGAACCTGCGGTCTCAGGTACCGCAACGTTCATGCAGCCCGTCCCTGGCGCGACCCGGCCGGGGAAAGCTCAGCCCCGGTGCGGCGCGCCGGCATCAACTGCTCTTGAGGGCCAGGTCCGCGGTTTTGGGGGCATCACCCGAACCGGCAGAAGCCGACGCGGACTTGGACGTTGGTGCACGTTCAACAGCCTTGACCGGTGAGGCGATTTCGCCCGGGTCCATGTCGATATTGCCTTTGAAGATGGCCCCGTCCTCCAGCACCACGCGTGGTGAGGTGACGTTTCCGCGCACGTTACCGCTGCCCGCGATGATCACTTTCTCTTCACCGGTCAGATCGCCTTCGACCTTGCCCGAAACACGAATGGTGCGACCGGTGATGTCGGCCTTCACGGACCCGGACTTGCCGATCGTCACTTCGTAGGAGGATAAAACGATGGTGCCTTTCACCTGCCCTTCGACCAGCAGATTTTCGGTGCCACTGATGGCTCCGTCGATCTCGATGCCGGGGCCGATCACGGCCACCTTGCCCGTCGTCGCCGAAGGGGTTGAAGGAGCCGGAGCGGCCGGCTCGGAGTGGTCCCGCGGAGATTCGTGCGCCTGCCTTGGCTTGCTTCCTTTGTGCTTGTCAAACATGGCAAATTCCATTTACTCGCAGCAACAGGGGTTGACATCGTATCAACGGATGCGCCGGGGAGCCAGCGTTCAGAGCCAAAAGCCCTGCCTTAAAAGAAAGCCGCAACAACTTGTTGCGGCTTCTTTTTCTGCGGCGCCAACCGCCAGGTGTGCCTGCCTTCAGGCTGCCTGGGCCGACTTGGCAGTCGCTCGTGCCGGTTTCTGGCAGCGCTTGGAAATAAGGCTGCGGGCCTGCTCGGGGGTCTTCTTCAATGCATTGGCCACTTCTTCGACCAGGAATTCGAAGGAGTGATTCAGGTGCACACGATCCGAAGCACGCAGGGTGCCTTCTTCCTCCAGCCGCGTCAGGCCCTTGTAGACCTCGGCGTAGCCATAGGGATCACCGCGGTCGAGCGCGGCCTGATTGGCATTGGCCCGGGCTTTCCACTGCTTGCTCATCCGGCCCTTCCAGGTTTCCAGATGTTCCAGCAGACGCTTGGCTTCCTTGGCATTGATGGGGTTGCGAACGGTTTCGTCCAGGTCCTGTTTGCGCAGCATCAAGGTGAGCTTGTCACGTTTGAAATACAGCTTGGCAAACGTGGCTTCCTCTTCGCCTGAAAAACTTTCCTTGCTGATGGACTGGACCCGGCCGATGCCGTGGCGGGGGTGATGAACGGTATCGCCTTTGTTGATGGTAATAAGCCTTCTCCCGACTCTAACGGATTGACCTAGAAAGGAAAATTGGCCGAGACTTTCTCTAGCCGAATCAGTATCTTACACTAAACCGGCCTGAAACTCAAGCGGGACGCGGCTTTCCGGCGTGCGCCGCCGTACGGGAACGGGGTGGATTTCGGCCGCGGCACAAAGAAAAAGGCCGCCGGACAATCCGGCGGCCTTTTGGCGCGCAAACGCGGCGGTTTCCAGAAGGGGTTTACCATCCCGTGACACCGTTACGCTTGCCGCTCCCTGCTCGCGCTGATTCGCTTACAGTTCCCCCTAAACCCTTTTTCCCCTTACCCCTTCCCCCTTTCGCCGGTTCGTCCCTACCCCTAAGGTCGACCGGCTTCGAGTACTTAAATGCAGGAACCGTGCCAGTTGTTTCAGGTTCAACCAATAAATCAGCAGGATGTCTTGAAACCCGCATGGTTGCGCGCCAAAAAAAATTTTCATGCCCGTTTCGAAATACCGGGGGGAGGCGGATTTTCCCCGGCCCGGCCCCTTTTGGGCTGACGGAATTTGTCACTCACTGCCCCGCCGGGGCCGTCAGCCGGATCAAATGCAGCCAAGGCGCCGTCCCCTCGCCTGTTCACGCCCCCGTGACGCCGGACATGGCAGGCTGCACCCTGACATCCGGCGCAAGCTTCGGGCATGATGCCGGTTGATGAGATCCAGGGACCCGACACACACGGAGACTCCAGCTCCCATGCTTTATCGCGGCGGTACGCTCAGACGCAACCTGATCCGGGTGTTCCTGCTGCAGGCCCTGGGCATCTCCCTGGCCGTGATCCTCGGCGTGTTCGGCGCCGCCAAGGTGGTCGAACGCGTCCTGGTCAACGAGGCACTGGAGGGAGAAGCGGCACATTACTGGACCCTGTACGCGGCCGACCCCGCCTACCCCCGGCCGAATACCCGCAATCTGCGCGGCTATCTGCGCCACCCGGATCATGGCGATGCCATTCCCGATTGGCTGAGCGGATTGGAGCCCGGCTTCCAGCGGGTACCGTCCGGCACCGGCGAATCCCTGGTCCACGTGAGCGAACACGGCCCCGCCCGCCTCTACCTGGTGTTCGACGAAATCGCCGTCTCGCAACTGGCGTTCTACTTCGGCGTGGCTCCCCTGAGCCTGGTGCTGCTGCTGGTCTACACCCTGACCTTCATCGGCTACCGCCTGTCGCGCCGCGCCATTTCACCGCTGGTGCGTCTGGCCGAGCAGGTCAAGGCCATCGATGCCCGTGCTCAGTCCCTGAAACAACCGGATTTCGCCGTCGAGGCCGCCGCCGACAGCGAAGTCCAGGTGCTGGCCGCGGCCCTGCACGAGTTTGTCGAGCGCATCAACGAACTGGTCAGCCGCGAGCGCAACTTCACCCGCAACGCCAGCCATGAATTGCGCACCCCGCTGGCCGTGATGCGCGCCAACCTCGACGCCATCCAGCGCCGGGCCGGCGACAACCCGAAGCTGGAGGCCCCGCTGGCCCGCATGCGGCGCACGGTCGGCGACATGGAGAAGCTGCTGGAAACCCTGCTCATCCTGGCGCGGGAAGACGAAGCGCGGCTGCCCCGCGAGCCCATGATCGTCAACGACCTGCTGCACGAACGCATCGGCCAGGTTCAGCGCGGCCTGGGCAAGGACTCGGTCGAAGTGAAACTGGAGGCCGACTGCCTGCTGCAGGTTCACGCACCGCAACGGGTGCTGGCAATCGTGTTCGACAACATCCTGCGCAACGCCATCAGCTACACCCCGGCGGGCACGGTCACGGTGCGGGTGGAACCGGGGCGCATCGTTTTCGTCGACTGTGGCCCGGGCATGGCGCCGGAACTGCTGCGGCACATTTTCGAACCGTTTCAGCGCGGTGAATCCAGCGAGCCCGGATTCGGGCTCGGCTTGGCCATCGTCAAGCGTCTGTGCGACCGCTTCGGCTGGCAGGTCGACATCGACAGCGAACCGGGCCGCGGCACCACGGTGACCGTGGTATTGCCCGACGCGGAGGTGCTGGGAAGCAGACGCGCCGTGGAATCGTCCGGCGAGGAGCCCAACCCGCCGGCCTGAAACAGCTCACCCGGGGCTTAAAACCTCACGCGTCGCCGGGCTCGGCGATCTTGAATCCGATACCCGGCAGGGTATGCAGCAGCTTGGTCTCGAACGGCCGGTCGACTTCCCGCCGCAGGTTGTACAGGTGACTGCGCAGGGTATCGCTGTCGGGCAGCAGGTCGCCCCACAACTCCTGCTCCAGGGCTTCGCGCGTGACCACCCGCGGAGACTCGCGCATCAGAATGCGCAGGATGCGCAGGCCGGTGGGCGACAGGTTGATGCGTTTGCCCGCCCGTTCCACCCGCAGGCTGCCGGTATCGAAGCACAGGTCGCCGACCCGCAGTTCGGATTCGCTGACCTCGCCGCGGCTGCGCCGCAGCAGGGCCTTGATGCGGGCGGCCAGTTCGTCCATGTCGAAGGGCTTGACCAGGTAATCGTCGGCCCCGGTATCGAAGCCCTCGACCTTGTCACTGACCTGGTCGCGGGCGGTAAGCATCAGGATGGGTGTATCCACGCGTTGTTCGCGCAGCCGCCGGCACACCTCCATGCCATCGAGTTTGGGCAGCATCAGGTCGAGTACGATCAGGTCGTAGCTCTGCGTCATCGCCAGCCCGAGGCCGGAAGCACCGTCGGCCGCGAAGTCCATTGTGTAGCCCTGGGCCTCGAGTTCATCGCCCACCGTTGCGGCGAGGTCGGCATGATCTTCAATCAGCAAAATGGTCGTGGTCACGGTTACAGCGCCCTGTTCGCGGAGAAATCTCCGGAAATCCCCATCACCCCATTGTAGATCACGCGGCCTCGCGCACATGCAGCGCGGCGCTGCGCCACCAGGCCACCAGTTGAATGACCAGCAGCGAGGCATAGGGAATGGCGCCGGCGATGGCCACCGACTTGATCACGTCGGCCGAATCGCGCGCCAGCAACCCGGCGGCCAGTACCACCGTCATACTGCCCCAGAGCAATTTGCTGCGGTTGGGCGGTTCCGGGTTGCCGTGGTGCGCCAGCATGCCCAGCACGTAGGCGGCGGAGTCGGCGCTGGTGACCAGGAACACGAACAGCAGCACGCAACTGACCCAGCCGAAGAACACGCCCGCCGCGCTGCCCATGGTGTCGAACCAGAGGAACACGGGTTCGGTGTAATCGAGCAGCACCGCCGCGGAGAGCACGCCGTCGTTGGCCCGGTCGAAGGCGGTGGCGCCGCCGCCCAGCACCGCGAACCAGATGATCGAGAACACCACCGGCACCCCGAGCACACCGAGCACGTAGGCGCGCACGGTGCGGCCACGGCTGATGCGGGCGATGAAAATGCCGACGAAGGGCGCCCAGGCGATCCACCACAACAGGTAGGTGATGGTCCAGCCTTCGGCCCAGGCCCGGCTGCCGTTCACTTCCAGCGGCGCCAGCGACCAGGCCGGCAGCATGCGCAGGTATTCCAGGCTGCCGTCCACCAGCGCGGTCCATGCCGCGTCCACTCCGGTGACCGCCAGCAACAGCACCAGCAGCACGATGGCGAGCAGGAAGTTGGTGACGCTGAGCCAGCGGATGCCGCGGCTCAGGCCCGAGCTCGCCGAGGCCAGAAAGGCCAGGGTCATCGCCACCAGGATGACCGCGTAGCTGGCCATGGACGGCAGTTCGCCCGGCGTCATCCGGTCCAGCCCGGTGTGCAGCAGGATGGTGCCGTTGGCCAGCGACCCGCCCACGCCGAACACCACCGCGCCGGTGGCCAACACGTTGGCGACGATACCGATCCAGCGCCGCGCCGGGTTCGGAATCCAGCCGCGCAGACCCACATCCAGTGCGCCCGAAGGGGTTTCCGGTGCGGCGTGCCGGTAGGCGAACCATGCCACCACCAGGCCGGCGATGGCGTAAATGGCCCAGGCATGCAGACCCCAGTGAAAATTGGTCACCGCCAGCGCCATGCGCACCCGGCCGGCCTCATCCAGGCCGGGCACCGGCGGGCTGGCGAAATGCATCAGCGGCTCGGCCACGCCCCAGAACACCAGGCCCGAGCCCATGCCGGCCGCGAACAGCATCGACACCCAGGACAGCAGCCCGAACTCGGGCGCCTCGTCCTCGGCGCCGAGGCGCAAGCGCCCCCAGGGACCCAGGATCAGCCAGAAACACAGCAGTAAAAGGCCAGTCGACAACCACAACACCGGCGTGCCGAGCACCGCCATCGACCAGGCCGTCGCGCCGCCGATCAGACGGGTGGCCTGGTCGGGAAAAATCAGCACATACAGGCCGGCCACACCGATCACGACCGCGGCGACCCCCATGGCCGTGCGTTCCAGGCGACTCATTGAACCGCTTCACCCCCCGCCACGAGTCCCGCGGGCGCCTTGAACACCTGCCCGCCCTTGATCACCACGTCGACAGCTTCCAGCACGCGGATATCGTCCAGCGGGTTGCCGGCCACCGCCACCAGGTCGGCGTACCGCCCCGGCCGGATGGCGCCGACCCGGTCGGCCCAGCCCAGCACCCGCGCGGCTTTCGAAGTGGCTGCCTGAATCGCCTCCATCGGCGTCATGCCCCATTGCACCATATAGGCGAACTGGCGCCCGTTCAGCCCGTGCGGATACACCGCCGAGTCGGACCCGAAGACGATGGTGACGCCGGCCTCGTGCGCCCGCCGGAAGTTCTGCCGCTGCATCAGCGTGGTCTCGTCGTTTTTGCGCAGAAACTCTTCCGGCCAGCCGGCGCGCCGGCCTTCGACCGCGATCCAGTCGCCGTTGTACACGTCCATCGACAACGCCACGTTGTGCCGCAGCGCCAACCGGATGCCTTCATCGTCGATCAGGGAGGCATGCTCGATGCTGTCGACGCCGCCGAGGATCGCATCCTTGATGGATTGCGCGCCGTGCGCGTGCGCGGTGACCGGAATGCCGGCCTCGTGCGCCACCGCGACCGCGGCGGCGATTTCCTCCGGGGTCATTTCCGGCGCGCCCGGCACCCCGCCGAAGGCCAGCACCGCACCCGATGCGATTAGTTTGATCACGTCCGCGCCGCCTGCAATGGCCCGGCGCGCCCGCTCGGCGAAGGCTTCCGGACCGCGCGCGACACCCAGGCGGATGTGGGCCGGGATTTCCGCTTCCGGCACACCGGGAATCAGCAGATCGCCGCCACCGCCGGGCACCGTCAGGTAAAACCCCGCGATCTGCAGCCGCGGGCCGGCCACCTCCCCGGCTTCGATGCGCTGACGCAGTTCGCGCGCCGCGAATCCGTAATAGGTGCCGACGTTGCGCGTGCTGGTAAAGCCGGCATCGAGCGTGATGCGCGCCATCTCGATGCCGGTCTGGAGCGTGGCTTCCAGGGTATGGTCGTACACCTCGCGCAAGTCCGCCGTACTGTCCGGCGTTTCCATGATGTGGGTGTGCATGTCGATCAGGCCGGGCAGGCAGGTGTACCCGCTCAGGTCCAGCCGCGGCAGCTCCGCCGCAACCTCGATGCCCTGCCCCACTTCGACGATGCGCCCGCGCTCGACCCGCACCTCGACATCGCGCAGCGGTTCGGCGGCGATGCCGTCGATCAGCACACCGCAGTGGACGATGAGTTGGCCGCTGTCCGGCTCGTACGGCGGCTGCTCGACCGGCGGTGGCGGGTTAGCCGACAACAGCAGCGGATACAGCAGGATCAGGAGGGCGAACCGTAACAATTTCATGGGGTGATGTTTCCCGGGAAGCGTCGATCGACGTACAGGAACTCCATTTTAGCCGGGTTGCGGGCGCGGTAACGGATACGTGTCAGGCGTTGCTGGTAAATCTCCGGGTGACGGCCAGGTAGTCGGCGGCCATCTCAGGCGTAAGAAGCTCGATCATGACGTTGTTCTCGATCCAGAATTCAATCACGCTGAATCCGTCTCGCGGGCACTCCACCGCTTTCCAGCCCTGAGCTTGCGCCGCTTTGAAAATCTCCTCACGGGAACGGGTGGTGGAAATGGCTGCATGGGTCGCGGTGAATTTCGAAGCTGCCGGGTTGTGCTCGAAAATGGCGTCACTCTCACCCACGCCCGGGGACATCTCGGTTCCGGCAGGATACAACTCGATGGCCGAGCCGTACTCATCGCCGAACCAGACGGTGTGGGAATTCGGGTAGGGGTCGAATCGCCCGGTGGTTCCACCGAAAAGCGCGGCCAGCACATCACAAACCTGTTTCGGGTCGTGAACGGCAATTGAATAGTGATGAATCATTCGAGGCATTCTCCCTGAAGCCGGTCGTGTAAGACAAACAGTCCGTTGTCTGCGTCAGCGTTCAATGGCTGTCAAACGCCAGGCCGGCCGTCGATGGCTACCGCCATCACCAGGTCCCGCTGCGGATCCTCGCCCACCGGGAACACGTGGTCGCCCACCACCTCGAATCCGAATTTGCGGTAAAACGCCTGCGCCCGGAAATTGTGCTCCCACACGCCAAGCCAAAACTGGTCGGCGCCGGCATCCACGGCCACTTCCCAGGCCGCCCGCATCAAGTCATGCGCCAGCCCGCGCCCGTGCCAGGCCGGGTCCACGTACAGGCGATGGAGTTCCACCGGCGTTTCCGCGGAAACACAGTCCTCGGTCGATTGCAGCCGAAGCTGCGCGAAACCCGCCAGTGTGCCCTCTTCCTCCGCCACGAACGTGACCCAACCCGGGTCGGTGATTTCACGCCGCTGAATGTCCTCGCTGAAGCTGGCCGCGCAAAACAGATCCAGATCGGAGGCTTTGGTCCCCTCGGCAAACGTCAACCGGAACGTCCGCTCCACCAGTTCGGCGAGCGGCGCGGCGTCAGCGACTGTCGCGCGGCGGATCATCGAAGGCTGCCGTCAAGGCCTGGTGCGGGCGAGATGAATGCGAAATGACATCGGTCGGGACCCAAAAAATGAACGAATAACGTGACGCGGAATCCACGTCACCTGTCATGCGGCCACTTCCACATATTCAACGGAGCTACTGGGGATGGGGATCTCCTGACCGTCGCGTCTCAGCCCTTCCAGATGAAACTTGATAGCAGCTCGAATCTCCTGCTCCGCTTCCTTGACACTGACGCCCGTCGCGACGCATCCCGGCAAGTCGGGGACGTACGCCGAGAAGTTAGATGCGGTTCTCTCAATGACTACGGCATATTTCATGACAGGATCCTACTTCCAACCAGCCTGCTTGAAGATACTACTGATCGTACCGGGGGCCAAATCATCACTTGGTTTCCCTGCCACCGTTACCAGCCCCTTCTTGTTTGGGTGCTCAAATGGTCGATGGAACCCGGGGCAGCGGATTAAGGCATCTGCTTCAATTCGCTCCTCGTTCAGGCCGCGTAACCCCCCGGGTCGATGTGTGAATGGAATGGTTTGTTATTCAGCATGCCCCGCCCCGCGCCGCGCGATCCAGACCAGAAACACAATGGCAACCGGGGCGAAAAACAGAAACAAAGGCCAGAACCAACTGAAGAACGTTTCGAATACCACAGCCCAGTTCGTGCCCGCGCCACCGCGAAATATGCCAGCCGGATTCGCAGACCAATCCAGGATCGTTGGCACCGCTGCCACCAGGAACGCCAGAAGAAACCCAATCAAAACACCTCGGACGACTGCCACCTTCTGCTTCTTCACTCGAATTTCCTTCCTGCCGTTGCCATCGAGAAGCCGCAAGCTAACGCTCGACAATGGTGACAAAACCGCCGAAGATCATGCGTTTTCCATCGAAGGGCATCTTGCCGGGACCCATCGACATAAGACATGAATTCAGCTCCTTGATCCGGGTTGATGCGACTGGACAGCGGTATCGCGCATAACGACCGGGTTCAGCATGCACCGAGCGTGGTCAGAATAGCGCCCCGAACCCACCGTATAGCATTCGTTTGGCCTCGAAGCCTGAACACGATGACTCGACTAAAGCCGTCATCCTCGGGTCGGCGGCCACCTTCTCGTTTGCCAGATCACGCGCCTCACGAGATTCGAACGCCACCCAGCCGAACACGAGGACTTCATCCTCCGTCGCGTCGACGAGTTCGATGAACGAACGCGTGCCCTCCCGCTCTAAATCGTCACCGACATATTCGCGGTAATCGAGTGCCCCATGTTCCTTCCAGATGTCCGCAGCCGCTTGCGCAAGACCCCTGTATTCGCTGAGACGAGCACGTGGAACGGGAAAGACGAATCCGTCAACGTAATGAGCCATGCCACCTCCGTCAGGAGTACCGGGTTTGTATTCACAGCCGCCTGGCGCGCAAGTCCAGCGGCCATCAGGGCGCCTGTCTTGTATGACCTTGTCGGGCGCTCAATGCACCCCGTTTTCAACGGGCCGGCTCTTCAGCCCGGGGTGCGCTGAAGGCTTTGCTGTAGAAACCCGATGGATCAAAGCAGCACACTCGCTTCTTGCCCGCGGCGAGCATCTCGCAGGCGTCCTTGATCCGTTTCGAGCGCGTTTTGTCCTGTTTGGCCGAAGTGATCCAGTGAATCCAGTCGATCCGGGCGATGGTGGTCGTGGCATCCCACGTTGCCCTGGATTCAGGCGCAGCGTTCAACGCCTTGGCGAAGTCACCGGGCACATCTGGCTCCGGTTGCTGCTCCAACGCTGCAATCTCAAACCGGGCATCCCGGCCGATCAATGCTTTGGCTGATTCAAGCTCCGACTCGTCAATACGCAGCCAATGACTTTTCTGGCCATCAGGCTCGAGCAAGGCCTCGAACCTGTGCCCGTTCATCGTCACCGCGACGGTTGTTCGCCCACGCCTGGGAAGTGTTGCACTCACCTCCCGGGGCAAGACGATGAAAGCCCACGCGTCGCCGCCTCCGGGTTCTTTCGGTCGAAGCGGCCTGGCTTGAAACTGTGACTTTGTGATTGCGTGCGACATTTCCGGTTTCAACCCTGCACCAAAGGCGCAAAACGATTGGCTCAATCAGCGCCCGACAGGGATCCGCCTTTAATGGTGGCCATGCCCATCGGTGATGATCCTCGTGGTCTGGAACGTATACATTTCCTTCACGAAACTCAAATGTAATTCGCCGCTTGCCTCTGACCGACACGAACCCGCGGCCTGACATAGCCCGTTGCGCATCAGGCGCTTGCTGACCAGACAAAACGCTCGGGCGCACAGGCGTTTGCGGCGGCGGGTAGCTCTGCGAGAGCGAAACAGGCCTTTCATGGACTTGTAAACGTACAACCTTTTGGTTGTATACTGGCGGTATGGAAACGGCCCTGGAAGACCGAACCGACGCGCTGTTTCATGCGCTGGCTGATAGAACGCGTAGAGATATATTGCGCCGCTCGCTGGTGCGCGAATACTCGATTACCGCTCTGGCCGGCTTCTACGACATGAGCTTTGCCGCGGTGCAGAAGCACGTGGCCGTACTTGAACGTGCCGGCCTACTGGTCAAGCGCCGCCGTGGTCGTGAAGCCCTCACCCATGGAAGAGTCGAAACCGTCCGATCCGCGGCAACCTTGCTGAACGAGTTGGAGGAACTCTGGCGGGGAAGAATCGGCAGGATCGACGACCTGTTGGCTCGCGACGATTAGCGCGATCGCACCGGATTAACAAACCCACGAAAGCGAAGGAATAACCATGCCTGTAAAATACGTTTCGCATGATCTGGAGACGCTGACGCTAACCATCACAGCGGAATTCGCCGCGCCTGTTCAGCGCATCTGGGATCTCTACGCCGATCCCCGGCAGCTCGAAAAAGTGTGGGGACCGCCTTCCCACCCGGCAACGTTTGTAGCGCACCGCCTGGAAGTGGGTGCCAAAACTACCTATTACATGACCAGTCCAGAGGGTGAGAAATACCATGGTTACTGGGTTCTGACTCAAATCGATGAGCCAAACGGATTTGAATTCGAAGACGGCTTCGCAGACGCCGAATTCAACCCGAACACGAACATGCCGGTATCAAAAAACGTATACCGCTTCGAGTCCATCGCATCCGGAACCCGTGCAACCTATATCAGCACGTACGCCACCCAAGAAGCCTTGGAACAGGTCCTGGCAATGGGAGTTGTTGAGGGTGCGACCTCCGCCATCAACCAGATCGACGACTTTATATCGCACTGAGGTGACACGCTCACCTATGTTTTGGGGATTGGGGTATTGACTACTTTCAAGTGATTCCCAACGTTTTAGTTAAGTGGCGAAGCGCAGCTGCGTCTGGTGAAGCCAGCTTGCTGGCGGAACGTACTTTAACTTTTTGTTATGTATGGGTTGGCTCATATAGGAAACCTGATTTCGCAGCATCAAGGCCTGCGATAACATAGAAACCTACTTGATCGAACGTTTGGCTGAGCGGATCTTTCTCGCACACTTCAACAATAACGTGGTGGTAATAGTCACCGGGCGCACTTGTATTAAAGGCCGGCCGTTCAGGGCCTAGAAAGTGGCATTGATAATCAGCTAGCCTGTCAGAAAGGGTTGAAAGTGTTATTTCATGCCCTTCACTCGCAGATTGGTCTCCTGGCCCATCTTTAACTCGGTAAATCATTGCCATTATCCATAGTTCCTCAATTTAGACTTAACGTCATAAACAAGCGGAAGCTGCGCAGCAACCGTCCGACATGGCTGTAGGCCATGCGCACTTAATTGCCTTGTTTTGTGTCGTTTTCACTACCGCTCGCCAACTCAATCACCGAGCGCTTCTTTGTCGATTTACGGAAGATAAGTACAGCAATAATCGCGATGATAGGGTGCCAGAACAGACCGATGACTATTTGAGCCGCAATTTCACGCTGCGTGAATGAATCAGATGCAGTGAAATAAACCAACAAGCCTCCCGCAATCGCCGCAGCAACACCAACGAGAACCCCGCAAAGCAAAGCAATCCAGACATTTGCGATATACCGTGCAATCGCATAAGCGCCGCCAATATCAATTAGAATCGTAAGCACTCCGAACCTCCCTCTTTATTAACCAACGTTTAAGTTAACTTGCGCCGAGCGCCAGCGAGGGAACTCTGGGCGCATAACGACCACTGCATCTGGTTGAACGACTTGTTAGGTTGCACCGCCGGATACCGCAAATATGGATGCGAGAACTAAAACCACCACAACTGCTATAAACGTTGCGATGACACCGATTAAGAAACCCTTTACAAAAGTCGTGTCGAGGATGAATGCGTAAATTGCCGAACCAACAACAACCGCAACAATGATTGCGACAGCTGGGCTGGAAGTTAACCCTCGGGTTAAACCAGATGCGACCCCTTGAAAGATTACGGCGACAAGAGCCCAACCAAACCCCGCTCGACCCGCACCCATGAGTCCTGCCGCGAACTTTACTGGCAGCACTGCGACTACAATAACAACCGCGATGACTGCAATGATTTCCAAAGTTTCTCCTTCTCGCTTTTCAATCTAACGCCGCGCTCACTGGCAATTTTTAAGCGCAGCGTAAAATTGCCCGAGTGCAGCGCTTTGTTAGACGCCACTCTCAGGATGTCTCTAATTTCGCCACCACTTTCCTAAAGTTAATTGCTGATCTAACTCTATTCAAATCCCTTATTCTTACCCTGTGGCCGCCTATCCATAGTGGATGGTGCACTAATTACGACGCACCCTTTAATGTCGCCTATCTTCAACACACCTTCCTTGAATTTAGCGTGCTCCTGCGTCGCGCGCGTGCAATCCCATAGGAAACTGACGATATGCGCATTCTTGTATTTCGTGTCGGCGCGATAAAGCGAGTCGTCTTCGGCAATCTCACCGATAATCGTCTGGAAAGATTTCTTCGTATCCTTACGGTACTTAACTTCTATGATCGTGTGCAGTGACGGAAGGTAGAGATCAATACGTGGATTCTTCTGCCCAACGGGCTGTAGATTTACTTCGTCCGCGATGTCGTTGAAGATCGGCCCGAGCAAAACATACAGAAGGTTCTGAACGTGATATTCGTTCTCTACCGGCCAATTGACGGGTTCCGCCCCTCGCGTGCGACCCGTATGCTCCCATGTCCACCGCTTGAGGCCGACGGGAATATTCTCTAAAAACCCCAGAAGATCATCGAGGCTCCAGCCCTTCGGCGGTGCGACTGCCACATCCTTATTGACTTGATCGAAGACGTAGACCATCACGGACAAGAGCGCTGCTGAAGCATCACCCTGCGCCAGCGCTCGGAACTCGTCCATGAACCG
This sequence comes from Elongatibacter sediminis, assembly GCF_037892215.1. Classification (NCBI taxonomy): domain Bacteria; kingdom Pseudomonadati; phylum Pseudomonadota; class Gammaproteobacteria; order Chromatiales; family Wenzhouxiangellaceae; genus Elongatibacter; species Elongatibacter sediminis. The sequence continues at coordinate 9,207 of NZ_JAZHOG010000013.1, read as the reverse complement.
ACTGATTAAGGACATGCGGCCCTGGTGATCCTCGATCCGCCGGAGCTTCCTGTAGTGAAGAAAAAGTGGCACGCACGCGCTGGCGTAGAGAGCTGACTCGTCGCTGCTGATATAGGCAGCGATGTCTTTCTCGAAGAGATTAAGGTGATCGCCGCTGGCCTGCTGCGTCAGAAATCCTGAAATCCAGTTCCCGAACTCGCGGGCGATGCGGCTATCGTTAATCTGCCCAGCTAGCCACTTCACAGCCATGACGCCGAACACGTCCGAGACCCAAGGGCGTGGAGTTAAGTCGATCTTGGCGGCTTGCCCGAGGAGGCGCGAGATATCGTGACTGGAAACGGTTTCGTCCAGAACGCCGAGGCCCGCAATCGCACACCGCTGGTACAAGGAAAGCGAGGCAAAGTCGAAGGCCGGAACACCATCATTCGACAATCCCAGATAACACAGGAAGGTGGCTTTGAAAGGGTCAGCGTACGCGCACTCGATCACCTTGCGGTGCAGATACTCGCGCAACTGGTACGCGTTCTCCTTCTCTATAGAAACCATTGGGATTGCCCGATCTTTCCGATCATCACAGAGTCGTTCCAGCCCGGAAGCTGATTGAGCCACCCGAGATTCCGCGCAATCAAGTTGGAATAGCTGATCGTCACCGGCATCGGATTAGGAAAGTAGCTGCGCCAGGAATGGGATGCGAAGCTGTAAAGCTGAGCGCTCAGATACTTGATATCCTTAAAGGTCGAGTCCTTATGGACATCAAGGATCACTCCACGCGGATGCCCGTCGGTGTTCTGCCGTAACTCGCGCTGACCGATCAGATAAATCAGCATTTCATGCTTGGAAAGCTTAAACGTCTTGCCGCGCTTTGGCGCGAGCTTTCCTTTCTGTTCTTCGGCGGTCGCAGAGTCAAACATATGCAGCCCATGATCTTCCGAGATTTTCAGGAACGCATACTCGACCTGATATTCGCGGTACCTGTCGATCACTGCGCGAACGGCCGCGATCTCATCCTTATTGAACTTCTTAACTTGCGCATGAAAGATCAGACGGATCGTGTCACCTTTCTGCCAGTTCATACGTTTTTGAATCTTCTCGATGGTTTCACCGAGCACCCAAGTCAAAGCCTCGCAATAGGCATCTGGCATGACGGCCTTGGACGTATTCGAGACAATGTAACTCCCGTCGCCGGAGAAGACGGTCGTGATGCCCATTATCCGCTGATTATCCTTTCCGCGCTCCTGCCCGATATTCGCACTGCCAATGCCGATAACGAGTTCATGGGAAAGCGTCGGCGAGCATTTGAGCAACCAAGGAACGCCCCCCATCTTTGCGTAGCAGGCCAGCGCCATGTTGTTGAGCGAGTAGCCGAGCGAGGAATCGGACTGCGCCAAAAGTTCGATGGTGAAGTCCTGCACTGGAACCTGATGCAGGAAGAACAGGCTCTTACCCAGATAGTACGGATTCTCCGTCACCTTAAGCTTCTTGAAGGACTGCCGGACCTGCACGAGGGCCAAGTCCCATCGTCCGCCGTCATCCGCCTTCTTCCGAATCGCAGCCTCGATGGCGCTCTTATATGCCTCCGCGCTTTCGCTGGTTGTGGTGAATAACTCCACGCAGCTTGTTCCGAGCGCGAACTTGCCTTCGAGGCCGTTTCTGAAGTACTTGCTTTTCGAGATACCCTTGAGGAGTTTGCGGACAAACTGTTCGACGCGGCCCTTGTCGTGCTGACCGCATATCACGCAGATCGACGGATCGTTGCGATCGAATGTGCGCTTCGTATAGGGGCCGCTCTGCGTCAGTCCCTTTTCGGCCCAATCCGCTTCTCCGTTGTCATTGAAAACAAATACGGGTTTCTGCATTTGCCCGGAATCCTTCTGGATATCGAGCGCGTCCTGAATCTCAATTCGTGTTCCATCGATTAGCGGGATAGTCTTTGACTGGATGTACTTCTTGAGCGTATCGATGCGAGCCGTCTTATTCTCGCCTCCATTAAATGTGGAAACTGTCTGTCGGATACGTTCGACAATGGCGTCCTTCTGCGCACCGTGCGTATGCAGAATGTAGTCATCAAAGTTTTTCCGACTCGCTTCAAGATAAACGCCCTTTGCATCCACCTGTACAACCTGACCGTCAGTCCGCGTGACGTGCAACGTCTCGCCTTTGATCGCGCTTACCGAGCCCAAGAGCCTTCTGTAGCCATCCTCCTGTTCGGTGACCATATAGCGGCCCATGGGATCGAACCCGTCATTTAGAAAAAACAAGCCGTTCTCTTTAAGAATCCGGCGTGTTGAGCAATCAATAACAAGGCACGGATGGCCCTGCACATAGCGAGTGTTGATTGTATATTTGACGCAGACCTTAAACGGATAGTCGTCGCCCAGAATCGGTGAAAGGAGATTGTCTTGAGGTCTGGCGCTGACCAGCTCGATAGGGTTGAAGCCGGAGGGATTGCGTCCCAGCCCTGCAAAGTGCCGTGTCAGCCCGTCCTTCACCAGCGAGCAGAAGATGCCGAAATTCTCATTGGGCACAATGGTTTGGGACGTGCCGGAGACGGGGAAAGTGCCGTCTACTGAAAAGATCAGAATATTTTCGCGCTGCCGACGGAAGAAGTGCGTCGATCCGTGTTTCGCACGAAGACCATACAGCGTCTCCTTGTCATAGGGAACTCGGAGAGCTTTAAGCTCCACGTCGGGAATTTTGAGTGGAAAAGCATTCAGAAAAACTGGCAAAAATCGATCCTTTCTTTAGTTAACACTCATACCATTTTGGGCGTTTAACGCCAGCCGTAACCGGCGCATTTGTAGTGAGTGCAGGGAACGAAAAATGCGTCCGAGTTAACGGCCTTGTTAGATTTATTCCGCACTCTGAAAATCACCCCCAACCATTTCGCTATTGATTTTCAGGATTTCTTCTTGAATAGAATCCAGTAAATCCACAACGGCTTTGGCTTCCTCTTCCTCGATTAAGTAAACGATGAACGCTCTAACGGCACCCAAAACCTGTACTGGAGTCATTACAAATTGATTTGGGTGTGTTCGGCAATCGTGGTCTCTAAGTGAAAATTCACCATCATCATTAACTTCAAGATAGTGCAGCAGTAAGCTTGGCCATGTTCCATGCACATGATGAGAGCCTAGACGTTGTGCAACTACGTACATTAGACGCTCATGACCTAAATCACGCAACATCGCTGAGACATCGGGTAATTTTTTAGCTTCAGTAATCTCTTCGCGGCTCAACCCGGCGGCATCTATATGGCGATCAATAGATGAAAGCATTCGCTTTTCTATATTCAGTACTTCGCCACCCACTCGTTCAGTGATGTTTCCAGCTATTTCTTTTTCGAGTTCAATTTCCGTTTTTAGACCACCCGCCAAATATCTCTGAAAACTTTCGTCATTTCCTTTATGGCACAGCCAATTAACCTTTAACGAAGACTCAAAAATACACCTATCCAAAAGTGCTGTGGTTTCGCCAAATCGTCCATTATGGGACAGAGCTACGTTTGACAGCATCAACCTTGCACAGCGGTTCAGTAGCCCAGTGAGGATTGCAAAGTGTATTGGTGGAATCTCCTTAGCTGCTGGCGACTGCCTCTGCAATTGGGCAAAGAAAATGCAGATATGACCTACAAACTTGTACCACTCAAAAAGTACAGGCATGAAGTCACCGCTTTCCCGACATTTTTGCATTTCCTCATCAGAAAATTGAGGAGGATCTGGTAACTGTGCTGTCTCGCTCATAGTTTTAAAGATCTAACTCCTGAGTTCAACGGCATTTGACGCGACGGACGCTTTGCGGAAGCAAAGCGGCTGGCGAGTCAAATGTCCGCTGCAACGACTTGTTATGTTTCGTCACGCCGATTCTTGAATCTGCCGAATTTCAGCTGCAAAAGATCGGAAGTGCTCGAAATCCTGGGCTGACCCATTGGAAACCATATGTTTAGCAAACTCGCCCTTGCATTCCGGATCAAACTGCTGAATCTCCCGGCCATCCGCTTTCTTGATCGTTTGCAAGAATCCTTCGAAGCACTCCTGCGGGAATGCATTCTCGATACCTTTCGATACCAGCGTATTTCTGGGATTGTGGGGAACTACGAAAGGATAGGTATTGTTGGAAGGCGTGAAACCAGGGTTAGCGTCACAATCCCATATAACCGCGACCTTTCCTTGGTGATCAGTTCGAGACAGGAATTGAAAAATCGTATTGAGTTGATTCTTTCCAGTTCGATCCTCTAGGCCGGACAAGATGTGTACGCCGCGAATACCAAAAAGTTCTAGCGCCTTCTCAAGGATCAGGGTGTTGTGGCCTTCGGTAATTAAAGTGACCTGCCCAGGCAAGATCTCATCAGCGATCTTTAGCCCTTGGTCGAGGGTAACGAAGCCTTGAGTAAGGACGCTCAGCGCATCGCCCTTACTGGTTTTCCGAAGTCGGTCGTGACCCGATTGCATCATGAGGAAAATCGAATCCTCTGGCGAGAGTGCAATCGTAGTTGGCGAATGTGTGACAAGAATTACGTGCGTACCCTGCCCCAGAAAAATGCCTTCGATTGCCTTAAGCATGTTTCTCATCATTGATGGATGAAGTGACGCATCGACTTCATCCAACAATATCAGTTCAGGGAAGTATCCATCAGAATCCGCCTTGTAGATCGAAGCAACCAGCGCCATGAGAATGCGTTCTCCGGACGAAAGCGAATCAAAGTCAATTTCTATATCAGGCTTATCCGTATGCTCAAGACGAAGCTGAAACTTTTCATACAGCTCAAGCCCTTCGGGATTTGAAACCTCGTAGTTCAATGTATCAAAATCGGCGAGAATCTTGTTCACCACGCCCCAAGGCTTTGGCCCGTACTCAGAAACGAACTGCTCATTCGTTAATGTTTTTCGGCCTTTTCCATCTAGCTGATTCTTATATATTTTATAATTATTAGTCTCCAAACGAATGAAATAGTCCCAAAACGCCCGCCCCAGTTGCGTCGGCAAGAAATCGTTCTTGAAATTGATTGGGCGAAAGTTTTCAAAAAACTTCCTTTTCTCCAATTTTCTCAAACTGTAAGGTATCGTCCGTGCGATCCAGTAAATGCCTTGAGCTTGATGATGAGCTTTGTGCTTGTCGAGGCCAAAAAACTTACTCAGGGCCTTGCGGTAAGCAGCAACAGGCGTGGCCTCGAGATCCCAAAGAGGCATTTCCGACGCCACACATGCCGATTCGAAACGCTGGTATTCGTTACCCAAATGAGCATGCCACCTATCCAAGCTGGGCCGGACATTCTTCTCAAACCATTGCCAAGCACCTTCACGCTCGGATTCTAGTTGGTGCGCTGTAATTGCGGGTTCCTTTTCAAGTCGAAAACTTCCGGCATCAAAATGGACAATTCGCTCAATTTTCTCGTCTGCTTCGACAAGCAAGTGGCCATCGCGAATGGCTTCAAGCAGGTGCGTCTTCCCAGCGCCGTTGACGCCAGTTAAAACGGTAAACGGCGGAAGGTCGACAGCAGCAAGCGTGTCGAGCGACCTGTACGAAGCATGAAGGCTGAGTTTCATGGGCTCAATTTTCCTATTTGCTCATCTAGAAACATAACGTTTGAGTTAAGCCGCGCAGCGGAGCTGCGTCCGGTGGAGGCCGCAGGGCGGAACGACCTTGAACGCTTTGTTATGAGAATTGCCCCGTTTCACGACCCAATTGAGCATAGCCCACCAGCGAAAACGAGTACTCCAGCTGCAACGAAAGCAAATAGCGAGGCCCACATTAGAATCGTACTTCGCATGCACAGACAGGGCTCGCGAAACTCATACTTGAAATAGACACACGGGTCGGGGTGTCCCACCGGAGACTCAGCCCGGGCCTCCTCATAAAGTTCGGAGCACTTCCTCCGCAATCTATTGTGCGCGAGGGCAAAAACTAGACCGAATTGAAGCACGAGGAGCCCGTACAGCACGGCCTTCGCCAGGGCTTCAAATTGCTCTTTGTCGAGAACAAACGGCAAGAATGTGAGCAAGGCTAAGGAACCACCACCATTTACAAGAAGCAGACCTCTTACATTTTCAGAGTCAATTCGTGATCGAATATCCTTATCGTCCGACATTTCTGAGATTCACATCACGTGTTAGTTAAGCGGTGCATCCGCCGCCGAAGGCGCGAACTTGAGCGCTTTGTTATATTTTCTCACCGTACTGCTCCGCAATCCGTTCTATATAGGCAGTTTCCTTCTTTGAAAATGGCCCGAACTCAAATGCACCCGTTGACTCACTACGTAACCGTGAAAAATGTCCGGAAGCGCAATGTGGTGCCGCAAGTTCAATTAGATCAGCGCGACAAATATCAGGGTCAGACGATCCAAGCCCACCAAATTGAGATTGCGCATCTTGGCTGAAGCCAAGAGCTGGAGCTTTCTCTGGTCCGTCAAGATAACAGGCCTGAAATGGCAAAGCCTCCTCCGTTTTTGACACCGATAGCACTAGGTACCCAACGTTCTGGCATTGTCGGACTTCGACCGTATAGCCTGAAACCGGGGAATCTACTATTGCATCAATGTAGTCGTGCAACTGCTTCTCACTAACCGTGTCGTAACCATCAGTATGAGCAAGCGCCCCAGCCAGGAAGGGAAGAGTGATGCCAGTTGTTCCCATGCCCTCAGGCACCCAGCGGTCGATGAAACGAAACCAAAGGGGTCTATTCATTCGGGTGTTTCCTTAATAAATATAACGTCTTAGTTAAGCGGCGCGTGCGCAGCACGCGTCTGGTGGAGCCAGCTTGCTGGCGGAACGTACTTAAACGCTTTGTTATGAGACACCTGGCTATTCAATCGGAGCATCATTCCTCGCAACTGAATTTTGGATGAACTCTGCGACAGACTCGACCGAGTAACGACGACTTTCCAATATCTTGTCAGGTGGGCAAATATAATCGATAAAAACGGCCATCGTGTTTTCATTGCCAGGGTAGTAGCCGCTACCTATCGGGCTCTCTGGCCCATTTGATATCTGAGCCATGTAGAACGTTAACTCATTACCATTTCCGTCAGGCAAATAATTTCCGCTTCGGCGTGGATAGCAGTTTTCATTAACTACCCTAGGGCCGACAATACTCACTTGAGTTGCTTCTGATGAGATTTCGAAAGTTACAGAAAACCCTAAGCTTTTGGCATTATCCGGGTTTAATCTCTCAACTGTTATCGGTCCACTGGCATAAACCAGCCCTGACAGAAATAGTGCAATAACAATTGTAGAACGCCTCATGCTTGATTACTCATATCGCCTGAGCTCAGGTGCGTTTGAGGCGACGCCCGCTTTTGCGGCAGCAAAAGTGGGTGGCGGGTCAAACGTCACCTGCAGCGATTTGTTAGCCGTCTTTTCTCTTGTCTGGATCATAGGCCATCCTCTCCTCTGACCAACGCTCATCAAGTTCAATGAGCAAGCCGTCAGCGAACGGGGCAGAATCGGTTTCAATCTGGTTAGAAGCAGGCTGACTTCGATCGCGAACTGCCGCAAAAGTCATTTGGTTGTCACCTTCCAAAAACTGCCGCAGCTCAGAGCTCAAACCAATAGTAACGCCGACCTCATCTATCTTTGCCAAATCGTACTCGCGCCCCCTGCGATTTTCCCGGCGTGCCGGTGACCGAGTGGCTTCCAATGGGAATGAGTAGTACTGCCGTATCGCAGCATCTTCATTCAGCGAGACGTCTATTGGCTCCTCGTCCATATCTTCTGGATCCGAGATGGAAAAGCAGAGGTTTGGCGAGAAATGAGCTTGAACTGCTACCCGGACATTTGGAAGAGACCCATTAATTCGCCGCAATCGGCGGGTCTGCTGTTTTGCCTTTGACATTGCGTCAGCGCTGAAGGCGTTTGAACGTCCCTTTGCTTCTGCGACGGTCCAGCGACCCATTCGATCAATGCCAATTAGGTCTGGTTGAGAGCGGCCTCGCAATGCAGCTGCGCCCCCTGCGGCCTGGAACATGGAAAGGTGCAGCAACCAAGGTGTATCAAGAAGGCGGGCACAAAGAACTTTTGCTGCCACCATTCCCATGAAGTACGAAGCTGCACCCTTTTCTGTCGGGTCCAAATCTTGGTACAGAGTGCTCTTCTGAAACCGGTTGGAGCCTTGGCGCAAGTTGGCGTAAACCGTGTGTGACCGGACTATCACGTCACTAATGGAGTGCCAGCCGTGAGTAAGCAAATGAGCAATGCCTGGCTTCCCCACAGTGATTGCCGCCCAGACCAACTCTTGCCAAGAGATGGAAAGATCATGACGGCCAGCTAGTTGTGTACCCCAGTGGCTCCCAAAATCCGACGCTTCGTATTGAATCAATGGCATGAGAGACGGCTAACGTCGGAATTAAGCGGCGCCCATTAGGGCGTCTTCTTTAATGAATAGTTAGGCGATTCCAAGGCGAAACTTCTCCGCCAGGGGTAGAAGAACTTTTATTGGGTCTTTACCCTCGGCAATTGCCCTGACTGCGCTTCCAAACATGTGCACCCACGGCTGCGCTTCTGGATTGTGAGGTGCTGCAACGACCAACCTGAACATGCTTTCACCGTCTGCGTACTTCGCCAAGTATAATTTCAGCCCTCTGACTGTTGTTTTCACGTCCAAGCCTTGGAGTTGTCCAAGGCTGTCTGTAACGCCCCAAAGTATTCCACACATGGCCAAATGGTTCTGCGGTGGTGCTTTCGTACCGGACAGCATTCCATCCATAGCCTGAATCTCTATCCATCTGACCATGAAAGCATCGATAGCTTTGGCGAGTCTCTTGTGTTTTCCAAAACTCAGCATTTGGAGTCCAGTCGCTACAGCCTAACGATTTAGCTAAGCGGTGCCTGCGTAGCAGGCGTCCGAGTGAGCGCAGCGAACGCCTTTAGCGGCTTGTTATTTGTCGCGGAAGAATGCCTGGCAATAGTGTTCATCTGAGCTCCTGCAATGACTCTGGCTCGATCCTGGCTGTGCTGCCTCGGCGGTCACCGTAGAAATTTAGCTCTGATACCCCTTAGTGATCGCATCGCGCACATTCTCTCAGCGAAAATTCCCGCGGGAACGCTTGGACCACGTTTCCGCGGAAACTTCTGCGCCAGACTCCGGGCCAAGCGACACGTTGGCAATGCCCATTTTAATTTTGGTTGGCGCAGTACAAATAACGTTGGAATTAAGCGGCGCCGTTTACGGCGTCCGTCTTTAATGACTTGTTAGGCATTTCTTGCCTCCCTGTAT
>NZ_JAZHOG010000012.1:142500-154339 GCF_037892215.1 Elongatibacter sediminis | reverse complement strand
ATCTATACGGTTCATTTCTGTCACCATTTGCTTGGTCGGGTCGACCTGAAGGCGATGGAAAAACGCACTGCACGAGGCTACAACCGCATTTTCTAGATATGTAAAACTGTTACCCATGTCCCCGAACAAACTGTTAACCATGTGTCCGGTCTGTACACAGGGACGGGTTTACGCCGCGTCCCGGACCGTACCTGTCGCGGCCGCTGGCGTGTACGGGCACCCACCAGTTCAAAACGAAATCTCAAGCGCAGTTTCAACCAGCGTTCATGCATTTGCATCGCGTTGGAAGTGCGGCTTGTGACCCTGTAAGGCGGGAGCCAGTGGACGTGGCGGGTATGGTCCGGGACCGTGTGAGGCAGGGATGCCGACCCGAGGCCCCAGGGACGGGTTTACGCCGTGTCCCGGACCGTACCTGTCGCGGCCGCCGGCGTGTACGAGGGCACCCATGAGTGACTGCAGCTCCGGCACACCGCCGAAGCCGCGGAGTCAGATAGAGTTCAGGCCTGGCGCGCGAAACTGATGATCGGATCGTAGAGCCCGATTTTGAACACCAGAATCCGGAACGTGAAGTAGCCCGCGAGCACCGCAAGAGCCACCACCACATCGACCGCCATCGAGGCCGGGGCCAGGGTCAGCAGTGCGAAGGGGAGAACCAGTCCCAAACCCAGGACCACGCCGTAGAACAACTTCACCCATGGCCCTTCCCGGGTCAGCAGATGCAAAGATTTGCGAGCGCCGGGGGAACCGCGGTTGGCCGCGTTCAGCATGGCCAGCAGAGCGACGGCGGCGACCACGAGGAGAATGGACGCGGCGCCTTGCCCCGCTGGCACCAGGCCGGCTCCGGATGCCGCCACGGACGGAGCGAGAACCCGTGCCACCGTGACGCCGCCCAATGCGGAATAGAGCAGGCTGGTCACCGGCATCAGCCCGGTGTTCCAGAAAGAAATCGACGTGGAATCGGCGATGGCGAAGCCGTGGTAGGTCATGACAACGAGCGCCGCGATCAACGCCAGTCCCTTGACGATTCCACCGATGGCCGCGGCACCCCCCAGCGAATCGGCCAGCCCGAAACCGTTCAGTGCGATGTGCAGCACCGCGGCGCCGGTGAAGACGATGATGGAAATGAATCCGCGGCTGATCCACGACCGGTCCGGGCGGCTGATGGCCCGCCAGGCGCGACTCGGTACACCCATGTGCGCGAGGTGGAAGTAGGTCTTCAGGATGGCCGTGACCAGCACGCCCACGATCATGGTCAGGTTCGACCCATACAGGGCGCCGGCGAGGAAGATGCCCGCGCCGAGTTCACCGAAGAAGAATGCGGCGGCCATGGAATCGTCCCAATGGCGTTGGAAGCGATAGCCCAGAGCCAGACTGTCGCCGACGATCGGAAATTCCCGGGTTGCCATTTGTCGCAATGCCTCCGAATCAGGTTACGTAATACACCTTGGGCTTGGTGTTCTTCTCCGGCATGGGTTGCTGAGCGCCGCGTTCGCGGATCAGCTTGCTCGGAGCGCTTTCGGGATCATCGAGGTCGCCGAAGATGCGGGCATCGGTCGGGCAGGTGACCACGCAGGCCGGATCCAGCCCGGAGTCCACGCGTTCGCTGCAGAAATCGCACTTGGTGACCGTGCCCGGGGTGAATCGTGTGTACCCCTGTTCTTCGAACGGCGTGAGTTCGCCTTCGCCGAACAGGCCCTTTTCCATGATGTCCTCGCCAAACGAGGTGCGCTGGTCGTAAGGACAGGCCACGGCGCATGAGTTGCAGCCGATGCACTTGGAGTCATCGACCATGACGATTCCGTCTTCGCGCGTGTAGGTCGCTCCGCTGGGGCAGACTTTTTCGCACGGTGCGTCTTCGCAATGGTTGCACAAGGTCGGAATGTACACCCGCCCCGCGTGGGGGAAGACACCGTAATCCTCACTCAGCGTGCGCGTGAAGAACACGCCGTCGGGCAGCGAGTTTTCCTGTTTGCACCCGACCACGCAGGCATTGCATCCAATGCAGCGCCGGATATCGAACACCATTCCCCATCTGGCCATCAGTGACTCCCTGTTTTGCCGGGTCGTTTCAGTTCATCGACCAGTTCGTAAACCGTCTTGCCTTGTTTCAGCGGCTCCGGCCAGTCGTCCAGTTTGGTGAGTTTCACCTTGCATACGGTCTCAGGCTGTCCCGTCACCGCGTCGGTGTTGCGCAGGTCGTACGGCAGCAGATCATTGAAATGCCCGCCGGCGTGCGGAACGCCCCCGTGGGTGACTTTGATTCTCGAAAGCGAATTGGAGACTCCGAGCGCATCGGGATGCATGCCTTCCGTGACTCCGATTCGTCCATAGATCCGGCCATAGGGTGAATCGACCTGCACGATATCGCCGGATTCCAGACCCTGTTTTTCCGCCGTTTTGGGGTTGAGGATCAAGGCGATGTGTACCGGGTCCCGGTACACGATGTCCTTGATCCAGGGGTTGCTCAGGCTCTCGCCGAAATTGATCTGGATGTCCTTGAAGAACATGCCGTACAGGTCGTATTCCGGGGGTTCCTCGTGAACCGGATCCAGAACGGCTGTGGGCAGAGGCTGATAATCGTCGAAATGCCACTCGTGCCGGAACGGGACGTCGGCTTCTTCCATCTTCTGCTTCAGGTCCCGCGGGATCGTGACCATGTCCTCGATGTAGAAGTGCAACCGCAGTCCGTCCCAGGGGCGGTACCATTTATCAGGCCGGCGCGGGGTGACCGCGTGACCCCGCTCCTGGTACCACTCCAGTGGCTGGTCGTTCCAGAGCAGTCCTTTGCGCTCGGCGATTTCCTTGTCGCTGTATTTCTTGCCGGGCTGCAGCGCCAGTTCGGGTTTGTGATGAAAACCGCTGACGATGTTCACGATTTCGTTGTACTGATCGAGGATGCCCATGCGTTCGGACAGCTCGGTGACGATGTCTTCCTCGCTTTTTGTATCGTAGAGCGGATCGGTCGCCGGTTGCCTCAGACACATGCCCTCGGTGTGCGGCGGCTCGATCATCGTCATATTCCAGGATTCGAGCGCGTCGTGCGAAGGCAGAATGACATCGGCCCAGCGGGTGGTTTCCGTCGGGATGATGTCGCTGACCACGATGAAGCGCATGGATTCCATGAATTCGAACCACTTGTCTCGCGGACCCTGCATCGCCCACAACGGATTGGAATGCAGAATGAACATCACGTCCGGTTTGAAGTCGACGCCGAAATATTCCGGATTCTCATGGACCAGCAGATTCAGGTGCGGGGGGTGCAGGCCGACCGGGAAGTAGTTGAGCAAATGAAAGGTGGTCGGCGGATACGCGAACGGCGGCAGTGGCCCGAGCTGGTGCGGCTTGGGCTCCATCATGCCGTTCTCCCCGGCGCTCACCCGGTTGTTGTCCACCCATTGATCGTCCAGGGTCGCACCCATGAGGCCGCCGGGCGTGTCGATGCTACCGACCAGCATGTTGACCATCTTGAAGGCGTGGTTGGTCTGGAAACCGTGTTTGTGGCCCTGGGCGCCACGATAGTAGTTGTAGCCGGCAGGCCGGAAAGGCAGCGTGCGGCCGTCGATATCGATGGTGGCGCCGATTTCTGCGGCATCCGAGAACTCGCGGGCGATGCGGACGATGGTATCGGCCGGCACCGTCGTGACTTCGGACATTTTCTCGGGCGTGCAGTCTTCCAGAATGTCCATGAATTTCTGGAATGCCGGTTTGCACTCAGTCCCTTCGACCGTGTACGTGCCTTCGAGGGCCATGCGTGTGTGGTCGATCTCGTCCCATAAGGCGGGGCTGCCGGTCTGTGTGTCCCAAACGTAGATTTTGCCGTCAGCGTTGCGCTTGAAGGTGCCGTCCGGTGCGACCAGGTAGGGTGCGTTGGTGTCCTTGCGCAAGAACTCGTAGTCGCAGCGTCCTTCCTTGACCATCACGTGGCACAGCCCGAGGGCGAAATGGCGGTCGGTGGCCGGACGAATTGGAATCCACTCCTCGGATTTGGCGGCGGAAATCGACAACCGCGGCTCGATCGTCACGCAGCGCATGCCTCGTTTAACCCGCGCGTCGGCCACCCAGTTCGATTGGGCAGCCGCATGCAGGTGGGATGAGAAACCGTCCCCGGTGCCGTCGTTGATCCAGTATTTGCAGTAGTTCGCGTCGTTGGTGACGGCAAACGCCGCGTGAATGTAGCCATTGACCGGATGGTAAGCGCCGCCACACATCGTGCCTCCGGACTGGAAGCTGTTCTGGTTGCCGAAAGCCAATGGCCAGTTCCAGACGTTCATTTTCTGGAAGTCTTCGAGCGAGGGCAGTATCTTGCGTGGATCGTCCGCAATGGTTTTGTTGAGCTCATCGGCCACCCAGTCGAGCGCCTCGTCCCAACTGATCGGTTCCCACATCGGGTCCTCGTTCGGCCCCTTCTTCGGATTGGTCCGCTTCATCGGTTGCTTGAACCGCTTGGGGTCGTAATGGCGCATGATCGCCGAGTTGCCCTTGGGGCAGAGTTTGCCGTTGTTCGAAGGGTTGGTTGGGTTACCTTCGATTTTATTAACCACGCCATCGTCGGTAACATGCATCAGCGTGCCGCAGGTATGCAGGCACATCTTGCAGGTGCTGGGAATCCATTTACCGCCTTTCAGCGAATTCTGGACGTATCGTGCTCCGGTAGCCATGGACGGTTCCTCCGGCGGCGTTAATTCATGGTAATAATGCGATTTAATATACTGGGAAAATTCAACACCTAAAGGACTCAGATCAATTACATCCTCAGTTTAGGACTTTCATTGGGGTCTGCACCGTCCGTCCATCGGCGCGGTCATGCCCGAAGCCGATGAAAGCAGTCGTTCGGAATCCCGTCCATCGGGTGCTGAACGCGAACACTGGGGCCGCTAACCCGGGGCGCGACAGACCCTTGAATCAATCTCACGCCGTCTCTCGCAGGCGGCTCGAAAGGAGGAAGGCACGCGATGCTGCAGATCGCCACACTTGACGATGACACCATTTCCCTGCCCGCCGAATCCCTGGAAGCGCTGCGTTCGTCCATTCGCGGCGAGGTCATCTGCCAGGACGACACGGCCTATGACCTGGCCCGGGGAATCTTCAACGGCATGATCGACCGGCATCCGGCCATGATCATCCGCTGTTCGGGCGTCGCGGACGTGATGCGTGCCGTGCGTTTTGCCGCCGAACACCGGTTGCTGACGGCCGTTCGGGGCGGTGGTCACGGCATCGCCGGCACTGCGGTGTGCGACGGCGGGCTCATGATCAACCTGGAACGCTTGAACTCGGTCCGAGTCGATCCGCAGGCAAAAATCGCCTGGGTCGGGGGTGGCGCGGCGTTGGGAGACGTGGATCACGAGACCGCCGCGCACGGACTGGCCTGCCCCGGTGGCGTGGTGTCCACCACGGGCGTGGCCGGTCTGACCACCGGCGGCGGCTACGGCTGGCTGCGCGGCAAGCTGGGCATGTCCATCGACAACCTGCGCGCGGTGGAGATCGTGACCGCGGACGGGCAGTTCCGTCGCGCCAGCGAGGCGGAAAACCCGGATCTGTTCTGGGCCGTGCGCGGTGGTGGCGGTAATTTCGGCATCGTCACCACGTTCGAGTTCAACCTGCACCCGATCGAGCCCGAAGTCATGCTGTGCAACCCCATTTACGCAGCCGAGCACGCGCGTGAAGTGCTGCGCGGGTGGCGCGACTTCATGGCCACCGCGCCCGATGAACTGACCACGGAATTCTTTTTCTGGACCATTCCCCCCATGGACCACTTTCCCGAGGAATTGCACGGAAAGGACGTGGTGGTCCCCTGCGCCGTGTACTACGGCCCCCCCGAGGAAGGCGAGAAAGTGATTCAGCCGCTGCGGGAACTGGCGCCGGTTTTGCTCGATATCAGCGCACCCATGCCCTTCGTCGAGATCCAGCAGATGTTCGATCCCTACCTGCCGTATGGTGAGGTAATCGGCTACTGGAAGGCGTTGTACATGGACCGCATGAACGACGACATGGCCGATACCCTGGTCGACCACTTCCTCGACCGGCCAAAGAACGGCCGCATCTGCCCGCTGGTGCTGCACTACCTGAATGGGGTCAGCCAAAGGGTTCCCAATGACGCCACGGCGTTCCCGGGACGCAACTGGTCCTACCTGATGGAGTACAACCTGACCTGGAACGACCCGGCCGACGACGAATCGTGCATCGCCTGGGTGCGCAGCGCCTGGAACGAGATGCGCGACAAATACCAGCAGCACGGTGGTGCCTACCTGAACATCGACAGCTACAGCGATGACGGACTGGCATGGGTCAAGGAGACCTTCGGCGACAACTTCCCGCGGCTTCAGGCCCTCAAGGATCAGTACGATCCGATGAACCTGTTCCGGCTCAATCCCAATATTCCGCCGTCCGAATGATGCGCCTTGGCGGGCGGATTGTGATTGCGGGTGTATTTCCGGTTGCATTGCGCCGGGGTTTTTCGTAAATTCAGAAGGATGATGAACGCTCACGGCCAAATAGCAGACTCGACCCTCCGCCTGCGCCGACCCCGTATTCACAATCCGGGCTGGGTAGCCGTGTAAGCTTCAATCATCAATCAAGCATGACCAGGAACCCAGCCGCCGGCTGGGTTTTTGGTTTCTGGCCGGCGCAGGACACAGGAGAAACGCATTAATGCAACATTTTTTGAGCACCCAGGACTGGGGCACGGGCCAGCTCGGCCGGCTTCTCGATCTGGCAACGGAACTGAAACGCAATCCGGTACAGGATCGACTGCGCGGCAAATCGATCGCCCTGATGTTTCTCAATCCGTCCCTGCGCACGCGGACCTCGTTCGAGTTGGGCATGCAGCAACTGGGGGGGATCGCCATCGTGCTGCAGCCCGGCAAGGATGCCTGGGGTGTGGAATTCAAACCGGGCGCCGTCATGGACGGCGATGCCGAAGAACATATTGCCGAAGTGGCCGGCGTCCTGTCGCGGTACTGCGATTTGATTGCCTTGCGTGCCTTTCCCCTGTTCCAGGACTGGCAGACGGATCGGGAGGACGCCGTGATTCGCTCCCTGGCGCAACATGCGTCGGTGCCGGTGATCAACATGGAGACCATCGTGCATCCGTGCCAGGAACTGGCCCTGATGCAGACACTGCGCGAGCACATCGGCGACGTGGCCGGGCGCAAGTTCGTGTTGACCTGGACCTGGCACCCGCGCCCGCTCAACACCGCGGTGGCCAATTCGGCCCTGACCATCGCCACCCGGTTCGGAATGGACGTCACCCTGCTGTGTCCGGAACCGGCGTATCGCCTGGACGAGCAGTTCGAAACGGCCGCCCGGGCCAACGCCGAGGAATCCGGTGGATCGTTTTCCATCACCCACGACATCGAAGCGGCCTATCGTGGCGCGGATGTGGTGTATGCAAAGAGCTGGGGCGCCCTGCCGCATTACGGCGACCCGAAAGCAGAGTGGGCGCTGCGCAGCCGTTACCGCCATTTCATGGTGGATGAGGAAAAGATGTCGATGACCAACAACGCCCTGTTCAGTCATTGCCTGCCGTTGCGCCGGAACGTCAAGGCGAGCGATGGCGTGATGGACGCCGATTATTGTGTGGCGCTGGACGAGGCCGAGAACCGGTTGCACGTTCAGAAAGCCCTGATGTGTACATTGCTGGGCGCCGACGGCGCGGAGGAAACGAAAAATGGGTGATCGCGTCGTACTGGCGTTTTCGGGCGGGCTCGATACGAGCTACTGCGTGCTGGACCTGGTTCAGCGCGGTTACGAGGTCCATACCGTGTTCGTCGACACCGGTGGCGTCGGCGACGAGGAACGGGCGTACATCGCGGCCCGGGCCGAGTCCCTGGGCAGCGCGCGGCATCACGAAATCAACGTCGCGCAGGAAATCTGGGATGACTTCGTCGTGCCTCTGGTGTGGAGCCATGCGCGCATGCTCGGGGAATATCCCCTGCTGTGCTCCGACCGCTACCTGATCGTGCGGCATTGCCTGCGCCTGTGTGATGAACTGGAAACACGGATATTCGCGCACGGTTGCACCGGCATGGGTAACGACCAGATGCGCTTCGACCAGACGGTCCGCAGTCTGGGCGACTACGACATCATCGCGCCGATCCGCGAGTTGCAGTCCCGGGTCAGCCAGGTGCGTGACCACGAGTTGCAGGTCATGGCCGACGCCGGCATCGAGGTGTCCGCATCGAGCAGCCGGTACTCGATCAACGAGAATCTGCTCGGAGTGACCATTTCCGGCAGCGAGATCGACCAGTTGGAGGCGCCGGCCGCCGATGCCTGGTCGCTGACAGCGGCCCGTGCCGACTGGCCGGGGGAGGCGCTCGAATTGCGGATCGGCTTCGAGCAGGGTGTCGCGGTTTCCATCGACGGCAAGAAAAAGTCCGGCCCGGAAATTCTGGCCCTGTTGAACGAACGCCTGGGCGCTTACGGCGTTGGTCGGCACATTTACACCGGCGATGTCACCATCGGCCTCAAGGGGCGGATTGCTTTCGAATGCCCGGGTATCGACGGTCTGCTGGCCGCGCACCAGGCATTGGAGGATGCCGTGAACACGCGTTTCCAAACGCAGTTTCGCGCCGGCATCGCATCGCGCTGGGCGGAACTCGTGTACGCCGGATTTTTCTACGAGCCGCACAAACACGACCTGGAAGCCTATCTGGAGAGTTCCCAGCGCTATGTCAGCGGCAGCGTCACGCTGGCCAGTGAAGGTGGAGTCGTGCTGGCGACGGCGGTCGAATCACCGTACCGCCTGCACGATCCCGGCGCGGTCTATGCACAGAGCTGTGACTGGACGCCGGAAGAGGCGGTGGGCTTCATCAAGCTGATGGGTCAAAGCACCACGCTCGCCAGCAAAGTCCGCGGCGGCGGCGAATGAGCCTCGAGCACGTCACGGAACGGCTGGCCGCGCTGGTCGCCTGCGACACGCAGAATCCGCCACGTCACATCACCGCCGACGCGGAGATTTTCGCCGTGTGCGAGGCGGCCCTCCCGGACGGCTTCGACGTTCGCAGCTGGGACCACGGTGACGGGCATGTCAGCTGGTTGGCGGTGCGCGGACGGCCGTCGGTTTTGTTCAACGTGCACCTCGATACCGTGCCGGTCGGCCAGGGCTGGACGCGCGACCCCCTGCAGTTGGACGTGAGTGACGGCAGGGCGTACGGGCGGGGCGCCTGTGACATCAAGGGCGCGGCCGCGGTTCTGCTGGAGTTGGCGGCACAGGGTGCCGAAAACCTGGCACTGTTGTTCACCAGCGACGAAGAGGGCGCCGGGGGGTGTTGTGTCGAGCGTTTTCTCGCCAGCGGCGAAGGGAAACGTTTTCGCCAGGTTGTGGTGGCCGAACCCACGGGGTGCCGTGCGGTGCTGTCGCACCGTGGCTTCCTCTCGGTCAAGACCCGTTTTTCGGGAAATCCGGGCCATTCTTCCGAGGCGCGGGCGCTGAGCGACAACGCCAATCACCAGATGGCCCTGTGGGCTGCCGCCGCCCTCGAATTGGCGCGTGGCCTCAAGACCTCCGCGGAGGACCCTGGCAGCTGCATGAATATCGGCATCGTCGAAGGCGGCACCAAGAGCAACGTGATCGCCGGCCATGCATTCGTGCACTGGAGCGCGCGACTGGCTCCCGGCTCGTCCAGCAGTGAATTTCTGCGCGCCGCGAAGGCGTGCGCGCCGGCC
Organism: Elongatibacter sediminis; assembly: GCF_037892215.1. Lineage (NCBI taxonomy): Bacteria > Pseudomonadati > Pseudomonadota > Gammaproteobacteria > Chromatiales > Wenzhouxiangellaceae > Elongatibacter > Elongatibacter sediminis. The sequence continues at coordinate 144,676 of NZ_JAZHOG010000012.1, read as the reverse complement.
GGCGCGGCGGTTGAATGGGAAGTCCCCTTCGTCGGCGATCCGTTGCCGGCCGGGGATGCGGACACCAGCGCCGCGCACGAATTTTGTGAGGCGCACGCTATCGAGACGGCCCCGCCGGTTGATTTCTGGACCGAGGCGGCCCTGTTCTCCGGCAGTGGCCTGCCGGTGTTCGTGTTGGGGCCCGGAGATATCCGTCAGGCGCATGTTGCGGACGAATGGGTTGCGCTGGAGCAGTTGGAGCGGGCGATGAACATTTATGGTCAGGTGGTGCGCAACGATGGCTGAACTCAGGGCGACCGTCAAACAGGTGTTGAGCCAGCTGGCCGAGAGCCGGGAGGCGCGCTATTACCTGACGCAGTTCAGCAGTACCGACCGGATGCATTTCGCCGTCGTCAAAGTCGGTGGCGGCGTGCTCGACCAGCAGCTCGACGCGCTGGCCGCTGCGCTGGCCTTTCTGCGAAATCTGGGCCTGATGCCCATCATTTTGCACGGCGCCGGCCCGCAGTTGGACGCGGCACTGGAAGAAGCCGGGATCGAAACCGTCAAGCGGGACGGTTTGCGGGTCACCTCACCCGAAGCCATGGGTGTGATCCGGCCGGTCACTTACCGGGCCAATCGCCAGCTCGTCACCGCGCTGGAGCGTCAGGGGGTGCGGGCCCAGGGCATCCAGCACGGCGTGTTCGAATGCGATTACCTCGATCGCGACCGGCTGGGTCTGGTCGGGGATATCCGGCGCATCGATCTCGAAGCGATCCGCGAAGCGGTCGACCGTGGCGTGTTGCCGGTGGTCGCCAGCCTGGGGGAGAGCGCCACCGGCCAGGTGATGAACATCAACGCGGATTTCGCCGCGCGTGAACTGATCTGGGCGGTGGAACCGCACAAGATCATCTTCCTGACACCGACCGGAGGTTTGCTGGACGAGTCGGGGCGCGTGATTTCTGCCATCAGCCTGCGTACGGACTTCGACTACCTGGTGAGCCAACCCTGGGTGCACTCCGGCATGCAGCTCAAACTGCAACAGGTCGCGCAGATCCTGGAAAAGCTGCCGGACACGGCTTCGGTGTCCATTACCTCGGTGGAGAACCTGGCTCGCGAACTGTTCACGCACCGCGGTGCCGGCACCCTGATCCGCCAGGGTGAACAGATCCTCGAACTCGATGAGTTCAGCGAATCGGATGCCGCCCGCACCGCCACGCTGTTGGAGCAAAGTTTCGGACGCAAGTTGAATCCGGGGTATTTCGACAACCTGCCGATCAGCAAAGTGCTGGTCAGCGAATCCTTTGGCGCCATGGCCATTGTGCTCGAAGGCGTGGACGGGATTCCCTATCTCGACAAGTTCGCGGTCACCCCGGAAGCCCAGGGGGCCGGGCTCGGCGCCGCCGTGTGGCAGGCGCTGATCCAGCGCTGCCCCGAGCTCTATTGGCGTTCCCGCGTGGATAATCCGGTGAGTCCCTGGTATTTCGAGCAGGCGGACGCGAGTTTCACCCGGGACGGCTGGGTGGCGTTCAGTCGTGGTGTGCGCGACTTCGCGCGGCTGCAGCGGTGTGCCGAGGACAGCCTGGCGCGTGAACCAAGTTGGCAGGAGAAGAGTGATGACGATTGAAACCGTGGTCATAGGCGGGCGCGGGCACACCGGGAGCGCATTGCTGCCACTGCTGGACGGGCATCCGGAAATCACGATCCGCGCGGTCGCGTCGGGCACGGCGGCGGGGGAGCCTGTGGCCGGGCATGTCGAAGCGATGCGTGGCAGCGATCTGGTTTTCAGCGACCTCCGGCCGGATGCCGTACGTGATCTGGATGCACGGCTTTACATCCTGGCGCTGCCCAACGGCAAGGCGGGCGCCTGGGTGGAGGCGATCGATACCCATTGTCCGGACGCCGTCATTGTGGATCTGAGCGCGGATTATCGTTTCGACGACCAATGGTCGTATGGCTTGCCGGAACACTTTGCACCGGGATTGCGGGGTGCGACCCGCATCGCCAATCCCGGCTGCTACGCGACGGGTGCCCAATTGGCGCTGACGCCGGTCCGCGAGCGGCTGGCGGCCACGCCGGTGGTGTTCGGTGTTTCCGGCTACAGCGGAGCCGGAAAGACCCCGTCGCGGAAAAACGATCCGCTTGTGCTGGCCGACAACCTGTTGCCGTATGCACTGGCCGATCACATCCACGAGCGTGA
>NZ_JAZHOG010000012.1:0-135000 GCF_037892215.1 Elongatibacter sediminis | reverse complement strand
TTCCGGTTGTCACGCCAGTGGCATTGCCGGGTAGCTATGTTCGGACGGGATAACCGCTGAAAGCATCTAAGCGGGAAGCCCCTCCCAAGATGAGATCTCTCACTCCTTGAGAGTGTAAGGGCCCTTATAGACTATGAGGTTGATAGGCCGGGTGTGGAAGCACAGCAATGTGTGAAGCTAACCGGTACTAATTGCCCGAGAGGCTTGGTCATATAACACCAAAGCCTTTTTTGGCGTCGCCAGTTCCGCGCGGGCGGCACCTGAACGCTACACCAGAACGGTCGTGTACTGATGTACACTCCCGCCTCTGGCTTCGCGTCCAGGCACCACCCACACGAAACTTGACTTAGCCAATAAGATACTTCGCAAGACACAAGTTCTTGACGGAACTACCTAATGCAGGGAATGAGCGGAAGCTCATTCCTGATGAGACTGAAGAATTGGACTCATCACGAAGGTGACTACGAAGTCGCCCCGTCATTCCGGCGAAAGCCGGAATCCAGTACGACGGTGACTGCGAAGCTGCCCCGTCATTCCGGCGAACGCCGGAATCCGCTGGGCACTCTGCCAACGTGATGAGACCCTGAATCGAGTTCAGGGTGTTTTCGATCCTTCGGATCTCAAACAGTTAGCCTGGCGGTAATAGAGCACTGGTACCACCTGATCCCTTCCCGAACTCAGAAGTGAAACGGTGCATCGCCGATGGTAGTGCGGGTTTTCCCGTGTGAGAGTAGGTCACTGCCAGGCGCCATTCAGAACCCCAGTCCGAGATTTCGGGCTGGGGTTTTTTTATTATGCCGTCGCTGGCAGTGACCAATGTCACGCGCTGATCTGCTCCGCATCGGCGCTTCTTCCGCCTGCGGCGGAAACCGCACCGGTGCTACGCAGGCGCTGCCAGGCGCCATTCAGAACCCCAGTCCGAGATTTCGGGCTGGGGTTTTTTTATTATGCCTTCGCTGGCAGAGCAGGCGGAGCGCTTTTGCGGTTTTCACCGCAGGTGAAAGAAGCGAAAGCGGCGTAGCCGTTGCTCGTGACCAGGTCACGCCCTGATCGGCTCCGCGACTTCGCTTCATACACGCTGCGCGTGTAAGCCGCAAAGCCGCTGCGCCGGGGCTGCCAGACGCCATTTACAACCCCAGTCCGAGTCATCGGGCTGGGGTTTTTTTTATTATGCCTTCGCTGGCAGAGCAGGCGGAGCGCTTTTGCGGTTTTCACCGCAGGCGAAAGAAGCCAAAGTGGCACGGTTACAAGCTGCTGCTCTCAACTGTAACCACGTAATAATCCTGTCTTTCCGGCGAAAGCTGAATCCACTACGAGGGTGACCGCGAAGCTACCCCGTCATTCCGGCGAACGCCGGAATCCGCTGGGCATTCTGCCAACGTGATGAGACCCTGAATCGAGTTCAGGGTGTTCTCGATCCTTCAGATCTCAAACAGATTGCCTGGCGCCAATAGAGCACTGGGACCGCCTGATCCCTTCCCGAACCCAGAAGAGAAACGGTGCATCGCCGCTGGTAATGCGGGATTCCCGTGGGAGAGTAGGTCACGCGCCGCGACAAGTGCACGGCGTTTTTGAGACACGGGTCCGGCCGGGGGCAGTGGAGGTCATCAACGTGGTTCAACTTCGTTTCTCTTGTCTTTGCCAGAATCATTCCGCCTGAAAATTCACAGCTGAATCAATTGACATCAGAAATTAATTTATATATAAACCAGAAAAATCAATTTATATGTGAACAAAAAAGAAACACATTTGCCGCACCACAGGGTGCATAAGATGAGGAGGTTCACAAGGTGAAAAAGGCGATACGGCTCGGAATTGGAATGCTCTCAATGGGATGCCTGCCGGCGGTAGTCGCACAGGAATCCACCGAAGTCATGGTTCTCGAGGAAGTGATGGTAACGGCTCAGCGGCGCGAAGAGTCGTTGCAGGAAGTTCCTATCAGTATTTCAGCCTTTACCAGCGAGGACCTGAAGCGTGCCAATATAGGTTCGGCCGCGGAATACCTCGTCAAGTCGCCCAATGTCGGCTTCTCCGAGGACGGCGAAGGAGGCAGCCGCAGCATCAATATCAGTATACGGGGCGTGAGCAATATCACGCTTGACGGCATTGCGACCGCGAACTCCATCGGTTATTACATCGATGAGCTGTCTGTGGGCGCGGTGGCCCAGGGCACCATCAACCCGCAACTGCAGGACATGGAGCGCATCGAGGTGCTCCGCGGTCCGCAGGGCACGTACTACGGGCGCAACGCCGTCGGCGGTGCGATCAACATTAGTACCGTCAAACCGGGGCCTGAGCAGTATTTTGAAGGCACCGTCAGCGTCGGCAGTTTCGACACCTACGGCGCCGAGGCTATTCTGAACGTACCCTTTAGCGATACATTCATGGCTCGTGGTGTTTTCGCCTATGAAGAATCAGATACTCCGATTGAAAATGTCAACCCGCAGGGCAACGATCCCTTCTACGAGTACCTGACGGGTCGCCTCTCGTTTCGCGTGCTTGCCAGTGATGATGTGACGATCGACCTTTCAATTACGCGTACCAACGAGGACGAGGGTGGTGACATCGCCATTCCGTCAGGTGTGCTCGACCTCGACACGCAGTCCATTTTTGGCCTTGGCCCGTTCGATGCCATCGACTCTGGTCAGGGTTTTTATCCGGATAACGACGACCGAGTCGACCGGGACACAAGCGAGCGCAACGACAAGTCATTCACGATCATCAACGGCCGGGTCGCGTGGGATCTGGGTGGCATGACATTCAAGTCCATCACCGGCTATCTGGACAGCAGTTTCGACCGTCTTTCAGACCTTGATGGAATTCCGTTCACATTCGGCCCCTTGCCGTTGCGGCGCATGAATGACTACGAAGGCACGTCGTGGAGCCAGGAGTTCCGATTGATGTCGGCCGGCGACAGCGCCTTCGATTGGACCATCGGCGCAATCTACATCGACGATGATCTGGATCGCATCAACCAGATACAGATCATGCCGGATGATGCGCCGAACGGTACGGCCGTCGGGTTCATCAACTCCAACGACAATAATTTTCGATTCAAGAGCGCCGCGCTGTTTGGTGAAGTCACCTGGCCAATTACCGGCAAGCTGGATTTGACCGCGGGCGGTCGTTGGAGCCGTGACAAGGTCACCTCGACCGTGATCGACTTCAACAAGGGCCCGAACCCGGTTTCCGGAAGCGAAACGTTCACCGACTTTTCTCCGCGCGTCGTGCTGCGCCATCTGACCGACACCACCACGTGGTATGGCTCGATTTCCAAGGGTTACAAGGCCGGCGGCGTCGACATCGCGGGCACCTCGCAGCTCGTTCCTCTGCCGTTCGAATCCGAAGATCTCTGGGCCTATGAACTCGGCTTCAAGACCCAATTCGCCAATGGCCGGGCCAACCTGTCGGGGGCATTGTTTTACAACGACTGGACCGAATTTCAGGTGCAGACAGCCCGGTTGGCCGATCCGAATGACATCAGCTCGGCCGTCTCGGTCACACAGAATGCGGAAGAGGCAAGCTCCAAAGGCTTCGAAATCGAACTCATGACCCTGCTCACCGAGGACCTGGTATGGGCCGCGAACCTGGGTTACATCGACGCGAAATTCGACGAATATCCCGACGCGGTGTTGCGTGGCAAGACGGACGGACTGGACAATGTCATCAACGTGTCTGGAGAACCGTTGCCTCGCACTCCCGAGTGGACCGCCAACACCTGGCTGCAGTACGACTTCATGCTCGGAAACTGGGCGTCCTACCTGCGTGGCGAGCTGACCTACACGGACACGCAGTACAGCGATATCGAAGCTATTGGATCCCTGGTCGGCGAAACCGTTTTCGGCTCGCCTTTCAACCTGCCGGATTACCCCTATCAGATCGACGACTATACGCTGTTCAATCTCTATGCCGGGATGGAGACTGACCGGTTCCGAATTCGCGCATGGGCGAAAAATCTGTTCGACGAACAGTATTACAATGGCACCGCAGATAATTTCGGCGCCGCGGGAATTCGGCTGCGTCCGCACTTCCGCGAACTGGGTATATCGTTAACGATCATGTCGCGATGAATGGGGCTCGATCGATCCAGGTAGCCCGACAGGCCAGCCTGGCGGTTGGCCTGTCGATTCTGTTTCTGCAGGTGTCGTCCGTTGCCGAGGCCAGCGAAGCCGCTTCCGCCCCGCCGCACAATGTCGTCTTCATCCTGACGGATGACCAGCGATACGACGAACTGGGATTTCTGAACGACGAAGTCACTACCCCGCAACTCGACCAACTCGCAGCGGAGGGAGTGCATGTTCGCAACTCATTCGTGACCACCTCGTTGTGTTCGCCCAGCCGCGCGTCCATCCTCAGCGGTCAGTACGCGCATGCGCACGGCATTGTGGATAACCTGGAGCGGGACACCGCGCCGGGTACGGTGTTCTTCCCCGAGATGTTGCAGGCTGCCGGGTACCAGACCGCGTTCATCGGCAAATGGCATCTCGGCCGCCACGAGGACACGCCGCAACCGGGCTTCGACCGTTGGGTCAGCTTTGCCGGGCAGGGTGTGTACTATCCGGGGGCGGACAGTACTCTGAATGTCGATGGCGAGCGGGTTCCCCAGAAGGGCTACATCACCGACGAACTCACCGACTACGCGCTGGATTGGCTGGGTTCCATCGATCGGGACCGTGGCTTCTTTCTCTACCTGTCGCACAAGGCCGTGCACGCCGATTTCCTGCCAGCCGAACGCCATCGGGGGCAGCACCCCTCCGGTGAAATCAACCTCCCGCGGGCCGCCGCTTCCGGCTATCAGTATCCCGAAGGAACACCGATGTGGGTGCGCAATCAGCGCAACAGCTGGCATGGTGTCGAGTTTCCCTATCACAGCGATCTCGATCTGCGCGAATACCGGCAGCGTTATCACGAGGCACTCATGGCCGTCGACGAAAGCCTGGGCCGCGTTCGCGAAGCACTTTCGGAGCTGGGACTGGCCGATAATACGCTGGTCGTGTTCATGGGCGACAACGGCTTCCTGTTCGGCGAGCACGGCCTGATCGACAAGCGCAATGCGTACGAAGAGTCCATGCGGGTGCCGCTGATCGTGCAGGGCGCCGGGCTGCCGGCAGGGGCCACCGTGGACGACATGGTGCTGAACATCGATATTGCACCCACCCTGTTGGAATGGACCGGTACGGAGCCGACCACCACAATGCACGGCCGGAGCTTTCTGCCGCAACTTCGTGGCGAGTCCGTGAACAATTGGCGCACGGAGTTTTTGTACGAATACTTCTGGGAGTGGGTTTTTCCCCACACGCCCACGACATTCGCATTGCGCACGGACCGTTACAAGCTGATCCAGTACCACGGCATCTGGGACACCGACGAGCTGTACGATCTCCACGCCGATCCGGCAGAGCAGGTAAACCTGATCGGCCGGCCGGAGTACCGGGATCTCGCGCAGTCGATGCGTGAGAGACTGTTCCGGTCTATCCGAGAAACCGACGGGACGCCGAGCGTGCCGTTTACGATGAAACGCGGACCGGGCCTGCATTATCGCCGGGCATCGGGCTCCCATGCGGCCCCGTTTCCCGGCAAGCTGTTGCGCACCGGCCACGAGGACGATCTGGAGCACTACACGGACTGATGCGAGCGCGGTCCGCCGGTGACCCGTGGTGCTTGCGGTCGATCCGCCGGGCAGACCCGCTGTTGGGCAGCGCGGCCACTTGATGACGTAATGAGGTGTGAATGCGAAAGACCCTGCTGATGCTGTTGCTTTGTTGGTGTGGCGCGAGCGCCGCCGACAAGCCGAATATCGTGCTTATTCTCGCCGACGACCTGGGTTATGGGGATGTGGGCGCTTATGGCGGCACATCCATTCAGACACCGAATATCGACTCGCTGGCCTCGGACGGTATCCGGTTGACACAGTTCTATAGCAGTGGAAATGTCTGCACGCCATCGCGGGCGGGCCTGTTGACCGGCCGGTATCCGATACGAACTGGGCTGGCTGACAGAACGGTGGGCGTCGGGGATACACGAGGGCTGAAACCGCGAGAAACGACAGTGGCGGAAGTGCTCCGGATGCAGGGTTATGCCACGGCGCTGGTCGGAAAGTGGCATCTGGGCGATCGGCCTGAGTTTCACCCGTCGGAACATGGCTTCGATGAGTTTTTCGGAGTGATCCATTCCAACGATGTGCCGGATCAACCCCTTGTCAGGGGGAAAAGCATCGTTCATGAAAAAATCGATGCTCAAGCGCTGGCGACACAAATCATCGATGAGTCCATCGCCTTCATTGAAAGCCAGCGCGCTCAGCCTTTTTTTCTTTTCGTATCCAGCACCGCACCCCATAAACCGCTGTTGCCAACGGCGGAATTTGCGGGCACGTCCAACGCCGGCGCTTACGGTGATGTCGTTGAGGAACTGGACCGGGGCGTGGGAAGAATCATGGAAGCGCTCGAGCGGACTGGCCGGCGGGAAAACACCCTGGTGATGTTCACGAGTGACAACGGGCCATTTCCGCAAGGGAGTACCGGCGGACTGCGCGGCCACAAGGGTACGGGTTGGGAGGGCGGATATCGGGTTCCCTTCATCGCTTACTGGCCAACGGAAATACCGGCCAACGGTGTCTCGGATGCGATGGCGATGAATATCGATCTCTTCCCGACTCTGCTTCACGTTGCGGGAGCCAAACAAGCGCTTTCTGCTGATGTCGACGGGAAGAACATCTTCCCCGTGTTGGCAGGGGAGCAGCAATCGCCCCACGACGTCCTGTATTTCTTCAACAACGAGCGCATCGCGGCGCTGCGCACCCGGAAATGGCGGCTGATGTTGAGCGATTATCCTCCGTGGCGGGACGCGCAACCCATCCGGTTCGAGGGCAATCGTCATCTGTATACCTTGCTCTACGATATGGAAGCAGCCCCGGACCAGCAATACGACCTCTCGCGCGATTATCCGCGGCAGAAAAAACTGCTGGAGCACTATCTCGACATGGGCAGAAAGGAACTGGAATCGCTGTCCACCCGGCCAGACGACACGCAATTCGGCGATGACTACAAGGGTTAGCAGAGCATGAGGGAGGCAAAGTCAATCAGAGGCAGCGCGGTGCTGTGTTTCCTCATCGGCTGCCTGTTTGCGATCAGTTGTGGCGCTGCGCCCGCGACCCGGCCGAATATCATCGTCATTCTCGCAGACGATCTGGGGTACGGCGACCTGGGTGTGTACGGAAATCAGGTGATCGAAACACCCAATCTGGATCGGATGGCCGACGAAGGCGTTCTCCTCACCGATGCTTATGCCACTTCGTCGAACTGTACGCCCAGCCGGGCCGGCTTGCTGACCGGCCGGTATCCGATTCGCTCTGGCCTGGCGCACCAGGTGATTTTCGTCAAGGACACGCACGGATTGCCCCAATCGGAGATCACGATTGCGGAGATGCTCAAGCCCCTGGGTTACCAGACCGCCATCATTGGCAAGTGGCACCTTGGACACCAGTCGGAATTCTGGCCCACCCGGCATGGTTTCGATTATTACTACGGGTTGCCCTACAGCAACAATCAATCACCGCTGGCGTTGTACCGCAACCGCCGGAAGATTGAAGAGTCCGTGGATCAGAAACGCTTGACGGCTTCTTACACAGAGGAAGTCATCCGATTCATGGAAAGCAACAAGGAGCATCCATTCTTCATCTATCTGGCCCACACCGCGCCCCATGTCCCCCTGGCTGTATCGGACGCATTCAAAGGCCGTTCGAAAGCAGGGCTATATGGTGATGTTATCGAAGAACTTGACTGGAGCGTAGGACAGATCCGGGAAGCGCTGCAGAGACTCGAACTGGACGAGAGCACCCTGGTCATCTTCACCAGTGACAACGGCCCATACCAGGGCGGAACTACAGGTCGGCTCCGCGGCACCAAGGGAACGTCCTGGGAAGGCGGTTACAGGGTTCCGTTTCTCGCTCGCTGGCCAGGGACTTTGCCGGCATCCACCCGGTCAGGGGCCATTACCATGAGTATCGACATACTGCCCACCATCCAGGCGATAACGAACGCCGAACTTCCGGATGGACTGGAACTGGATGGAAAGAACATCCTGCCGGTGCTGCAGGGTGCGCAAACTTCGCCCCACGACCAATTGTACTTTTTCTCCGACAACTTCATATCCGCGGTACGCACCCAACAGTGGAAAGCGTTGTTGCGCGCCCGGTACCGGGGCATCGACCGTTGGCTTCCGGAACATGACGTTAGACTGCTGTTCGATATGGATCAAGGCGGCGAGGAATACTACAGTCATGCCGCTCATCGCGAGGACGTATGGCAGGACATGATGAAAAGATATGAACGGGGTGTCCGGGAGTTGGAATCCCTGGGAAACTAGAAAAGAATACCTCTGGTGTCTCGCCAGAGTTGAATTTCAAAGGACAACAGCGATTGAATCCCCGGAATCCCCGGGGTCAGAGGAATCCCCGGGGTCAGAGTAAAGGGACAGAGTAAGTCCCTTTTACTCTGACCCCAACCCTCCCAACCCTCCCTCTGACTCCAATCCTCCACAGGTACAGCTTGAAACCATTAGGGCTTGCGTGTAGTACTCTGTACCGTACAATGAATTTGCTCGTGGGCCTTTTGAAGAGGAGACTCCGAACAGAGATGCCGATTCCCTGCAAAATCAATGGGTTCACCCCACCTCGCTACGAGACCGCAATCTGTTTTGCAGACCAGGCATCTTCGGGGCGGTGACGAAACTCAGGCTGACAACGCCGTCGCGGCGACTCGTTTCCACCAGCGACCTGGACGAGGTGCATCGAGTCATTTCACCCATGATCGAATCTCCACGATTCTCTTTCCTCGAAGGCCCGCGCAGTACCCACTTCGAAATAAACAGGCTGGAACTGCCCCGTTCACAGATTTTCGGTGTCACGACGAAATCATCTGTTCGAGTGGTTGTTGAGAAACTCTCCGCTATCCAGGTCACCATTCCTTTGCAAGGCGAAATCAGGGCGACGCAGGGCCAACGGCAATTGCGCGTTTCGCCGGGGTCCGCTCTCGTGCAGTTTGCCGGCGAGTCTCAGGATCTTGTCCGGGTCGGAGCCTGTACTACGGTCTTTATTCATGTGCACCCGAAGTTTTTCGAACAATACCTGCCTGATTTGCAACACGGCCAGGAATGGCAGGCACGACTCGAATCGCATGTCTTGGGGCTCGATAGCGGACTCGGCAAGACGCTGAGCAATCTGGTCATCCAGATTTGCAGGGAAGCCCGGCAATGGAATGCAGAGCGGCTGCATGACTGCGATGCAGAAAGTGTGCTCCATTACCTGCTTGGGCTGATTTTCGTTCGCAATGCGTATGTCGAACTGTCCGATCCGGGCAGCGATGTGAGAACCCCGCGATACCTCGACCGCACCATTGCATTCATCAACGAAAACCTCGAGTCTGAATTGTCGCTCAGCGACCTGACTGCCATTGCCCATGTGAGCACGCGGACACTGCAGCGTGCATTCAAGGACCGGTTTGGCATGAGTCCGATCAAATACGTCAAACGAGCGCGCCTGAACAAAGTCCGGGAAGAGTTGCTGAACACCACACCCTACGAGACTTCCGTCAGTCAGACGGCAGCCAGGTGGGGTTTTTATCACGGCGGCAACTTTGCCAGGGACTACTGGGAGCTTTTCGGAGAGAAACCGGGAGTAACTCTCCGCAGTCGCTAGCCTGCCTGAACTCATTCGTTTTTTCAGATTTCTCCAACGCTTTATGGCCGGGGGCCGCCGGTTGTCGCTGGTTGGACTTTTGCTGTCGCTTTCCGGGTGATTGGCGTTCCAACACGCTCCTATAATCCAAGTCATTGAGGTTTGGACGCTTTGTGGGAACAGTGGATCCAGACCCAACCGGACACTGCCGCAGGCCGGAAGTGAATACCGGCCACTCTCTGAATCTGGAGCACACATTCAAGTGAGTACCCGCAAATGCTCTCGCTCACTCCTGGTGGATTGCACCCACGAGGGCAGATTCAGAACGACCCTGGCGCATCTCGGTACCGAAATCTCCCATGAATACGTCGTTCGGAGGATGACATCCATGAAGCAGCACATTTTAGGAAGGACATTGGCACCTCTGATTAGTCTCATTCTGGGTGCGGCGAGTTCCGGGCTTCTGTTGGCCCAGGAAGACGAGCAGCCGGAGGAAGACACCGCGCTGGAAGAAGTCGTGGTGACGTCACCGGCGACGCGCCTGACTTCAGGCTTCGAGGCGCCGAAGCCGACTACCACGGTGGATAGCCTGGATTTCGAAGCGAGAGGCACCACGAATATCGCGGACTACCTCAATGAAGTACCCGCGTTCGTCAGCAGTGTCACGCCGACCTCATCGACCAGTGAGGGACGGGGCGGGGGCACGAATATGCTGAACCTCCGAAATCTCGGCCCTGACCGCCTTCTGATGCTCGTCGACAAGCGGAGATGGGTTTCTACGGGCATTTCGGGTGGCGTGGACTTGAATATGATTCCGCAGGTGCTGGTAGAGCAGGTAGAGGTCGTGACGGGCGGCGTCTCCGCGCAATGGGGCTCCGATGCGATTTCCGGAGTCGTGAACATGCGTTTGAGAAGGAACCTGGATGGGGGCAAGCTCAACTTCCAGTACGGTGAAACCAGCGAAAACGACGCACGGGACAAGTTCGCGTCGTTTGGCTACGGATTCAGTTTCGCCGATGACCGGGGACACGTCACCTTCGGTGCTGAATACCAGGACAACAGCGGCATCGGCTCGCAGTCGGACCGTGACTGGGGCGCCGCGCTTTGGGGCATCGTCAACAATCCCGATAACACCGGCCCGAATGACGGAATTCCCGCACGAATCGTGGTTCCCGACGCTCGGCTCGCCTTCGGAACCACCGGTGGTTATCTCCCGCTGCAACTGGGCAACCACCCATCTGTTGCGCAGGTCTACTTCGGAGAAAATGGGGAAATTCTGCCATACGACATCGGCGAATATCCCCTGCCGCTGACCACGCTGCCGTTCCAGGTGGGCGGCTCAGGGGGCTCCCTCGCTTACCACAACTCCCTGCTCGTGGCGCTGGAACGCAAGTCGGTCATGGGCCTGCTGGATTTCGAAATCACCGACAACGTCAACTTCTTTCTCGACGGCAGCTGGGCGGAATCGGACACGGAACACGTGGTCGTCCAACCCTGGAATTTCATCAAGGGCGGGCCGGACATCATCCGTGCTGACAACCCATACATTCCGGACCAGATAAAGCAGGCGATGGTGGCCAACAACGTCCCCGTGTTGAGGATGGGCCGCTCCAACGAGGACCTGGGTTTCATTACCGACTACAGTAACGCCGAGAGCTGGCGCGTGGCCACGGGCCTGCAGGGTGACTGGAATGGCTGGACCTGGGACGCCTATTGGACCCACGGCGAGTGGGACGGGAATTTTCAGACCCGGAACAATGTCATCAAGTCGAATTACGCATTCGCCACCGACGCCGTGATGGACCCGGGCACGGGTGAAATCGTCTGTCGCGCCAATGTCGGCGGGGCGAATGGGGCGCCGGGTTGCGCCCCGTTGAACCTCTTCGGTATCGGCGCAGCCAGCCAGGCAGCGCTGGATTACATCCACGGCACGCAGTACTTTGACAACACATACCGGCAGGATGTGCTCTCCGCGTCGATGAGCGGAGAACTGTTCGACATGCCCGCCGGCCCACTCGCTGTCGCCTTCGGGATTGAGTACCGCGACGAGAAAGGCTCGGTTGGAGTGGATGAACTGGCGGCGTCCGGCCAATGGTTCATCGGTAATACCCAGCCCATTTCGGGCAGCTTCGACGTGCACGAAGCTTTTGTCGAAGTTGGCGTGCCGCTTGTCGAAACCCCCGAGGGCATGTCGCTCGGTCTGACTGGCGCAGTCCGCTACGCGGATTACTCCTCGAGTGGCAGCGCGGTGCCGTGGCAGCTGGGCCTTTCGTTCAGCCCGGTGAGTGACCTGAGATTCCGGGCCACCGTATCGAGTGACATTCGTGCGCCCAACATCTCCGAACTGTTCGCCGCGCAGGTGTTGAACTTCGGCAGTGTCCGCAATCCGGCGACAGGCGAAGTGACGCTCACGCAGATTCTGACCGGCGGTAATCCCAACCTGGACGAAGAGGAGGCGGACACGACCACGGCAGGGATCGTCTTCCAGCCGTCTTTCGCTCGCGGCCTGAGACTCTCTCTGGACTGGTACAGAACCAAAATCGACAACGCAATTTCGACCCTGTCTCCGCAGGGTATCGTTGATCAGTGCTTCGAACTGGACATCGGTTGTGAAAACGTCGAGATCATCGACGGCAGCATCGCTTCGGTAAACTCAACTATCCTCAACGTCGCCAACCGGACAGTCGAGGGCCTGGATTTCGAAGCCGACTATTACTTCGAGTCATTCCTTGGAGGCGATCTCAACCTGCGCTGGCTGTTCAGTCACTACATCGAAAATTCCTACTCACCCGATGGTATTACGACCTTTGACGATGTGGGTGTTGTCGGCAATGCATCGGGCGGAATCGCGACGCCGGACAATCGTTGGAATCTGACCGCGAACTGGCAGCGGGATCAGCTGGGGCTGACGGCACAGGTCGTGTACATCGGTGGCGGCGATCTGTTCAACGATTTTGGCCCGGAAGACATCAACGACAACAGCGTCGATTCACAAACCATGGTGAACCTGAGCATCCGGTACGATATTCCGTTCAGGGGTTCGAATACCCTGCAGCTGTATGCTGGTATCAATAACGTATTCGATGAGGATCCGCCCATCGCACCCGCTAACTTCCTTTCGAACTATCCAACCAATATGTCACTGTATAGCGTTCTGGGGCGGAATTACTTCGGCGGAATTCGTCTCGACTTCTGACAAGGGGCTGACGGGATGGCGCAAATCACGGGTTTGAACGGTTTGCCCATCCCGACAGCTCACCAGAAAGGGTTCAAATCATGACAAACCGATTCAAACGCCTGGCGCTGCAAACCGTGGGGTTCGCCGCCATTCTGCTGGGATTCGCCAGCGTGCCCGGGTACGCCTACGAGCCCGAACAGCTCTTCCGCACGCATCAGGCCAAGAACGCCGAAACGTGGCAACAGCAGGATCGGGAAATCAACCAGCGACTCGAAGCGCTGGAAAAACGCTACGGAAAAAAACCCAACATCGTCTACATACTCGCCGACGATATTGGCTGGGGGGAGTTGGGTTCGTATCTCGGAGGCAAGGTACGGGGGACGCCCACACCCAACCTGGACGAGCTGGCCAATCAGGGCATGAAGTTCCTTTCATTTTACTCGGAACCCATCTGCACGCCCACCCGGGTCGCCCTGATGACCGGCCGGCTTCCCATCCGCACCGGCCTGGATATCGTGCTGTTCCCCGGACAAAGCCGTGGAATGGTGGCCGAGGAATACACGATTGGTGAGTTGCTCTCCGACGCCGGCTACGCGACCGCCATGTTTGGCAAGTGGCACCTCGGCGAACAGAATCAGCACCAACCGACCAACCAGGGATTCGACTACGCGTACTACACCCTTTACAACGGTGGTGTCTGGCCCTGGGCCGAGAATGCCCGCTACTACGACGAGGACAACGTCACGATCGGCGAGATTCCGTACGAACTCGACATGCCCAAAAACTACGAAGAAACGTTCGGCATTGAGATCTTCGGTGTTCTGGAGAGCCGCAAGGGGGAAATACCGCGCGAGATCGAGCCGCTGACGCTCGAAAACTACAACGACCACGACGATGACCTGACCGATCGCGCGATTCAGTTTATCGAGGAGAAGGCTGACGGAGACAAGCCCTTCTTTGTCTATCTGGCGCCGGTCGCCAATCAGGTCTTCGCCTGCCCGCCCGAGCAACGCAACGAAAAATTCGTCGACACCGCGAACTGCCAGGCATCCCAACTGCTCCAGCATGACAAAAACGTTCGGAGGATTCTCGACAAACTCGATCAGTTGGACATCGCGGAGAACACCCTGGTCGTGTGGATGAGCGATAACGGGCCGATGTATGACTTTTTCCCGTCGGCTGGATACACGTGGTTGCGCGGCAAGAAGGGGGATGCCTACGAAGGCGGGGTCCGGGTGCCGGCGATCGCTTACTGGCCCGGCATGATCGATGCGGGGCAGGATCCGATGGATCTCGTGCATGTCACGGATTGGTACGTGACGGCGGCCCGCCTGGCTGGCGCATTTGATCGTATCCCCAACGACCGGGTTACCGACGGCATCGATCAGAGCTCGCTGCTGTTCTACGGCGAGGGTGCGTCACATCGAAACTATATCTACCACTACGAGCGAGGGAGTGATCCCAGCAAGCAACGTACGGGAATGCGTCTTGGCGCATTGCGGTACGGCGACATCAAGTTCCACGGTGGCAAGGGCGAAATCTACAACATCATTCGGGACCCCGCGGAGAAGTTCAACCGCTTCGACGCCTATCTATGGGCCATGGTCCCGTTTCGGCAGATGACCCTGCTGCATTACGACCTGATGAAGCGGTTTCCCAATCGCGTGCTCGAACAAGGACGCACCCCGCCGAAACTGGACGTGCAGAGATTGCAGCCGGAGTGAGCCCGCTGATCCGGGCCTGACTCCGCGGATCTCGCTTCCCGGGACGACGGGCATTCAACGTCCGACGAGTTCTGAAGGGCCGGGCTGCGAGCCAAAAGCGCAAGGTAGACCGCGAGTAATCCAATGAACCGAAAAGCCGGAAATCACATCACTGCGATTCGACTGTGCGCGGTGCTCCTGTTGGTGTCTCTCACCTTGCCGGTCGGCGCCGACTCGGGGCAGCAGGCGGTGGACCGAATCGGGCAGATCATGTCCGCTCGCTACCCGCCGGGCGAACCCGGTGCGGCACTGCTGGTCGCGCGGGACGATGAAGTCGTGTTTCGGGGGGCGTTCGGGCTCGCCAGCATGGAACTCGGCGTCCCCGTCACGCCTGAAATGGTTTTCGGTCTGGCTTCGATCACGAAGCTCTTCACCGCGCTCGGCGCGATGATGCTCGTCGAAGAAGGCGCGCTGGAACTCGACGACGAAGTGGTCGAGTTTCTGCCCGAGCTGGAAAAAACAAAAGGCGTCACGATCGCTCACCTGCTGTCGCATACCTCGGGAATGACCGGACCCGTCAGCGAGATTCCAGGCTACCCGGCAGACAACTTTCACCGGGCAATTACCTCGCGGGAACTGATTGAGAGTTACGCACCCTATGAGTTGAAGTTTCAGCCGGGCACGCAGTTTCAGTACAGCAACGAAGGCGTCGCCACCCTGGCGCGCATCATTGAAATCGTTTCGGGCCAGACCTGGGAAGAATTTCTGCAAGAGCGAATTTTCCGGCCGGTTGGGATGACATCCACCCATTACGCGGGCCACGACCGCATCATCCCGATGTCGGTAACCGGTTACACCGAGCATGAGGAAGAATGGAAGCGAGCCCGCTATACGAGTTTCACGCGTGGTTTCGGCATGGGCGCGCTTTTCTCCAACGTCGATGATCTGTATGCCTGGTACGAGGCCCTCCTCTCCGGACGGCTGGTCAGCACAGAAACACTGGCCGCGATGCTGACACCCTACCCCCTGACGGGTGGTGGCCACAGCCGCCATGGACTTGGTTTCGTGGTCACATTCGCCAATGGTCACAAACTGGTTGGGCACGGCGGCTCACACATCGGTTGGAGCACCTTTCTGATGTTCGTTCCCGACGAGAAAATTTTCATCACGGTCCTGACCAACAGCAGCTCCGATAACGGAAGGGCACGACGAGACGCACTGGACATACTCCGGGTACTGCTTGCACCTCCCCGAACCGGGTCTGGGCCGGACCCGAGGCCGTAACTCATGCTCAGCCGCGCTCTTATCGCGATGGTCACGCTTTGCGCAGTGACCTCGTGCACCGGACCCACCGACCCCCCGGCCCCGGCGGAGTCAATGCCCTTCGACACGCTGATCGTCAATGGCACATTGATCGATGGTTCCGGGGCGCCCCGATTCCGGGCGGACATCGGCATACGTCACGGGAAGATCGCTCGAATCGGCGATCTGGCCTCATCCCGGGCTGAACACCGCATCGACGCCGGGGGGTTGATCGTGGCGCCGGGGTTCATTGATGTTCACACGCATGCTGAGCGTGGTCTCGTGAGCCCGGAGCTGAATGACAACAAGGGGTTCATTACACAGGGTGTGACGACCTGTGTCATCGGCGCGGACGGTGGGCATTCCCCGCGGTCGATCCGTGAACTTCGGGAGACTTTCGAAGCCCAGGGTGTCGGTACGCACTACGCCTTTCTGGTGGGCGTCAATGCCGTGCGGAAAGAAGTGATCGGCATGGAGGACCGCGCTCCGACCCAGGCTGAGTTGGAGCAGATGAAATCACTGGTCCGCCAGGCCATGGAGAACGGCGCCGTGGGACTGTCCAGTGGTCTGATGTACCTGCCGGCCCGGTACGCCACGACCGAAGAAGTGGTCGAACTGGCCAGGGTCGCCGCCGACTACGATGGTCTCTATGACTCCCATGTTCGCAACGCAGTCCCGGATTTCGAGGGAGCGTACCGTGAGGCGATCGAAATCGGCCTGCAATCCGGCGCCCGCCCACACCCGGCCCACTACAAGGCCGTCGGCATGCGCAACTGGGGCAAAACGAAACCCCTGAACGACTGGTTCCAGTCTCAGATCGACCAGGGCGTGGACCTCACCGTCGACGCTTACCCCTACGATGGCGCGGCGACCGCGCTGCTCGTCGACGTCTTCGCCGTTCCGCGAGAAGACGGGATGCCCGTCAGGCCGCCGGAACTTCGCGATCCTCTGCTGGACGCAGGCGATTTTTCCCGGTTCATGGCCGGATACGTGGCTGACTTACAGCAGGCTCTGCGCGATCCCGCCAGGCGGGAGGCCATCCGGGTCGCCACCGAGGTCGGTATCCCCGGCGTCTACAGCGTCATTGCCTTCGCGGCCGAGGGCTACGACACGTTACGCATTGTCGCCAGCGAACCGTTTCCCGAACTGGAAGGCCAGATGATCCTCGATATCGCCGCCCGCCGGGGTCAGCCGCCATTCGATGTGATGGCCGACCTGTTGTTCGCGGCCGGGCCGGAGATCAAAGTCACTCTGGCTGCAGCGGTGGAGGACGATATCCGCGAGATTCTGCGTCGGCCGTGGACGATGATCGCCAGCGACGGAAGTAACACCGGCTTTGACAATGGCCGTGGACATCCCCGCTCGCGCGGGACCTTTCCCCGAGTCCTGGGGCGTTACGTCCGCGAATGGGGTGTTTTAACGCTGGAGGACGCTATCCGGAAGATGACCTGGCTGCCCGCCAGCTACTACCGGTTCGCCGAAAGGGGCCTGTTGCGAGAGGGATTCAGGGCGGATATCACCGTATTCGATCCGGACACCGTGATCGACCGCTCCACGTGGCAGGAGCCGGCACGGTATTCCGAGGGCGTCATTCACGTGCTCGTGAACGGGGAGCCGGTGCTCAGCGACGGGCACATGACCGGTGCTCTGCCGGGCGAATTTCTTCCGCGCGCCGACCAGGACGATGTGGATGACCCCGGCATGCCGATCGCCGGGTCGTGATCGGTGGCGCAGGACATTGAACCGGACGTCGGTCTCGTGACCTTCGTTGGCACGGGAGCAGGAAATTGAACAAGACACATTGGTTCAGAATTTATGTCCTTCCCGGGCTCGTGTTTCAGTCACTGGTGATCGGTGGCGGTTACGCCACGGGCCGGGAACTGGTGGAGTTCTTTCTTTCCCTGGGCCCTCGTCAAGGACTGATGGCGATGTTGGTCACGGCCGTCGTGTGGAGTCTGGTCACGGCGGCTTCATTCGAGTTCGCGCGCAGTACCGGCAGCCTCGATTACCGTTCGTTCTTCAAGAACCTGCTCGGTCCCTTCTGGGTCGTGTTCGAAATGGCCTACTTCGTGCTGATGCTGCTCGTCCTGGCGGTCATCGCCGCCGCTTCAGGTGCGATGTTGCATCAGACATTCGGTATCTGGCCACCCGCCGGCACACTGTTGCTCATGGGGTCCATCGGCATCCTTACCTTTTTCGGCAGCAACGTCATCGAGAACTTCATGTCCGGATGGTCTTTTCTCCTGTATGCCGTCTATGCGACCTTTCTGTTCTGGGGCCTCTACGAGTTCAGCGATGGGATCTCCGCGGCGTTTGATACCGCTCACCCGGACGGTAACTGGGCTGTCGCGGGCGTGAAGTACGCCGGCTACAACCTGGCCGTCATTCCCGCCGTACTTTTCTGCCTGCGACATACCGAACGTCGATCGCAGGCTCTGATCTCCGGTGGTATCGCTGGCTTGCTCGCCATCGTTCCGGGGATATTTTTCTACGTGGTCCTGGTGGGGTTCTATCCGGAGATCCTGCAGGACCCCATCCCGGTGAGCACGGTTCTTGCCGCTTTCGGTGCCACGTGGTTCGGGCTGGTGTTCCAGATCGTGATTTTCGGCACGTTCGTCGAGACCGGCACGGGCCTCCTGCATGCCATCAATGAGCGCGTCGAGCGGAATCTTGTCGAACTGGGCCGCGTCATGCCCCGATCCGCGCGCCCGGCCGTGGCACTGGGTGCATTGACGCTCGCCATTGTACTGGGCAATCAACTGGGTCTCATCAAATTGATTGCAAACGGGTACGGCGTGCTTACCTGGGTGTTCATCGCCACGTTCGTCATACCGGTATTGGCCTGGGCCTTGAAGAATCTCTTGATCCGAAACACCGTGAATCCCGGCGACAAGGGCACGCGGTAGGGGAGTTACACATGTTGAAAGCGCCATATTTGCTGTTCCTGGGTGAGGAGTCCAACCCGAAGTTCGCCAAGACGGCCACTGGTATCCACTACTGGAGACCGGAGTTGTGCGGGGGCGTTTACCACTTTGCGAAGAGTACGTTGGATTACGGACTCCCCGTCATGGACGTACAGGAAGCGGCCGATTCCGGGCTGAAGACGATGATCATCGGAGTCGCACCTCCCGGTGGAAAAATCCAGGACGAATGGATCAGCATCCTGACCGAGGCATTGCGCGCGGGGCTGGATCTCGCGGCCGGTCTGCATACGCGCCTGAACGATGTGCCGGAACTGGCGGACGCGGCCAGAACGCACGGGCGCACGATTTACGATGTTCGCCAACCCCGGGCTCAGTACCCCGTTGGGACGGGGCGCAAACGCTCGGGCATGCGTTTGCTGACGGTAGGGACCGAATGCGGTGTCGGCAAGAAATACACCGCGCTCGCGATCGAGCGTGAAATGCGGCAGCGTGGACAGAACGGTACGTTTCGCGCCACCGGCCAGACGGGAATCATGATCGCGGGACAGGGGGTTTGTATCGATGCGGTCGTCGCGGACTTCGTGTCGGGCGCCGCTGAGACCTTGAGTCCCGACAACGATTCTTCGCACTGGGACATCATAGAAGGGCAAGGTTCGCTGTTTCATCCGAGCTATGCCTGCGTGGCTCTGGGGCTGCTGCATGGAAGCCAGCCGGATGCGATCGTGCTGTGCCATGATGCAAGCCGCCGCGAGGTCATTGGACTGAAGGGTTACGTCGTCCCTGAGCTGGCGCATTGCATCGAGGTAAATCTTCAGCTCGCCCGCCTCACCAACCCGAACGTCACGTGCAAGGGTGTCAGCATCAACACGTCCTGCATGGAAGAGGACGCTGCAGCGGATTACCTGGCAGAAACTTCCGGGAAGTTGGGATTGCCGGCCGTGGATCCGGTTCGGTTTGGCGTTCGCCCGATCGTCGACGAGATCCTGAATACTTCTGAACCGGTTGCTCGCCCAGCGCTCGCGATCGAAAACCATGCGGAATCATAGACACCCGTGTGATGCGCTCATTTGACGAAATTGCCCCCACCGTCCGTCGAGCGCCCGGGCGCTTGACGTTCCCACGCTCGTAACCGATTTCGTCGCCATGGAACTCAGCACACAGGAAAACGAATGATCACCAATAGCGGTCTGGTTCGTGTTCTGAAGCGCAAGGATGTTCTGGCCCTGGCGTTCGGCGCAATGGTCGGCTGGGGTTGGGTAATCCTTTCCAGCTCCTGGATTCTGAAAGCAGGCAGCATGGGCGCCATGCTCGCCTTCGTGATCGCCGGCCTCGTCATGCTGCTGGTCGCCCTGCTGTATGCCGAACTGGCATCCGCGATGCCCCGGGTCGGAGGTGAGCATGTCTATAGCCTGCGGGCACTGGGTCGAGCGGGCTCGTTCGTCTGCACGTGGTCCATCGTGTTCGTATACGTGTCCATTTGCTGCTTCGAGGCGGTCGCTTTGGCCTCGGTGCTGGATTACTTTCCTCTCGATCTGAAACACGTCCACCTGTGGACAGTCGCCGGTTATGACGTGTACCTGAGCTGGGCCTTGATCGGCAGTGTCGCCGGACTGATCCTCACCGTTATCAATATCATCGGCGTCAAGTTTTCGGCCGTCGTCCAGACTGTGGTGACGGCATTCATCCTGGTGAGCGGCGCCGTCTTGATCAGTGGCGCGGGTATCGAGGGTTCGTTCGACCGGCTCGACCCGCTGTTCGTGGCGGGTGCGGCAGGCACACTCAGTGTCGTCACCATGGTGCCGTTCTTCTTCGTTGGGTTCGACGTCATTCCCCAGGTTGCCGAGGAAGTCGATCTTCCCTTCCGCCAGATCGGTTCGCTTACCGTTTTTTCCGTGTGCCTGGCCATCGTCTGGTACTGTCTCATTATCGCCGGGGTTGCACTGCTCGCCGACTCAGCGTTGTTGCGTGACTCGAAGCTCGCGACGGCGGACGCCAGCGCGCTCGCCTGGGGAAAGCCCGGCGCGACCATCATCGTTCTGGGTGGTATCGCTGGCATCCTGACGAGTTGGAATGCGTTCATCATCGGTGGCAGCCGGGCGATTTTCGCAATGGCTGAAAGCCGGATGCTCCCGAGCTTCCTGTCGCGGCTGCACGGGCGTTTTCGTACGCCTTATTCAGCCATCATCCTGATTGGGATTCTTGGCTTCATCGCCCCGCTGTTCGGACGCAATGCCCTGGTGTGGATCGTCAATGCCGGGAGCTTCGGAGCGGTGATCGCCTACCTGCTGGTTTCCATCTCCTTTCTCAAGCTTCGATACTCGGAACCGGATATGTCCCGGCCCTACCGGCTTTCGCATGGCGTGCCATTGGGCTGGGTGGGGGTGGTTTGCTGCATTGCGCTCGGCGCGGTCTACCTTCCCGGCTCACCCTCCGCACTGGCGCCCGTTGAGTGGATGTTCGTACTGGCCTGGATCCTGCTGGGGCTTTGTTTTCTGGCCTGGTCCGCTCTTGAGGAGTGAGCGCGGTTCAGAATGCGTGGCTGTGATCCACAAGGTATTCAGCGAACTCGAGCGGTGCCGGTACCGGCACTTGCGCGTTCCGTCCAACGTTGGTGTTCATCAGCACGATGGCGGCAACGCCATCCTCGAAGCGAAGCCGTAGATTGGAATTGATTCCGGGGTCTCCACCGCCATGGCCCCACAGCAGCGGACGGCCTGGGTGTCGAAACGCATTCCAGCACAGCCCCATCGCCCGATGGTCATTTCCTGTCTCGACCTGAAACATGCGCCGTATGGTGTCACTCTGCAACAATTGAACGGATCCCAGCCGGCCTTCACCGAGGTAGGCCTGAGCGTAGCGGACCAGTTGATTCACACTGGTGCGCAGAAAGCCATCCGGAAAGTTCGGGTGGTTGTACAGACAGTTGGCGGCAAAGTCGTTGTCAACCTCGGCCGCTGCCGCGGGCCGGCCGACAACGGCGCTCGGCAACCCGGCCCAGGAAGGACCCCGCACCTCACCAGTGCTGACCCAACTGTATGGAACCGCATGCCTCGCGGGGTCGATGTCCCGCAGATGCCACGATGTTTCGTTCATGCCCAGCGGAAGAAACACCTTGTCCCGGCAGTAATCGGCGAACGGCATATCGGCAATTCGCTCGACCAGGTGGCCAAGCAGGCCATAACCGACGTTGCAATAGGCGAAGGACGCGCCAGGCGCCCAGCCATGAAAATTTCGGTCCGCGTCATGGAACGCACCCCCGGGTATCAGGTAGGCGCGCAACCACTCCTCGAGCGACAGCGCGGGATCTCCGCAGGCGTAAGCCCGTGCATACGCGGGCCCGTCATCGATTCCGCTGCTGTGCGTCAGCAATTGACGAACCGTGATCGACGCGTCAGGGTTAACCGGGTGCGTGACAGCAAAACCGAGATAACGATTTACCGGGTCGTCGAGTTGGAACTGACCGGCCTCCAGCAATTGCATGGCCGCGGTGGCGGCAAACGTCTTGGAGATGGAACCGATGTTCTGGATGGTGTCCAGGCTCATGGGCACGCGCTTCGCCAGGTTGGCCCAGCCGTAGGCATTGGACCAGACGACCTCGCCCTGTCTTAGAACGGCCACCGCCAGACCGGGTATGTGTTCTTGCTCCATGCGGGTTACGAAGTAGTCGTCGGTAGCAGCGGCGGCCGAAGATTCGGCGCAAGCCGGGATGGCCAGGCTGGCCCCCGCCAGAGCGCTCAGAAACTCACGGCGGTAAAAGTAACCCGAGGGGGCATGCGGTCCACGCCGGTTCATGTTTCGCCCCCGAGTTGACCCTGGCATAAGTACTTGATTTGTACATAATCGTCGGTGCCGTAGACCGAACCTTCGCGCCCGTACCCCGACTCCTTCACGCCCCCGAACGGGGCCAGCTCACTCGCAACAGCGCCTTCGTTGATGCCGATGACACCCGCCTCCAGCAGGCCCGGCAACCGGAATGCCCGCCGCATGTCGGATGTATAGAAATAGGCGGCCAGGCCGTAGGGTGTATCGTTGGCCAGGGTCACCACCTCCGGCTCGTTCTCGAATGCGATAACGGGAATAACCGGACCGAAGGTTTCCTCGTGACACATCACGGCGTCCGCGCCTACATTGGTGAGAATGGTCGGAAGATAGAAGTGCGGCCCCGCCGCAACGGCATTCTGCACGCGCTCGCCGCCGCATACCAGGCGGGCACCCCGTTCGAGCGCGTCGTCCACGTGTCTCTGAATCTTCTCCACCGCGCGACTGTTTATCATGGGTCCGATGGTGGCGTCCGGGTGAGTGGCGGGCCCCACCACGAGGCTTTCCATGGCGGCCTGCAGCTTCGTCACGAATTCATCGAGCACCGTCTGCTGCACGAAAACGCGATTGGGACAAACGCAGGTCTGGCCACCATTGCGGAACTTGCTCGCCATCAGGCCGGCAACCGCCAGGTCGAGATCGGCATCCTCGAACACGATGAAAGGCGCGTTCCCGCCGAGTTCGAGCGACAGCCGCTTCAGGGTTTCGGCGGACTCCCTGGCGAGGTGTTTGCCGACCGGCGTGGAGCCGGTGAAGGTGATTTTCCGCACGCGGCCGTCCGCCAGCCAGGCATCACCGACCAACGCCCCGTTACTTCGGGAGGCAGACAGTACATTGACGGTTCCGGGCGGAAAGCCTGCTTCCTCCGCGAGCCGGGCCAGTGCCAATGCCGTCAACGGAGTGTCCTCCGAAGGCTTGGCCACGACGGTACAGCCAACGGCCAGAGCCGGCGCGATCTTGCGCGCAATCATCGCCAGCGGAAAATTCCAGGGTGTAATCACAGCGACCACGCCCACCGGTTCTCGAATCACCATCTGCCGGCGACCTTCCTGGGTCGAAGGCAGGATGTCACCATTCACGCGCACGGCTTCTTCCGCGAACCACTCGACGTACGAAGCACCATAAGCCACTTCCCCGCGGGCCTCCGCCAGCGGCTTACCCTGCTCCAATGACATCAGGCGCGCCAGGTCTTCACCGTTTTCCAGAAGCAGCCGGTGCCACTCCTTCAGCAGCTGTCGACGCTGCATCGCCGTTTCCTGGCGCCAGGTTTTGAACGCCGCAGTTGCCGCCTCGACGGCTGCCCGGGCGTCGCGGGCATCACTGTCCGGGACGCTTGCGATCGATCGGTTCGATGCGGGGTTTATGACTTCGAGGGTCGCACCGCCCGCGCTCTCGCTCCAGGTTCCGCGAATGAAATTCTGATGTCTCAGCAGCTCCGGCCGCGTCAGTTCCAGTGAATTCATCATTGTTAAGTCCGGCTAACTGCCTGTGTTCAAATCCGGCCCTCTAGGCGACGGCGGCACGAATGTCGGGCTCTTTGAGGAGGCTGTCCAGTGACAGGGTCAGTCTGTCGAACAGAAATTCGAACTCGCTCTCCTCGAAGCACAATGCCGGTGCGAATCCGAGTATCGAATCAGCGAATGCCCGAAACACGATCTGGTTGTCGTATGCGATGCGACCGAGCCGCTCGGGCAGATTCAGAGCCATGTCGAACCGCGCTTTGGTTTCCTTGTTCGCCACCAGTTCCACGCCGGCAAGCATTCCTCTGACCCGGCATTCTCCAACCAACGGGTGCGCACTGAGCGCCTCGAGACGCTGGGCGAAAATGGGTGCGACGGCCTGCCCATTGGCCAACAATCCACCCTCAATGTACAAACGCAAGACCTCCAGCGCCACCGCGGCGCTGACCGGATGAGCGGAGTAGGTCTGGCCGTGGCCGACCACCGCTGATGCATTGGGGCCATCGGCAATGCCCGAATAGATCTCATCGGACATGAACAGCGCGCCCATGGGGCTGTAGCCGGACGTCAGTCCCTTTGCGACGGTCATCAAATCGGGTTCGACGCCTTCGGCGTCACAGGCGAACAACGGCCCGGTCCGGCCGAAACCAGTGATCACTTCGTCCACCAGGAACAGGATGCCCAGATCATTGCAGGCATTTTGCATGGCCTTCAACCAACCTTTCGGGGGCACGATGACTCCCCCCGAACCCATGATGGGCTCGCAGAAGAATGCTGCAACCTGATCTTTGCCCAGTTCATTCACTTTCTCGTGCAGGCTGGACACCGACTGATCGATGATGGCCTGCGGATCGTCACTGACGGGGCTGCGGTAGGGGTACGGGCACGGAATGTGGTGCTGATTCACGCGGGGCACATCGAAGTTGTCGTGGAATGCCGGCAACCCGGTCAGTCCCGAGCCGTTACTGCTCGAGCCGTGGTAGCCACGCTCCAATGCTATGAAGTGCTTGCGCTGCGGCTGACCGATCGCATTGAAGTAATAGGTGATATAACGAATTGCAGCGTCGATCGCATCTGATCCCCCGAGCGAAAAATAGACGTGCTCAAGAGATCGTGGCGTCAGTTCGATGAGTTTTGCAGCCAACTGGATCGCCACTTCGGAGCCGAAACTGAAGTACCCGGTCGCATAGGGCAGCTCACTCATCTGTCGCGTGGCCGCCTCCACCACGCTCGTTTGGCCGTAACCGATATTCACACACCAGAGGCCGGAAAAGGCATCGAGCAGGCGATTGCCATCGATGTCGGTCAACCAGGCGCCCTTTCCGGACTTGAGTACGGTGACCCCTTTCTTTTCGTGGGCCCGAAAGTTTACGACGGGGTGGATAAGGTGTTCGCGATCGAGTTGGAGCAGGCGTGAATTGGACATGGTTATCTTCTGTTGTGATAAATCTTACGGGTTACCCTCGGACGCGACACACGTGAATCTCTCAACATCACCCGGTGCATGTGGGCTGGCACGGGACCGTACTGCCCCGTCCGATGGTCGCGGCTGGTCGGGTCGATTGGCCCGCTGCCGCAGAGAATCCAGTGCGGCGCCTCGGAGTTTCAGAAACGAGTGCAGGCCGAATTGCGGACAGCGCTGACTACCCCAACGAACCGGCCTCCTTACGCTCCGGTAATTGAACGTCATCGGTATCTGTCATTCCACCCGCATAACGACAATATTGATCTGAAATACGACGCACCGGCTCCGTGCGGGTCCGGACGGAGCCGATTTGTTTCCCGCCTGGCGCATGACGGCTGAAAACTGTCGTACAACGGATTTCTGCCGATACCACGAAATCCTATAGTCGGGTGAGCGATCCCGTGTCGGCTCACAGGACCTCCCGGCACTTTGTTGCTTCGCCGGCGGCGTTCGGGGCCGATACCATCAGCCTGTTTCGGAGGACCCATGAAATTCAGCACCCATATTGAAGAATGGGAAATGCGCCAGCCCTTTCGTATCGCCGGATCGGAATTCACGCACTCACGAAGTCTTGTCGTATCACTGTCGGATGGCCAGGGCACCGGCCGTGGCGAAGCACAAGGTGCGTTCTATCTGGGCGAAACTGCAGAATCGATGAGCGCGCAGTTGGAAGCGTTGGCGCCGGAAATCGAGCAAGGCCTCGATCGGGCCCGTTTGCAGGAAGCATTGCCGCCCGGTGGAGCACGCAATGCCTTGGACTGTGCGTTGTGGGACCTCGAATGCAAGCGCAGCGGTCAGTCGATCTGGCAGCTGACCGGGATACACCCCAAACCGGTTTGCACGGTTTTCACCATCGGCATGGAAACCACGCCAGAGGCTATGGCCGAGAAGGCATCAGCGGCCGTTCGCGCGTCACAGATCAAGGTAAAGCTGGACGCCGACCGGCCGCTGGAAAAGCTGACCGCGATCCGAGCGGCACGACCTGACGCCGATCTCGTCGTCGATGCCAACCAGAGTTGGACCTTTGAATTGCTGCAGGAAATACTCCCCGCATGCCGGGAACTGGGAATCGGCATGATCGAGCAACCCCTGCCGCGGGGCGGGGATGCCTCCCTTGAAGGGTTTGACGCGGCAGTGCCGCTCTGCGCGGACGAATCGTGCCTTCACCTCGGTGAGTTCGACATCGCGGCACGCCGTTACGACATGATCAACATCAAGCTCGACAAGACCGGCGGATTGACCGAAGCCCTCGCACTCGCCAGACAGGCAGAATCTTCGGGATGCCGACTGATGGTCGGCAACATGGCGGGCACCTCGCTCAGCATGGCACCTGCGTTCGTTATCGCGCAGTTGTGTGATTACGTCGATATTGATGGTCCACTCCTGCTCAGGCACGACCATATCAACGGACTGCACTATCAGGACTGTGTCGTAGCATCCTGTCCAGCGGAATTCTGGGGATAAACAGGGTTCCTGCCGTCGCCTTAACCCCGGAGCCTCGTCCCCCGGCATCCATTATCAAGGTTCGCTCGGTCAGGACTGGAGCGGTTTCTTGTCGTCCGGGGGACACGATCTGCCGTGCAGCTGATATTAAGACGACAGACGGAAAACTAGAATGGATGGAAGTGATGGGACCAGGATGGCGATGGGGCCTGGTTTACAGGGTGATACGGGACGAGCCGATCAGAGGTAAAGGAAGGCAGCATGCAACAGTCACGGAGAGAGTTTCTGAGTTGGTTTTCCGCCGTGGGCGGTTGCTTCGTACTGACGGCATGGCCTCACGCGAGAGCCGTGCTGGCAGGTGGCGACCCTTCCCAGGGCAACTACCTTTTTCCGCAAGGCGTTGCTTCAGCCGATCCACAAGCTGATGCAATCGTTGTCTGGACCCGGGTCATTCCCCTCGATAGAGGCGAACGTGACGTCTCGCTCAAGGTTCAGTTTTCGCGGGACAGGGAATTTAGGGAGTCCTTGCTCGATTCCGAGTTATCGGCAAGCGCGGAATACGACTACACGGTCAGAGTGTTCGTCGATGGTCTGGAGCCGGATCGTTGGTATTACTACAGATTCATTGCGCCGGACGGCACACTGAGCAGAATCGGGCGTACCCGCACCGCGCCGGCACCGGACGCAATGCGACCCCTGAATGTCGCGGTATTTTCCTGCCAGCATTACAGCGACGGTTTTTTCAGCGCCTATCGACGGCTGATGATTGATAACGATTCGGCGCCACAGGATCGCAAGATCGATGTCATCTTGCATCTGGGAGACTTCATTTATGAATTCCCCGAAGTAGACCTGTACAAGGCGGACGGAACCCTGGTCGATGTTAGAAATCCTGACGGTTCACAGCGGATCGTTGATCCCTTGCCCTCGGGAGGCCCCGACGGCAATGTGCGCAAAGCGGAGACCGTGGACGACTTCCGCCACCTGTATCGCACCTATCTGCTGGACCGGGACCTGCAGGAGGCGCGTGCATCGTTTCCCTTCATTCACACCTGGGATGACCATGAACTGATCAATGATTGCTGGCAGGGGTTTGTGCTCGAAGAGTCCATTCATCAACGCCGGATGGACGCCAACCAGGCCTGGTTCGAGTACATCCCCGCTGCGCTGACACGGGCTGCGCCGGGGTCCGCCGGCTATCACCTCGCCCGGGATTTCGAGCCGGCCGAGGTCGAGGAAGGCGCCATTACCGATCTCGATGATCACTTTCTGGTCCGCGAGCCCAACAATCTCGCAGCGATTCACTCCATCGGCATCACCCGCAGCCTGCGTTGGGGTAACCTGGTGGAGATTTTTCTACCCGATGAGCGGAGCTTTCGCGGCCAACGCGGCGTCGACGCCAGCCTGCTGACGGGATCACTGGCCCCGTATCCGTTGTGGCCAATGCATCCGGAAACCATAAGCACACTCAACGCCGGGCGATTCGCCAACGACGGAAAACCACCCGAGACCATTCAATACCAGGGTAAGACGATCGACAATCCCCGCAAGGACGCTCCGCTGGGTTCGATGCTGGGTACCAGGCAGAAGGAATGGCTGAAAACTTCGCTGAAGAACAGTGATGTGGCCTGGAAAGTCCTGTGCAACAGTACGCCGATGCTCCGTTTCGGACTGGATGTGTCGTTTCGCGAGGGTGAGCCCGAGGCCGGGTTGCTGTGGACCGATAGTTGGGATGGCTACCCGGTCGAACGCACCGAGCTCATGGAATTCCTGCTGGAAGAGAAACTGACGAACGTCGTCTCCCTGACTGGCGACAGACATGCCCATTTCGCCGGCATGATCTATGACGACTTCGACGCCGAGAAACCCAGGCCGGTTATCCCTGAGTTCGCATGTGCGAGCACGAGTGCGGGTTGCCGGGCCAAAGTCCACGCCCTCGAAATACAGCATGACCCCGCATTGAAGCCGCTGTTCCTCTCCATAAAGGATCGCAATGGCGAGAAGGATGTGATGCTGCCCACGCTCAATGCCTGGTTGCTCTTCGGCGCGGAAGCGGCGCGTGCCCTTCACGAAACCGGAGAGGCCGAGGCCGCGATGGCCGCCGCCAAGCCTCAGATCAATCCCCATTTGAGCTACGCGGACACCGATGCGTACGGCTACTTGATCGCCCGTTATCTGCCGGATCAAATGGAAGTCGAGTTCGTTACCATCCCCGAACCGCTGAGTGACCCCGGAACTGCGGGCCCGAGAGTTGAACGTCGTGTGAGCTATTCGATCGGACGCTGGGAAGCGGGCAGTGAACCGAAATTATCGGATCCCGCCGTCATCGGGAAGCCCCCGCTTTGCGGTCTCAAGCGTGCGTGATGTAATCCCGGTAAACCTGGGGTCAGAGTAAAGGGACAGAGTAAAGGGATTTACTCTGTCCCTTTACTCTGACCCCAACCCTGCGCGCTGCTTTGCTATTCGAACGACATGCTGAAGCCCGCGTACCAGGATCGGCCCATGCCGGGCACGGCGGTTCCCCACGGAATACCGCTCAGACTCATCGTAGACCCCTGACCGGTATACGTGCCTCCGGTTGGAAGGTAGTAGAACTTGTCCAACAGGTTTTCTACGCCGACATCCACCCGCAAGCGCTTCCAGCTGTGACTGGCACGCAGGTTGAGCAAGCCGTAGCCGGGCGTTTCCACTTCATTGCGCACCGTCGATACATGGGTCTTTGCATTCACGATCACCCACTCGATCTCGTTGTCCCAGTCGCCGAGGCGGTGGTTGAGCGTGATGCGGGCGTTGAGTGGCATGATGTTCCAGAGGTCGTCTGCGGAGTCGCGATTCTCGCCGTCCGTGTAGCCAGCCACGCCCCCGAGTCGCCACTCTCCCCATTCATTGGACGCCAGCAGCGCGTTGGCGGAAAGGTCTACGCCGAAAATTCTCACGGATTGGTTGGCATACCGCAGCGTGTTGAATTGGCCTGGTGTCCAGCCGGGCAGCGCAATGGCGTCGATGTAGTTTTCGACCCGTGTGTAATAGGGTGTCGCTGTAAGTGCCCAGGAACGGTCGGCTGCCTGCCACCGAAATGAAACCAGGAACGTTAGAGCGGTTTCGGCCTTGAGGTCGATATCGCCGACATACCCGTTGCCGTCACCGGCCGTATTGTTCATGGACGCTGCCATGGCCCAACTCGACCAGGTGTAGCGCTCGTACAGATTCGGCGACCGTACCTTGCGGGCAACGCCGAATTCCACATCGAATTCATCGGTGAACGTGTACCGTGCGAGTGCAGTGATATCGACATTGTCGTCCGAGCGCTGGCGGTTGCGGGAGTTGAACGCCAGCGCTTCGGGAATCTGGTTGCCTGGTGCCGGATTCGCGGTGGCATAGCCGGTGACTTCCCCCGTGTCGGTCGTGACATGTTCGTACCGGATGCCGAGCAGGATCAGCCAACGGGATTGTGCTCGTGATTCCCATTCAGCGAACAGCGCCTTGCGGTCGCGTTCGCCGTCATTAACATTGAGAAATGTGCCGGGCCACATGCCGCCTCCCGAGGCGGGCCAGTAGTCATCGAGTCGGTGCCTGTGGTATTCGGCACCGAGGCGCAGCAAGTCGCCTCCTGCCCGCATAAATTCACCGAGTAGTTTGGCTCCGTAGGTTGTGCCTTCGCTCATCATCGGCATTCCTTCGGCGCAGGTCATGAAGCCAGGGGGCGAGCAGGGCGTGCCCGGCTCTGCTGCGGCGGGCGGCTGGGACAAAGCGCCGTACCACAACCGCTTGTCCGGACCGAAGTCCATCTCGTGGTCCACCGCTTCATGATAAGCACGGGCTTCCAGTCGGCCCCAGCCGTATCCGGTTTGCCAGTCGATCGCTACGCGGTGCTGCTCGTTTTTGAGCAGGTCCATACGTTGGTTCGGAAACAACTGTTCGGACATGTTCTGGGAAGCCAGACTCATCTTCAGCACGCCGTCCCCGGTTTTCCAGGCCACATTCAGCAGGTGGTTGGCGGTCGTGTAGGCAGTGGATCCGACCTCATCGGCCGGCAACGTGTGTCCGGGCCGACCAGTCGCCACGGCCGTCTTGAAATCTTCGGCGGCCGTGTAGTTGTCCGCCTCACTCCATGCTCCGCTGTATCGAATGCTGAACCGTTCCGTGGCCAGGGCCGCCGCCGCACTCGTGCCGAATGCCCGGTTATTGCTGCGGTAAAAGGAAGCGACATCACCGAACACCTTTTCGGGCATACCCGGTTCTGCGAATTCGGGCTCTACCGTCTCGGCGATGATGGTGCCGCCGATGCTGTCACCGCCCACGCTCACCGGCGTTATTCCGGCAAACACCCGCAAGCTGTCTACATGGCCTGGGTCAACATAGGACAGCGGTGGATTCATGTGATTGGGACAGGCAGCCACCAGACTCATGCCATCGACCTCGATATGCAGCCGGTCATTTGCAAGGCCATGTATGGCCGGCAAACTCGATAGTCCGCCGGCCCCGTTCAGGGTAATACCGGGAATGCCGCGCAACAGGCTGGCCGCGTCACTGGTAGCCGGCCGCAATCGCTGCAGCGTTTCCTTCTCGACGCTCGTGGCGTCGGGCAGGGTTTCCTCGACCGGTTCGCCTTCCACCGAGATAGGGTCGAGTTCGGTAACTTCCGCCGCCATTCCGCTGATTGCGGGCAGAAGTAGCAGTACGAGCAAACAGTCACGCGGTGCTGGCCGGTGAGTGCCGCTTGGTTGGGCAATGTTCATGATTCCTGACTTCCGATGTGTTATCGATTTCGTGTACCCGAAAGCCGTGATAACGCCGTTTGTGCCGGCGGCTACGTCAGCCGTGAGCTGGTAGCGTCGTTGCGCGAGTTCGGGTCGGTACCGTTTTTATTTCTTCAGGAGTACAGGGGCGGCGCGCGCGTCGCGTAGGCGGAAAATTGCACCGCGCGACAGTGCAGAACTTCAACATCGACAACCAGCTTCGCATTGCCGGGAGGCAATGTAAGAACGGTCGGAGGATGCGTGATTTGTGCAGTGCCTGCGATTTTGTAGAGGGTCAGTACAGGGCACTCTTCGGAATCGTCCGGGGCTTTCGGGGTGGGTTCCGGAGTGCTGGTTGGAAGCGGAGATTGGTTGGCGATCCGCTTCGATCCCATCAGCGTACACTTCTCGACAACGGCATGGCCTTCCGCGTCGTATCCGACCATCGGCGTTGCGAGATAGGTGAGCAGAGGCTGAAACAGGAACCCGAGCATCAATGCCCAGGTGATAAAGGCACGTCTGTTGCGTGCGCGCACCAACCTGCGAAGGATCAGGCGTGGACTGTAAGAGCTGTTGGTGCGTATCACCCCGGCCGCCGTTATGGTTCAACTTGACACTCTTTCATTATGGTGACGCGAAACATGCCCCGCAATCGGGCAGCGCAGACAAATTCGCTAGCATTGACATGCGTCAGAGAATGATTGGGAATGCCCGGAGTCAGAGGAATGCCCGGGAATGCCCGGGGTCAGAGTAAAGGGACAGAGTAAGTCCCTTTTACTCTGTCCCTTTACTCTGACCCCAATCCTTCTGTCCCTTTACTCTGACCCCAATCCTTGCTCTGACCCCAAACCTTGCTTGACGGCATGGGTGTGGGCCAATAAGATCACCAATGAACATATATTTTATATATGAATCCAAAATAATGAATCCACTGATTTCCTGCTCCAGCAACCCGGACAATAAGTCATGCCTTCCTCGAGCTGGCCTGCCCTGAGATCGTACTCGCCCCCGTTCCAGGCGGCCATCGCCATGCCGTTGGGCGGAATCGGTGCCGGGTCGGTTTCGCTGGGAGGGCATGGAGAGCTGATTGACTGGGAGCTGTTCAACCGGCCTTCCAAGGGTTTTACACCGTGCTCTGTCGATGCTGGCCCGGGCGTGATGTTGCATATGAAACCGGCACAAGGGCCTGCGCAATTGCGCTTGGCCGAAGGCCCTGTTGAAACACGCGACTACCCGGGCTGCGTGGGTACGACGAAGCCGAATCATGGCATACCCCGCTTTCAAAACTGCCGCTTCGATGCCGCCTACCCGCTGGCCCAGGTTCACCTTCAAGACGACAATTCGCCGCTGACGGTTCGGCTCGAGGCATTCAGTCCGGTGATCCCCGGAAACGCCGATGACAGCTCCCTGCCTGTCATTCAGTTGCGTTATCACCTGCATAATTCCAGCGCTGAGGCCGTGGATGTGGCCGCCATTGCCAACTTGCCCAATTTTATCGGCATGGATCCGCAAAGCCGCCAGGTGCTGGGAAACGGGCGATATGCATTCAGCGGCCCGAACAAGAACCGCATCGAGTTTCGCGAAGATGCGGCGGCCAAGGGCCTGTATTTTTACTCTGAGGGTGTCGACGACAAATTAAACAGCTGGGGCACCCTGTCTCTATGCACCGATAGTGAAGCAGATGTCAGCTACCGCCGCAGTTGGCTCGACCAGCATTACCACTCCGCGCTGCTGGACTTCTACAACGACCTGGAATCGGACGGACGGCTCGACGACCGGGAACACTCCTCCGGTGACGTCCCAACAGGCTCTCTTGCCGTCCATCACCGCATTCCGCCCGGCGAAAGCCGCTCGGTCCGGTTTTTCCTGTGCTGGCACTTCCCCAACCGGATGGACTGGACGCCCGGCAAACATGACATCCGGGTAGGCAGCTGGTACAGCGAGCGATTCACCGATGCCTGGGATGCGGCCAGGCAGATCATTCCGCGGTTGCCGCAACTCGAGCACAAAACCGTGGAATTCGTCCGGGCATTCTGCGGCAGCGACCTGCCCATCGCCGTCAAGGAGGCGATGCTGTTCAATCTGTCCACCCTGTTCACGGAGACCTGCCACCGTTTGCCCGATGGCACTTTCTGCGGATTCGAGGGTTGCGGTGACCACCAGGCTTATTGCGAGGGCTCCTGCACTCACGTGTGGAACTACGAACATTGCCTGCCCTTTATGTTCGGGGAGCTCGCGCAGACCATGCGCTCGGTTGAATTCGAAATCGCCACCGGTCCACGGGGCGACATGGCTTTTCGGGCGCACCAACCGTTTGCACAACGCGGCCGCGATTTCGCACGCGTTGCCGCCGATGGACAGATGGGCTGCATCGTCAAGGCGTACCGCGAGTGGCAACTGTCCGGCGATACGCTGCGCATGCTGGAACTGTGGCCGAAGGTCAGGAAAAGCCTGGAGTATTGCTGGATCGAAAACGGCTGGGACAGCGATTGCGATGGCGTGATGGAAGGGTGCCAGCACAACACCATGGACGTGGAGTACTACGGGCCCAACCCCCAGATGCAGGGATGGTACCTGGCCGCACTCCTGGCCGCCGCCGCCATGTCAGAACAGGCCGGCGATGCCGAATTTGCGAAGAAATGCAGGACCCTGTTCCAGCACGGAAGCCGCTGGATGGACGAACATTTGTTCAATGGCGAGTACTACGAGCAGCGTTTTCAGCCTCCCGTAGCCCCTGAGCGCATACCGGCTGAACAGCGCCTGTTCAATGACAAGGCCATTGACGACAGTCACCAACTGCTGGATGGCTGCCTGGTTGACCAACTGGTTGGCCAGACCATGGCGCACATCTGCGGACTGGGAGACCTGCTGGATCCGCAGCACATCGCAACCACCTTCACGAGCATCGCCAGGTACAACCAGCAGACCGGGTTCAGGAATCACTTCAATCCCATGCGATCCTTTGCCCTGGGCGATGAGAAAGCGCTCCTGATGGCGTCGTTCCCGCGCAACCCGCGCCCGGAATTTCCGTTTCCCTATTTTGCGGAGACCATGACCGGATTCGAATACACCGCCGCTGCCGGAATGATCTACGCCGGGCAACGTGAGGCGGCCCTTGAAATACTGACCGACATCCGTTCGCGGTATGACGGAAACAAGCGCAATCCGTTCAATGAGCCGGAGTGCGGACATCATTACGCCCGCGCGATGGCCAGCTGGGCGAGCGGCTTGGCGTGGACCGGCTTCCACTTTTCCGCGCCGCAAGGCGTGATGACGGTGAACGGCGAGGAAGGTTGCTGGTTCTGGTCCAACGGTTACGCCTGGGGTACATACCGGATCCGGGGCGACCAGGTGACGCTGAGAGTCCTGTACGGCAAGCTGAAGCTGAACCGGTTTACGGCACGCGCGCAGGGAAGCAAACAGTTTGCCGGTGAAACGGTTTTTTCCGAGGGTGAAGAAAACACCTTCACACTTAACTGATCAGTACCTTCCAGGAACTCCTCGAATGGCGCAGACGGGTTGGGGTATTTGCAAAGTGAGCACCACTCGGAGCACGAGGCGATGCTTTTCGGTTGCTGCCCGAATTGCCGGGTCCTCTGCGGTCCTGGTGCTACTGCTATTCGGGCTGGTGACCGCTTGCCACGCCGGCCCGGCGCAAGTCGCTCCGGGCTCCCGGCCCAACTTCATCGTGATCTTTACCGATGACCAGGGGTATGCAGACGTCAGCGCGTTTGGCGGCACCCATGTCGATACCCCGAATATCGACCGCATGGCGGAGGAGGGCATGATGCTCACCCGCTTTTATGTGGCTGCGCCCTTGTGCTCTCCTTCCCGCGCGGCGCTCATGACCGCCAGTTATCCCATTCGCAACGACATGGCTTACGGGTCGGACTTCATGGTGTTGCTGGCCGCAGACAGCAAAGGCCTTCACCCCGACGAAATCACACTGGCAGAAGTGTTGCGGGATGCGGGCTACCGAACCGGACTGTTCGGCAAGTGGCACCTGGGCGATCAGCCCGGGTTTTTGCCGGGCCGGCAGGGTTTCGATGAGTTCTTCGGCATCCCGTACAGCCACGATATTCATCCCCAAAATGGCAAGGCCAGCGCTGCCGGATACCATTTCCCCCCGTTACCTCTGATGCGAAATGAAACGGTTATCGCCACGGACCCGGATGCCGACCTGCTGACGCGGCGCATGACTGAAGAAGCGATTCAATTTATCGAACGCCATGCGTCAGAACCCTTCTTCCTCTACCTGGCGCATCCGCTTCCGCACGAGCCGATACACGTGTCGCCACCCTTCATGCAGGATGTCGGCAGGACGACGAAAGACAAGCTGGCGCGGGAAAACACCGCAACCACGGTGGATTACCTGACCCGCCGTGAACTGTACCCCCAGGCCATCCGTGAAATCGACTGGTCCGTGGGGCGGATACTGGGCACGCTGAAGGAGCTGGGTCTGGACGAGCGGACCCTGGTCGTATTCACTTCGGACAACGGCCCGGTTGTGGGAAGCGCGGCACCTTTTCGAGGACGCAAAGGCAGCACCTACGAAGGTGGAATGCGTGAACCCTCCGTGGTTCGCTGGCCGGGCACACTGCCCTCCGGAACCACCAATGATGAACTCCTCACGGCAATGGACCTGTTGCCCACCTTCGCCTACCTGGCAGGTGGTGAGGTACCGCAGGATCGTGTTCTTGACGGCAAGAATGTGTGGCCCGTTCTGGCAGAGGCGCAGCACAGCCCGCACCGCTACTTCTTCTACTATTTCCAGAACGATTTGCAGGCCGTTAGCGGTCGAAAATGGAAGCTGCACCTCCGGGAGGGGGAGGGAACCGAGCTTTACGACCTGGAAGCCGACCCGTCCGAAAGCAAAAACCTTCTTTCACAGCACCCGGACAAGGCTGCTGAACTTCTGGAGCAGGCAAAAGCCTTTGAGCTCAGCCTTCAGGACAGCAGCCGACCTGCCGGATATGTCGAAAGCCCGGTGCCCCTGACGCAATCTGCGGATCGTTGAACCCGGAGCGCGTGAGCAAGAACCGCCAGGTGCGGCTCAACATTCACCACATCCTTCAGCGACCGCACCCCCGCATCCGGATCCGGGCCTGAACTGACCTGGCCCACGAGCATGATGGCTGGCTGCCGAAGAACGCAGGGGCACGCGGCGCGTGCAGGAACCCCGCCGATACCACAGGGCTCCGTTGCCGGAGTGTCCCCAGGGCAACAAACTCGAATCGGCCTTGCCATGCCTGTTTCCCCGCGGCATCACTAGAATCGGGATTCACCCTTGTTGATGAAAACCGAACCAATCAAAAATGGCTTCTGAATCGAAACTCGTAACTGACAGCGAAACATTGCGTGAGGTGGTCGGAAAAGTATTTCCCATCGCGCGGGACAAGGTGTTCCCGTCGCTGGATAAATTCAGTCGACAATTCCTCGAGCTTTCTCCATTTCTCTGCCTGGGCACCATCAGCGACCGGGGGTTTTGTGATGTCTCGCCGCGCGGTGACCCGCCGGGCTTCGTCAAGATCATTGATGACAAAACCATCGCCATTCCGGAACGTCCGGGTAACCGCCTCGCAGACTCGATGCACAACATCCTCTCCAATCGCACGGTTGGAATCATCGCTTTTGTGCCCGGCATTTCCGAATCGCTGCGTTTCGGAGGGAAGGCCAGTGTTGTTCGCGATGAGAAACTACTGGCAGAAATGCGTGTTCGCGGCCAGCTCCCGAAACTGGCTATCAAGGTCGATATCGAGTACGTGTTC
Organism: Elongatibacter sediminis; assembly: GCF_037892215.1. Lineage (NCBI taxonomy): Bacteria > Pseudomonadati > Pseudomonadota > Gammaproteobacteria > Chromatiales > Wenzhouxiangellaceae > Elongatibacter > Elongatibacter sediminis. The sequence goes on along the minus strand of NZ_JAZHOG010000012.1, from coordinate 97,526 downwards.
TTTCACTGTGCCAAGGCGTTGATCCGGTCAAAACTGTGGGACCCTGACACGCAGGTTGACCGGGATATTTTTCCGCCCTACGGCGAAATCATTCAACAGCAACGCCGGCCGGATATGGCCGCGGACGAAGTGGAGCGGTTGGTGCAGGACGATTACAAGAATTCACTGTACTGAGGCCTGGGCCGGTATGCGATGAAAGCGGAACGTTCATCAGGCGAAAATTCCCGGGTCGGCGGCCGCTACGCCAGGTATGTTCTTGTGGTGCTTTTTCTGGTTTACGTGTGCAATTTCGTCGACCGGCTGATCATTTCAATCCTCGCCGAAGACCTGAAAGCCCAGTTGGGGGTATCGGACCGCCAGCTCGGCTTCATCGCCGGAACGGCATTTGCTGTTTTTTATGCGCTTTTCGGTCTGCCGCTTGGCCGCCTGGCGGACATCTGGGTCCGCAAGCGGCTGATCGCGATCGGATTGTTTGTGTGGAGTGGTCTGACCATGCTGTCAGGAACGGCTGCCAGCTTTCTGCAACTGGCCGTTTACCGTTGTGGTATTGGCATTGGAGAAGCGAGTGCGTCGCCGGCCGCCTTTTCAATGCTGTCGGATTACTTTGCGCAACGTAGCCGCGCCACGGTCCTGGCTATCTATTCTAGTGGTGCTTATGTGGGTATGGGGCTTGGGATTCTGGCTGGTGGCTGGATTCTGGATACGTGGAAGCAGGCCTATCCCGATGTCACGCTCGCACCGTTTGGACTGAGCGCCTGGCAGGCCGCATTTCTGATCGTCGGTGCCCCGGGTCTGTTGCTGGGCTTGTTGGTTTCGACCCTGAAAGAACCGGTTCGCGGTCAGACCGAGAATATTCTCACCGAGGATCACCCCCAGCCGGTTCGCGAAACGCTGAAAGAACTGATGGCCATCGTGCCTCCGTTTTCCATCGTGAATCTCATCCGCAGGCACGCTGGCTGGCACATGCTGGCCTGGAATGCCGGTGTTGCCCTGTTCATTGTGGGAATGATTGTCGCACTGAGTCATGCTACGGACAGTCCGGGTCAGTGGATTGTTTTCGGTTTTGGTCTGTATGCCACGTTTTCCTGGGTGCAGAATCTCTCGATCAGAGACGCGCCAGCATATGCCATGATGTTCCGCTGCCGGGGATTCATGTACACGATCTTCGGTTTCTGTTCCATCAACTTCGTGACCTACGGGCTGGCTGTCTGGATTCCATCCTTCTTCATTCGTGTGCATGGCATGGACGTAGGGGAAGTCGGCACGATCGTCGGGCTTTCTGTTGTCATCGCGGGCGGGATCAGCATCAACGTAGGGGGAATACTCGCGGACCGGTGGAAGGCACGCACACCGAACGGGCGCCTGTACCTGGGCCTCATCACGATCCTGCTCACGGTACCCGCAGCGTTGACCTTGTTCACCACCACCCATGTGAAGTTGGCGCTGGTGATGAATTTCATGGTTGCCGGCCTGACGGCGATGTGGGTAGGGCCCGCAACCAGCACGATCATGGACCTGGTTCTGCCGCGGATGCGTGCGGTAACGGCGGCATTCTACTTCCTGCTCAATGTGTTTCTCGGCCTCGCCATCGGCCCGTTTATGATCGGCCTGCTCTCCGACGTACTGGCCGGACAGGGGTACACACAAGCCGAGTCGCTGCGAATGTCCATGACGGCATCGGTGTTCACGTTGATTATTCCTCTGGTGCTCATCTATCGCGCGCTCAGCCATCTCGCACGGGATGAGGCAAGCCGCCTTTCGCGGGCTCGGCTGGCGGGCGAACCCGATGTCTGATCGCATTCAGGTTCCCGGCCAGAGATCGACGGAATGCGCGCCGGGTATCCTGAGATGATGCTGAAACGTGAGTTCAGTCGAGGTCGAACGACTGCTTGAAATAGCGTTCCATGTGAATGAGAAGTCTTTGTGCCACCAGTGGCAACTTGCGGCCTGCTCGTGAAATCAGGCTGATCCGGGAACTTCCCAGTACCGATGATTCGATGGGGACGGCTATCAACTTTCCGCTTCGAAGCTCGTTTTCCAGTAGTGCGTCATTGAGTATGGTCACGCCGTGCCCACTGCGTGCAAACCAAGCCAGTAACGCGAATGACTCGGATTCGAGCGCGCAATCCAGGAATACTTCCTGCTCCCGTTCCGCCTGTTGAACAATCCGGCGAAGCTGGAATGACTCTGGGGGCAGGGCCAGCGGTTCTTGCGAGAGGTCATCGAGCGTCACCGATTTGCGCTGGGCGAAGGAATGAGCAGGACTGACGATGGCCTGCAAGGGCTGGGGCAGTGACAGCCGTATGGAAATCCTGGGCTCCGTCGTTACGTGGAAAATGGCGCCGAAGTGCGATTCGTCTTCCAGCACTGAACTGATGATCTGGCTCGCTCCGCCAACACGAAAAGTCACTTTCAGGTTGGGGTTCTCATCGAGAAAGTGATCCAGCATGGCCTGGAAACTCTCGTTGATCATCGCGTCTCCCAACGAGACGACCACCTGCCCTGACTTCACCGATTTCAGGTCTTCGATGTTGGAAAGGTAGGTCTCTTCGGCTGTTCGGATTTCGCGAAAATAGTCCACCGATAACCTGCCCGCCTCGGTCAACTGAATCTTGCGGCGGGATCGCTCGATCAATTCGATACCCAAAGTATCTTCGAGGCGGGCAATCTGCCGGCTGATCGTGGAGGGCTCAACTTCAAGCTTTTCACTGGCGGCGCGCATCGTTCCCAGGCGGGACGACTCATACAGGTAGCGAAGCTGATTTCTTCTCGACACGAGCGACGACTCCAGGGGAAGCATGGCCACAAAGGCATTCAAACAGGGTTCGTGTCTTGTGACTTGAAACCACATCCGGGCGTCAGCAAGGCAATAAACCCAGATCAATTGTGCCACTGAGACCCTGTTCGGGCGAGTCCGGAGTGAATTCATTGATGCAGACCTGGTGGTTCACAGCGTGGATCGCCGTCATGTTCCTGCTTCAGAAATCAGGTTTTTCGAGGATTCGAATAAACATTTCAATCAGGAGCAAATGATGCATTCCGGGGAAGTGTCATCATGAATTAAAGGTCATTTGATGAATCAATCGTAATCCGGCAGGAATGAAACCACTCTCTGGAATCGAAATGACCTCACTCACAAGGATGTTGTCGCCAGGACAACAAAGTGGGCCGCGGGGCGACATTGTGTGCAGGGGCCAACCGGCTAGCCTAATGAATACTGGCAGTCAGTTGACGCATGACCGGTCAACCGGGTCCAGGTATTTACAACTTACCAAGGGCACAACATCATGCGAAATTCTGTAGTTCAACTTTGCTGCCTGACTCTGGGTTGCTTCTCGAGCAGTCTGCTGGCGATCAATGAAAATTCGGGTGCGTCACTTATCGAAGAAGTCCTGGTCACGGCCACCAAGCGCGGCGGGCAGTTGATCCAGGACATCCCGATCACGATTCAGGCCATTTCCGGAGAACGACTGACGGAGGCCGGCGCATTGGACTTCAATGACTACTACCGGCAGATTCCGGGAGTGAGCGTCAACGACCAGGGTCCGGGTGACAAGCGGTATGTTATTCGCGGTATCAATTCCACCGGTTCGGGTACGGTGGGTTTGTATTTCGACGAAATCATCGTAACCGGTGAGAACCTCAACACGGAAGGGGGTCGACAGCCGGACATCAAATTGTTCGATATGGACCGAATCGAAGTTCTCAAGGGTCCGCAGGGTACGACGTTCGGGTCCAGTTCGCTGTCGGGGACCATCCGCTGGATACCCAACTATCCGGATCTGACCGGCTTCTCGGCCGATGCGGGGGCAACGTTCAGTTCCACCAACCACGCCAGCGGGCTCAGCTGGACCGTGGACGGCATGGTCAATATTCCGTTGGTGGCCGACCGCCTGGCGCTTCGCATAGCGGCCACCAAGGTCGATGAAGAGGGCTACATTGACAACCGCTTCAGAGACGGGGCCAACAATGACGACACGGAAGCGGTTCGCGCCATTTTGGCGCTGCAGGCCACCGATGATCTGATGATCTCTTTTCTTGCGATGCACCAGGATTCACTGACCCGGGGACGCAACGGTTACATGGAACAGCAGATTGACCTGCCTGCCAGCCCGAGCCTCAACGGCGGACCAGTTTCGGACTGGTTCAATACCGACCTGTCCGATGGACGTTTTGATGACAGTTTCGACCTGTTCAACCTCAAGGCGGAATACCAGGCGAGTTTTGGCACGTTCACCGCGACCAGCTCAATATTCGATCGCGAAACCGAGTTCGACCGGGACGCATCAGCCGAGATCGAGATCATCACGGGGTTCACGTTCCCGGCCGACGGCACGGGGCAGTCATTTATCATCCAGCCTCAGGATCGTGAATTGTTCTCCAACGAAATCCGTTTCGCCTCCGACTGGGATGGACCGCTGCAGGTGCTGTTCGGCGGCTTCATGCAGGAAGAAGATCGGGATTTCAGAAGTGCAGTCATCACGGTGGATTCCGAATCCGGCCAAATCACGCCGAATTCACTGACGTTGCTGGACAGGCTGGTATCCACGGAGGTCGACGAGGTGGCCGTTTTTGGCGAGCTCACCTGGCAGGCGAGCGATCGACTGACCCTCACCGGCGGATTTCGCTGGTTTGATTTCGACCTCACCGAGAACGCGACGGCGGTGACAGGCTTCCCGGGCCGGCCCGGCAGCGGCCCCGGACCTGAGCTTACCTCGAGCGAGAGCGACACGATCTTCAAGTTCAATCTTGGGTATGACTTTACCGACCAGATCCTGGGTTACGTTCTGTTCTCACAGGGCTTTCGTGCGGGTGGCACCAATGACCAGACTGCCGCGTCGATCGCCGGTGTCACGATACCGGCCGGGTTTGGTTCGGATTCCGTGGACAACTACGAGTTCGGCATCAAGAGCACATTGCTGGATGGGCGGCTGATCGCCAACGCGGCGCTCTACTACATGGACTGGACCGATATCCAGGTTCGTCAGCAGGCCGAAGCGCCAAGTGGGCTGCGTTTTACCTATCGCGGAAACGGTGGTGCGGCTGAAGTGCGTGGCCTCGAAGTCGAGTTGCAAGCCTATCCGACCGACGCACTCCAACTGGGCTTCACCTACGGTTACACGGATGCAGAGCTGACACAGAATCTGCCGGTTCAGTCCGACGGATTGGACGGCGACAAACTCGAATACGTACCGAAACACACGTTCAGCGTGAATGGCCGCTTTGAGCGGCCGCTCGGCAGCAATGGTGGCTTGACGGGTTTTGTCAGCGGCGACCTGTCGTGGGTAGACGATCAGGCCAATCGGCTGCGGCCCACGAGCATCCAGTACCGGGAAATCGGCGCATATTCGCTGGCCAACCTCCGGTTCGGAGTGGAAGGTGAAAGCTGGTCGGCGATCGTCGGCGTCAACAACCTGTTTGACGAAGACGAAACCACGGCTTACATCTTCAACGGTGGCAGTCAGCCTCCAGTGGGTTTCGTTCCACCAGCCATGGTGCGCCCGTGGCCCCGTACCTTTTACCTGAGCCTGCGCAAGTCATTCTGAAGCAGTGCGTCGCGGCGCCTGTCAGCAAGCAGGCGCCGGCTTCGCTTGACTCATTCCGATTGACCATGCATTCGTCTTTCGCACGGTTGCCGCTCAAGGATTGCAGGGCGCGACATCGAACGTGAAGAACGGCGAGAACGGCTCGACGAGCCCCGTTGCCGCGTGTTCCGCCCGGTAGCGCCACTTCCAGCCGGTACGGTGCGTATCCGGAACCGCGGCGGCTTTTTCGTAGTGGAAATCGCTCTGCGAGACACGGTAGCTTCGGGGTCTGATGTCGTCATGGCGCCACAGTTCCACGGTGTAGCCCGTGGCGGCAGGCACGTCCGGCCAGTCGAACTGCCAGGCGGCTGTTCCATCACAGAAATTGTCGAGCACGGATTTGTTGGGCGGCGAGGCTGTCAGCCATTCCTCCGCGCGCTGCAACTGGCTTCGTTCGCATCCCGGTATGTTGTCCGGCACCAGACGCTGGATGGGAACGACGCCTTGCCGATCCAGGGACGGAATGTCGTAGTTGAGTTCACCGGTTCTGCAGTCGTCGAAGCGGACTTCGACGGTGCCGTAGACGTCTTCGACCGGCGCCGGGCTGGCGGAATTGAACACGCCACCCGAGGTGCGGTACAGCGTCAGGTTCGCCCGCTTGCCCTCGAGTTTGCCGACTGCCGTCAACCAGCGCAGCCCGGGCGCACCCAGTTGGTGGGGCGTGTCTTCCGGTGCGGCCTCGGTATCGTAGGTGAACCACGACATGAACACGGAGCCGAGTTCAGGGAACACGTTGAAAGAGAAGCCCTGTCCGCCGGTGGCGGGGTTGAACCAGGCATCGTTGAGCGCGGCATCGACCATCAGGTCGCCGCCGCTGTCCGCGGGGATTTCCGCTGCGGTCGACGAAGCCTCATCGGCTGAGGAATCCGCAACGCCGTAATGGGCCTGGCAGGTTTCCAGGTTGTCCGTTGCGACCCGGGTGATGGGTATCGTTCCCTGCCGGTTCACTTCGGGAAGATCGAAGTCAATCCAACCGGTATTGCAATCGGCGAAGGTCACGGTCATCGAACCGTACAGGCTTTCCGTCGGCGCCGGCGGCGACTGATCGAAGACGCCTCCTTCGTTCAGGTAGATATTCAACTCCGCAACGCCACGTTCGAATGCGCCGAGAGCGACCAGCCAGCGATGTCCCGGATCCCCCAGTTCGTAAGGGACATCGTCCGCCGGTCGCTCGGTGTCGAATGTGAACCAGGAGACGAACATTTGATCTTCAACGGGCAGGACGTTGATGAAGAATCCCTGTCCGCCCGTCTCCGGGTTGTACCAGGCGTCGTTCAGATACGGCGTGATATCGATGGGGCGGTCGTTGGATTCGACCGTCAGGGCTCCGGCCAGTGTGCAGTTGTTGCCGGTTTCCACCTCGAGCGGATCCGGATTCACGCAGGCCGTCAGCCAGTAAGTGCCTGGCTGGACGTCGGTCGCGAATGCCATGGATTCCCCGCTGGTGACCCCGGGTTGCAGCGCCAGGACATCGGCCTGGCCCAGAATCCGGTGACTGGCCGGCAGGTCCGGGCTGTCGGAGAGTATGAACTGCAACGTGGATTCTCCGGAGGTCTCTTTCCCCTGATTCAAAACTTCGGCCTCGACCGTCACGACCTGGCCCGGCCGTGCTCTGGTCGTATCCAGGTCCGCCGACTCAACCCGCAGGTCCGGGCCGGCCACGTCATCGCAACCGAAGTCGAGGTCATACGAGCCGGCCTCGTCCGGGGTATAGGCCGAGAGCCAGACCCGGTGAGAGCCGGATTGCTGCAGCACGTGCTCGATTCGCGAGTGAGACGGACCCTGAAAATCGTCGTTTTCAGCGACAATGGAACCATCAGGGGCTTCCAGATACAGGTATCCGTCCACCCCGGTCCACTCGGCAACCAGGGAAACGCCATCCCCGGCGCTGCCGGTGAACGAATAAACATCCGCGGCATGGCCGGCGCCGGCCGGTCCCTGGTCGCAGTTTCCCGGCCCCAGTGCGCCGGGCCGGTGCTGTCCGCAGCTCATGGTGCTGCTGGTACAGGACGAGTCGGCCGACACGGTCAGCCGCGTTCCGGCCGGATCCGAAGCCGAACAATTATTGGCGACCAGGGTTTCCCCGTTCGCGGCATCGGCGCAGATTCCGACCCAGTAATGTCCCGCCACCGAGGGTGCGACGGCCGAGACTTCGGTGCCCAGGCTGGCGCCTGCATCGATGGGGCCGAGGTCGACGCTGGCGACAATCGTGTCATCGACGGAAATCGCTGCGTCCGGGGAAACCACGAAGTGAACCCGACCGGCCGGAGCAGCGCTGCCGCCGGCATTCCTGATCTGGGCGGACAGGGTGATTCCGTCCTTCACGCCCACGTTTTCGCTCGCCGCGGAAACGGGCGAAGCCACGAGGTCCGGTTCGGATGCCGCACCACAGATCAATTCGACCTCGAAGCCGCCGGCTGCGCCGCGCTCGAGGCCGCCGACCCACAGGCGGTGCGTGCCGCCCTCGGCGACCGCGTACTCGATCCTCGACCGCAGTGGGCTTTCCGCGTCATCGTTTGCGGCGACCACCGTACCGTCGGGGTTTTCGAGTACGAGGTAGCCGTCGAAGCCGCTCCATTGGGCATCCCAGACCAGTGATTCGCCGGCTTCGGCCTGCACTTCCAGCACTTCGCCGGGAAAGCCCGGGCCGCGGGGGCTCAGGGCGCAATCCTGATTGCTGAGATTGCCCGACACGGCGGATCCGCAGGTAACGGCATGGCTCACGCAGGCTGGTTGCGGCCGGATGACGATCTGGCGCGCGGTGGAGCAGTTGTTGGATGTGGCCGCTTCATCCGCCACCGCATCAGCGCAAACGCCCAGCCAGTAGGTGCCGGGAGTGATCGGCGCGATCAGCGAGCGGTCCAGAATGGCGGACGTTGCGGACAGCATGTTCGGCGCGCCTTCGGTTCCGATTTCGGGATCGGACGATTGGATGCGTGAGTCCGGGGACAGGCGGTAGCGCAGCGTGGTGGAATCCGAAGCCCGGGTGCCCGCATTATGGAGCCGGGTGCTGACCTCGAAAGCCTGCCCGGGACTCAGGATGGTCGCGCCAACGTCGGGGGTGTCCACCTGCAGATCGGGTCCGCCTGGAGGAGTGCATTCGAGCGTGAGGTCGAAGGCTCCGCTGGCGCCGGGCTCGTAGGACGTCGCCCAGACGGAGTAGACGCCACCCTGATCCAGGGTGTGCTCGATGCGGGAATCCGTTGACCCGAGGTAGTTGTCGTTTTCGCCCACGATGTTTCCGGAAGGGTCTTCCAGCAGGAGGTAGCCGTCGAAGGCCCAGTCGCCGTTCAGCCAGACGGTCTCGCCGGCTTCTCCGGAGAAGGTGAACCGCTCGGTGGCGAATTCCGGGCCCAGCGGGCCTGCCGTGCAGGATCCCGCGTCCAGGGCGCCGGAGAGCGTCTGGCCGCAGGCGAGTACGCTGCTACTGCAGGCGGCGCTCGCATCCACGGTGATCCGGGTGCCGGACGAACAGTTGTTGCTGGCGTCGACATCTTCTTCGGTGATGCAGGCGCCGACCCAGTAGGTGCCCGGTTCGACGTCGAGGACGCCCTGCCAGACACCCTCGAATTCCGATGCGCAGCAATGAGAACTGGAACCCAATGTGAAATCGGATTCGGAGATATCGTCATCCTCGGACAGGAGGTACACCACATCGACCTGTCCCGCGCCGATCAGAGTGAAGTTGCCGTTCTTCTCCCCGAGCGCGAAAATCGACAATTCATCGTTGCTGGCCAGCTCGGTCGGGCTCACAATCACTGAAGACATGCTCCAGTCGCCTTCGGGATCCTTTTCACTGCTCTTCAGTGAGATTTCGTACCCACCGGTTGCGCCTTCCTCTTTGGTGGTCAACCAGATCCGGTAAGTCCCGGTTTGCAGCAACGGCCCTTCGATGTGCGAATCAGTCTCACCGGAGAAATTGTCGTTGCGGGCTTCGATACTGCCGTCGGGAGCCTCCAGGTACACGAAACCATCGACCCCGGACCATTCGACGTGGACGGGTAGCGTTTCGCCCCGGGACCCTTCGTAGGTGTAGATATCCGTCAGGTACCGGCTGCCCCTGAGGCTGTCGTCGCAATCCGATTCCGAAAGCGTGCCGGTCAGCGGCGTCTCCGCGGTGATCGGCATCGACGAACACTCGTTTTCGTTGATGGGGCCGTCAAAGTCGCTGATGTTGACCCGAATCGTTTCCAGTCGGGTTTTCGTGCCGTCCAGGTCCACCTTGGAAAAATACAGGGTGGCGTTTTCATTGAGTTCGTCCAGGTCATCCTCATGCAGGTGCAGGGTCGTAAAATTATCGGTGCGACGGCTTCCGGAGGGGCCGACACCGCACCACAGCACGCTCAGGTCACCTTTGGGAACCCCCTTGTATGCCAGGTGCATGTCGCGGCTCGTCGCGGACAGCCCGAACTGGGCCGAACCATCGACCCGGTCCAGCGCGAAGCGCGCGACGAACGTTGCGTCGATGCCAATGTTCAAGCAGCGTTCGAGCGAGGCTTCATCGGCTTCAGACCAGTCCTCACGGAGAAGCGTGATCTCGAATTCGATGACGGTGCCTTCGGGTCCCTGCACGGCTACGGGTTGAATGCTCATGGCGAAAACCGATGAGGTGAAGCCCATCGCGAGCACGGAGAGTACGACCAGTGGGTACCGTATGGAGGCGGCAAATTTTGCTGAGAACATGAAAGCCTGTCTGAATTCAGTGTGCGGGTAAGGAGATTGAAAACCGGAATGAACAAGGTCCCGGTTTTAATAAAATAGCGGGGAGAATAGCACAATTGGGGAGGGCGGGCGCGTGTCCCAAAGCTGCCATTCGGGTGCAGGAATTCTCCGGTTTTTAGCGGGTTAGCGCCAAAAGGGTCAGCGGGCGATTGGCAGCTTTGTTAGGCTTGCCGGATGGCTGACCAACTTTTCGAGGAATGGCGGGTTTACGAGAAGCTCCTGATCCATGATTACATGGATCACCGGGCGTTTTTCGGGCGCCTGGCCGGCGAAATTGACAACCGTTTCGACCGGCCCGTGCGCATTCTGGACCTCGGGTGTGGCGATCTCAAGCCGATTCGTCCCTTGCTGGCCGAGGCCAGGCCGGACCAATACGTGGGCATCGACGAGTCGGAAGTCGCCCTGGCAATCGCGCGCGATCGCCTGGATGAGGATGAGACGGCCGGGCGTTTGATTCGCGGTGATCTTCGCAAGGTGCTGACGGAACTCGACGGCCCCTTCGACGTCATCGTGGCCAGTTTTTCCCTGCACCACCTGGCTGATCCGCTGGAAAAGCAGGCGGTGTACGCCGATTGTGCTTCCTTGCTGGCCGCGGACGGCTTTCTGGCCGTGATCGACGTGTTCTGTGAACCGGAGGAATCCAGGGACGCTTACCTGGACCGCTGGATTCGCCATGCCGACGCCCGCTATGCACAGCTCGAGCCGGCTGAGAAACAGTTTCTGTTCGAGCATGTTCGAGCGCGTGATTACCCGGTGTCCGTGGTGCAGTGCCGGGCTCTGGGTGAAGCGGCCGGCTTGCCGGGTTTTGCGGTTCTGCTGGAGGATGCGCCGCGGCTCAATCGGCTGGTAACCCTGTCCCGGGCTGATTCCTGAACACACGCCTTTATATCATCTGGCCGCCCGCTCGGGATCATCCCCTGCACCCAGTGGATTGAATCCTTACTGGCCGGCATCCTATGCTAGCGTTTCGGTCGAAGCGAACCCCAGTCACGGTCCGGAGGCGTCATCATCGTTCCACGGCGGCAGGCACAGGGCTCAAGTTTCCCGCGCACACTGATCTTGTGTTCGGCGCTGGTGCTCGTGGGCGTCGCCGCCCTCATGCTGATATTCAGCACCGAACCGGTTGCCCGGCGCGAAGCCGCGGTCCGCGAAACGGCGATGCTGGTGGAAGTAACAGCACCCCGTTCGGGAACTTTTCGCCCGACCATCGTCGTCATGGGAACGGTTATTCCGGCGCGTGAAATCATCCTGGCACCGCGGGTCGACGGTACGGTCGCCGCTCTCGGCTCTTCCCTCGTTCCCGGTGGCGCGGTTGGCCAGGGCGAGGTCTTGCTGCGCATCGACGATGCGGATTACCGGATCGCCCTGAGTCAACGGGAATCCGATCTCGAGCAGGCCATCGCGGACCTGGAAATCGAGCAAGGCCGCCAGGTGCTGGCCGAGCGCGACTACCAGGAGCTGAACAAACCATTACCGGACAATAAACGCGCGCTCGTTCTGCGGGAGCCGCATTTGCGCAGCGCCCGTGCGCGCATCGAATCCGCACAGGCGGCGGTGGATCGGGCCCGGCTCGATCTGGAGCGAACCGCGATCAGGTCGCCTTTCGAAGCACAGGTGATTTCGCGCTCGGTCAATGTCGGCTCGCAGGTGGAGGCGGGCGATCCCCTGGCACGTCTGGTGGCCGTGGACTCGTACTGGGTGGAAGTGACGATCCCGCCCGAAAAACTTCACTGGATCGAGTTTCCCCAGCTTGATCCCGGCAGCGGATCCCCGGTCACGGTCAGGGATCGGGCGGTGGGGTCCGAAGAGCGTAGGCGTCAGGGCAGCCTGTTTCGTTTGATCGGCCAGTTGGAAGGTCATACCCGACTGGCCCGCGCATTGGCAGTGGTGGACGATCCTCTGGCGCTCCGGCCGGAAAATGCGGGTGCGCCCCGGTTGATGCTGGGGACCTTCGTGGAGGTGCGCATCGAGGGCCGGGAGATCCGCGGGGCACTGCAGATTCCGCGCGATACACTGCGTGTCGGCAATACCGTCTGGCTGATGCGCGAGGGCCGGCTGGTGGTGCAGCCTGTCGAAGTCCTCTTCAGTGATGCCGACCACGCCTACGTCAGCGGGGAGATTACCGCGGACGACCGGGTCGTGACGAGCTCTCTGGCAACCGTTGAGGAAGGCGTTCGGCTGCGCACGGCAGATTCGGATCAGCCGTGAGCGGCAGCCCGCGGGTAACCGGCACCAGAAGCGGCGCCATTGCCTGGATGGCGTGCAATCCCATTGCGGCCAATCTGTTGATGGTCATCCTTCTCGGTGGTGGAGTCTGGACTGCACTGAGCATGCAGAAAGAGGTCGATCCGCAGTTCGAACTGGACATCGTCGAGGTCCGGGTCAGTTACCCGGGGGCTGCGCCCACCGAAGTGGAACAGGGGATTTTGCTGCCGATCGAAGAAGCGGCCCGCGGGGTCCAGGGCATCAAGGAAACCACTTCGACCGCCCAAGAGGGGTCCGGCCAGGTGCTGTTCGAACTGGTCAGCGGCGTCGATCGCATCAAGTCGTACCAGGACATTGATCAGGCAGTGGCGCAGATTCGGACCTTCCCGGAAGGCGCCGAGGAACCGGAGGTGAGTCTGCGGTCGCGCCAGCGCGACGTGATGCAGATCGGTCTGTATGGCAGCGTCGATACGTGGTCACTGCGCCAGCTCGCTGAACGCACACGCGAACAACTTCTGAACCAGCCCGCGATTACACAGGTGGAAATCAGCAACGTGCCGGATTATGTGACGCACGTTGAAATTCCCCACGAGCGGCTCCGTGCCTACGGACTGACACTGGGCGAAGTCGCGGACATCATCGAGCAGTCCAGCCGCGACATTCCCGCCGGATCCATCGACACCAGCGGCGGGCAGATCATGCTGCGCGTGGATGAACGTAAGCTGTGGGCGAAGCAGATCGAATCGGTCGTGGTGATTTCATCCGACAGTGGCACGCCCGTGACACTGGGTGATATCGCCACGGTCACGGACGGGTTCGAGGAAGTCGGCTTTCACTCACGCTTCAATCGCCAGCCTTCCGTGGAAATCGAGATCTTTCGCATCGGCGAGCAGTCACCGCTAGAGGTGGCGGCGGCGGTCGAGGAAGTTCTCGGCGAACTCCGGCAAAGCCTGCCACCGGGAGTCGAGGTGCGGGTGGACAGCGATCGCGCCAACGACTTCCGTGAGCGGCTGACCCTGCTGCTGGAAAACGGCGTCTTGGCGGTGATCATCATCGTCCTGATCCTGAGCGTGTTCCTGGAGTATCGGCTGGCCTTCTGGATCATGATGGGTATGACGATCGCTTTCGTCGGTTCCATCACGGTGCTGCCGATGCTGGACGTGAGCATCAACATGATTTCGATGTTCGGCTTCCTGGTCGCCCTGGGCATCGTGGTGGACGATGCCATCGTGGTTGGCGAGAACGTCTATGAATACCGGGAGCGGGGCATGGAAGGTCTAGCTGCCGCCATTCGCGGTGCGCAGGATATCGCCTGGCCGGTTACCTTCAGCATCCTGACGAACATTGCCGCATTCACTCCCGTGTTGTTCCTGCCGGGTTTGACCGGCAACTACTGGTGGCCGTTGCCCGCGGTGGTCATCACGGTACTCGTGTTCTCGCTGTTCGAGGCGCTGTTCATACTGCCCGCCCACGTGGGCCATGTACACCACCGGGCCACTTCGAAGCTGGGTGACCGGATGCACGGCTGGCAGCGTTCGATCGCCCGCTCCACCAGCCACTGGATCAATACCCGCTACGAGCCCTTTCTCGGGCTCTGCCTCAGGCACCGTTACGTATCCCTGACCGCCTCCCTGGTCGTGCTCATCGTCACAGCGGGTTATGCGTGGAGCGACCACATGGGAATGATCATGATGCCCGAGCTGGCCGCGGACGAAATCGAAGCGGGCGTTCAGCTGCCGGCGGGAACGACGCGGGACCAGGGGGCGGCGGTCGCCAACGCGGTGACCGAGGCCACCCACCTCATGTTCGAGCGTCACGATCTGTTTCGGGTCGCCGAAGGCATCAAAACCAATGTGCGCGGACAGAATTTCATCGACGTGGAAATTGTCATGAAACCTCCATCGGAGCGGGACATGAGCACGGCGGAAGTCATCCGGCTGTGGCGTGACGAAATCGGCGACATCGAGGGAGTCGACCAGATTACCTTCGAGGCCGAGCGTGGTCCCGGCGGTTGGCAGGACGATATCAGCGTGGATTTGAGCCATGCCGATATCGAGGTCCTCTCGCGGGCCAGCGCCGAATTCTCCCGCAGACTTGAGGAATTCAGCGATACCGTGGATGTCAACGACAGCTACCAGGCGGGCAAGGCCGAGTTCAATTTCACCCTTTTGCCGGAAGGGCGGGCGCTGGGTTTGACCCCCCAGGACGTCGGACGGCAGGTGTATGCCGCGTTCTACGGTGCACTCGCCCTGCGTTACCTGCGAGGGACCAACGAGGTGGAAGTACGGGTCAAACTGCCGGAATCCGAACGCAAGGATCTGCGCTATCTGGATGATTTCGTCGTTCGCACGCCGCAGGGAACCGAGGTGCCGTTGATGAATGTGGTCAGCCTCACTGCGGGGGAGTCATTCAAGTCCATCGACCGTCGTGACGGGCGCCGGGTGGTAACGGTGAGCACCGACGTGGAACCCAAAAGCGCGGCCAACAGGGTGTTGCGCGTCATTCGGGGTGAAACGCTTCCCGGCCTGCGCGAGGAGTACCCGGGGCTGACCTGGACCTTCGAGGGCAGCCAGGCGGAGATGCGTGAATCGACCTCCCGTCTGTGGGGTGGTTTCGCGATGGCCATGATGGTGATCTATGCCTTGCTGGCCATTGCATTCGGCAGCTATGTCCAGCCGCTCATTGTCATGATGGCCATTCCCTTCGGAATCGTCGGCGGTGTGATCGGTCACATTCTTCTCGGCTACGACCTGTCGCTGGTCAGCCTGATGGGAGTGGTCGCCGTGTCCGGCGTCGTCGTGAACGGCGCGCTCATCATGGTCCATTATGCCAATCGCAAACGCGGCGAACTGTCGGCCCTGGACGCCATTCACCAGGCCGGGGTACGGCGATTCCGGCCCATACTGCTGACCACGCTGACCACGTTCGGTGGCCTGACCCCGATCATCCTGGAGACATCGGAACAGGCCATCCACCTGATTCCAATGGCGATATCGCTGGGTTTCGGGATTGTATTCGCGACATCCATCACACTGGTGGTGGTGCCGTGCCTGTATCTGCTGCTGGAGGATCTGCGCGGGTTGGCCGGGTAGCCCGAACGGGGCCGCCGTGACGCCGACCCGACCGGGATGGCGGGGTAGCTGATCCGTGGCCGGCTCGTTCGGCCGTTGCTTTTCGATGGCGACCCCCGAAGCGGTGGAGACCGCTCCGGGGATCAACGGTTCAGGCTTCGCGGCTCAACAGTGCCATCAGCGGATCGCGCCGCTCGGGGCCGAGGGTCGTGTATCCGCCATCGACGGGAATTTCCGCGCCGGTCACGTACGAGGCCTCTTCGCTCGCCGCGAACGCCGCCACCTGGGCGACTTCTTTGCCATCGGCGACCCTGCCCTTGAGGTTATAGGGTGTCACGACCTTGTCGGCGTGCGCGCGATCATCGCCGGTCAGTCCGGCGAACGGGGCGGACCAGATGTGCCCCAGGCGCAGCAGGTTCACCCGGATGCCGTCGTCGGCGTATTCCACCGCCTGGGTCCGGGTCAGGTGAATCAGCGCCGCCTTGGAGACGGGGTAGGCCCATCGATGAATATGCGGGGCAACACCGGAAATGGATCCGATATTGACGATGCAGCCGCCAGCCTTTTTCAGGTGCGGCCGGGCTTTTTCGCCCAGCAGGGCGGCCGAAACCACGTTGGTGTTGAGCGTGCCTAGCCAGGTGTCGCGGTCGGTTTGCGGGCCGTCGTCGCCATAGGAGCAGGCGTTGTTGACCAGGATGTCCAGTGATCCGAAGCGTTCGACCGCGGCTTCGACCAACGCATCCAGTGCCGAATCGTCGGTGATGTCGGTTTCCACGAAAACTGCTCGCTCACCGAGATCCCGGGCCAGTGCGGCGCCACCTTCCGCATTGCAGTCGGCGATGACCACCGCTGCGCCACATTCATGAAAATGGCGGGCGATCGACTCGCCGATCGAGGCTGCGCTGCCGGTGATAATGGCGACTTTCTGCTTGAGGTTCGTCACGTCATGCTCCTTGAACGGTTTCAGCGGCGGGGGGTTGTGTCCGGCCGCCGGAGAGTGTCTGCAGCTTCTTCATCAGCTTGCGGGTCACGCCGCGATAGTTGGACCCGGTCACGGGCATCAGCCACTGTGACAAGCGTGAAACGGGATTGAATCCGGCGTCGAGGTCGGCCAGCAATTCGTCCATCTGGTGAATGGAAAACGGAATGATGTTGGTGCCCTTGGAGTGCTTGCCGTCAGTGCGGGCTTCCATCCAGGCCAGTCGTTGATCTATTCGCCGATTCATCTCGTCTTCGGCGGGCAGCTCGATCTGGCCCAGGAACAAAGCCGCGATCCAGTAGGCGCCGATCTCGGCATTGAGCTGACTGAAGAACGAGGAGTTGTAGCCATTGAACGCCAGTTGGGGCACGCCGACGGGCACCATCGACCGGTACAGGCGATAGTTTCCACGCTCGTCGGTGATCTTCTTCATCTGTTCCGCGGAAAAGAATGGCGTGGTCTGGTTCCAGCCCGTGCCGCAGACGATCAGGTCGGCGGGTACGGTCTTGCCGTTGGACAATTCCATCGCGTCTTCGGTCAGGTTTTTTATTTCCGCTTTTTCAAAACCGAGCTCGCCGCTCTGGATTTTCTCGTAGAACCCGTCGGTCACGAGGCTCACGGTACTCCGGGCGATGGACTCCAGAGGTTTGTTCGGGCGCAGGCCAATGCGTTCGAGTTGCAACTGTTTCGCAACCGTGGCTTCGACGCTGTTCATCGCAAAATTACGCACCGGTTTGCCGGGTCCGTGCAGGAACTTCTCGAATCCGCGAATCCGGATATACGGAAACAGTCCTTCGCCCAGCCGGGTCAGGAACAGGTATTTGAAATTCAGGATGTTGTAGATTTTCTTGGGGATCTTCCAGATCAGGCTGCGAGCGACCACGGTGGTCTTGCGGCTGATGCCGACCGTGGCATTGGCCGCATCGCAGGCGGACTTTCCGTATCCGATGATGACGACATTACGATCGCGCGCGGCTTCAACGTCGTTGAATTCGCTGGTGTGGATGATCTGGCCGGCAAAGCGTTCGTCACCGGGGAATCGCGGGATCATTGGAACGCTGAAGATTCCGTTGCATACCACGACGTAGTCGAAAGTCCGCTCGTGCACCGCGGCTTCCTGATCACTGCCGGAAGGCGCCCACGCGATGTTCCAGCGTTTGCGTTCCGTGTCGTACTCCAGGCTGCGTACTTCGGCGTTCAATTCGAGATTTTCGGTAATACCGAAATGCTGTGCGTACTGTTCCAGGTAAGCCTGGACCTGCGTTCCGCTGGGCCATTCCGGGTAATCCCGCGGCATCGGGAAATCGGAAAACTCGTAAGTGGTCCGGGGATTCTGGGTGGTGAGTCCGGGGTAGCGCCGGGAGGCGGCCCACACCCCGCCGAGTTCGGCTTCCTTTTCATACAAGGTGGGTTCGAATCCGAGTTTGCCCAGAACGCGGGCGGTGCACAGTCCGGCGATGCCGGCGCCAATAATGGCGACCGTGGGCCGAGTGGGGTCTGAGGTAGAAGCCATAGGCGCCGGTCTCCAGGGGTTTTCGTGCATCAATTTACGGGGCGTTCGCCGCACCTATCCTAAGAGACGAATACGGTGCCCGCAATCATCCATTTGGCCGATCTCACACCGTGTGCGTTCTCTGCGCCGTTGGTTCTGATACAGTCGGCCCACAATCGCGGGAAGCCAGGACCATGAACACGAACACATCCGATACGACACCCGAAGGCAGCCTGGCGCTGCAAACCATTGCCATGCCGGCGGACGCGAACTGGAACGGGGACATCTTCGGTGGCTGGCTGGTATCGCAGATGGATCTGGCCGGCGCGGTCACGGCGCGCCGCACCGCCAGGGGGCGAATCGCCACGGTCGCCATCGAGGGCATGTCGTTTCTCAATCCCGTTCCGGTGGGCGCGGTTGTCAGTTGCTATACACACCTGCTTCGGGTCGGTCGAACCTCGATGCGAATCCGGGTCGAAGCCTGGAGCCGCTACCACGCCGAGCAGTCCGTCAAGGTGACCCAGGGAGATTTCGTCTTCGTCGCCATCGACGAGGACGGCAACCCGCGGGCGGTTAAGGCCGACTGAGCCCCCGACCCCGGCCCCGCGCCGTCGGCAAATCTTTCCATCGGCTTGGAGAAACTACCGTCCCCAGCGGTAGCGGTGCACGCGGCCAGCCCTCCTCCAGAACACCGGTCGCACCATCCCGATCCGCCGAAAACCCTGTTCCAACAGGCTTTGCGCGATCCAGTCGCCACTGGCTGCCGTCGCCTGGCATGTCCTTTGCATGGAGTGGGGGTGAGTGATCAAACCCTTTCGGGAAAATGGAGGAATAACATGAAGTATCAAAAACGTCACATGGCGCTTTTCTTTTCCGCTTCGCTGTTGGCCGCGATTCCGGCGGCTGTGGCAGCCGGTGAGGAGCGTTCGGCCGGTCAGGTGATCGATGACATGAGCATCGCCGCGCGTGCCAAGGCCGCCCTCGCGGCCGACCCCGTGACCGATGCCATCAAGATCGATCTGGAAGTCGATCAGGACCGGGTGCAGATGAATGGCTTCGTCGACAACGAACAGGAGCGCGACAGGGCGCAGGAGATTCTCATGTCCATCGAAGGCGTCGCCATCGTGGACAACAACCTGCGGATTCAGTCACACGACCGGACCACCGGGGTATATGTGGACGACAAGGTTCTGCAGGCCCGCGTCAAGACGGCACTGGCGGACCATCCCGTGGCGCATTCGTTGAAGGTCGATATCGAGGTTGACCGTGGCGTTGTCAGCCTTGGCGGTCACGTGGACAGCGAAACCGAACGTGACGCCGCGTTGTCGGCCGCAGCCCGGGTGGCGGGGGTCACCAAGGTGATCAACAACCTGGACGTTCGGTCCTGAAAACTGCGAGTCCATGAACGAAAAGCCCTGAATGGAGCCCGCGCGCCCGCGCGGGCCCCCATCAACGAGGAGGAAGCTGAATCATGAAGAATTTCTGGATGGCACTGCTGGTATTGAGTTCAGGCCTGTTTCTGGGTGCCTGTGATCAGGACACCGAGTTCGAGGATCAGGTTGAGGACGCCGCAGATGAAGTCGAGGATGCGGCCGACGAGATTGACGGCTGATCTGTAACAGTCAGTAACCCGGCCCGCCGCGCAACGCGGCGGGCTTTCTTGTTTCTGCCGAACCGCTCAGCTGGCTTTGGCCCGCCTCGGCAGTTTCCAGTCCGGCCGTACGAAATGGCAGGTATAGCCGCCCGGATGATTGACGAGGTAGTCCTGGTGTTCGGGTTCGGCTTCCCAGAACGCTCCGGCCTCGGTTACTTCAGTGACGACTTTGCCGGGCCATAATCCGGAAGCTTCCACGTCGGCGATCGTGTCCAGCGCCACCTGGCGCTGATCGTCGCTCAGGTAAAAGATGGCCGAGCGGTAACTCAGGCCCCGGTCATTGCCCTGGCGGTTCAATGTGGTCGGGTCGTGAATCTGAAAAAAGAATTCCAGGATATCCCGGTAGCTGATCTGCTCCGGGTCGAACACCACTTCAACGGCTTCGGCATGGGTGCCGTGGTTGCGGTAGGTGGCGTGCTCGACGTCCCCGCCACTGTAGCCGACCCGGGTGCTGATGATGCCGGGACGTCTGCGCAGCAGATCCTGTACGCCCCAGAAGCAACCACCCGCCAGGATGGCGGTTTCCGATTTGCCTGACATTGTGTTCTCCTGTGTTTTGAGAGCCTGAGCGAAGGTCTTCGCGAGTGGCATTCACCCCGGCACCGGATATGGCGTTTCTGTCCGGTCCTGATAAGACCGCGCATCGCGCGTCCGGCTTTCACCGCACGATACCAGGGTTGGAATCAGGCCTCGTTCAATTGGTGCAACAGGACTTCGCGCATCAGGGCATACGGCAAGGTGCCGATTTTCAGTACCCGGTCGTGAAAGTCCTTGAGTGAACCCTTCCTGCCCATCAGGTACATGCGTGTGAAGTACTCGTCGCGCAGTGCCATAAACTGGTGGTAACCCCAGGTGGCGATGCCGGTCCGGGCGTAGCCGTGGGTGGAACCCTGCACCTGCAGGAAGGAGTACGGTTCGGCGAACATGACATCGTCCGTCATCATTTGCACTGCCTCGTCCACGCTCACTTTGCCGAGGTGCATGCCGGCGTCGTAGATCACGCGCGCGTAGCGCCACAACTTCAGGCGTTCCATCTCCACCCGGTATTCGTCCTGCTTGTCTTCCGGGTAGTAGCCGAAGTCCGGGGTCAGAATCCATTCGACGTAATAGCACCAGGCCTGGTTGCTGTAGGAACTCTCGTAAGTGCGCAGTTTGCGCGGGTTGTGGTTGTCGTAGAGCGCGATCAGCCCATGTCCCGGATACACCTCGTGCGGCATCAGCGCGGTGATGAAAGCATAATTGTGCGAGCGCAGGAAGCGCTCCTTCTCCTCGGCGCTCCAGTCCGGATCGATGGGCGCCAGCATCACGGCGCCGGGAAAGGTCGAACCGGCCGCGCGCGGCGCGCCGCCGAAGCCGGTGAAGGTCAGCTTGTTGTAGTAGGCCGGGGTGTAGACGGCCGCGGCCGCGTTTTCCTCATCCCACGGGATGGTCAGCAGGTCGTTCTCGAGAAGCCACGGACGGTCCCTGCGAACCTGTTCGTGGAAGGCCTGCAGCATGGTTTCCTCGCTGGGGTGATCGTCCTGCAGATCCCGTTCGATCTGGCGCCAGTCGCGTCCGTCACCGACCCGCTCGGCGGCGCGCTCCAGCACGCGAAGTTGTTCGGCGTATTGCTCGCGGCCCCACTGGTAAAACGATTCCGCATCGAGGTCGACGTGATACAGCTCGCGCATGCGGGCATCAAAGAGTTCGGCGCCCACGCGCCAGTCACCTTCCGGCCGTTTGGGCCATTCGTTCTCCAGAAAGTCGCGAAACCCCCTTAGCGCCGACAGTACCTTTTCGTTTTCGGCCAGAAGCTCCTGGCGCCTGGCCGGCACCCGGTCGGCGAAACGGGCCACATCGGATTCAAAGGTTTCAATGGCGCCTTCCAGCAGACCGAGTGAAGGTTTCAGCCACAACGGAACATACACCTGCAGATTGGTTTGGGCGTTCGCGTACCGGTCGGGCAGGGTTTTCATGATGGTGATAATGGTTGCTGCCCGTTCTTCCACCGGCCGGTCCTCGAGATACAGCAATCCGCCGCGGGCCGAAACGATGGGCTCGATGCGCAGGTACAGGGTGGGGTCTCTGCGCCAGTACTGTACTTTTTCGCCGTCCTGGATGCGGCTCTTCAAAATGCCTTCGAGGTAGCGGTAGTCGATGTCCTGATCGAAAGACAGTGCCTTGCGATCGACGGCATGCAGAGCGCCGAGCAGTTCCCGTGCCTTCTCGAGGCGGTTTTCGAACCAGGCCGCGCTGCCGTCGTTGGTCATGGACGGGCCGTCACCGACGCCGCGGAACTCGGCCAGGTACGTGTCCACCAGGGCTTCGAAACCCGGATCCAGCTCGTCGCCGAACGTCTGGGATGGAAGGGAAAAAACCACGCACAGGGACGCTGCCGCCCACCTCAAAATGCTCATCTGTCTCTCCTCGATTCGGTACCTGCGAGTATAGCGATCTGCCCAATCGCACGTCGCCGGGTTGGCGCCCGCAGTGCTGCACCGGACGAATAGTGTCAGTAAATGCCCTCAATTGTCGTTATTTTTGATTGATTTTTCAGACGTTTTCTGATTTTGGAAGAAATTAGCGTCTTTTTCAGGGTTGGCACGATAAGTGCTGCGTTTTACAAGGTGCATTGGGCACGGGAATCTTTCACGGAGGAGGGAGCATCATGAAAAATCGCAACCGGGGTTTTGGAGGACTGCAGTTCGTACTGGTATTCGCCATCATTGGCGTGGCCGCGACCTTCGCGGTACCCGAGTACAAGTCTTATATGACCAAGGCCAAGCTGACCGAGGCGTTCAACCTCGCCGGCGAGTCCAAACGCAAACTGTCCGAGTTCTACATGCTCAATGGCCGCTTGCCAGGGACCCAGAACGAAGCGGAGCTGATGATCACATCGACCGTTGCGCCGCCGGAATACGTGCGTGACATGGTCGTCAAGCCCGCTGACAGCAAGGGCAGATTCACCATTCGCGTTTACCTCAAAGAAGGCGTGATCGAGAACCCGGTGGCGGGCGAGGATCAATTCATCTATGTCGAAGCGCAAGCGGCTGGAAACGGCAGTTACGCGCTGACCTGGAGTTGCGGCGGCGGCGGCCTCGAGCCGGATCTGCTGCCCGAGGATTGCGAGGGCTGAACAACCATGCCGGTCCGGGGCCGCTGGTGCGGCCCCGGACCCGCCGGGTCAGGTCCGGCCCTTGAGTTCGACGGTGTTGCCTTCCGGGTCCTTCAGGTACAGGGACGGACCCTGTCCAGTCGCTCCGTAACGGGCTTCCACATCGCCGCTCTCAACGCCGTGGGCGGCCAGGTGGGCTTCGATGTCCGCGCGGTCCCACGGTTCGACCAGCAGGCAGACATGGTCCATGTTCGGCGCGGCGTGGTCGGGCGCGGCGCCGCCGCTGCGGCCGATGGGCCCGTCCGCCGCGACGATGTCGATCAGGGAACAGCCGGCCCGTAATTGGGCCAGGCCGATGTCACCGGGGCCGCGTTCCAGGCGGCATCCCAGTACATCGCAGTAAAAATCCAGCATGCGGTCGAGGTCGTTCGCCCGGATGACCACGTGGTCGATCCGGCGGATATTGATCGGATTGGGTTGTCGCATCTTCAATCTCCTTGTGCTTTCGGGCCTACGACAACGGCGTTTGCCTGAGGGTAGCCGTATTGTGAGCCAGGGGCCACAGTGACGGGGCCTGGTTTCGTAAATTCAGTCGACGGGCACGGCGATCGGCCGCAACGGGGCCGCATCGGCGCCCCGGAGTTTCAACGGGCCGCCGATGAAGGCGAATTCGTATACCCGGTCGGCCGACAAGGCCTCCAGATAAACCAGCTCCAGAATCGGTGCGCCCTGTTGGGCCAGCAGGTAGGTGTGCACGGGAACGTAGTCGGTTTTCAGCTCAGATGGAAACGATTCGAAACTGAGGTTGTCCGCACCGACCACCATGGCGCCGGCCTCTTCGATCAGGAATCGGGCGGCTTCCAGGCCCATGCCCGGCGGGTTGTTCATGTATGCCGCCGCGTCTTCGTAGACCTGCATGCGGCCGGTTCGAATCAAAACGATGTCCCCTTCCTCGAGGCGGGTGTCCTGGCGGGCCAATGCCTGGATCAGGTCGTCCCGTGTCACGCGGTAACCATCCGGCAACATGTCTTGATTCTTCGCGGCTGCGACATCGATCAGCACGCCCCGGGCAATCAGCGGTGGAATGTTCTCCGCTCCGGCGACGTTCCAGCCACGGTCACCGACGTGTTCGTCGGCCCGGAAACCGTTCCAGATCCGGCCATCCAGGCCGAAATGGTTCAGCGCGTCGATGTGGGTGCCCATGTGGGTGTACAGCGAAATCGCCGCGCCGGTGTAGCTGACGTGTTCGTTCATGGGCACGCCGACATTCAGGGGGTCATCGATGACGGTGCCATGCGGAGTGTGGGTCATCCACATGCGATAGTGGGGATCGCCCGCTGCCTGCCAACTGGGCATGCCGATGTAGTAGTCGACCGACAGGTCGTATATCCGTCCGCCGCGGACGCGCGACAGAATCCGGGCTCGTGATGACTCGGTGATCAGGTTGAGTCGGCCAATTTCATCCTGGGGGCCCCAGGGGCTGACACCCGCCTCGCGTTCCGCCTGAACGGGGGGCGTGAAGCCGAGTGTCAGCACGGTGAGTGAGAGACCAAGGGAGAGGATGGCTAATGGCTTCATGGTGTTTCTCCTTTCGATGGCGTTTGTCAGTATGCCGCGGTGAAACGGCTGCGGCGAAATCGAATCTGCTCGACTTCGTCGAGCACCGCGACTGCGAGGTCCTCCAGGGACAGGCGGGATGCGCCCTGCTCATCGACGATCAAATCGTCGGTGCCCAAACGGAACCGCCCGGTTCGTTCACCGGAAAAAAGGGAGGCGGCGGGACTGAAGTACGTCCAGTCTGAAGCCGGGTTGAGCTGGCACAGGGCCAATTGTTCCGCGCAGGCCATTGCGATCGGTCGGGCCGCGGGCGGGAGATAGCGCGTGTCTTCGAGAACGGGGATTCCGCTGTCCGGCACCTTCAGCGTGGCGGCACCGCCGCTGATCAGCAACCGGGTTCCGGTTGCCGCGGCCGCGTCCAGCAGGGTGCGGGTGGAAGCGATCAGCTCGGGCTCGTGGCCGGACAGGGGGCGGGTGGCGGCAATGATCGCGTCCTGGCCGGCAATGACCTGCATGACATCCTCCGGGCAGGTGGCGTCGGCCGCGCGATACTGCAGGCGGCCGGCGGCGTTCGTGAGCGATTCCCGCCCGGGAATCGGGGGTTGGCGGGTCGCCGCAGTGACCGAGTGGCCGCGTGCGACCGCTTCGTGCGTGATCCGGCTTCCAACGCTGCCGCGTGCTCCGAATACGGTAATGTTCATGGTGCAGGTCTCCTTCAGGATTGGGTTTGGGTTCGGGTTCGGGTTCAGTTTCAGGAACAAGGCGCGTGGCGCGGTGTCCGGGATTTGGATCCGGCGCCAGGGCCGGCCAGCAGGCAGGTGGCGGTCACCACGAGAAGGCTCCCCGGCAGCCAGTGCCAGCCCAGGTTCCGGGGGTGCTGGAGGAACAGGATCAGCAAGGAAACGAACGGCACCAGGTAGCTGTACGCGGTAACCGCGGCCGGTGTGAGAGCCGCGGCGGCACGTTGGGTCAGCCAGAACGTGACGCCGCTTGAAAACACGCCGAGCCAGATCAGCAATCCACCATCGAGCCACGTCAGTGAGCCCAGTCCGATTGGATTCTCCACCAGCAGGCCCGCGAGGCCGATGAGAATGCTGCCGGCAACGAGGCTCCAGAACGTGCGCACGGTCGCGGAACCTTGCAGCACACCGTGTCGCAGACCCCATTTGGTGAGTACAGGGTGGAGCGCCGAGGCCACGCAACCGGCGAAGAAAACACATTCGCCCCAGCCCAGCGGAATGCCGTTCACACCTCCCGGGTGCTGCGCCCAGGCCAAAGCCATGGCCCCGGCGGCGCCAAGGGACAGTACCCGCAGCATGCGGGCGGCAGGGGTCTCGACCGCGAACAGGCGACCCAGAACGTAGGCGATGAGGGGCACGGTCGCGTACAGCGTGGACATCGAAACCGCGCTGACCCGGTGCGCTGACCAGAACATCGAACCGAAGAAGCCGGCCTGGCACAGTCCCATCAAGGCATACAGCATCCGGGCTCGCTGCCCGGGAGGTCCGCCGGCGGCACGCCGAGCGAATGGCCACAGGGCGGCGGCCGCGATCGCGAAGCGCAATGAGGTCAGGAGCAGTGGCGGCATTCCGGGAGACATCAGGCCGACGACCGGAAAGGACAGTCCGACAATGACGGCCCACAGCAGCATGCCGGCATGAGCGGAGTTTTCGGTGTGGTGGTTTGATTGCATGGCGCTGTTCCCGGTCATGGGTGAATCCAGATGATGGAAAGCACGATACCAAGTGCACTTATGAAAATAATTATTAATTTATGAATATAATTATTTCTGAATATTTACTAATCCAGGGATGGCGTCGTGGTTGGGGTGATGGCTTGAACGCTCATGTCTGCCATCTGCGCCCGACACCCTCGTTCCGGCCTGAATTCATGGTGGAGTCGACGCCTCCGACCCCATAGAATGCGGGGTCTGTCGCCGCTCTTCGGCTATGCGAGTACACGCAATGGAACGTGATAAAACCCTGACACCCGATGAATTGGCGCGTCTGCGCGATCGCCTGGATCAAATCGACGATGGCATCATTGACCT
The DNA here is from genome assembly GCF_037892215.1 of Elongatibacter sediminis. NCBI lineage: Bacteria > Pseudomonadati > Pseudomonadota > Gammaproteobacteria > Chromatiales > Wenzhouxiangellaceae > Elongatibacter > Elongatibacter sediminis. The sequence goes on along the minus strand of NZ_JAZHOG010000012.1, from coordinate 71,117 downwards.
GATCGCCGAACGAGAGGCCGTGGTCACGACCATCGGCAATCACAAACTCAAGACGGGACTGCCGTTGCGGCACTATGAGCGTGAGCGGGAAGTCATCGAGCGGGGTATGGAACGTGCGGAATCCAGGGGCATTTCGGGAGAAATGGCCCGCGAGATTCTGGAAACCCTGATTCACCACTCCCTGGGTAACCAGGAGACGAACAAGCTGTCGCAGACCGACCACGGCCAGGGACGCCGGGCTTTGGTCATCGGCGGCCTGGGCCGCATGGGCGAATGGATGTCACGCTACCTGGACATGGTCGGTTACCGGGTGGACGTGGCGGACCCGGCCGAGTGCGAAACACCGTTTGGTCGCATCGACGATTGGGAGTCCGCGCTCGACGACTACGATGTGGTAGTGGTCGCGGTCACCCTGCGGCCGTCCAACGATATTCTGCACCGTCTGGCCGAGTTGCGGCCGCGGGGTCTGGTATTCGATATTGGTTCGTTGAAGAGTCCCATGCGCAGCGGGCTGGAAGCGATGAGGCAGTCCGGGTGCCGTGTCTGCTCGGTGCATCCCATGTTCGGCCCGAACGAAATCGGTCTTTCCGGCCGTCACATCCTGTTCGTCGACGTCGGGCATGCCGAAGCGCTCGCCGAGGCGCGGGCCCTGTTCGCGCATACGGCCGCGGAATGTGTCGATCTCAGCCTGGAAGAGCACGACGAGGTCATGGCCTGGGTTCTGGGGCTGTCCCACCTCGTCAACGTGGCGTTCGCCAGCGCATTGGCGCAAAGCGGTGAGGCGGTGCCCCTGCTGCGGCAGATTTCAAGCAGCACTTTCAATGCCCAGCTTCAGGTCGCCGCCCAGGTCGTGTCTGAAAATCCCCACCTGTATTACGAAATCCAGCAGGGCAATGTGAAGACCCCCGACGTGGTCGCCCATTTCCGCGACGTGCTGGACGGTCTGTACCGCTCCATCATCGAGCAGGACGAAGGATTCTGGAGCCGGTCCATGGAACAGGCCCACCGGCGGCTTCGTGCCGACCGGCAGCCGGGGGCCTGAATCAGCTCATCGGGTAGCCGAGCGAAGCCAGGTCGAACGGCACCTGGCTGGCCAGCGCCCGGTTGGAAGCTGCATACAGGTCCTGCAGCCGGGTGGTAATGCCGTCGGGAGCGTCGAGATCCAGGGGCGGGGTCGGGTGGCGCGAGGCCAGTTCCTGCGCTGCCGCCGAATAACGGGAGATCATGGCATCGTCCAGGGCCCGTTCCAGCGGCACCCGCACACCCAGTTCATCCTCGAACCAGGCCCGCAGGCGTTCGGCATGAAACGGGTTGAAGAACGGGCTACCGAAGCCGTGCGGCCATTTCTCGTTGAAGCGGCGCCGCAATTCGAGTTCCTCCAGCGGAGGCCGCGCATTTCGAATCGTTGGCCATTCGTCGAACGGGGCGATGCCAAGACCCTCGCATAGCAGGTCGAGAAACACCCCGGGTTCACGCTGCAGCAACTCGTATGGCAGCGCGATGACCCGGTCCCGGCCGAATACTTCCGCGTGGCACGCGAGCAGACGGTCGTGGCAGAAGTCCAGGCACCAGTTACGGTCCTGAAACAGCCAGGTGTATTCAAGAAACCGGCGGTAGCTGCCCGGGTAGCCGCCTTTGACCAGTTCCGTGTACAGCGACTGCAACAGACTCATCTGTTCGCGGAAGACCAGCACGATTCGTCCGTCGTCTCCGAGCATCTGGCGCAGGCGGCGCGCCTTCGTGGTGACGTCGATCTCGTTGCCGAGCGTGAAGCCCAGAAACTCGCACGACAGTCCAATCGCCGTTGCGCCCGTCGCTGCTGCCGAGTGGCGAGCCATGACCTTGCGTGCGTCGCCGGCGTTCCACAGGAAATCCTTCTGGTGGCGCAGGCCGGATTCAACGACCCGGGCCACGTCGCGATCGATGTATTTGCCGATATCGCCGCGGTATCCGCTGCCCAGGTGATACAACTCGGGATGGACCGCGAAAAACCGGGTTTGCAGGGCCGTGGAAGCGCACTTGGGCTGGCCGATGTGGGCGTAGGTGCGCATGGTGATGGTCTGGCGCTGCGCTGAGTCAGTCCGCGGTCAGGTCATCCAGCGGCTTGCCGGCCACCGATGTGTCGGTGGCCGGCCGTTTGGGGTCGAAATAGGTGCGTTGAACCACTTCGAACACTTCGCCGAACGCACGGCGCAGATCGTTGACGTGCATGATGATCTGGGCCGTGTCCTCGCTGCCCTTGCGTCCATTGACGGCAAAGGTCAGTTTGATATTGCCGTTATTGACATCGGGTTCGATTGCACTGATTCGTTCCGCGAAAATTCGGGGTATGCTCATCCCGCTGCTCTCCTGGCTCATGCGCAAAGGGTAAAACTTTGGGCTTGGCCGTACCAGAGGCAGCGGGATTTTCGGCAAGTACGGCCTCAAAAAGCCGCGCGTATTCCGAAGACGAAGTTACGCCCGATCTGTGGTGCCTGATCCTTCAGGGACGAGGTACTGTTACGGATGTCCTCGTCGAGCAGATTGTGGCCTTTCAAATAGGCTTCCCATTGCGCGCGTCCGTCCTGCCAGAACGCCCAGGAGAGTTCGGCGTTGAGCAGATCGTAGCCGGGCGTTTCCGTTTCGAAAACGGCTGTCTGGTCCTGCCTGGCGGCGTGTATCCAGGTGACGTTGGCGGCCCAGGCTTGCCGGTCCCAGTCGATTCCCAGCCCGAATCGGTGCGGTGGCATGCGCGGGATGTTGGAGTCGTCGTCGAATTCTCCGCGCACGGCATCGGCGAACACGAAGCCCTGCCAGTGGCCTGAACTCCAGCGCCCCGCGTCATAGCGAAGTTCCAGTTCGCCGCCCCAGAAGTCGGCGTCCTGCTGGGACCATCGGCGCACCGGCAGGCCATCTTCCTCCAGACCGGTGTCGCGCTGGTAGATGTAATCGCTGAACGCATCCGTGTAGAACGTGATCGAACCGGTCAGCCGCCCCTGATGCATCCGGTAGCCGATTTCCATGTGCAGGTTGGTTTCCGTACCCAGGCTGGAGTCGCCGATCTCGAAGGTCTGGCTGGCGAGGTGCGGGCCCTCGCCGAACAGTTCCTGGTCGGTGGGTGCGCGTTCCGCGCGTGACAGGTTGAAATTCAGATGGCTGCTCTCGTTCACGTGCCAGACGGCCCCGACCGAGGCGCTGAACGGTGTGAACGAACGGGAGCGATCGTCCACGCTGACTCCGGCGTCTTTGGCGTCGACATCCACATCCTCGTAGCGGGCGCCGACATCCAGAATCCAGCTCCCGAAATCGACCGACTCGACCCAGAAAATCGAGCCGGTACGGGTGTTTGAATCGGGCACGAAGGCTTCCTCGCCCGCGGCGCCGAAATCGCGGTCAGTGTATTGCAGTCCAAACGCTCCCTCGGAGCGGCCCCATGGCGTATGGCGCAGCTCAAGCCGGGCGTCGAACGTGTCGTTGGTGAACACCGTCCCCACCTCGTCACCTTCGAATTCGGTGTGTTCGTAGTCGGATACGGCCAGTTTCAACTTGAGGCGCTCTACGCCCTTGAACGGATCGGTGCCTTCCAGTTCGCCGTCCACCCGGCTCGATTCCAACCCGATGGTCACCAGGGCTTCATCTTCGGCATGCTCATCGGATTCTTCGCCCTCGTGGTCGTCGTGGTCACCCTCGTCGTGGTCACCCTCGTCGTGGTCGTGGTCGTCGTGCTCCTCGCCCTCATGGCTGTGGGCGCCGGGAATGCCGTAGTCGGACTGGTAGCCGGACCAGGCCAGTCCCACCCGCCAGCGGTCGCTCATCCAGGCGGCCCCCAGAGAACCGCCTTCGTTGTCCAGAAAGCTGTTTTCAAGCACGCCTGTCCCGGCCTCGTGAAGCTCTTCCTCGTCCCCATGGTCTTCTTCGTCCCCATGGTCCTCGTCGTGGTGTTCCTCGTAGAGTTCGGCTTCGCCCGGAATTTCATAGTCGTCCGAACGGCGCACGAAGGCATCGGCGTGCAGCACGAAATCGCCAACGCCGAAATCAATGCGTCCCGCGCCGAATTGCTGATCCGCGGCGCTGTCCCCCTGCACCATGGCGCGGGCTTCCAGGCCGCCCTCCGGGCGTTGGTTCGGGATGATGTGCGAGACGATATTGACCACACCGCCAATCGCGCCGGAGCCGTACAACAGCGTCGCGGGGCCGCGCAGCACTTCCACCTGGTCGGCCAGGAAGGGCTCGGCCGGTACGGCGTGATCCTGGCTGACCGCGGAGGCGTCGCTGGACGCCATGTTGTTGGTCAGCACACCGATGCGGGCGCCTTGCAGTCCCCGAATCACGGGACGGCCGACATTCTGGCCGAAGCTGGCATTGCTCATGCCCGGCACCCGGGACAGCGTATCGCCGATGTTGTTGCCGAGTTCGCGTTGCAGCGCTGCCCCGCTCAGCACGGTGGCGGACTGGGAAATTTCAATGATGTCGCGTCGCAGGGGCGTCGCGGTGACGACAATTTCCTCCAGCACTTCGTGTTCATGGCTCTCGCCATGGATGCGGTCCTCACCCTCGGGCAGGGAATCATCGCTGCCATTGGCCGCGGAGTGGGCGAGTTCGGGCGCCCCTGCCAGCAGCAAGGCTGCCAGCGCCAAAAACGAATTATTGCGCAAAAACATGTACTTGTATCCTCTCTGAACGGAATTCCGTCCGCCACGCACGGAGCGGGGCGGTCTTGCATTGGTTGTGTTTCAGAGAGTGGAGGGAGGGGCTCGTGCGTGAGGCCGGTCGGTCCATGATGAGACCGGACCGGACTGCGGGCTTGCTGTCTTGATATCGGACGCGGTTGGCGTGGCTGCCACCGTTCCGGTGTCCAGCGTGGCTGCGCCCTGCACATGGCTGGCCGAGCAGACTGCACACAGGTTGTCGCCCGATACGTCCAGGTGGTCGACGCCATGCGCGAGTACGGCACCCTGTGCGGCGAGCAACAGCGCCAGGAGCGCGATACGCGCCAGGGTGCTCCAGCCGGTTCTGCACAGGTTCATGGGGTAAATCTAACCGATATGGATGCCGTGGTAAACGACTCTTGTCACGGACGTCACGATTGCAACGGCCGGGTCCGAAACGGGGCCGGCTCGCGTCCGGCTCTTCGTCTCAATCCACATTCCAGTTGAGCAGTTCCGGGTTGGTCTGTGCGAGCAGTTCCCGCGGCACGTCGGCCAGAGTCAAGGCCGCCTCGCAGGCGAGGGTCCCGTCCGGCAGTTCGATCATGCCTCTTGCCCTGCCCAGCCGGCCGCGCAGCCGGACGATGTGGCCGCTGATCTTGAGCGGGACACCGACCGGCACCGGGTGACGATACTTCACGTCCAGGGTCACCGACATCATGAAGTGGTGATGATCGCCAATCATCGCGACCCGGCCCACGACCTCGTCCAGCATCGCGGCCTGGATGCCGCCGTGAACAATGCCCGGGTAACCCTGGTAGTGGGAAGGTACCGTGTAGTGACTGACCACGGTGTGTTCGCCATCGTCCTGGAAGCGCATGTACAACCCGACCGGGTTGCTGCGCCCACAGATGAAGCACATTTCGGAATTGGGTTGTTTGTTCACGGTGAGGTATCCCGGTTGGCCGGATCTCGTTCGGATCGAGACGCAGCATGGTAACCGCGCGCGGCGGGATTGTGTAGCGGCGGCGCCCGGTGTGGCTAAACCCCCCGGGCCCAAAAAAATGTTCTGATGAATTTTGTAGAATGAGAGCCTGGCTGGCCGTGATAATTAGGACGAACCGGCAAGAAACCGGTTCGCAGGCGTATGAATAAAAAGGATCACGGCAGCCCGGGCGCCGTCTGGCCCCGGGAACCATCAACATTTTTTATATGGGGTACAGAACCATGATTTCGCCAATAGCAAGAAAAAATCACCCGGCTGCCCACCGCCCGTTTGTTTTCCGATCACTGAAAGTCACGGTGATTACGGCTTTTTCCCTGATGCTGACCGGGCCGGGTCTGGCGCAGGCGCAGGAAAACGAGCGCGGTTCCACCGCGTTGCTGGAAGAGGTGGTTGTAACCGCGCGCAAGCGTGAGGAACTGTCGCAGACGGTCCCGATCGCCATTACGGCCTACAACTCCGAACAACTGGATGCCCTGAAGGTTCGCGACCTCGGTAATCTCTCCGTCAAGATGCCCAATGTCGCGCTCGACGACATCGGCACGTTCCCAACCATCGCGAATTTCTCCATTCGCGGGCTTGGCATCAACAGTTCGATCCCGTCGATCGATCCCACGGTGGGTGTGTTTGTCGACGGCGTGTACATGGGGCAGAACGCCGGTGTGGTCATCGACATGTCCGATATTCAAAGCATCGAGGTATTGCGTGGCCCCCAGGGCACCCTGTTCGGACGCAACGTGACCGGCGGCGCCATCCTGATCAACACGCGCCGGCCCGGTGACGAGGCGGAATTCGATGCCCGTGTGGCCGTGGATGGCAACCCGAACGGTGATGGCGGCTTGACCACCTATGTCATGGCCGGTGTCGGCGGGCCGTTGAGCGATACGGTTGGCGTGCGGGCCAGTTTCTATCACACCGATGATGACGGCTATTTCGAGAACCTGCTGACCGGGGAGGATCACGGCGCGGCCAAAACCACGATTTTTCGTCCCGTCCTTTCCTGGGAGCCCCATGATGATGTGCGGGTTTATCTGCGCTGGGAACATCTGACCTCGAATGGCGACGGGCCTGCGTCGCAGAACCACGCCAATGGCCTGGGCATTCCGGGTGCGTTCGCCAGCTTCGACCGTGACAGCTTTGACTTCTCCATTGATGAACCGGGGTTTTACGAACTCGAGAATGATCTCGTGACGCTGGAGGTGAACTGGGATGTGCCTTTTGGTGATGGCACGGTAACCAATATTTTCGGATGGAAGGATTACACGTCCGAGGGTGAGAGTGACATCGACGCACAACCTGTCTGGCTGTTCCACGCGCCGTTCTGGAATAACCAGGAACAGTTCAGCAACGAATTGCGGTACACCGGCACCTTTGGCAATGCACGGGTCACCACGGGCATTTACTGGTTCGACAACGAAGTCAATTACCACGAACGGCGCAACTTGCTCGGTATCGCCACCGGTGGTGTGGCTCCGGCGCTCGTGCAGGACGGCGGAGGCAACTACAACGTGGAGTCCAAGGCCTGGTTCGGCGCGGTCGACTTCGACCTCAACGAGGCCTGGACGCTGACGGCGGGCGCGCGCTACACGAAGGAAGACAAGGACGCTGAAATCGCCTCCCTGATCTTCAACGTCAACACCAGTTGCAATGTCGTCACCAACCCGTCGGGCTGCCTGTTCGATTTCAACGATGAGGCATCGTGGAACGCCTGGTCCGGCAAGTTGGGCGTTACCTGGAACATCCGCAATGACCTGCGCATGTACGGGCACTGGTCACGGTCGCAACGTTCGGGCGGCTACAACCTGCGCAACACCGCGGTCGATACCGTCAATCTCGGGCCGGGGCCGTTCGACGAGGAAACGGTCGACAGCTTCGAAATCGGCCTGAAGACGGAACTCGGCGGTCGCGGCCGTCTCAATGCGGCGGTGTTCTATAACGAAGTCGATGACATGCAGCGGGAAGTCAACCTGGCCGATCCGGTAGCCGGGGTCGTGCAGATCATCAAGAACACGGCCAATGCCGAAATCTGGGGTTTCGAGGCCGAGGGAGCCTTCTCGCTGGGTAACCGTACCGTTCTGACCGTTTCGGTGGGTTATATCAATCCCGAGTACAGCGACGTATTTTTCGATCTGAACGGCGACGGTGTGGTGAACGAGTCCGACGAAGACCTTAAACTGCCGCGCGCCGCGGAATGGACCTGGAGCCTGGGCATCAATCACGATTTCCGGGTCGGCGACTGGGGCTACCTGACCGCACGGGCAAACTACGCCTACCGGGATGACGCATTCTTCACCGACAGCAATCTCGGTTATTTCCTGTCGCAGAACATTCTGGATGCGGGACTGGACTTTCGAGCGGACGGGGGGCACTGGATCTATTCGGTGTACGGGCGAAATTTGCTGGACGAGGTCAATCACGGCGGCGACACACAATTGCCCACGATGCTCGGACCGCTGCCTACCGGCGGTACATTCTCTCCGCTGATGAAGGGGCGTGTCGTGGGTATCGAGGTTGCCTACAGCTACTGAAGCAGTTCGCGATACAGGGCCAGGGTTTTTTCGACCGTGTCCTGGTTGCGGAATTGGCCTGCGATGCGCTCGCGTGCAGCACGCCCCATCCGCTGGCGTTCCAGCGGATGGTCGTGCAGCCATTCGATGGCTTCGGCGAGCGCCGGTACGTCGCCCGGGGGTACAACCAGACCGCTCTCGCCGTCGATCACCAGTTCGGTATTGCCGCCGACATCGGTGACCAGTGGCGTGACGCCATACGCCATGCCTTCGATGACCGCGCGCGACAGCCCTTCGCCGCGCAGTACGGGCAGGCAGCAGATATCGCTGGCGGCCATGATGGCGGGCGCGTCGCGCCGGAAACCGGCGAAGTGGACGCGACCGGGGTCCGTTAGTGCCGCGGCGGCCCGATGCAGTTCCGAATTTCCCTCGTGCCCGAGAAAGAGCACATGAATGTTTTTCGCGGGATCGGTCCGGCCCAGCGCCTGGATCAGTTCCAGCAAGCCCTTTCTCGGGCGCAGGCGGGAAGCCACGGTAACCAGGGTGGCGTCTCGAGGAATGCCGAGTGCGCCGCGGTCCGCCGGTTGGGCCGTATACCAGGACAATTCGTGGCCCTTGTGAATGGTCACCACGCGCTCCGGGGGCAGGTGAAGTCCCAGCAGGGTCACACCCAGAAGGTAGCGGCGTACACCCTCGGCCACGCAGACAATGCGGTCGATTCGGGGGTTCAGAAATCGCAGCCACGACAGCGGTGACCACCAGGAAACGTTTCCGGTCACTCCCAGGTAGGCGACCAGCCGCGGGGAACGTCCGGCACGTGCCAATGGCCGGGTGGCCAGTACCATGTGCAGGGTCGTGCGGCTGTTCATCGCGTGCACGATGTCGATGTCTTCATCCCGGATGGTCTGGCGGATGCGGCGCAGCAGGGAGCGGTCGAGTTTTCTTTTCCAACTGACCCCGGTGACCGCAACGCCGTGATCCCGGATCGCGGTCACGTGCGGTGAATCGGCGCGCCCGAAAACGACAACCCGATGGCCGCGATCGTGGACACCGCGAATGGTCGCGGATTCGCCCCGGTCGCTCTTGTCGGTCAGGTAGAGAATGCGAAACGTGGCTTCGGTCATGGATGCTTCATTTCGTTTCGTTGATGGGATTCTAACCTCCCCGGGTAATCGTGGCGCGGACGGCTGCGGGCGGATGAAACGCTTCGTGTCCGCGAGACTCCCGCCAGGCACTGTTCGCCGCGGAGCGGTCGCCGTGGATGGAAGGTTGGGGCAGGTGGCCATCGGCGTACCGAGTCCCCGTTGCGGCTTCGGAAGTCTGTTAAACTTGATGGGATAGGGAAGGGGGTCTGCTGGTCAGGGCTTTTCGGCACGAAGTGTTTGCGGGGCCCAACAGGATATGTGAGGAGCCGTCATGGCGTTCAAGGTTACGATTTCCGTTTTGTCTGAAAGTCAGGAAGGCGACATTGGTGACGACTGGAAATTCGACCTCTCGGCGAAGGTTTTCAACGAGGGTTTGAAGGGTGAGGGTCGTATCAAGGTCAAAAAGCACAATCTTCCGGCAGGCGTGGTACAGGATCCGCCAGGGCCGCCCGAGCCACTCGAACTTCCGGGGGGCGACGCGGACGGCGAGATTCTCGTCCGTCTGTCGCTGACGGCGACGGAAGTGGATCTGTTCCAGAATGATTCCGGCACGGTGGAGACCGACTTGAAGTGCCCGTGTCCGACCGAAGAAGACCGTATCACCGCCCATCAGACCGAAATGTCGGTCGGCGTACGGGAATCTCCTGGTTTCCTCAACCAGGTGGCTGTATTCACCTTGAAGCTGCGCATAGTGATCGAGCGCATCTGAGCACCGCGGGGCGGTTGATCGTGAACGAATCCGTAGTTCTGACCGTTGTCTCCGACGATCGGCCTGGCATCGTCAAATCGCTTTCCCGGTTGCTGGAAGATCACGGCGGGAACTGGGCCGAGAGCAGCATGATGTCGCTGGCGGGGAAGTTCGCGGGCATCCTGCTGGCCCGGGTGCCGCAGGACCGCACCGGGGAATTTCTCAAAGCATTGGCCGCTCTCGAAGCCGAGGGCGTGCACATCCTCGCCCAGCGGACCGGCGAGCCCGGACCGGGCGACGATGTTCAAGAGTTCTCCCTGGACCTGGTTGGCCAGGATCGGCCCGGTATCGTCCACGACATCACCGACATCCTGACCCGGCACGGGATCAACGTCCAGGAACTGGAAACCCGTTGTGAAAGCGCTTCCATGTCCGCCGAGGTCCTGTTTCATGCACGGGCGAGGATGCGGGTGCCGGGCGGCACATCCGTGGAGCGCCTGCGTGAAGAACTCGAGGACCTGGCCAACGAACTCATGGTCGACATCGTCCTCGATCAGTAGCTTTTTCCGATTTCGATATATCTATAGGTTATTTGTGTCATAACTATTTGATTTATGATAATTGTTCTGCGCCTGTTGTAATTTTTCTATTATTCTATAGAATCCTGGCTCTCATTCACGGGAGCCGGTCGTGCCGACATCCAGGGATCCTACACGTTACGAGCAACAACGCCTGGAGGCCATCAAGGCCGCCGCGGCGGAGTTTGCCGAGCACGGATTCCACGGAGCCTCCACCGCTGGCATCGCACGGCGCATGGGGATCAAGCAGGGCAGCCTCTATTACTACTTCAAGTCCAAGGACGAGGCCCTGTTCGAAGTCTGCATGCTGGGCATACGGGACTACGTGCGCCGCATGGAGGTCATCGCGGCGAGCGACCAACCCTTCGAATCCCGCCTGCTGGCGACGGTGACCTCTCACCTGTCGAGCTACCGCGAGAAGAATGAAGCGCTCAAGGTGTACAACACCGAGCGGCTTTACCTCTCCGAGGAAGAGCGAACGGACCTGAAACGCCAGGGCAGCCGCTATCGCCAGTTGCTCGAAGGCATATTCGAGGAAGCGGCGGAGATGGGACTCCTGCGGCCGTCCGTGGATTGCCACTTCGCCGCGCTGTCCGTTATCGGCTTGTGCAATGCCTGGGGCGAACTGATCGTGCGCGATCCCGAATTGAACGTATTCGACCTGGTGCAGCAATGCACCGACCTGCTGCAGCACGGCCTGTGCGCCGGGCGGCAACCGACACAACACCGAGGATAAGTACACATGGGTGCATTCAAGGAGCCGCACGGCGGCCGACTCAAAGAGCTGTATCTCAACGAAGCTCAGGCCGATCAGGAAAAAGCGAAAGCCACGGACTATCCGTCCTGGGACCTGACCCAGCGCCAGCAGTGCGATCTCGATCTGCTGATGAACGGCGCGTTTTCTCCATTGGAGGGTTTTCTCGGCCAGGAAGATTACGAATCCGTGTGTGAGCGGATGCGTCTGGCTGACGGCGTATTGTGGCCCATGCCCATTACGCTGGATGTGTCCGAGGCCTTCGCCGAAGGCGTTGGCCCGGGCGACCGGATCGCACTGCGCGACCCCGAAGGCGTGTTGCTGGCAACCCTGGAGGTGACCGATCTCTGGCGCCCCGATAAATCGCAGGAGGCAGAGAAGGTTTTCGGCACCACCGACCTGCGCCACCCCGGTGTCGATTACCTGATGAACCGGGCCGGGCCGGTGTATCTCGGTGGCCGGGTACACGGCATCGAGCCGCCGACCTATTACGATTTCAAACTGTTACGCGATACCCCGTCGGAATTGCGCGGCCGCTTCCGCAAGCTGGGCTGGCGCAAGGTCGTGGCGTTCCAGACCCGCAACCCGCTGCATCGCGCACACCAGGAACTCACCTTCCGGGCGGCGCGTGAAACCGAGGCCAACCTGCTGATCCACCCGGTGGTGGGAATGACCAAGCCCGGTGACGTGGACCATTTCACGCGGGTGCGCTGCTACGAACATGTACTCGAGCAGTACCCCGACCAGACCACCCAGCTCAGCCTGCTCAATCTGGCCATGCGCATGGCCGGCCCCCGCGAGGCGATGTGGCATGCGATCATCCGCAAGAACTACGGTTGCACCCACTTCATCGTGGGCCGGGACCACGCCGGACCGGGCGTGGACAGCAACGGCGAGCCTTTCTACGGCCCCTACGACGCGCAGGACCTGTTCCGGGAACACGAAGAGGAACTGGACATCACCATGGTGCCGTTTCGCAACATGGTCTACCTGGAAAACCGGGCCGAGTATGTTCCCGAGGATGATGTCGATCCGGGTGACAGCGTGCTCAACCTGTCCGGAACGGAGTTCAGGCGGCGCCTGCACGAGGGCCTGGACATTCCCGAGTGGTTTTCCTATCCGAAGGTCGTCGAGGAACTGCGCCGTGCCCATCCTCCGCGCCACGAGCAGGGTTTTACGGTGTTTTTCACCGGTCTGTCCGGATCGGGCAAGTCCACCATCGCCAATGCCCTGTTGGTGAAACTGCTCGAGGACGGCTCCCGTCCGGTGACCCTGCTCGACGGTGATGTTGTGCGCAAGAACCTGTCCAGCGAGTTGACGTTCTCCAAGGAGCATCGTGATCTGAACATTCAGCGTATCGGCTTTGTTGCCAGTGAGATCACCAAGAACGGCGGCATCGCGATCTGCGCGCCTATCGCGCCGTATGCAGCGACCCGCCGGCAGGTTCGCGAAACGATCAGCCCGGTGGGCGGATTCATCGAAATTTTCGTCTCCACCCCCATCGAAATCTGCGAGCAGCGTGACCGCAAGGGTCTGTATGCCAAGGCCCGCGCCGGTCTGATCAAGGGCTTCACCGGCATCGATGATCCGTACGAAGTGCCTGAAAACGCCGAAATCGTCATCAACACGACCGAACTGACTCCGGATCTGGCCGCGCACCGTATTCTCATCACCCTGGAGAAACTCGGTTACGTCAAGTAACGGGGGCGAGGCCGCCCGGGGCCGAAATCGGGGGTTGCCCGGCGTACAATATCGCCCATGCACATCCCCGAGACCCTGCTCCTGATCGGACCGAACCGGCGTAGCGATCGCACCTTGCTCGAGCAACAGCTCGTGCCCGATCGCGAAGAACTCCGGAAGTTCGCGGATGGCGGAGAGACCGTCATCCGCGAACTGACCCGGATCGGGCCGTGGCTGGCGGGTGAGTGGGATAAGTCCCCGGTTGCCGCGGCTGCCGAGCCGCTTGCGGCCATGGTTTCCACGTACAACCAGCTGGCGCTCGCCTTGCAGCGCCACTCGGGTCACCGGGTGGATGAGTCCGGATTTCAGCTCGACAGCGCCGGCAACGGCGTCTGGGCCTGGTTTGAATACGAACACGACGAGGTGGGTCGCCAGGCGGCTGAACTGGCTCTGCGACTCATTGCGGCGGCCGGTGGGGCAGGTGATTCGGATGCCGGTCCAACGCCGGACACCGCGGCGGCGGTGAACTCCTTTCTTGAATTTGCAACCCAATACGTGCAGCCGCGCGATACCGAGGCTATTGTCGCGGCCGCGGCCCGCCTGGACATTCCCTGCTACAAACTGGAGCGCGATCCCTATCCGGGTCTGGAAGGCGATTTTCGCATTCGGCGGAACGGCCTGTTGATGCTCGGCCACGCACGTTTCAAACAGATCGTCGACGGTACGTTCTGTGTCTCCCGCTGCGCGCGCATCCAATCTCTGGTGCGGGACCGCGAGGCACTCCGCAGCCTGCTGGCGACCTGGAAGGTGCCACTTCCGTCGCGTGATCCGTCCGCCGGCAACTGCCTGATGACTCGCCGGGCGCTGCGCGCGGCCGAATCGATCGGTTATCCCGTGGTCTTACGGCCCGCCATGCGTACGGACGGTGTGAGTGCGGCGCTCGACCTGCAAATCGGACAGGAAGTTGCCGAGGCTGTCGACCACATGCGCCACCGGGCGCAGACGCTTGTCGTCGAGGCAATGGTGCCGGGAACGTCTCACAAAATCCTGGTGGCGGGCGGTGAGCCGCTGGCCGTCATCAGCGGTGGCAAAGAATTTCCGCCTGACGAGGTCCATGCCGATACGCTCGAATTGGCCCGGAACATCGCACGGCGGCTGGATGCGGGGCTGGTCGCGGTCGATATTGTCAGCCGCGACATCGGCCACTCACTGGAGACAACCGGGGGGGCGGTCGTCGATGTCGACCTGGCGCCCGATCTGGACCACCTGCTGGCACCGGAATCGCCGTTGTTCGGGGAGTGCGCCACCCGGTTTCTGAGGTGGTTGTTTCCGGCGGGCGAGCCCGCGCGGATTCCCGTTCTGACAGTCACCGGAACCAACGGAAAAACAACCACCTGCCGGATGATTACCCGCATCCTCGAGCACGCGGGAAAGCACACCGGCATGGTGTGTTCCGAAGGACTCTATTTCGGCGAGCAGTTCGAGACCCGGCGTGCCACCGCGGACGTGGCGGCCCATCACTGGATTCTGGAGACCGAAACCGTCGAAGCTGCGGTTTTCGAAGAGTATTTTGGCCGCATTGCCCGGCTGGGCTTTACCTTCCGTTGGTGCGACGTGGCTGTATGCACCAACGTCACGGATGACCACCTCGGCCGCATCGGCACCCACACGCTCGAAGAGATGGCAGCCCTCAAGCAGGCGGTTCCCGTGCGGGCGCGGGAAGCGGCGGTGCTGAACGGTGACGACCCGCGTTGCCGGGCCATGGCGTCGGCCTGTACGGCCAGGAAGGTCTGCCTGATTTCGATCCGCGCCAGCCTGGAACAGGAAGTTGCGGAACTGGGTGAACGGGGCGCGCGAGCGGTGTTGGAGCCTGCGAACGACGGGCGGCGATGGCTGGTGCTCCATGATGGTCCGGAACGACTGCCGGTGCTGCCCGTGGACGAAATACCCGCCACCTTCGGCGGCAGCGCGCCTTTCAATGTCAGCAATGCCCTGCATGCCGCGGCCGCCGCTTATTTCGGCGGTGCGCAAATTCCCGCTATCGCATCCGGCCTGCGTTCCTTCGAAATGTCCTACGAAAACACGCCCGGGCGGCTGAACCGATTCGACGGTTTGCCGTTTTCGGTCATCATGGACTATGCCCACAACGCGGACGGGTTTCGCCAGATCGCGCGATTCGTCGATCAGCAAAATCCCGCCGGGAAACGGCGGGTGATGGTGGGTTTCACGGGCGACCGGCGTGACGAAGCTGTTCTGGCGGCCATCGCGGAGCTGGCCGGGCATTTCGACCACTATGTCTGCCGGAATTTCATGGAATATCGTGGACGAAAACCTCACGAAATTCCCCAGTTGCTCAATCGCGGCCTGCTTGCCGCCGGAGTGCCCAGGGAGCAGATCGATGTCGTGCCGGATGCCGTCGAGGCGGTTCATCACGTTCTGGATGCCGCGCAACCGGGCGACTTCGTCGTGCTGCTGTGCGGCTCAACCCAGTTCGACAGTGTGTGGAACCATCTGCATGAACGCGCGGGACTCGAAGCACCCGTCAGGGAGGAATCCGGCCGGACGCCGGATGCGCTGTAAGCTCGTTCAGGCCGCGTACATCCTGATCAGATGTCGAGAGCGGTCCGGTGCAGTCGCGGGCATGAACGCGGTCCGGCCATGCGCGACACGATGATTGTCAACGATTAACAGGTCGCCCGCATTCAGATGCACGGTCACGCAGGCGTCATTGAGGGCGGCGTCGAAGCGGGAGAGCGCTGCACTGGCTGCGTTCGGCCAGGTCATGGCGCCGGGTTTGTACCGCCAAAATTCAGTTTCGCGAACCCGGTAGTCAACCGCTTTCCCCTCAGGACATCCCGGTGGATACGCGAAGTTGAACACCGGGCGCCTCAGCCAGGCAAGGTCATCATCAGTAAGCGCCGATCCCGCCTCGTCACAATCAGCCAGCAGACAGGCTCCGCCCTTGGCGGGGTCCGGAGTAATGCACTGCATGAGGAGAAACCGGGGCGGACGGGGTACGTAACTCACATCGGTGTGCAGGGGGAAATATTCGTTGGTGAAATAAGCCGGAGCATCGGCTTTTCGGTTCAGGTCGCAACGCACGTGCATGATGGCCGGACCGAGAAGGGCTTCGTCGATTCCCGTGTTCCTCCGGCCCACCAGTCCGGCGGTGCGAATCAGCGCATCGGGTGTGTCGGCGCGAAACCCGGTCAGAACCAGTGCAGCCCTGCGATCCAGGGCATTCCGAATTCTTTCCGGTGTCGTCTCCGGCCCCGGCCGATGACGAACAGGCCCCACGCTGGCCGTCAGCCCTCGAGTACGGATTTCAGGCCGCTGACGAAGTAGTCGAGATTCGCCTGGTTCAGCGAGGCGATGTTGATTCGGGCTGAATTTACCGTGTAAATCGAGAACTGCTCGCGCAGCTTCTGCACCTGGTCGACCGTGAGGCCCAGGAACGAAAACATTCCGGCCTGGCGTTCCAGGAAGGAAAAATCGCGTTCCACGCCACTGGCGGCTATCCGGGCTACCAGGCCGGCGCGCAGACCGTTGATGCGGTCACGCATGTCCCCGACTTCCGCGCGCCACTGCGCCGTCAACGCGTCATCGTGCAGGATGATGTCGATCACGGCGGGACCGTGGGCAGGCGGCATGGAGTAATTCTTGCGCGTCAGCGAATGGATGACGGTTTCGATGTCGGCCGCTTTCTGCGCGCTGGAAGCCAGCACGGAAATTGCGCCCACCCGGTCGCGGTACATCGCGAAATTCTTGGAACAGGAACTGGCGACGATCAGTTCCGGGCACTGTTCGGCAAACACCCGGATCGCCAGATTGTCATCGTCCAGCCCGCGTTCGAAGCCTTGGTAAGCCATGTCGATCACCGGCAGAAAACCGCGCTGCCCGGCCAATTCGGCGATTTCTCGCCACTGCGATTCATCCGGACTGACACCACAGGGATTATGGCAGCAGGCATGCAGCAGTACCGCATCGTTCGGGCCGAGTTGACCCAGAGCTTCCATCATTGCGTCGAAACGCAGGCCGTTGCTGTCGGGGTCGAAATAAGGGTAGGTGCCCGATTGCAGGCCACCGGCCGGAAATATCGCGGTGTGATTGGCCCAGGTCGGATCGCTGAACCACACCCGGGCATCGGGGTTGGCGGTTCTGATCACCTCGGCGGCAACCCGCAGCGCACCAGTGCCGCCGGGCGTTTGCACGGTGCGTATACGTGATTCGTTGAGGGCCGGACTGTCCGCGCCGAAGATCAGTCGGGAAATGGCTTCGTTGAAACCGGTCACCCCGGTGGGGCCCAGGTAGGATTTGCTGGTTTGCCGCTCCAGCAGTTCGCGCTCGGCGCTCAGCACCGACGGGAGGATCGGTGTCCGGCCTTCCTCGTCCTTGTAAACGCCAACGCCCAGATCAATTTTATTCGGGTTCGGATCCTGATTGTAGGCGGCCAGAACGCCGAGAATGGGGTCGGGGGGAACGGCCTGGAGGTGTTCGAGCATGCGAGTTTCCTGATGGTGTCACAGACAGTGCGGCGGTCGGTGTCAAGGCCGCAAAGTTCGGGATTGTACATGCAATTCGAATGAATCGCAGGCAAAAAAAACCCCGGCCAGGCCGGGGTTTTTCGCAGGGAACGGAGTGGGGTTATTCTTGCGGCAAAGCATCCAGCAGGGCGTCGCGTTCGCGTTCCTTGTACTCGACGTCCTGATCCATCAATTCCTTGCGTTTGAGTTCGCTATCAACATAGTTGATCCATTGCTCGGCCACCCGCGCGGAACGATTGTCGCGCGATGCCGCTTCGAAAGCGCGGCGGGCCTGGTCCAGTTGCTGCTGGTTGAACAGCGCCATGCCGAGCATGATCTGGGCCTGGTCGGGCCGCTTCAGGCCTCCGAGCTGGATGGCCTTGCGGGCTGAGGCGGCTGCGTCTTTCCATTCCTTCAGGTTGATGTGCGACTGCGTCAGGCGCAGGTACAACTCGCCATCTTCGCTCAACTGGGCGGCACGGCGCAGCGGCGGGATGGCCTTGGCGTCCTCGCGTGCCGTGTACCAGGCTTGCGAAAGCAGGCGGAGGTTGCGTTCATTGGGCTCGACGATGTCTGCCTTGATGCCCTTGTCCAGCACCTGTGCGGCCTTGTAAGGCAGTTCGTGCAGCAGGTAGAGGTTGGCCAGGTTGGTGATGTGTGAATTGGTGTTCAGCAGGCCTTTCTCGTACAGCACTTCGGTCAGGGCCAACTGCTTCTTGGTGTCGCCCAATTCGCTGTACACGCCAGCCAGGGTCAGAATGTAGCTGTCCTTGGGATAATTCTGAACCAACTCCTTTACGACCGCGAGCATGTTGTCGTAATCCTTCATTTCGAAGTAGATCACGCGCAACAGCAACAGCCAGTTTTCCTTCGGCACCTGGCCCTGATCGCGGTACATGTCCACCGCGGTCTTGATGGGTTTGAGCGCTTCCTGGTAGCGATTCATCTGGAACAGAGCCTGACCTTCGAGCATGTAGACGTCAGCGGAAGGCTCGGGCACTGCAGCCATCAGTCGGCGCACCGTGCTCAACGCGGCTTCGTAGTTCTCCACCGTGAACTGCAGCTGGGCCATGGTCTTGAGCGTGGCCAGCTGGAGTGCTTCGGGAAGTTCGGGTTGCCGCAGGACCTGCTCGTAGGCGTTGATGGCATCCGAGTAGCGTTCCTGCAGGTAATACGAGTAGCCGGTCAGATTCCAGATCTGGGCCCGTTCGTAGTCGCTGAGCCGTTCGTTGCCGCGCATTTCGCGAAGGAGATTTTCGGCCCCCGCGTAATCCTTGGCTTCGACCAGTTCCTGGACTTCGGTCAGCTTCTCGTAGGTCTGCTGACTCATGGCCACGGTCTGCTTGGTCTTGCGGTCTTCCTGCGCGACGGCCGTGGCGGCCGCCGTGAGCAGGAACCCGGCCAGAATCAGGCTCGTGTATTTGCCGGTATGGCGTTTCGCGATATCCATGGGGTTTCGCAAAATCCTATTCCTCGATGTTGTACGTGAACTTGTTCTGGACGCCGGGCACTTCCACCGCCTGTCCGTCGATCACGCGCGGTTTGTACTTGAACTTCAGCGCGGCCTGAATGGACGCGTTGTGGAACAGTGAACTGGTGCACTGATCCTCGACCACGAACGGGTCGGTGATCGTGCCTTGCCGTGTCACCGTGTACTGCACCACACAGAAGCCCTCGATACCCCGGGACAGGGCGCGCTGGGGATAAATCGGCGCGACCTTCACGATGGGCAGGTAATCACCTTCGCCCACGCCGAGGCTGAACCCACCGGACATTTCGATGTCCGTTTCCACCGGTACCGCGGAAATCGCGATTTTTTCGGCCGACGGGTCCAGATTGTCGAGCTGCGGGGTGGGGGGCTGCGGTGGCGGTGCTTCCGGCGGTGGTGGCTTCTCGGGTTTGAGCTGCCTGCGCTGTGGTGTCTCGTCTCGCTTCAGACGGACGAAATCGACGATGTTGGACATCCCCGATTCGTCCAGAGAGCGGTCTGCCGTCTCGATCAGGTAGGACATGGTCCAGAACAGCGCGGCCGTAACCGCGACACCGACCAGACCCCCGACAACGAGCCGGGTGTAATGACCACCCGTCGGAAGCGTCAGTGAGTCAAGAATATTTGACGCCATAACTGGTCTCCGTTACTGCTCGTTCGCGGCGATCGAAACGTTATACACCCCGGCCGAACGCGCGGCATCCATAACCTGGATCAAGGTGTCGGTCTTGGACTCCTTGTCGGCCTGGATGACCACGGATCCCTGCGGATTCTCCGCGTGCAGGCGCTCGATGTTCGGGCGCACGGAACGGATATCCACCTGGCGGCGGTCAATCCAGATATCGTTGTTGGGGCCGATCGCTACGAGGATATTGGCTTTTTCCTGCTTCACCGCGGTCGCCGCATCGGGCCGATTGACCTCGATGCCGGCTTCCTTGATGAAGGTGGCTGTAACAATAAAGAAGATGAGCATGATGAACACGACATCAAGCATGGGCGTGATGTCGATGTTCGACTCTTCTTCCGGTTCCTGGGCAAACTGTTGCCGCATTTCAATTCTCCTTCAAAACGGTGCCGGTCACTGGTGGTGAATTTCGAGATGGTCCGCCAGTGCTTCGCGTTCTCTTCTCGCTCGGTTGCTCAGGTAGGCACTCATGGCGACGCCGGACAGGGCCGCGACCATGCCGGACATGGTCGGGACCGTTGCCTTGGAGACGCCGGACGCCATTGAGCGCGGATTGCCTGAGCCCGAGATCGCCATGACTTCGAACACCTCGATCATGCCCGTGACCGTGCCGAGCAGGCCCAACAGGGGGCACAGCGCGACACAGGTCTGGATCAGGGCCAGGTGCTTCTCAGCCGAAGCGGATACATGGGCAATGATGCGGGAACGGATCTGATGGGCTTTCCACGAGGATTTGTCCTCGCGGTTTTCCCAGATCTGGAGCGCGCTGCGTACCAGGCGTCGATACCCGGTACGCATGAACACCAGACGCTCGATGACCAGCATCCACATAAATAACGTCAGGATGCCGATGACCCGCAGAACCGGTCCGCCAAGCTCGAAGAAATCCCGAATGGTCTCGAGAAACGGCAGATAGTAGTACAGGACATCCATGATCCGTCAGACTCCTGCGGTTTGCTGTTGTTCCGCGCGTTCCGACAACATGCCAGCGGCTTCCTCTTGCAGAATCTGCGTGAGGCGGCGAGCGCGACTGGCCACCAGCGTGTGCAGGAACACCATCGGAATGGCGACGCACAGACCGAGAACCGTCGTGATCAGTGCCGTGGAAATACCGCCGGCCATCAGTTTCGGATCACCCGCACCGTACAGGGTGATGGCCTGGAAGGTGATGATCATACCGGTCACCGTACCCAGCAGACCCAGCAGCGGTGCCACCACCGCGATGATCTTCAGGAACGGCAGCATCGCGTTGAGCTTCGGCGTTTCCTTGAGGATGGCTTCGCCCAGCTTGAGTTCCAGACCCTCGACGTCCACGTTCGGGTGGTCGTGAGCGATCTTGATGACCCGGCCCAGCGGATTGTTGCCCGGTTTTTCCAGATTACGGGACTGGCTGCGAATCTTCGCACCAACACCGGTCAGAATCAGCAGACGCCACAAGGCGATGGCCAGGCCGATCACGCCGAGCGTGATAATGGTGTAGCCGACGATCTGTCCCTGCTTGATCCGCTCGATCAGGCTGGGTGCCTGTACCAGCAGTCCGAGCAACTGGCCACGCGTGGGGTCGACACCGAAGGCGGTCATGCCGCTGTCGGCTTCGAACAATTCCTCGGCGCGGTTGGTGAAGCGGCTCTGCGGCTGGCGTGCCAGTTCAACCAGGCGTCCGGTTTCCTGCACGTATTCGAGATACTTGTCATCCGAGACGACATTGAACAGACCGACCCGGACCACTTCTCGCTGCTGCTCCTCACCTTCGGCACTCACGACCGTGGTGGTGAAGCGGGAGACCTTGGAAGATTCCGTCATCTCGCGCTGCAATTCGAACCACAGGCGTTCGATTTCCTGCAGGGTCGGGAGGCGGTTGGTCGAACCCATCTTCTGGGCGAATTCGGTCAGCCATTCCGAGCGTTCGGGATACTGAACCTGGGTCAGGGAACTGTCGAAGTTGCCGCGGGCGTCGCCGGCTGCCTGTTGCAGCACGCCGAACAATTCCTTCAGGTCGCCGAGGCGTTCCTGCAGGGCGCGCTCCAGTTCGATGATTTCCTCATCGTTGGTGGCAAATCGGGCTTCGAGCGTTGCCGACCGCTGTTCCTCGCGGGCACGCTCGGCCTTCAGGTCGGCCAGAGCCTGCTGCTGGTTGGCGCGGTTGCGCTGGAATTCCTGCAGACGGGTGCGGTTTTCTTCCGCGTCGGCGACACGGCCGCGTTTAACCTGCTGCAGCAGTTCGTCGAGTGAGACGGACTCTGCGGCCGTCGCGGGGGCGCTCAGCGCCAATCCGAGGATGGCGGAGAAAGCGAATGTAATGACTCTGTTCTTCACTGTGCTTCTCCTTCGGCAGCACTGACGGGTACGACGAGCAAGTCAGGTGCAACCTGCTTCCTCGCGACGCGGATGCCCTGGGCAACCTGCGACTTGTAGGTTTCCGGCGGCAGGGACACGAAGCTGCCCGTGGCCGGATCCCATGCGCCGGTGTGCTGGCCGCCGATGGACTGGTATGAAAGAGAGACACGGCCAATGCGCAGGAAGTCCACTTCCTGCTCGTTGCCGTCGATGGAGACCGTGCCCTTGTAGGCTTCGATGGTGCGGCCGTATTCGTTTTCGATCTGATAGGCCTCGATCACCCGGCGGAATTTCTCCGCGGCGGTGACGTCCGAGCGCTCCATCATGTCGCGCAGTCGCGCGATACGGTCACGACGTTCTTTCAGCAGAAAGGGCGTGTCGAGCTCGATGAATTCCTCGAGCGAGTCAAGCATGCGCGTCATCATCGGGATGATTTGACGCTCGATCAGCGCAACGCTGTCGATCGATTCAGTCAGGGCGACTTTCTCCGCCTCCTGGTTATCGATCTGGCGCTGCAGCAGGCCGTTGTAGACCTTCAGGCCATCAACGACCTTGAGTTCGGTTTCGTACTGCGCAAGCAGCTGGTCCGTTTGATTGGCCACTTGTTCGATCCGCTGTTGTTCGGCGGCACCCTCGTCGGCGCGCTGCTCGCCCGCCTGGGTGACCTGATCAACGGTCGTTTGTGCAAATACGGGCGAGGAGAGGCTGAGGGTGCTGATTGCCGCGAAAGCGATCAGCGGTATCAGGAGCTTTCGTTTTGTGATTGACATACCGGTTCTCATGTGTGGGACGTAGTTCGAGATTAAGAATTAAAAACAGGAGCCCTTCACTCTATAACTTCGTAATCATTTCAGTCAATCGGTAATTACCCAAACAAACGCAATAGGGGAAGGGCGTGCGCCCTAACTAACGCTTTTTTTACAAAACCGTTGCAGAATGCGCTCTGCGGCAAATGCGGCTGCATTATCCGGATACTGTCATTATCGGTATAATCCGCCGCTCGCCATCACTGCCCCCGGGAGAACGCGCCTGATGGAACCTGGAATGCGACAGCACGACGATGCCGGGTCCCCGGAGCGGGGAGCTGCCGCCCGATGAAGCGCAACCGGCAGTGGGTCACGCTGTCTCTGCTGTTGATGACACTCGGTGGGCTGATTTTCGCCTACAAGGTGATTCGACTGGGCTATCCGCCTTACCCGGACCTGGAAAGTGTGGCCTGGACCGTTCAGGCGCGACTGCAACTCGAACCGGAACACGGGGCGGTACGGGCCAGCCTGTTGCTGCCGGCCCGGCCTTCGGGCTACACCGTTGCCCAGGAAAACTTCGTGTCGCGCGGTTTCGGCCTGACACTCGAGGAGCAGACCATGAGCCGGCGGGCGGACTGGGCGGTGCGCCGCCTGCGCGAACCCGGCAGCCTGTACTATCGCGCGCTGGTGATTCCCGATACCCGCGAGCGCTCCTTTGCCAGCCGCCCGGCCTATCCCAGCGTGCCTGAGCTCGAGGAACCGCATGCGACCGCGCTGTTGGACCTGATCGAGGTAGTGCGCGCCGAATCGGCGGACACCGAAACGTTTGCCGCGGCGATGATCGAACGCCTGAACCGAACCGATCCCGACGAGAATGCCGATCTGTTCCTGGCCGATGTCGCAAGTTCGGCGGACCGCGTGCGTGTGGCGCAGACCCTGTTGGCCGGCGCCCGTATACCAACCCTGCAGATTCACGGTATCCGCCTCGGTGAAGATACCCAGCGTGCTGATTTTGAAACGCTTCTGGCCGTGTTCAACGGCGAGGACTGGCTGGTTTTCGATCCGGCCACCGGCACGCACGGGTTGCCGGAAGGCTTTTTTATCTGGTGGACCGGCGATCAACCCCCGGTAACGGTGAGCGGCGCCAAACTGGACGACCTGCAGATTTCCACCCGCCACCGGGTGAAGAGCGCGCTGGACATCGCACAGCAGCGGGCCGAACTCCAGCATTCGTCCATGCGCCTGATTTCCACGCTGCAATTCCCGGTCCAGACCCAGTCGGTGTACGAAATCCTGTTGTTGATACCCATTGGCATTCTGGTCATCGTGCTGCTGCGCAATTTCGTCGGCTTCAGTTCCTTCGGGACTTTCGCGCCGGTGTTGATCGCCCTTGCCTTCCGCGAGACCGAGCTGTTCAAGGGCATCATCCTGTTCATTCTCATTGTCTCGCTGGGTCTGTTCTTCCGCTTTTATATGGAGCGCCTGCGCTTGTTGCTGGTGCCGCGGCTGGCGGCCGTGGTGACCATCGTCGTGTTGTTGATGACGGCCATCAGCATCATCAGCAACGAATTCGGCATGGAAACCGGTCTGTCGGTTTCGCTGTTTCCGATGGTCATCATCTCCATGGTCATCGAGCGCATGTCCGTCGTCTGGGAAGAGCGGGGAGCGTATACGTCGATCAAGGAAGGTCTTGGCAGCCTGTTGATGGCGGCGCTGGCCTACCTCGCCATGTCCGTCGACCAGTTCGCGTACTGGGTGACCGTGTTCCCCGAAGTCAATCTGATCGTGCTCGGCGTGATCATCGCGCTGGGCCGTTACACCGGGTTCCGCCTGACCGAACTGCGCCGTTTCCGTTCGCTGGCCACGGTCGTGGACGAGGATGGCCGGCCATGATCGGATTGCTGCGCCGCCTGCGGTCGGCCGGAGTGCTGGGGCTCAATTGCCGCAATGGCGATTACATTCTTCAGTACAACGACCGGCGCCATTACCCGTTGGTGGACGACAAGGTTCTGTGCAAGCAGCGCCTGTTGCGCGAAAACCTGCCCGTGCCGGAACTGATCGGCGTGATCGGCCTGATGCACCAGACATCGCGGATCAATGACCTGCTGGGTGACCGTAGCGAATTCGTGATCAAGCCGTCGCGGGGCAGCGGCGGTGACGGAATCATGGTGGTCACCGGCCGCCGGGGCGATTATTTCATCGATTCCGACGGCGAGATGATCGAGCAGGATACGCTCGAGCACCACCTCACCAATGTTATCGGCGGGCTGTATTCACTCGGCGGCCAGCCCGATGCGGCGATGCTGGAGTCCCTGGTGCATTTCGATCCCGCATTCTCGCGCCTGACCTACCACGGCGTGCCGGACATCCGGGTCATCGTCTACAGGGGTTATCCGGTCATGGCCATGTCCCGTCTTCCCACCCGCCTGTCCCACGGCAAGGCCAACCTGCACCAGGGCGCGATTGGCGTTGGTATCGATCTGGCCAGCGGTATGACCATCGGCGGCGTTTCCGGAAATTCGGCCGTGTCCATTCATCCGGACACGGGGGCACCGATCGAAGGCTTCCAGATTCCGGGTTGGGGCAGAATCCTGGAGATGTCCGCCCGTTGCCATGAAGCCGTCAACCTCGGCTATCTCGGCGTGGATATCGTGCTCGACCGCGACCTCGGGCCATTGATACTGGAATTGAACGCACGTCCGGGACTCAACGTCCAGATCGCCAACCGCCGCGGTCTGCGGGCACAACTGGATGCCGTGGATGCGCTGGGTGACCGAGACGAACCGCCGGAGCAGCGCGCGGAATGGTCGGCCCGGCAACTGGGTGAGCCCCCCCGCGACCTGCTGGTTCAGGCCCTTTCCTGAATTTCCGCCGCTCCGGCGAACTGCGACTGTACCGATCGAAAGTGCGCTTCGGCTTCACGGAACTGGTCGCGGGCCCGCGTCAGGTATTGCTTCACCTCGTCCACGTACCCGTCCGTTGACGCGGACCACACACGGTTGATGTAACGCTCACCCGCCGCGAAATGGCTCATGACGTCGGCATAGTTCTGAATGCCGAATACGTGGATCATGCTTTCACGCGCTTCGGCGAAGGCATCGAGGTCCTCGCGGAACAGGCGGTCGATTTCGAATCGAGCCTCGTAGGTCGGCAGGTCATCGCGTTCGTGCAGGGCTTCCAGGCGGCCACGGATTCGTTCCAGGCACGCTCCCAGATTGCGGATATTTCCCGAGAGCACGGCGTCGCCGCGGGCGGCGGCGTGAACCGCACGCCGGTGCAGGAGCAGTCCCATGGCGCCGATGGCCATGCAGGGTGCGAACAACAGCCAGTTGACCGCTCGGGGGTCCAGTACCGACAGAAAAGCACCGCACAGAAAGGCCGCGAAGACCAGGATGAGTCCAAGGTGTTTCATGTCAGACGGCCTCCACGATCTTGGCGATGGCGAAACTGACGCCGACCAGGGCCTCGCCGACGATGAGTCCGGCGGCGATCGGAATGCCGGTGGTTTCGGCCCAGGTGTTGCCCAGTTTGTAGTCGCTGCCGACCCGCAGCGCGGTGCCGATGCTGTAGGTCAGCACGATATTGAACGGCAGATAGAAGCCCAGCCCCACCGTGATGCCCAGACCTGGCTGAAAAATACTCAGCAGGGCGCCGAGACCGGCGCCGGCCAGGTATTTCTGCCCGGGCACATCGCCGCCCATGATGCCGTTCACCATGCTGGCCAGCGCCTGCCCCTGCGGTGCCGGCAACTTGTCACTGCCCAGCACGTAGGCTTCGTGCAGGACGAATATCAGCACCACGATCACGATCGGGCCGAGCCAGGCGCCGAGGAACTGTCCCATCTGCTGTTGCCGCGGTGTGGCACCCACCAGGTATCCGGTCTTCAGATCCAGCATCAGGTCGGTCGCCTGTGACATCGCGACGCAGGCGGCCGCACCGACCATGATGGCGGAGACAATCGCGGCCTTGGTGTCGCCCAGTCCGCTTGAAATGAAGATCAGGATGGTCACCGCCACCAGGGTCATGCCGGACAGGGGCGACCAGTTGGTGCGCCCGATCGCTTCCGACAGGATGACCCCGGCGATCCAGACCCACAGGGTTCCGACCACGGCCATCACCAGGCCGCGCCCCAGGCCCATTTTCTCGGTGGACAGAATGGCCATGACCGCAAGCAGCACGGCCGCGCCGCCGATCGCGATGTAGAGCAGGCGGATCGGCATCTCGTCGCGCGACATCGCCGCCTCGGAGCGGGCTGCGTTCTGCATGCTGCGAACGGCGCTGAGAATCATCGGAAACGCCATCACCACTCCGGCCACGGCTCCGCCGATCAACATGCCGATGCCGACCGGCCGGTACAGCAACAACCGCAGGCTGCCGGGATCATTCAGAATCCGGCCGGTGTCCGGGTCCGCCGGAAACAGGTCAAGGCCGGACATCAGGGGGGCCAGCAGCCAGTAACACACGTAGCCGCCGACGATGAAAGCGACGCCCCCCTTGCCGGCGATGTAACCCACGCCGATGGTCAGCAGGGACAGGTACCACACGCCGTTCATGTACTCCGGCATACCAATCGCGTCGCCCAGGGCCCAGTTCTCGACTCCGTAATACTGGCTGAAGCCGTGCAGCACGCCGCTGAACAGCGCGGCGCCGATCAGCAGCATGGCCTTGTGGATTCCGGCGCCGGGCGCCTTGAGAATGGTGGCGACCGCGACGCCACCCGGATAGGTCAGCCGCTCGTAGTCGATCATTTGTTTGCGCAGCGGAATGATGAACCCAATGCCGAGGAAAGCCCCGGCAATGGCGCCGAAGGTCAGCATCACCGGGTTGAAATCGGAGCCATAGCCCAGGATGAAAATGGCGGGCACGGAAAACATCAGTCCGCTGGAGGCGCCATTCACGGCGCTGGCCACGGTTTGGGCGATGTTGTTTTCGATGATGCTGTTGCGCCGCATGATGCCGCGCAGGATGCCGAAGCCCAGGATGGCCGCGAGTTCCGAGCCTTCGATTGAGAACCCGAGAATCAGTGCCGCGTAACCGATGCTCACCGCGATGATGACCCCAAGGAAGTAACCGACCAGGATCGCGGCCCAGGTCAGTTCCGGATACGGGCCGTGGCGAAGCGGGGCGGCTGCTGCGGAATGACTCATCGTCGTCTGTTCTCCTTATTTATATATTTTCATTCGGCTTTCTACATGCCGTAGGCCCACACCAGAACCGTGGTCAGCACCAGCCACAGGCCGATGGCCAGCGGCAGGCCCACCCGCACGAAGTCGCCAAACTTGTAGCCGCCGGCGTTCATGATCAGCAGGTTGGTCTGGTAGGCCATCGGTGTCGCGAAGCTGAGGTTGGCGCCGAACAGCACCGCCAGAACGAACGGTTCCAGCGGCATGCCCAGGCGCTGGGCGATACCGATGGCGATGGGGGTGCCGATCACGGCCGCGGCGTTGTTGGACACGATGTTGGTCAGAATTCCCATCATCAGCATCAGCCCGCCGAGCACCACAGCCGGTGGCGCGCCGAAGGTGATGTAGACGAACAACTGGGCCAGGTAATCGGCGCCTCCGGTCTTGAGCAGTGCCGCGCCCATGGCCAGCGACGACACGATGATCAGAATGACCTGTGCGCTCAGCGCGTTCATGGCGTCTTTCCAGCGCAGGCACCTGGTCACCAGCAATACCAGGCAACCCAGGATGGCGCTGATTTCGATCGGCATGATGTTGAGCGCCGCCAGCAGCACCACGCCGATGATGGTGGACAGGGCGATGGGCGCCTTGGCTTTGCTGGGCAGGCGGATGCTGCCGTCCAGGATCAGAAAGTCGGTGGTTTCCTTCAGCGCTCTCAGCTTGTCGGCCGTGGACTGTACCAGCAGCACATCGCCGGAACGGAGCTGGATGTTGTCGAGGCCGGGCGATTTTCGTTCCTGGGCTTCCTCGAAGCGGTGCAGCGCCAGCAGGCGCACGCCATAACGTGAGCGCAACTGGGCATCGCCGACCCGCACGTTGGCCAGGCGTGAAGCGGGCGTCACCACCAGTTCGGCGAGTTGTTCGCCCTCGATGCTGAGCGGATGCAGGGCATCGACCTCGTGGTCACCGGAGAACAGCGTTCCACCGAGCACGCGGGAGAATTCACGCAGGTTGGCCTGGGTGTCACTGGTGGTGATCCGGTCGCCGGCCATCAAAACGACGTCGGGCAGGGGGTTGATGTAGGCGCCCTTGCCACGCTGCACCGTATCCACCCGGATGTTTTCGTCGGTGCGTTCCATGGCTTCGGCCAGGGTATTGCCGACCACCGGACTGTTTTCATCAATGCGAATCTGGGCGGTATACAGGCGCGAGCGGGTGTCCTGCATCGGTGGCTGCCGTTCCGGGATCATGCGCGGAACCACCAGCCAGAGATACAGGATGGCGGCTCCGGCGCCGATTGCGGCGGGTCCCAGAAAATCGAACATGTTGAAATTGTCCATGCCCATGTCCGCCGCCACGTTGACCACCAGCAGGTTGGTCGATGTTCCGATCGTGGTCGCCATCCCGCCCAGGATGCTGGCGAAGCCCATCGGAATCAGCGTGCCGGTCGGCGAAACCCCGGTGCGCATACCGATACCGATCAGGATGGGCAACATGAGTACGACGATGGGCGTGTTGTTGATGAACGCGCTCAGCGTGGCGGTCGTCAGCAGGGTGAACAGCAGGGAAATCGCCGGCCCCCGCCGCCACAGCCGCGCCAGGAAACGGCCGACGGGTTCGAGGGCGCCGGTGCGGATCAGCCCCTCGCCCAGAATCATCAGCGCACACACGGCGACCAGGGCCTTGTGCCCGAACCCGAGGAAGAAGTCGCTGGCCTGGATGGTTTCCCGCTCGGTGTGGAACGGAAACAGGGTGAAACCAACGGTCAGTGCGACGATGACCACCAGGCTGGTCGTTTCCAGCGGAATGCTGTCGCGCGCGAACAGGATCAGCGCGACGACGATCAGCACCATGACGGCGAGGGCGTGCGGATTGGGGAGGGCGAATTCGAGCATTAATGACTCCGTGGGATAGCGCCGGTCCGCAGAGGATCGCAGCGTCCCTTCTCCTCGGTGACTTGCGGCGGTCCAGGTGCTGTCCTATGCTCCGCCCGGTGGCCATTGTACCGTTTTTCAATACGATCTCATTCCTCCGCATCTTTCGGCCCTTCCGACCTTGAGCGCATCCCGTCATTTGTACGTCGCCATCGATCCTGTCGCGATCAGCGTCGGGCCACTGCAGGTGCACTGGTACGGCATCATGTACCTGCTCGGTTTCGTGTTTTTCTGGATGGCCGGCAGTCGGCTGGCCCGCCGGCGTCCCTGGACGGGCTGGAGTTCGCAGGAAGTCGGTGATTTCCTCTTTTACGGCATGATCGGTGTCGTCGTCGGTGGGCGCCTCGGCTACGTTCTGGTCTACGCATTTGACAGCCTGTTGGCCGATCCCTTGTTCCTGTTCCGCATTAACCAGGGTGGCATGTCGTTTCACGGCGGGCTGGTGGGCGTGATCGTGGCGATGACGTGGTTCGGCCGGCGTACCCGCCGCAGTCTGTGGCAGGTTTCCGACTTCGTCGCTCCGCTGGTGCCGGTGGGACTCGCGCTGGGCCGGCTGGGGAATTTCATTGGCGGGGAACTCTGGGGGCGCTACAGCGACCTGCCCTGGGCCATGATATTCGCCAACGCGGTCGAGCCCGGTGGCTGGCGGTCCGAAGTCCTGCGCGCTCAATGGGCCGAGGGGGCGCTGGATCATCTCGCGCGCCACCCCAGCCAGTTGTACCAGGCCCTGCTCGAGGGGCTGGCGCTGTTCATCGTGCTGATCTGGTATTCGCGACGGCCGCGGCCGGTGGGCGCGGTGGCCGGCCTGTTCCTGCTGGGTTACGGTTGTTTTCGTTTCATCGCCGAGTTCTTCCGCGAGCCGGACGCCCAGATCGGGTACCTGGTCGGCGGTTGGCTGACGATGGGCATGGTGTTGTCGCTGCCGATGGTGATTGCCGGAATCGCGATCATGGTTTGGGCTTATCGCCGCCACGCGCATGGACGGGCGGGGGAGTTACCCGAATGAAGAACTACCTGGATCTGTTGCAGCATATTCTCGATACCGGAACGCGCAAGGAAGACCGGACCGGCACGGGCACGATTTCCGTGTTCGGAGCCCAGCTTCGCTTCGACCTGGCCCGGGGATTTCCGGCGGTCACCACCAAGAAACTGCACCTCAAGTCCATCATCCATGAATTGCTGTGGTTCCTGAGTGGCGAAACCAACATCGACTACCTCAAGCGCCACGGTGTGACGATCTGGGACGAATGGGCGACACCGGACGGCGAACTCGGCCCGGTCTACGGCGCCCAGTGGCGATCCTGGCAGGCCCATGACGGCCGGACAATCGACCAGGTGACCGAATTGTTGCGTGATCTGCGCGAGCGGCCCGATTCGCGCCGGCACATTGTCTCCGCCTGGAATCCGGCGGTGTTGCCCGACGAGTCGCGGCGGCCGGCGGAAAACGCGGCGGCCGGCCTGCAGGCCCTGCCGCCCTGCCACACCCTGTTCCAGTTTTACGTGGCTGACGGACGGCTCAGTTGCCAGCTCTACCAGCGCAGCGCCGATGCGTTTCTCGGCCTGCCCTTCAACATCGCGTCCTATTCCCTGCTGACGATGATGATCGCGCAGGTCAGTGACCTCGAACCCGGAGACTTCGTGTTGTCGTTGGGTGACGCGCACATCTACCTCAATCACCTGGACCAGGTGAACACCCAGTTGCAGCGGGATCCGTATCCGTTGCCGCGCATGCGTTTGAACCCCGAACGTCGTGACCTGTTCGGTTTCCGCTACGAGGATTTCGACCTGGTCGACTACCGGCACCACCCGGTGATCCGGGCGCCGATCTCCGTGTGATCCGGCACCCTGCGGCAGCCCCACGATGAATTCCGAAGGAAAAAGACTGACCCTGGTCGCCGCTGTGGCGCGCAACCGTGCGATCGGGCTCGACGGCCGCATGCCGTGGCACCTGCCGGCGGAACTGCGGCACTTCAAGGCCACCACCCTGGGTAAACCCGTCGTCATGGGCCGCCGGACCTTCGAGTCGATCGGCAAGGCGCTGCCGGGCCGGCAGAACATCGTCGTGACCCGCGATGCCCGTTACGTTGCGCCCGGCTGCGAGACGGCCGCTTCACTGCCGCAGGCGCTGCGTCTCGCCCAGGGTGACGAGGTCATGGTGATCGGTGGCGGTCAGCTGTATGCCGAGGCCTTGCCGATGGCTGGCCGCATGGTCCTGACCGTGGTCGACTGCGAGCCGCGGGCGGATACGTGGTTTCCCGCTTTCGATACCTCGGAGTGGCGCGTGAGCTCACGGCGTCACGTGGCCGCCGATGCCGACAACGCCCATGCGTTCGAGGTGATCGAGTACCTCCGCGACTGAATCATCACGCCCGGATTCAGCGGTACTTTCCCGGCACCTGGAACAACCGTTCGTCCTCCAGCCGCCAGGCACTGAGCCGCCCTCCCCAGACGCAGCCGGAATCCAGCGCGAGGGTCCGCTTGCGGATCCTCAGGCCGAGCGCCGCCCAGTGACCGAACACGATGCGCACGTCGCGACTGGCTCGGTGGCTGTGCTTGAACCACGGGCGGTAAGGCGCGGGCTGTGTTCCGGGCGGGCCGCTGGCGCTCCACAGAACCTTGCCGCTCGCGTCGCAAAAGCGGATACGCGTGAGGATGGCCGTGATCAGCCGCAGCCGGTCCAGCCCCGTGCGTTCATCGCGCCATCGCCGGTACTTGTTCTTGTGCGCCCGGGCGAGGAAGTCCGCCGCCTGGTCCGAGCGCAGCACCTGTTCGACTTCGGCGGCGCGGGCGAGTGCCGTCGTTGCGTCCCATTGCGGGATCAGACCGGCGTGCATCATCAGCAGACCATGGTCCGGATCATGGTGCATCAGCGGCTGCCGGCGCAGCCATCCCATCAGTCGCTGACGATCCCCGGCCAGCAGGACTTCACGCAATTCCCGGTTCTTCGATTGGCCGTCCGGGCAGCGCACATCCTCGCCAAGGAGGAAAATATCGTGGTTGCCGAGGGTTGCGAGAAATCGATCGCCCAGGCTTTCCAGCAGCCGGAGAACTTCCAGGGACTGTCCGCCGCGATTGACCAGGTCACCGCAGCTCCAGAGCCGGTCGGCCGCGGTATCGAAACGCACCTTGTCGAGCAGGCGCTGCAGCGCGTCGTAACAGCCCTGAATGTCACCGATCAGGTAGGTTGCCATGAATGAGATTCGAATTGTCGGCGCGAACCCGCCAGAGGGTAACACAGGCGCAAACCGGTTCGTCCCGAACCGGCGGGCCCTGCCTTCGTGTTGGATTTGCTACTCTGCGCAGCGAAACCTGAACAGGATGAAAGGTGAACGTCAAACCAGCGGATAACGATGTGGGCGCCGGGTTGAAATCAGCCTCGGTCCTGCTGCGCGCGGGATCCGTGCAGCAGGCGCTGGATCTGCTCGAGCGCCTCGATGTCGCCCACCCGGGTCGGGTCGAGGTGATGCGCATGCGCGGCATCGTGCTGGCGCGGATTGGCCGCCCTGCGGCCGCGGAACCTCTGCTGCGCGCCGTCGCCGACGCATCACCGCGGTCGACAGACGCGGCGGGAGATCACGCGCAGGTCCTGCTCGGACTGGGACGGGCCGACGAGGCGCTGGAGCGTCTGTTGCCCCTGTGTCCGGTTGAACCGGAGGGATCTCTGGAGGATCACGGTCCGGTTTTCGCCTACAACCTCGGTATGGCCTACAAGGCCGCCGGCCGGGCCTCCGAGGCCGTGGAACCGCTGGAGACGGTGCTGCGATTCAAGCCCGGTCACTACGCCGCGTTGATCGGCCTGGGTGACGTCAACAAGGCGCTGGGGCGAATCGAGGCCGCGGCGGCCCACTACCGTGCGGCCATCCGCAGTCAGCCGGACGCGGGAACCGCGTGGTGGTCTTTATCCAATCTCAAGTCAGGCGGCTTCACCGGCGATGAGCGGGAAACCCTGCGCGGTCTGGCCGGCGGGGTCGGCCGTGCCACGGAGGAACAGGTATTTTTCGAGTTCGCGCTGGCCACGGCGCTGGATGCCGCCGGCGACGAGCAGGCGGCCTTCGAGCATTACGCCAGGGGCAATCGGCTCAAGCGCGAATCGGCGCCGTGGGACCGGCATGCCTTCGGCCAGTGGATGGAAGCACTGAGGACCGCGATGAGCGACCTTCGTCTGCCTGAGCGCGGCGAGACGCCCGGTGTGCCGCGGCCGGTGTTCATCGTCAGTCTGCCGCGGTCCGGATCAACGCTCACCGAACAGATCCTGGCGGCTCACAGTGCCGTGACCGGTGCTTCCGAACTGCCGTGGCTGCCGCGCATCGTCGCTGATGTTTCGCGCCGCCGGGGCAGCGGTCTGGCCCGCTGGGCGGTGAAAGCCACGCCCGAAGACTGGGCTGCGCTCGGTCGGGAGTATCTGGAAAAGTGCCGCCACTGGTACCGGCAAACTCCGGTGTTCACCGACAAATTGCCGGGCAACCTGCCTTACATCGGCGTGATGCTGGCCATGCATCCGGACTCCCGGGTCGTGGCGGTGCGGCGCGATCCGATGGACGTCTGCTGGAGTTGTTACCGGCAGCTGTTCATCAGCGGATCGGAATTCAGCTATGACTTCGATGATCTGGCCGCGTACTGGCGGGAGAGCGAGCGTCAGATGACCTGGTGGGCCGAACGTGTGCCGGACCGGGTGAAGGTGGTGGATTACGAAGCGCTGGTGGCCGAGCCCGAACGGGAAACCCGGGCGTTGCTGGACTTCGCCGGACTGCCGTTCGAAGAAGCCTGCCTGCGCCCGCAGGACGCGCGGCGCGCGGTGGCGACAGCCAGCGCCGCTCAGGTCCGTCAGGCCATCCACCGGTCCGGGGTGGGCCATTGGAAACGTTACGGCCGTTTTCTCGAACCGCTGCGCGAGGCACTCGAGCGCGAAGGCGTTTGATGGTCAGTGCAGAGATTCGGGTGCGGCCAGAACGAACTCGGGGATGGCCACGCGGAAGCGTTCGCCGGCATCGTCGGTGAATTCGTAGCTGCCGGACATCGATCCGTTACGGGTCGGGATCAGGGCGCCACTCTGGTAAGTAAAGGACTGCCCGGGATTCAACCGGGGCTGCTGGCCCACCACGCCTTCACCGTAAACCTCTTCGATCTGCCCGTTCCCGTGGGTGATGATCCAGTGGCGGTTCAGCAGCTGGACGGGCTCGCTGCAGCGATTGGTGATGGTTATTTCATACGCGAACGCGTAATGCCCCTGCTGCCTTCCCAGAAAGGAAGGGCTGGGCTGAATTTCGACCTGACTCATTGCGATAAACTCCGGCTTGCAGCTCCCCTTGTTCCTAATTCTAGGTCATCCTGCGACCGTTGCGTCCACCCGCCGCGACAGCGCGGCGAATTGCTCCAGGGTCAGCGTTTCGGGACGGGCGCCCGGATCGCAGCCTGCGGCGCTGATCTGCTCGGACGTCAGCAATTGGCGCAGGCTGTTGCGCAGGGTCTTGCGACGCTGGCTGAAGGCCTGACTGACCACGCGTCCGAAGGCCGCGCGTGATTCCAGTACCACGGGTGGGGATTCGTGCGGTTCGAGGCGGACGACACTGGAGTGCACCCGCGGTGCGGGTATGAAGGCTTCCGGAGGCACGTCGAAAAGGCGCGTGACGCGGCACTGCAACTGGCACATGACCGACAGACGGCCACGGTCCCGGCCACCGGGCCCGGCCGCCATGCGCTGCACCACTTCGCGCTGCAGCATGAAATGCATGTCGGTGATGATCTCGCTCCACTGCAACAGGTGGAACAGCAGGGGCGTGGAAATGTTGTACGGCAGATTACCGACGACCCGCAGCGGGCCATTCGCGGCGAGCGTACCGAAATCCATGTCGAGTGCATCCGCTTCGTGCAGAACCGCCTGGGGGTGGTCGCGGAGCAGGGTGCGCAGTTCCGCGGCCAGATCGCGGTCGATTTCGATCAGGTGCAGCGCGGCGCCGGAGGCCAGCAGGGGCCGGGTCAGCGCGCCGTGGCCGGGTCCGATTTCCACCACGGTCTGATCCGGGCCGGCATCGATGGATGCGGCGATCCGGGCGACCACCGCCGGATCCTTGAGAAAGTTCTGACTGAACCGTTTGCGGGCGCGGTGCTTCACCGGGCGGCCGCGGCCATCGACTCGGCCATCGCGGCCGCCGTATACAGACTGCCCGCATCGGCGATCCCGCGGCCCGCGATGTCGAGCGCCGTACCGTGGTCCACCGACGTGCGGATGAACGGCAGCCCCAGTGTGATATTGACCGCTTCGCCGAAACCCGAGTGCTTGAGCACGGGAAGCCCCTGGTCGTGGTACATGGCGACGACGGCATCGCATTCGGTCAACCGCGGGGGGTTGAAGGCCGTATCGGCCGGGATCGGGCCGTGCGCATCGATTCCATCGGCGCGGCAACGCTCGATTGCCGGCAGAATGATGGCCTCGTCTTCACTGCCCAGGTGCCCACCTTCTCCGGCATGCGGGTTCAGGCCCAGAACCTGAAGCCGGGGTTTCCGGATACCGAAACGGTTGCGGAGATCACGGGCGGTAATCCGGATGGTTTCCTCCACGGCCACGGGCGTGATGGCATCCGCCACGTCACGCAGCGGCAGATGGGTGGTGACCAGGGCCACCCGGAGGCCCGGGGCGGCCAGCATCATGACCACGCGGTCGACTCCGGCCAGCCCGGCGAGAAATTCGGTGTGGCCGCTGAACGGCGTGCCGGCCGAGTTGATGATGGCCTTGTTGACCGGGCCGGTCACCAGTGCGGAAGCGCGGCCGGTGCGCACCCGCTCCACGGCCAGGCGCAGGGTATCGAGCACATAGCCGGCGTTGGCTGGCGACAGCCGGCCGGCTTCGGCCGGCTCGGCCAGGGGTACGGCGAGGCAGGCCAGTGACGCGCCAGTCTTCGCCGCGGGTTCGTTTTCCTCATGAACATGCACGGGCAGGTCGAACGCGCGGGCGCGTTCGCGCATCAGTTCGGGATCGCAGACAGCGATGAAGTCGAGTTCCGGATGCTCCAGCGCCAGGCGGAGTACGATCTCCGGACCGATGCCGGCCGGCTCACCGGGGGTAACGGCCAGACACGGCCGGGCGGACACGGACGGGCCGAATCAGCCGGACGCGCTTTCAGCGCCCGGCAGCCGGATTTCGACGAAAGCCTCGTCCCGGAACTGGCGCAGCATGCGCTCGATTTCCAGTTCGGCCTTCTGCTGGCGGATTTTGGCTCGGGCTTCCTCGCGGATGGCTTCCTCGGTGCGGTCGGTTTCGCGCTGGCCCAGCATCTGGATGATGTGCCAGCCCGCCACGGTCTGGAAGGGTTCGCTGATCTCACCTTCATCCAGTCCGGTCAGCGTTTGCGCCACCCGTTCACCGTAGGCCTCCGGCGGGAACCAACCCATGTCGCCGCCCAGGTTGGCGCTGGTTGGGTCGTCGGAGAACTCCTTGGCCAGTTCGGCGAAGTCCTCACCGGCGTCGAGCCGGCGCTTGATGTCGGTGACGCGATCCATGGCCGCGCGGGCTCCGATCAACTCGTTGATTTCCACCATGATGTGACGCGCATGGTATTCCTTGACGACCACCTGCCGCTGTTCGCGGTAGTCGTTGACCTTGACGATGTGGAATCCACCGGGGCTGCGGATCGGGTCGGTGAACTGACCGGGCTGCAGATCCCGGATCGCATCGGCGAAGAATGCGGGAATGCTGTTGAGATCGCGCCAGCCGACTTCGCCACCCTCCAGGGCTTCCTGGCTGTCGGAATAACTGATGGCCGCGGATGCGAAATCGAGGCCCTCGGTGAGCCGACGGTGGATGTCGGCGGCTTCTTCCCCGGCTTCCTGGATCTGTTGCGGGGTCGCGCCTTCGGGAAGCTGCACCATGATGTGGGAAATGTTGTACTCGCCGCCACCCGCGTCTTCGGATGCCAGCAGAATGTCGACCTCGGTGTCGGAAATGGGCGTCATGCCGTTGACGATGCGCTGGCGCAGCCGCTCGGTCAGGATTTCCTCGCCGATGTTGCGCCGGAATTCGGCGAAATCCTCGCCGTCCGCTTCGATCACCTCGCGCATCTGCTGCACGGTGATGTTGTTCTGCTGTGCCAGGCCGACCAGGGCCTGATCGATATCGGAGTCGCTGACCCGGATTCCGGTCTGCAGGGCTTTTTGCACCTGCAGTTCTCGCTGGATCAGGCGCTCGAGTACCTGGCGCTCGATCAGGTCCATCGATGGCATGGCTTCGCCGCTGGCCCGGATTCGCTCGACGATACCCTCCACCGCCAGTTCCAGTTCACTTCGCAGGATGACGTCTTCATCGACCAGCGCGACGATGGAATCGATGGGTTGCACGCCGGGTGACTGCGCGGTGGCGATCGCCGGCAGCGTGGTCGCGGCAATGAGAGTAGCCAGGGCGGTTCCCAGGGCGGCGCCAGGAGCGGATTTGAGGGCGGTACAAAATTTCATTCGGGAAAACTCCGGAATCGTCGATATGCGAGGTCAGACCGTGCGCCGCGCGGTGAGTTTCCATTTTACATCATCGGCGGCCGGCTA
This sequence comes from Elongatibacter sediminis, assembly GCF_037892215.1. NCBI lineage: Bacteria > Pseudomonadati > Pseudomonadota > Gammaproteobacteria > Chromatiales > Wenzhouxiangellaceae > Elongatibacter > Elongatibacter sediminis. The sequence goes on along the minus strand of NZ_JAZHOG010000012.1, from coordinate 32,768 downwards.
ATAATCAAACAGGTCCAGACTGCGCGTGCCGATGCTGGCCAGGCCCTTGAGCCGCAGTTCGACATAGATGCCGTCGCGGAAATCGCCGTCGCGGTTTTTCAGGTATCGGCGCAGCACCGTGCGCAAAGCCCAGCAGCAGCTTTCGTACTCCAATCCCGCCTGGAATTCGAGCAGGTCGTCCTCCTCGAACGAGTAATTGACCCGCGAAACCACGCGCCAGGCGTTGTTGATCGGCCACGCCACCCGCAGGTCGAACTGGTCCACCCGGTCGCGGCGGAAGCGGTAGTCCAGGCTGGCACGGCGGCCGTCGTCACCAGCGTAGCTCAGTCCCAGACTGGCCACGTCGAGCCGGTCTTCCTCCCAGTCCCACTGCAGGCCGGTGCGTGCGCTGATGCGGGCGAAGGGGTGCCAGTTGAACTCGGCGATGAACGGCGACAGGTCCGGGTCCGGTGTCGGGTCTTCGAGGAGGCTCACTTCGGGCGATTCGAAGTAGAAGATCTGCCCGACATTCAGGCTCCAGCGGACCTCCCCGCTGGCGGAGTCGTAATTTCGGGTGCTGATGGCCACCGATAGCTGGTTGGCGTCGGCCTGCCGGTCCGCGCCGGTGAATCGGTTGGTATTGAACAGTTGGCTGAAGCCGAAGGTGTAGCCGGCGGTATCGAAGCGCGGAAGATCATCCTGTTGCTCGTACGGCACGTGCAGGTAGAACAGGCGCGGCTCGAGGGTCTGGGTGCTGCCGTCAGCATTGCGGCGATCGAAATACAGGCCCGAATCCAGGCTGACGATGGAGGTGCCCCGGGTGGGCGAATCGTCAGCCGTGTCCGCGTGGCCCTCCAGGTCGTAAGCGGTGTAGCGGTAGCCGATGCTGGGTTTGATGAATCCCCAGCTCACGTGGCGCTGCCAGTACAGGGTGGGCAGCAAGTCGAAACGGGCGCCGTCCACACCCGCGCCCCGGTCGAAATAGACCACCTCGGACTGCAGCGCAAAGGCCATGCCGCGGGGCCCGAACGGCCGGTCCATCCAGAATGCCAGGCGTGGCAGGCGTCGGTAGGGTTCGTTCTCGGGTGTCACGCTCTCGTCGATGACCTGGAAAGTGTCGACCAGCATCTCGGCGTTCCAGTACTGTCCGACGCCGGTGACGGTCGCGCTGCTGTACAGGTACTGCAGCGACGTCTGGTACAGGCTGGAGCCGAAATCCTGGAAATAGCGGTCGTCGCCCACCCGGTCGATCAGCAACCGGGCCCGCCATCGCTCCAGCGGTCTGGCCTGCGCGTCCAGGCGGTAGGCAAAACGGGCTTCGTCCGTCTTGCGGTCGTCGGGCATGTAGTCGAAATCCAGTTGGCCCTGACTGGAGCCGGTCAGAAACCGGTATTGCCCGGACAGCATGGAGCCGCGGCTGGTGAAGTACCTGGGTTCCAGGGTGGCGTCCTGTTGCGGGGCGATATTCCAGTACCATGGCACGCCGATTTCGATGCCGTTGTCGTTGGTGTTGCTCAGGCTGGGGTACAGAAAGCCCGATTTGCGCCGGTCATCGATGGGGAAGGTGAAATACGGGGCGTAAAGTATGGGTACGCCCTTGAACATGAGTTTGGCATTGCGTGCCACGCCCATGCCTTCGTCATGCTGCAGTTCGATCTGCGAGGCCGACAGTTCCCAGTCCGGCTGCTCGGTGGGACAGGTCGTGAAGTCGGGGTCGTAGAGTTTCGACGTATGTCCCCCGGTGAGTACGGCGTGTTGGGCATGCCCGTTCGCGCTGGAGCCGCTCAGCCCGTAGTCGATGTTTTCGAAGCGACCTGATTCCTCGCGGAAAGCGTAGCGAGCGTCTTCGCCCCGTATCCAGACCTGCTGGTCGCTGTAGTCCAGCCGGCCGGGGACGGTCACGACCTGTTCGACAGGGTCGAAAAACAGTTGCTCGGTGGCCAGGTGCTGGTCACCGCGAAACAGTTCCACATCGCCCTGGGCGATACCGGTCCGGGTCTTGCTGGCGTCCAGACTGCGGGCGAAGATGACGACGGGTTCCTGGCTGCGGTCGGGCGTGGCGGTAAGCATGGGGCCGAGGACCGGGTCAGGGCACAGCAGGGTCCCGGATGGTTCCGTTTGCGCCGGGGCGGCCAGGGGGAGTATCAGCGCGAGCATGCCGCAGGCCAGCGGCGCCAGGACATGTCTGCAGTGGGTCGGAATCACGGGAGGATGTCGCTGCGGTTGATCAAGCGCGCTAAAGTGTCACAGATCGGTACCGGAAGCAAACCCGTCGCAACCGGTTTTCAGCCACTTCGCGCGCTCCGCTTCAGGCAGTTTCGCCCGGTCGCTGGCCAGGGCGTGAAACCGTTCGAAATCCGCACCGGCCTGTTTGAACAGGGTGGCGAACGCGCAGTCACCCCCCTGGTACTGGTCCATCAGCGCGAGGTGGGCGTTGTTCAAGGAGGTGGCCATCCACCCTCCGAAGTAGTCCGCGCCGCCCCAGGACGACTCGACCAGCCCTGCGTAGCGTGACCGCATCCGCTCGAACACGGCCTTTTTGCGATCCCGCAGATCCGGTTCGGGCAGCCCGCTGGCGTACAACTCGTCGAGTTCGTCGCGGGTTTGGGCCAGGAGGTGATTGAAATCGCGCATCGCCAGGCGGCGGGCATCCCATTGACGGGCCAGGGCGGTGCGGCCGGTGGCCGCCGCCCAGCGCCGGACTCCGGCGGCCGCGACGAAGGTGGCATAGGCTTCGTTGAACGCGGTATCGCCGCCCACGTAGAGCTTTTCGTGCGCCAGTTCGTGAAACAACAGGGCGGCGAGTTCCGCATCGCCGTACCGCAACATGGTGTCGAGCAGCGGATCGTCGAACCACCCCAGGGTGGAATAAGCGGTGGCCGGCGAAACCGCCACGTCCTCGCCGTGCGCCGCGCGGCGGCTGGCAAAGTCCTCGGCCTTGTCGCGAGCGAAATAACCCCGGTAAGGAACGCAACCCGCCACCGGAAAGCACCAGCGTCGTGGTACCGTGGAGAACTCGGGGGCCGCGACGACGTTCCAGGTAACCGCATCGCGGCCGGTGATCACGACCTGCCGGTAACTGTCCGAGTTCGGCAGGCCCAGGTTGTCGCGGCCGAATTCGAGAATCGCGCGGGCTTCACGCAAGGAGGCCGCGAGTGCCGGATCGGTGGCCGCGTCGGCGATCAGTTCACCGGCGTCCTGGCGGGCGTGCATCAGCCGCAAGTGACCCGTAATGGCCTGTGCGTAGTATCCCGGTCCGGCGCAACCGCCTGCCGGGAGCAGGGCGAAAACGGTCAACGCGAGCAGGATGGCGGTGCCGGCGCGAACGGACCGTCGGCGTGAATCCCGCCCCCGGGTGCGTTCGCGACTTGAACCCGTTGCGGGCAAGCGGGTCATAATCGGGTCTCCGACAAGTGCAATCCCTTTGAGCGAATGACATGACAGACGAAACGAAAATCACCAGGACCGATGAGGAATGGCGCAGTCAATTGACGCCCGAGCAATACCGCGTCACCCGCCAGGCGGGAACCGAACGCCCGTTCAGCGGCGAATACGAGGAGCACTGGGACGAGGGGCAGTATCGGTGCGTGTGTTGCGGTCATCCGCTGTTCGACTCCGGCAGCAAATTCAATGCGGGCTGCGGCTGGCCCAGTTTCCATTCCGAACTCGACGAGGCAAACGTCGTGCAACGGCCTGATCACAGCCTTGGTATGCAGCGCATCGAACTGTTGTGCCCGAACTGCGATGCCCACCTGGGCCACATCTTCCCGGACGGCCCGCCGCCAACCGGCATGCGTTATTGCATCAATTCGGCATCGCTGCACTTCGAGCCATCGGCGGCCGACAGCGAACCGGAGCCGGAATGAACCGCGCCCCGCTCGGCCCGTTTCACCTCGCCATCCCGGTCGACGACCTGGAGGCGGCACGATCATTCTACGGCGGCGTGCTCGGTTGTGCCGAGGGACGCAGCGCACCGCAGTGGATCGACTTCGATTTCTTCGGCCACCAACTGGTTTGCCATCTCGCGCCAGCCGCGCATTCCGCAGACGGGTCGCTCCGCAACGCGGTGGATGGCCACGGCGTGCCGGTTCCGCACTTCGGCATGGTGCTCGATCCCGCCGCCTTCGAAAAGACCCGCGAACGTCTGACCGCGGCGGCCATTCCTTTCGACGTCGAACCCCATGTCCGGTTCCGTGGTCAGCCGGGCGAGCAGGCGACGATGTTCGTGCGCGATCCGGCCGGCAACGCCGTTGAATTCAAGGCGCTGGCCGATCCGGACCAGCTGTTCGCGCGCTGAGACCATGTTCAAGGTATTCGAAAGCTTCGACCTCAGTCATGCCGGCCAGTTGCAGTCGTTGCTGGAATCCCACGGCATTCGGACCTTCCTTAAGAATCAGTTCTCGGCGGGCGCCCTGGGAGAATTGCCTTTCGTGGAAATCTGTCCGCAGTTGTTCGTGCTCGAAGAAGCCGATCTGCCGCGGGCCCGCGAGCTGTTGCGCAGCGTGACCGATGTTGAGTCGCGTGGAGCTTGGACCTGCGGGTCATGTGGCACCGACGTGGAAGCGCCGTTCCTGCAATGCTGGCAGTGCGGAGAGCCGCGCCCCGACTCCGACGCCGACGGAGCGCCGCAACCAGCGCCCGTGTCCTGAGCGCCGCAGCCCGCCCGGTCGCCATCCTGTCCCGCCCGCTCAGCGGTCGTCGCCCCGCAGACGTTCCACTTCGCGTTGCAGGCGTTCGGCCGTGACTTCCTGCGCTGGAATCGGGGCCCCGACCCGCACATCCACCCTTGCCCACAGCTTGTACGGCCGGCGCCGGTGCAGCGGGTCGCGTCGGCTGAACATCGAGCCCCACAGGTTGCACAGGGCCACGGGGATCACCTGTACGGGCTGCTCCTGGATGATTTTTTCGATGCCGGGTTTGAACGGCTGAATCTCGCCGTCGTGGGTGATCCCGCCTTCGGGGAAAATCCCCAGCACCTGCCCGGCGCCCAGGACCTTGTGAATTCGACGGTAAGCATTTTCGAGAATTTCCGGGTCTTCGTCGCGGCCGGCGATGGGGATGGCCTTGCCGGTACGGAATATGAAATTGAGCAGGGGAATCCGGTAGATGCGGTAGTACATCACGAAGTTCACCGGCCGCCGGATCATGCCACCGAGGATCAGCGGGTCGGCGAAGCTGACGTGGTTGGCCGCCACGATGATCGGGCCGCGTTCCGGGATGTGCTCCTCGCCCGTCATGCGTACCCGGTAGATCGTGTGGATCAGCATCCACACCAGGAAGCGCACCAGGAATTCGGGCACCAGGGTGAAGATGTAAACCGCGACCACCGCGTTCAGTATCGCCGTGAGCAGGAACAGTTCGGGAATGCTGAAGCCGGCGCCACCCAGCAGCAGCATCGCGAGGATCGCGGCCGCCACCATGAACAGGGCGTTCAGGATGTTCAGTCCGGCAATGACCCGGGAGCGGTACGAAGGATCGGAGCGTTGCTGCACCAGGGCGTAAAGCGGCACGGTGTAGAATCCGCCGAAAACGCCGATCAGCAGCAGGTCAGCCATGATCCGCCAATTGCCCGGGTCCGTGTAGAAACCGCCGACCGAAACGCCGACGCCCGGGTTGGCCGGGGACGCGAAGTACAGGTCGATCCCAAACGCGGTCAGGCCGAAGGCGCCGAACGGCACCAGGCCGATCTCCACCACTTTTCCGGACAGCTTTTCGCACAGCAGCGATCCGGTGCTGATACCGATGATGAACAAGGCCAGCAGCCCGGACATCAGGTCTTCGTCGCCCCCCAGAACATTCTGGCTGTAACTCGGCACCTGCACCAGAAAGGTCGCGCCGAAAAACCAGAACCAGGAGATGCCCAGCACGCTGTGGAGCACGGTCCGGTTGGTATTGATGTAACGCAGGTTGCGAACGGTTTCGGTCAGAACATTCCAGTTGATTTTCAGTTCGGGTGCGACGGCCGGGGCTTCGGGGATGCGCCGGCTGAAGCCGTATCCGGTGGCGGCGATGGCCAGGCAGGCCGCCGCGACCCAGGCCGGCCAGTCGGTCTCGATTCCGGCGAGTTGGGGGCCGGCGATGGTGCCCAGCAAGATGGCCACGAAGGTTCCCATCTCCACCAGTGCATTGCCGCCGACCAGTTCTTCGCGGCGCAGAATCTGCGGCAGGATTCCAAATTTGATGGGTCCGAAAATCGTCGACTGCAGGCCGAGCAGGAACAGAACGCCGAGCAACAGGGTGATGCTGTCCAGCCAGAAGCCCAGGGTCGCGAACAGCATGATGCCGACTTCGAGCAATTTGACCCGCCGGATCTGCATCGACTTTTCATACTTGTCCGCGAACTGGCCGAACAGTGCGGAAAACAGGAAAAACGGAAGAATGAACAGCATGGCGCTGAGGTTCACGACCTGGTCGGTGTTCAAGCCCGCCAGTTGGCTGCTCTTGAACACGAGCAGTGCGGCCAGCGCGTTCTTGAAGACATTGTCGTTGAACGCACCCAGACCCTGGGTCATGAAGAACGGCAGGAAACGGCGCTGGCCGAACAGGGAGAACTGCGATGAACTCGACACGCCGGCGGCGGACCTCAGCCGGCCAGGGTGGTCAGCACCCCGGCGATCGTGGCCGTCATCATGGTCGCGAGGGTTCCCCCCAGAACGGCCAGCAGGCCGAGGCGGGCGAGGTCGGAGCGTCGTTCGGGCGCCAGACCGCCAATGCCACCGATCTGGATCGCGATCGATGAAAAGTTGGCGAAGCCGCATAGCGCATAAGTCGAAATCAGTACCGCTTTGGGCGACAGCGTGTCCTTGATTTCATTCAGGTGCGCGTAGGCGACGAATTCGTTGGTCACGGCTTTCTCGCCGATCAGCCCGCCGACCGCGACGGCATCCTGCCACGGTACGCCGATGATCAGGGCCAGTGGCGCCAGCACGTAGCCGAGAATGACCGACAGGCTGAGCGGCTGGCCGGCGAGCGTTTCCAGGCCGGTTGCCGAGCCAACCCAGGCCAGCGGATAGTCGATCATGGCGATCAATGCGATGAAGGCCAGCAACATGCCGCCGACATTCAATGCCAGTCGAACGCCGTCCCCGGCGCCGTTGGCGGCGGCTTCGATCACGTTCTCCGCCGTCTGCTCAACGTGCAGGCGCACCTTGCCCCTGGTCAGCGATTCGTCCACTTCCGGCTTCAACAGCTTGGAAATCACGATGGTCGCGGGGGCGGCCATGACACTGGCCGCCAGCAGGTGGCGGGCGTAAAACAGCCGCTGCGCTTCGTCCCCACCACCCAGTAGCGCGATGTAGGCCGCCAGCACCGCACCAGCGATGGTGGCCATGCCGCCGACCATCATCGTGAACAGCTCGGACTGGGTCATGCGCGCGATGTAGGGGCGAACCACCAGTGGCGCTTCGGTCTGGCCCACAAACACGTTGGCGGCCACCGAAAGACTTTCCGCGCCGCTGGTGCGCAGCACTTTCAGCATCACCCAGGCCATGGCCTGGACGATTTTCTGCATGACGCCGAGGTGGTACAGGACCGCCATCAGCGATGCGAAGAAAATGATGGTTGGCAGAACCTGAAACGCGAAGACAAATCCAAAGGACTGGACATCGGCGAGTTCGCCGAAGATGAATTTCGAGCCGACCAGTGCAAACTCGACGATCTTGACGAAGAATCGTGCGAAGTAGTCGAAGAATTGCCGGCCGCCAGGCACCAGGATGACGATGATGGCGAACAGGAGTTGCAGTGAGATGCCGGAGAGGATCAATCGCCAGTCGATCCGGTCGCGTCGACTCGAAAGGCTCCAGGCGATGCCAACGAGGATGGACAGGCCGAACAGACCGTAGGCGATGGTTGCGATCATGCACTCTCCCTGGCGAGTCCAGCCGACGACGGCACTGCGGGGCAATGTATCGGCTTTGTTTGCCGGTATCAAATCATGCCGGTCAGAGCTCGATGCCGATCCAGCGCCGGGATTGCCATTGGCGCGCGGACACCAGGGCCTGCCCCAGACGGTAGAACCCGTTCACGATCCACACCCCCAGCAGACCGAATCCGAGTACCGGCCCCACCAGGAAAGCGGCCGGCAGAAAGAACACCCATTGCGCGATCACGGTGATCCACATGCTGCGCCGCGTGTCCCCGGCCCCGATCAGCGCGTTTTGCAGGATCATTCCCACGGCGTCGAAGGCTAGCACCGAAGCCCACAGCACCATCGGCAGCCAGGCCAGTTTTCGGGTGGCGGGGTCGGTCAGGAACACGCCCAGGATCGGTTCGGCCAGCGGGATCAGCACGGCGGTCAGGACGATGCCGTAAATCAGGGTCAGGGCCGACGCGTTCCAGCCCCATCGCTCGGCATCATCCGGATCGCCGCGGCCCAGGGCATTGCCGACCAGGGTGGCGGCGGCCAGGCCGATGCCGAGCGCGGGCAGTATGGCGGTGATATGAAACGTCATCAACACGTTGACGGCCGCCAGTTCGGCCGTGCCGATGCGGCCGACAATCCAGACCAGCGTCACCAGCCCGGCGGAAAAGAACAATTGCTGCAGGCTGGCCGGCAGGGAAACCCGCATTTGCTGCCGCAGGGTCTGAATCGACGGCATGGCTTGCAGGAATCCGCTTTGCCGGGCGTGACGCAAGCCGAACCAGAAGTAGATCAGGGTGCCGATATACAGCGAAATGGTCGTTGCCAGCCCGGCGCCGAACACACCCATTTCGGGCGCGCCCAGGTTGCCGAAGATCAGCACCCAGTTGAGAAAGATGTTGCACACGTGCATGAACACGATGGTGCGCAGATAGATGCCGGTGAGGTGAACGGCACTCCAGTAACCCCGGAATGAGAAGTTCATGCCCACCGCCACCACGGACAGCAGCCGCACCTGCAGATACGGGATGCCCAGGGCCGCGACGGCGCCGTCGGTGGTCAGGAAGGGGTAAATCCGGGGCGTCAGGGCGATCAGCAACAGCCCGATGGGAATGCCCAGCACCAGGGCCAACAGCAGGCCGCCGTTGAGCGGTACCGCGGTTTCGCCGTCGCGGCCCTCGCCCAGGCGCCTCGCCGCCAGCGCCTGAACACCGGAGGCCAGGCCGATGATGAAGGAAATGGCCAGGTAACTGGTGAAACTGCCGATGCCGGTGGCGGCCAGCGCCGTGTCACCGAGGCGGCCGACCATGCCGATGTCGACCAGGTTCAGAATGTTCTGCGACATCATGCCGCCCATGATGGGCAGCGCGATGCGCCAGATACGGCCGCGGCGCTCTGCGTCGGGATACCCGCCCGCCAGTCGCGCGGCGAGTGCTCTCACCGATCGGGCTCGGCGAACAGCAGCGTTTCCCGCGTTTCGGCGAACTCGAGGTCCGGCCAGCGTTCCTCGGTGAGCTGCAGATTGACGCGCGACGGCGCCAGGTAAACGAGCTGTCCGGCCGCGTCTTCGGCGACGTTGGTCTGCATCTGCCGCCGGAAGTCGTCGAGTTTGCGGTCGGTCCCGCGGACCCAGCGCGCGGTATGGATATTGATGTTCTCGAAAATCGCGTCCACGTTGTACTCGTTTTTCAGGCGATAGGCGACGACGTCGAACTGCAGCACGCCGACGGCGCCCAGGATCAGGTCGTTGTTGTTCAGTGGCCGGAAGAACTGGGTCGCGCCTTCTTCCGACAACTGGATCAGACCCTTTTGCAGTTGTTTGAGTTTCAGCGGATCGCGCAACTGAGCGCGGCGGAACAACTCGGGCGCGAAATTGGGGATGCCGGTGAACTGCAGGGACTCACCCAGCGTGAAGGTGTCGCCGATACCGATGGTGCCGTGGTTGTGCAGGCCGACGATGTCTCCCGGCCAGGCATTTTCAACCTGTTCGCGGTCCTGCGCCATGAAGGTCAGCGCATTGGCTGCCTTGATGTCCTTGCCCAGCCGCACGTGGTGCAGTTTCATGCCGCGTTCGAAGCGGCCCGAACAGATTCTCATGAAGGCGATCCGGTCGCGGTGTGCCGGATCCATGTTCGCCTGAATCTTGAACACGAATCCGGTCAGGTCGGGCTCAGTGCTTTCCACGGTGCGGCCAACCGTTTCGCGCGGTCCGGGGGCCGGAGCGTGTTCGACGAAGGCATCCAGCAGCGGGGTGACGCCGAAATTGTTGATCGCCGAACCGAAAAAAACCGGGGTCTGCTGTCCGGCCAGGTAGCGGTCCGGGTCGAACGGATGACTGGCGCCTCGCACCAGTTCGATCTCGTCGCGCAACTCCGCCGCGTCGCCGCCCAGCACTTCATCCAGTTCCGGGTTGTCCAGTCCCTCGATGATGCGCGCCTGCTGGGTCACGTAGTTGCGTCCCGATTCGTACAGGTGAACGGCATCATCGAGCAGGTGATACACGCCCTTGAGCCGCGAGCCCATGCCGATGGGCCAGGTCACCGGCGCGCATTCGATACCCAGCACCGATTCCACTTCATCGAGCAGTTCCACCGGATCGCGGCCTTCACGGTCGAGCTTGTTGATGAAGGTGAAAATGGGCGTCTGACGCAGCCGGCAGACTTCCATCAGGCGGATGGTGCGTTCCTCGACGCCCTTGGCGCAGTCGATCACCATCAATGCCGAGTCCACCGCCGTCAGTGTGCGGTAGGTATCTTCGGAGAAGTCGGCGTGGCCGGGTGTGTCCAGCAGGTTGACGATGCGCTCGCGGTACTGGAACTGCATAACCGAACTGGTCACGGAAATACCGCGTTCCTGCTCCAGCTTCATCCAGTCGGAGGTGGCATGCCGGGCGGCTTTCTTGGCCTTGACGGCGCCGGCCATCTGAATGGCGCCGCCGAACAGCAGCAGCTTTTCGGTCAGGGTGGTCTTGCCGGCGTCGGGATGCGAAATGATCGCGAACGTGCGCCGCCGGGCGCGTTCTTCGTTGAGCTTGGGCATCGGTGGATTCGGGGCCGCACGGGCGCGTAAAAAAACACGCCATTCTAGCAGATTGGCGGCCTTACCGGCCCGGCAGGGTGCCGCGCAGAATCCGGCGTTCTTCGGGAACGGCGGTCGCCCCGTCCGGCTGCCGGAAATGGAACGGTACCGAGACCAGCTCCATGCCGGTGTTCTGCTGGATCACGAAATGCAGGTGTGGGCCTGAACTGAAACCGGTGTTGCCCGAACGGGCCAGCACACGGCCTGCCCGCACCCGCGCTCCGGGGCGGACTTTCACGCTCGCCAGATCGAGGTGTGCGTACAGTGACATGGTGCCGTCGTCGTGCAGCACACGCACGTGGTTGGCCTTGTGGGCATAGCGCTCCTTGTCGGTGCCGCCACGATTGAAGTCGTCTTCCACGTCCATGACCACGCCGTCCCGCACGGCCAGTACATCGGTGCCGACCGGCATCACGATGTCGACGGCGTAGACACTGTCCGGTCCGCCGTGTGTTTTGCCGCCGCCGAAACCCTGGCTGATCGGCCACGATTCGCCGGAGCGGAACGGCGGGTGGATGACCAGATCCTCCGCCACCGCGGCGACCGGCGGGCCCGGCACCGAAGCCATCTGCAACTGGTAGCTGAAGCCGCGTCGCTCGTCCAGGGCGCCGAGGCCGACCAGCGCCTGTTCGGTCTGTCCCGGAACCACGAATCGGGCGGGCAGGTCGGGTTCCGCCATGACGTTTTCGGCATGGAGGAGTTTCAGCTCCACCTGCACCGGGCCCCAGTAGTCGTTGAACAGCAGGTAGACCGGGCTGGTCTGGGTTCCTTCCTGCCGCATGCGAATGCGCGGTTCGGGTTCGCGCTCCATGAAGACCGTTTCGAACTCGGTGTTCTCGGTCGGCGCACGGTCCGTGAAATGCCAGATGCCGTTTTCGTCCTGGTACTTGTAGATGTTGCTGGCGGTGGCGATGCCGTTGACCGCCAGGCAGGCCAGCAGGCTCCAGCGCATGGAAGCCAGGGAAGCTTGAAACATGCGGTTCAGCATTCGATGACGTTCACCGCGAGTCCGCCCCGCGATGTCTCCTTGTAGTGGCTCTTCATGTCGGCCCCCGTATCACGCATGGTCTTGATTACCTTGTCCAGCGAAACGCGGTGCTTGCCGTCTCCGCGTACCGCCATGCGCTGGGCATTGATGGCCTTGACCGCACCCATCGCATTGCGCTCGATGCAGGGTATCTGCACCAGCCCGCCCACCGGGTCGCAGGTCAGGCCGAGATTGTGTTCCATGCCGATCTCGGCCGCGTTTTCCACTTGCAGCGGGGAGCCGCCCATGGCCGCCGTCAGGCCACCGGCCGCCATGGAGCAGGCCACGCCGACTTCGCCCTGGCAGCCGACTTCCGCCCCGGAGATGGAAGCATTCTGCATGTACAGGATACCGATCGCACCGGCGGTCAGCAGAAAGTCGATGATGCCGTCTTCGCCGGCGCCCGGTACGAACTTGCGGTAGTACTGGATGACGGCCGGGATGATGCCGGCCGCGCCATTGGTGGGTGCGGTCACGACGCGGCCGCCGGCGGCGTTCTCCTCATTCACCGACAGGGCGAACAGGTTGACCCAGTCCAGCGTATTCAGGGGATCACCGGGATGACCCTGTTCCGACAGGCTCCGGTGCAGCCGCGGAGCGCGGCGTTTGACCTGCAGGCCGCCCGGCAGGTTGCCCTCCTGCCGGAATCCGCGCTCCATGCAGGCGTCCATGGCCGACCAGATATCCAGCAGGCCGGTACGGATGGCTGCTTCATCCCGCCAGGTCAATTCATTCTCGAGCATCAAGGCTGCGATGGAACGGCCGTGCCGCTCACACTGCGCCAGCAGTTCGTCGCCGCAGTTGAACCGGTGCGGCAGGGGGGTCTCGTCGGCGACGATACGGTCTTCGGCGGCGCGGTCCTGGTTGACCACGAAGCCGCCACCCACGGAGTAGTACTCACGCGCCCGCAGTTCCGTGCCATCGGCGTCGAAGGCCTCGAAACGCATGCCGTTGGGATGGTGGGGCAGGGTGTCACGCTTGTTGAAGCGCAGATCCTGTTTTTCATTGAAATCGATGGCGTGGCGGCCGAGCAGGTCGATGCGGCGCTGGTCGCGAATCGACTGCAGCATGCCGTCGATGCGGTCCGGGTCTACCCGGTCGGGCCGTTCGCCCTGCAAACCGAGCATCACGGCCTTGTCCGTGCCGTGGCCGCGGCCGGTGTGCGCGAGCGAGCCGAACAGGGTGGCGCGCACGCGGGCGACCTGCTCCAGAACTGCGTCTTTGTCCAGCAGGCCAGCGAAGGTGCAGGCGGCTTTCATCGGGCCGACCGTGTGCGAACTGGAAGGCCCGATGCCGATTTTGAACAGATCGAAAACGCTGACTGCCATCCTGGCTCCCGCCGTCATGTCGTCGCAGGGCATAGATTAACGCGTTTTGTGCCCGCGCCGCGCTGCGTTTACCGCTTCAATGGGTTATAACGGAATGGACCCACCCAACCCGGAGCAAGTTCATTGAAACGCGCACGCGAACTCATTTTATACACGCGGCCTGAATGTCATCTGTGCGACCTGGCTGCCCAGATGCTCGAGAACGGCGCCATCCCCTGGCAGCGGGTCGACATCGAGTCCGATATCGACCTGATCACCCGCTACGGCACCCGCATACCGGTGATTTACCGGCCGGATGTCGACCAGGCGCTGTACTGGCCATTCTCCGAGGAGCAACTCAGTGCTTTCGCCGAATTGGAGATTTGATCGTAATGGATGGCCCGCGCCTGTCTTCGACGCGGTGGCTGGTCAGGGGGCCGGTCCGGGTGCGACGGCCGGCGCGTTTCACTTTCTCCGGACTCAGTACCCGCGGCTGTGGTAATCCTCGGGCCCATCGTCGCCGAACAGCCGTCCCAGGGCGTCGGTGACCTTCCTGGTGGTTTCGCGCGCCAGTACGGCCAGGCCGGAGAAAAAGTCGCGCGTGCGGCGCTCGGTCTTCGACAGCGCGAAGCCGGCGATCACGTAGGCGGCAAGCGTGGGCAGGGTCCAGATCAGGCAGCCGATGAGAACGGCCAGTCGGATGCGCCAGGCTTCATGGCCCCAGCGCTCCGCGAGGGTCTGGCATACGCCGAGCACCAGGGGTTGGCCCGGCCGCCCTTCCAGTGCTTCCCGAATTTCCTGCAGAATGCAGTTCGCGGTCATTCCAGTCTCCGTGATGATAGCTACCCTTGGGATTATGCAGGTTTCGTGCCAGCCGCACATGGGCGTGAAGTCACGCTTCACACGCCCCACGGGCCGCGCAAACAGGCGGTTGCGGCGATTGAGTGGCGAATTTCGCCACCCCATGCTGTGATAGACTCGTCGTATCGGCAATTCTGGCCCGACCCGGTGCATTCGCTCTGAAACCGCGCTCACCTGCCATCGCCTACCTTGACGGGAACCGCATGATCCGCGCCATCGCGGCGGGCATCGCGCACCTGTTTCAGCGCCGCGACTATCTGAATCGAATCAACGTGTTCCCGGTGCCGGACGGGGATACCGGCACCAACATGGCCTTCACGTTCAAGGCCATCCTCGATGCCACAGCGAAGAATCCTTACGACCGCGTCGATCAATTGATGGCGGCGGTCGCCGCTGCCGCTCTCGATGGCGCGCGGGGTAATTCCGGGGCGATTATGGCGCAATATTTCCATGGTTTCAGTGAGGCCATCGAGGGGCGGCGCCTGCTGACGGCCGAAGGTTTCGCCCGGGCGGCGCAGTGCGGCGCCGCGTCGGCGTGGACCGCTATGTCGGAGCCCGTGCCCGGCACCTTGCCGACTGTGCTGGAGGATTTCTCAAGCGAGCTGCGTGACCGGGCGGATGCCGGGGTCGACGATATCCGCACCCTGATCCGGTATGGACTCGACCGGGCGCGCCGGTCGCTGCTGGACACGCCGAATCAGCTGCCGGCGCTCAAGCAGGCCGGCGTGGTCGATGCCGGTGCGCAGGGCTTCGTCGACCTGCTCGATGGTATCTGGACCTATATCGAACGCGGACTCACCGAAGCGCTGCCCGAGCAGTTGGCCGACACCGTGGCCACCACCGGCCCGGATCTGGATGTGGGTGATCACCGTTACTGCACCGAATGCGTGATCGAGGGGGAGTCCCTGGACCGCAATGCGGTCATGACGGCCCTGCAGGCCCTGGATTCGAGTTCCCTGGTGGTCGCCGGGGGTGGCTCGCGGGTGCGGGTGCATGTGCACGTGAACACCCCCGCCGACGTATTCCTGGCCTGCGAGGCGTTCGGCGCCATTGTCCAGCAGAAGGCCGACGACATGGAGCGGCAGCACGGCCTGCTCAACCAGACCGGCCAGGTGGCGGTCGTCATGGATTCGGGCGGTGACGCGCCGCCGTCGGAAATCGATCGGCTGGGCATTCATGTCGTTCCGGTTCGCCTGAGTTTCGGCGACCGCGAGTATCTCGACCGCGTGTCGCTCAGCGCCGAAGCGTTTTATGACCTGCTGGCCACGGCTCCGGAGCCGCCGCTGACCTCGCAACCTCCAACCCGGGATTTCGGGCGGGTGTATGCCCTGTTGACCTCGCACGGCTATGATGTGGTATCGGTGGGTTTGTCGCAGAAACTCAGCGGTACGACAGCAGCCGCCGAGCAGGCCGCGGGGCGGCAGGATCAGGGCCGCGTGCGCGTGTTCGATTCCCGCAGCGCTTCAGCCGGTCAGGGACTTCTGGCGATCTTCGCGGCCGAGGCCGCTGAACTGGGTATGTCCGCCGACGAGGTGGAAGCCCTGTTGCGGGAGTTGCGTCCGCTGACGCGTGTGGTGGCGGTCGCCAGTGATCTTTCCTTCGCGGTGCGCGGCGGCCGCGTGCCGCGTTGGATCAAATGGCTGACCGACCGCCTTCACATCAACCCGGTGCTCACCGCCAACCCGGAAGGGCGTTTGAGCCTGGCGGGTTTTCACCGGGGCCGAGGGGCCCGCCCGCAGGCTCTGGCCCGCACCGCGGTGCGCTTGATGGCGGATGAACGCATGTATCGGGTACTGATCGCGCATGCCAACCATGCCGAGGGGGCGTCCGAACTGCGCCGGCGGATTCTGCGCCAGCACGGCCGCATTCACTCCTGCCACGTGACCGAAGCGGGTCCGGCGCTGGGCGTGCACCTGGGGCCGGGCGGCCTGATCGTGGGATTCGCGCCGCAACCCGAGGTGCTGGCTTGATCCGGACCCGCGCGGGATTCGCGTATCAGTGAGAGAATAAGGGGCAGAGAATCATGATCGCGCTGACCGTAAAAATCCTGCTTGCCTATGCACTGGGCTCGGTGTCCGGCAGTCTCATCATCGGGCGCCTGCGCCACGTCGACATTCGTCAGCACGGCAGCGGCAATGCGGGCGGCACCAATGCCCTTCGGACCCAGGGATTCCTGTTCGCCCTCGGTGTCGTGGTCATCGATGTGGGCAAGGGTGCGCTGGCTGCCGGCTTCATTCCCGGCTTGCCCCTGCCCGGACTGGGCGATCCGGTTGCCGCATCCGTGCAGGCCGTCGCCTGCGGCGCGGCCGCGGTATTTGGCCATTGTTATCCGGTCTGGCACGGCTTCCGCGGCGGCAAGGGCGCAGCCACCGCCGTGGGCACCCTGTGCGTACTGCAACCGCTGGCCATCGCGCCCATGCTCGGCGTGTGGCTGCTGGTGTTGATCCTGAGCGGCTGGGTGGGCCTGGCCACCATGTTTGCCGCCATCAGCCTGGTACCGGCCATGCTGTGGCTTGACGCACCGGGCGCGCATCTCGCCTACACCGTTTTTCTCGCCGCGTTCCTGGTGTTCACCCATCGCGGCAACATTCGCAACATGCGGGCCGGCACGGAACACCGGTTCCAGCGCGCCATGTTGCGAAACTGGTTTCGTTGAGGGCATGAGCGGACCATCGACCGGATTCTCCGAGAGCCGGATTCGCGCCGAGCTGGGCATTGCCGGGCAGGCGCATCTGCGCGATCTCGTCCTGCTGTGCGAAGTCGATTCGACGAATCTCGAACTGGCGCGCAGGCCGGCGGCGGAGCGTCATGCCTGCGCGATCCTCGCGGACGGCCAGAGCGCGGGACGCGGTCGCCGCCGGCGTGCCTGGCATTCGCCGCCGGGCGGCAACCTCTACCTCAGTGTCGGTTGGCGATTCGAGCAGCCCCCCCGTCTGGTGGCGCCATTGCCGCTGGTTTGCGCGGTCATCAGCGCGCGAATTCTGGAGAGCCTGGAAGCGCCGCAGGTGCGGATCAAGTGGCCCAACGACCTGCAAATCGACGGCCGTAAACTGGGCGGCATCCTGGTCGAGTCCGGCGTCTCGGGCCCATCGCGATTCGACGTTATCGCCGGCATCGGAATCAATGTTCGGATGGAAGCCGACCGGCCCGAGGCGCGCGCCATCGACCAGCCCTGGACCTGCCTGGCGGACCATCTGGTCGCGGCGGGCGAGCCGGCATTCCGCGATCGCCTTGCGGGCCGGCTGCTGGGCGGCCTGTTGCAGGGTTTCGGCGACTTCGGCGAGACAGGCTTCGGCCCGTTCCAAACCGATTGGCAGCGGTTCGATGCGCTGCGCGGCCAGGAGGTCCGCGTGAGCGGCGACCAGGAGGCGTTGACGGGCCGGGTTCTGGGCATCACGCCGCAGGGCGCGCTGCGCGTTCGTATCCAGACCCCCGCGGGAGGCACCGAGGTGCGAGAGTTCCTGGCGGGCGATGTCAGCGTCAGACCCCATCAGGAAAATTGATATGAATCCAATTTCGGGTCCGGCGTATAATTGCGGCCCAGCGCTAAACCCCAGTTCTGCAGTGCCGGTATAGCTCAGCTGGTAGAGCGGTGAATTGCCTGTCTTCGGCCATTGCGGTGTTGTCCTGCTTTCGCTTCCCTTCTTCGCGCTCCGCGCGAAACCGGCTGCGCTCCATCAGGACGACTACTTACCTCAGAGCACCCAAAGAGCCGTATAATTGCGGCCCAGCGCTAAACCCCAGTTCTGCAGTGCCGGTATAGCTCAGCAGGTAGAGCAACTGATTTGTAATCAGTAGGTCCCGGGTTCGACTCCTGGTGCCGGCACCATTCCCTCACATTCGGCGGCTTTTCCTCCTGTGCCGCGCCTGATCGCTGTTGCGTTTTCTGCAACAGAATCTAATAAACCTTGTTATTGATAGATCAGACAAGGGTCCGTAATGTTGAGTCGCAATCGCCACCAAATAAGCATGAATTTGAGTATTTGGTGTCGTGCGGCAATTCCATCCATCACAAAAACAACAATTCGCGGTGATCTCGGAGTGCAACGCGTTCAGCGCACCTGAAGTCACGGGCATTGCCACAACAGCGGAAATTTTCGAGAGATGCGCCCACGTCAGCCGGGGTGCTCGAGCAGACGGGTGAACACCCGTCGATCACATAGCCAAGAGCTTGAAACTGAGGAGTGATCCATGAAGTACAGTCAACATACACGTGCGTTCAACAGCAAGTTGTTGAACCTCAAGCCAACCAGGCTGGCCCTCGCTTTATTGCCCGCCAGCATCGGGCTGGCCTTGAGTTCCGCCAGCGCATTTGCCCAGGACCAGCAGACTGAAAGTAACGTTCTGGCGATTGAAGAGGTCATCGTAACGGCCCAGCGCAGGGAGGAGAATCTGCAGGATGTTCCGATCAGTATTTCTGCGTTCACCACCGACGCCATCGAGAAGAACATGTTCGAAGGCGTGGCTGACTATATCAGCGCGACACCGAATGCCAGTTTCATCTCGAATGGCTCGAGGGCAAAGAAGAAGATCAGCATCCGCGGGGTGTCGAGCTTCAGTGGCGGAGCGGACGGACTGGATGACTCCGGTGGCAATACCTTCGGATTCTATGTCGATGATTTCAGCGTTGTGAACAGCACCATCAATCCACCGATCATGGATGTCGAGCGGATTGAGATCTTGCGCGGCCCGCAGGCTACCTACTTCGGCAGGGGCGCGATGGGTGGCGGAATCAGTGTGACGACCAAAAAACCGGATAACGAACTGTATGGTTCCGTCATGCTCGACTACAGCCGCTTCGATACCAAGGATGTCGAAGGTGTGGTCAATATTCCCGTCGTCGAGGATGTGTTCGCGATGCGCGCGAACGTCAAGTACACCAAGTCGGACGGCAATATCAAGAATATCAACGCGACGGGCGGTGGCAACGAGTCCGAGTACAAGTATGCGCGCCTGGCCACACGTTATACGCCCACCGACAATTTGACGATCGATTTCACGCTCTATAGCACGCAAGAGGATGTGGGCATGCGTGAAGGCGTGCCTTCGGGCGTCTTCTCCACATTTGCCGGCGATGTCTTGTACAGCGGCTTCCCGGATCGGAACGGAGACGGGGTGGCGGATCCGGATCCGGACGGCGTCGGGTTTTATCCCGACAATCGAAACCGGGTCAACTTCGATCAACCCCAGAACGTGGGAACCAAGAGCGGCAGTGGCGTGCTGCGAATCGACTATACGACCAATGACTTGTTGATCACGAGTATTACCGGCTACATCAGTTCCAACATCTTCATCAATGGCGATATCGATGGCGGTAGCAGGGACTTCTTCAATGAGTTTCGGGACAACAGGGACCAGAGCTTCAGCCAGGAGCTCCGCATCCAGAACACCAATGACAGCCGCTGGCAATGGACGGTCGGTGGAATTTATGCCAGCGACGAGAAAACGAGGCAGCATTCGACGTTTGTCGGAGCTCAGGAGATTTTTGGTATACCGGAATTCACCGTAATCAGTTCTGGTGACAGTGAGGGTGAGGTCGATACCTGGGCGGTGTTCGGGCAGGTGGATTACAGCATGACCGACGCGTTGACGGTCTCCCTGGGCGCCCGTTATACCCAGGAGAAGCAAAAAACCACTCTGTTCAGCTTTACCGGTGCCCGCGAGGACAGCGTATCCGCCGATGAGAAGTTCACGGACTTCTCTCCCCGCCTGGCTTTCAGCTACCAGGCCCGGGAAAACATCAATTTCTATGGCACGATTTCCAAGGGGTTCAAGGCAGGCGGCGTTCAGGTTCCTCCTTTCCCCACCTTCTCTGACTCGTTCGACGAGGAGGAACTCTGGAACTACGAGATCGGCATCAAGACGGATCTGCTCAATAATCGCTTGAGGCTCAATGCCGCCTTGTTCTACATGGATTGGGACGGCCTGCAGGTCGAATTCGAGCAAACCGGGCTTGATGAAGAAGGCAACCTCGTCATCTTCAATGGTCTGAATAACTCGGAAAGTTCGACATCCAAGGGTGCGGAGTTGACCCTGACTGCCTTGCTGTCGGAAAACCTCGTCGCCAATCTCAGCATTGGTTATCTCGATGCGGAGTTCGACGAACTGACGCAGTTCCTGGATGGAGAGAACCGGGTTTTCGACGGGAGGACGATTCCCCGTTCGCCGAAATGGACCGTGGCTGCTGATGTCGAGTATGGCTTCAATGTCAGCTCAAACCTCGATGGCTATGTGCGTGCGGAGTGGAGATATCGCGACGATTACACTGCCGAGACCAACGCGTTTCTGCGGCCGGAGGGCACTTATCCGTGGTACATCCCCAGTTATGATTTCGTCAATCTTCGGGCGGGTGTAGAACACCAGAACTTCTCTGTTTCCGCCTACGTGGAAAACCTGTTCGACAGTAATTTCTATACCAATGCCTATGAGCACGCCTACACGGGCGGTATGTTCGTCGAACCCTCTTTTCGCACCTATGGCGTGCGCGCAAAGTATGAGTTCCGGTAAGAACGGGATTCCGACCATGCCGTTGTGGTGCGCGCATGAACGTGCGTGACCTCTGATGCTCGAATGTAACTGCAAAGACGCGGCCTCGGCGTTGAAAGAATTTGAAACCAGGGCCGCGCAGGGAGAATGAATGTGAAAAGATTGAATCCGCTCAAGCAGGTGCTTGTCCATTGTGTTTTTGTGACGTGCCTGGTGGCGCTGTCTGCTCAGGCAGTGGCCAATGAAGCGTTTGTTATTGACGGTAGAACGATTCAGCCGGGGACGAAGGAATCCTGGAACATGCAGGCTGGCGAAACGGCTCTCGGGCCGGTTGGCATACCCGTTACGGTAATCAACGGCAAAAGGAATGGGCCGGTTTTTGCCATCACAGGGGCTACTCACCCTTCGGAAGTCACCGGGGTGCTGGCTTCAGCTTTCCTGGCGAAAAAACTGGATCCCAACGACCTGTCGGGCGCGGTCCTGATCGTTCATGTCCAGAACGTGAAGGGCTTCGAGTCCCGCACGAAGTATCTGAACCCGCTGGACAACGTCAACTTCAACAAGGCCTATCCGCTGGAACCTTTGCCGGATACCGTGCATGAAGAAAGGCACGCGATTTACCACCTCGGTACTTCGTTGTCCCACTACATCGCGGAGAAGATCGACGCCGAGTTCATCAGTCACGCCGACTACCATGTAGACCTCCACGGCGGGGAACTGCACGAAGCGATGACGCCGAACATCGAGATATTTCCGCAAGACCAGCCAGAACTGGACAAGAAAATTCGATTTCTCGCCAAGGCCTTCGGCTTTCCGGTCATCTGGGAAACCGCGGCAGGAAGTATCGGTAATCTTCCAAGTTACGGGACCAAGGCCACCAAGCGGACGCGTTCGGGCTCTTCCGGCGCCGCGTTCATGCGCGGAATACCGAGTGTCACCCTGGAAATCGGCAGTGAGGGAACGCTCGCCATGGAAGAGGTTGAAATGGCACTGGGCGGATTGGAAAGTGCCATGGCTCACCTCGAAATGATAGAAGGCGAGAAAGTGCCGCTCGATCATTCGCGGGTGCTGAAAGGCGGTGTTGTTCTCTATGCGAAACGAGCCGGTCTGTTCGTGTCGAACGTCGCCGTCGGTGACGAATTCGCCAAAGGAACGGTGCTCGGAACAACCTACAATCTGGCCGGTGAAGTCGTTGAAACGTTCGTGGCTCCCGAGAACGGCTTTCTGACCAACCTCAATACCCTGTCTACCCTGAATTCCGGCGACATGATGTACGTTATTGCCCATACCGATTAGGCGGGCTTTGCCCGGTTTTGGGGCTTCAAGGAGAGGCTGCACGGTGTTTCGGCACCGTGCAGCCTTTTTTTGTGGACGCCGCGAAAATGCCGTGCCGGCCCTAGTCGTTGAGGGTCGCTTCGCGCTCCGGTTGGTTGCGGCAGGCATAGCCGGCGGTTTCCAGTGAAAACAGACGTTGCAGCTTCACGGTGCCGGTGCCGAGCCCCAGGTCGGTGAGGTCGTAGGTCAGTTCCAGGTGATTGCAGTGCAGGGCGGTCAACGTGGCGCTGCCGACCACCGAGCGTTCGGCTTCCTGGTTGCCCAGAAAGGCGCCGTTGGAGACGAGTTCGATCGGCAGATCGATGGAGTGTGCGCCGATTTGATAAGTGTCGCCGGCCGTCAGCCACAGCAGCTTGTGGTCGGCATCGTAGGTGTACCACGACAGAAACAGGAATTGGGTGCCGTCGGGCAGTTCCTCGAAGGCGAGCACGAAGCCCTGGTCCTGCGCGCCTTCAACCACCCAGTTGCCGGAAAGGCGGCCGTTGAAAGCCAGGCCTTCGGGACCAAGGTCGTCCTCGTAAGCGGGGACTGGAATCACGGCCTCGCGAAAATCGATGAAGTCGAGGGCGTGCAGATCGAAGCCGCCGTTGTACAGTTCCGGAGTGGGCACATTGTTGCCCGCATCCGTGAGTTGCTGCCATTCTTCGAGGGTCGGTCCGTCGATGAAGAAATTCCAGGTTTCGCCCTGGATCATATTGGCGCCGGTGTAAATGTCGCTGTAGGCATTCGGGTCCACGGTCAGGCGCAAGGGGTAGAACTCACCGTCGACTTCCATTTCGAAGACCGGAACCACCGCGGCGCCGCCCGAGATCACGGACATTTCCACCCACATGACCGAGCGCCCCGGCTCGGCGCAGCCCTGCCGGTAGAATCGCAGCCGCACGCTGGAATTCTGTCCGTCGGAAAGATCTCTCAGGGAAAGCAGACCCTCGGAGAATTTCTCGACCTCGCCCCGAACGCCTTCAGGATCGAAATTGACCTGGGTAGCGCAACTCGGGGGATACAGCGAACCCGGATGGCTGATGAAATTTTCCTGGGCCGACACCGGCCCCGACCACACGGTGAGGAACAGGCTGGCGGCCGCCGCCAGGCTGGTGATGAGGCTTGATTTACGCATTACGATAGCCTTCGTTGATCGATGAAGCGCGGAAGTATAGCGAAACTCGACCCGGTGGGGGAGTGGTGACTTGGCAAGCTGTCCATTTTCAACGCGTTCCCGATGATCAATCATCGCGGGCTATTTTCGTGAAGGATTTTCGCCGCGGACGCGGTCCGTACGGTATCCAATCAAACCGAGGTCACAACATGACGCGAACCAGTTATCTGCTCTTGATCACCGTTTTCCTTCAGTCCCTGATGATCGGCGGACTGATGGCCGAAGATTCCGCGCCGAACGGCCGGGGGCAGATCTACGAGCAGGCCGCGGATGTGCAACCCCTGCTGCCGGGGATGAAGGCGCCGGCATTCGAGTTGCGCGACGCCGCCGGAAAGCCCGTCTCCTTTGATCCCGACGCGCTGGCAGCTCCGGCCATCCTGACCTTTTTCCGCGGCGGCTGGTGCCCTTACTGCAACCTGCACCTGGCGGAACTGCGCCATGCCGAAGCCGAACTGGAGCAGATGGGCTATGACCTCTGGTTCATCAGCATGGACCGCCCCGAGCTGCTCTATGCCAGCCTCGAGGATCCGGGCATCGGTTACACGGTGTATTCCGATGCCCGGCTGGAAGCTGTCCGGGCCTTCGGTATCGGTTACCGCATGGATGAGCAAAGCGTTGAACGCTATCGCCAGCACGGCCTCGATCTGGAAGAGGTTTCGGGCGAAAGTCACCACGTGCTGCCGGCGCCGTCAACGTTCCTGGTGGGCACCGACGGTGTGATCCGCTTCCAGTACACCAACCCCGACTACCAGGTGCGACTGCACCCCGATGTGCTGCTGGCGGCCGCCCGGGTCAACCTGGAAGACCAGGATGAACGCCTGAAGCGGGCGAGGAAATCCGGCAAGCAGTAATTTCGGCCCTGGCCCGGGTGCGTCACCAGGTGTCGTTGCCCGGGTCAGGTCTTGAGGATTTTCTCCCAGGTCTTGGCCAGAAGGGCGTTGCTGGTGACCAGTATCAGCAAATCACCCGGCTCGCACAGACCCGCCGGATATTCCACGGAGCGACTGACATCGCTGAAAATCTCGACCTGGGATTCAGCGATGCCCGATGCCAGCAGGCCACGCCGCAATTCGGCCGTGGTGTCGATGCCATCGTCATTGTCATGCCCGGGTACGCCCGAGCACAGGTAATGATCGTAGTGTCCGGCCACCGTTGCCGCCGCATTGCGACAAGCGGCCTTGGAGGCGTTGGGCGAAACTCCGAACCGCAGGATTCTGCGTCCCTTGCAGGGATACTGGTCGGTAAATCGGACCAGTTGCTGTAAACCGTCCGCGTTGTGTGCGTAGTCCATGATGATGTGAAACCGGCCATTGTCATGAACGTTCAGCCGGCCGGGAAGAGACTCGAAACCCATTTCGAAGTTCGCCAGGGCCTGGCGAATGCTGCTCCACTCAAGACCCAGTGCATGCGCTGCTGCGACCGCATGCATCGCGTTGCTGATGTTGTGCCTTGCCGCGCCGTTGAACGTGGCGGGTATGTCATTGACGGCGATGACGGGCGTGACGCCCTCCGCGGAGTCCATCACCAGCCAGTCCTCACCCTCGCGCGTGTCGATGTGGATGATTGGGTCGACGGACGTGGATTTGCCGGCCGCCTTCTTCCGCATCTCATCGGGGTCGGACCCGAAAGTCGACAGATAGAGGGTCCGGTCCGGTAAATGCGGCAGCATGTCCAGGCACAGGGGATCGTCTCCGTTCAACACCACCGAGCCGGTGCAGCGTTCCACAATGGATCGTTTTACGGCGGCCATGTCCTCGACGGTTTCCACGCCGTACTCGCCGAGATGGTCGTGGCTGACATTGGTGCAAATGGCGACATCGCTGTAATCGAAAGCAAAGCCCGCGTGCAACGCCGCTCCACGCGCTGTTTCCAGCACCGCCAGCTCGACCTCGGGATGTTCGAACACCGAGCAGTGACCATGAAACCCTGAATTGTCGCCCAGCTCCTTGAGCTCCTGGTCGAAGTACACGCCGGTGGTCCGGGCCATGCCCACAAACAGGGATTGGGCATGCGCCATGCGCGCAATCATCGTCGACGTGGTGGTTTTTCCATTGGTTCCGGTGACGGAAACGATGGGAATGCGGCAGGGTGTTCCGGGCGGGTACAACCAGTTCAGGTATCCCTCGTAGGCCGCGTCGAGCACTTCGGGATGTGATTGCAACAAGGTTGCCAAACCGGGAGACGGGTCGATGTCGGTGACCAGCCAGTCCGATGCACTCTGTGCCTTTTCTTCGCGATTATCGGCCGCGGACCTGAATCGAACCAGCACGATGCCACAATTCAGCGCCTGGTCGATGCGTCGTGCCTGGGCTTCGGTCCGGGCGTCCACGTCCACGATCCGATCGTCCTGCAATGCGGCAAGCAATTCTCCTCCGACCATCAACAGATCCAGCCGGGGGCCGGTCGTATCCGGCTCGACCAGGAAGCTGCGGTTGCCGAGGTCGGGCCGTGCGAGCAGCGCATCCAGATCGCTTTCGTTTTCCACCCGCCAGCCCTCGACGCAAGACGGGTCCCGTTGCTGGGGGCGGATGCGCAAGGGGTAGCCCAGCCGGCGCGCCGTGCGCCGTACCCGGATGGGGGAGGCCGCTGGCTTCAACGACGCATCGTCGATGGCCCTTTGTATGCCGAGTTCCGCCAACAGGTTCCACATGGCCCTGCGGTCGTTCATCAGGCTGAATCCCGGACCCGGACGGTTGATGCAGAACAAGCCATCCAGAATGATCCGGTACTGGCTGTGGCCCAGCATGATCATGCCATTGGGCGCCACGCGGAAGCGGGCCGGCAGGGGGCCGTACGGTTCCCGCTCCAGCCGCAGTACCGGTATCCCGCGTGCCCGTGCAGCGGCCATCAATCCCAGGGTTTCGGGCGGCGTTACGAATGGCCGGCACGCGTCGATGAATTCCGCGATGCAGGCCGCCAGGGGTTGCCCGGCATCATTCAGTTTGGGTTGCCAGTGCAGTTGCGGGCATAGTTCAGACACCATGCGCATCGCCAGGTCGCCCGCTTGCTCGCCGCTCGCTATATCGTCATGTTGGAAGATGAAGCGGTAACGCCATTCATCGCTTCCGGGAGCCTGATCCTGCACGAAGTCATGGAATTTCAGGTCATGTCCGGCGGCATTCTGCAGCGCCAGTGCAATCGAGCAGACATAGCCTGCCAGGCGGGCGATACCGGTTTCCCGCTCACCCACTTCTGCCCACGTACCGGCATCGATGACCAGGCCCGACTCGGCCAGCCTGGCGGGCAAGGCTCGTTGCAGCCCAGAGGCAATGTCATCGAACTGATCGGCCTCGCCGGCTTCCGCCGTCAATACCATTTCCATGACCGCCACTTCAGCGCGGCGGCTGGGGCCGAGGGTCGAGATGATTTCTGCAACCTGCACGCGGCGATCCTGTATCTATCCCGGTTTCACAGGCAGCGATTGTAATGTACGAAACAGTGACCGGGCTTTCCAGCGGGGTTTGGATTCCACCGCTTGCAGGTGCGGGAATCGTTGCAGCAGGCGCCCGATCGCGATGCGGGCTTCACTGCGTGCCAGTTTTTCACCCAGGCAACGGTGTATGCCCAGGCCAAAGGCCAGGTGGCGATTGGGTTTGCGCTCGATATCGAAGCGATCCGGCTCGGCAAACTGTGCCGGATCGCGGTTGGCTGCGGAAACAACCGGTGAGATGCGTTCACCGACCTGAATCTGATGGCCGCGGCAGGTTATCGGCTCCGCCGCGACCCGAAAAACAGCCCGTTGAAAGGGGGCTTCGAAGCGCAGCACTTCATTGATCATGCTGTCCAACAGTTCTGGCTGCTGGCGTAATTTCGCCAGTTCTCCGGGGTTCGTCAACAGGCAGTACATGGCGTTACCCAACAGGCTCAAGGTGGTTTCATGCCCGGCCAGGAGCAGCAACATGCACTGGGCCATGGCTTCCTGTGGTGAGCACTTTTGAGCCGCCGAGTCATTCTTCAGACTCTCGATAATGGTTCCCGGGGGCTGGTTCGGACGGGCCATCAATTCTGTAAAGTACCTGGTCATTTCCTGCAGGGCTTCGACGCCGCGTTGACTGGCGACCGGGTCGTTTATCGTGGAGTCGAAACCCCTGCCAAGCGTCACGGTCCAGTCACGCAGCAAAGTGGCATCTTCGATGGGTGTTCCCAGCAACTCGGAAATGACATTAACCGGAAGTGGCTCGGCAAACGCTGCTATGAAATCCACTTCGTCATGCTCCTGAATGACGTCGAGCAATTGATCCACCTGACGGGTAATCATGGCGTCCAGGCGATTGACACCGGCCCGGCTGAAGGGCGTGCTGATCAATGAGCGAAGACGCGTATGATCGGGCGGATCCGAGTACAGCAGCATGTAGTGGAACGCAGTGCGCTGGCTTTCCGGAATCAGGCGTTTGATATCCTGCGGGGCATCATGGGCCTTGCGGAGCAAGTCCTTGACCTCGTCATAACGGGTGAACATCCAGCAGCCACCTGATTTGGCATCGTGCGGGGTTTCCAGCCAATAAGGCGATTCCTGATCGCGCATCTGGCGGTATACCGGGTAGGGATCCTGAAAAAATGCTTCAGTAAACGGGTTGTCGCCGATCATCTGAATTTAGACCTTTCTGGCATGCGGGAGAGACTGTGTGTCAGTGGCTTCAATGTTACCCTTACCGCCCTGTGAAACGCGGTGAAATTGGGTTGTGAAAATTCGCTATGAAAAATAATCTTGACCTGGAACTCAGCCCGGCTGATATCGCCGCCCTGTCGTCGATTTACATCGACCAGGGCATCAAACAGGAAGCCTGGGAAATTCAGGCCGTTAAGTTCAGCGGAAGCATGCTGACGGCTACCGCGAGGATGACGTCTACATTCATCTCTCCGACCGACCCGGACGGTTTCCACCTCACCATATTCTCAACCCAGGAAATCCTCGCCCAACTCGCCAATATCCACCTGCACGTTACCGCCGGCCACAAGACCAAGTGTCGCGAGTCGTGGATGCGTGAATGCCATTTCAATTACCGCAATGTCATTCGCCAGCCCGACAACATCAAGGTCGAGATGGATATGGTATCGCACCGCTGGGCGGGGGATACCCTGGTGGGCAAAGTCAATTGCCGCATGAGGGATGACAACGGCGGCTTGTTCATCGCTACGCTCAAGGGCATGTTGCGTTGATCCTGCGGGTCCGGCTACGCGCGCAATTCAGGTAGAAGCTGGCCAAAGCGGCTGCGTATTTGCCGTTCGCAATCAGTTTCGCTCCTCAGCCGGCCATGCATGAAGCGCTTGTTGTCCAGGATCAACAAATCGCCCGCCTGCCAGCGATACGCCAGGGCGATTTTATCCTGACTGTCGATCAACGCGTTGATCACCGATGTGCCAATTTCTTCGCCGTCACCGAAAAATACCCGGTTGGATGAGCGATGAGGGCGCAATATACTATAATAACTGTACATATATACAGTTATAAAATATCCGCGAGGTTGGCCATGAAGCCGTCATACGTGAACCCCCATCCCAACGATCGAATTCGCCAACTCGCCGATGACATCACCAGCCTGGCCGCCCACATCGACGCCGCCATGTTCCGCTGGCTTAGCTTGCTGGCCGAATTCGATGAAACCGGCGGTTGGGCCGGAGACGGAATCCGGTCGCTGGCGCACTGGCTGAACTGGCAATGTGGCATGAGTCTGGGCACCGCGCGCGAGCGAGTCCGGGTGGCGCGTGCGCTGAAAGATCTGCCCCGGACATCAGAGCAATTTCGCCTGGGCCGCCTGAGTTATTCCAAGGTGCGCGCCATCACCCGCGAAGCCACCCCTGAGAACGAAGACATCCTGTTGCACATCGCCCGCCACGGCACCGCCTGGCACATCGAGAAGATCATCCGGCTGTGGCGGCGCGAACAACGCCTCGAGGCGGTGAAAGATGAGAATCGCCGCCACGCCCTGCGCGAACTGTACTTCCGCACCGACGATGACGGCTCCCTCATACTGCAGGCCCGCTTCACACCGGAACAGGGTGCGGTGGTGCGTCAGGCTCTCGAAGCCCTGCTGGAAACCCAGCAACGCGAACGCCGGGATGTACCCGAGGAAGCCAAACAGGCGGCAGCCCCCGATCCCTTGCAATCGTGCGCCGCGCCAATCGCCTCGCGCCGGGCCGACGCACTGGCCCGGCTGGCTGAAGAATGGCTGCGCGGCGAGGGGTCTGCCTCACCATCGGCAAACGCCCAAGCGGCTCGCACAGGTGGCGATCGCTTCGTGGTCAATCTGCACACCGACCTGGACACCCTGCGTCGCGGCGGTACGGGCACCGAAGCCGAACTCGGTGCGGAGGGAATCGACGCCGTAAAAATTTCCGCGGAAACGTCACGTCGCCTGGCCTGCGACGCCGGCGTCGTGCACTGGCTTGACGCAAAGCCGCACAACGCGAACCCGGAACATCCGCCGGTCGTCTCCGGCCAAATCGCAAACCTTCCGATCGACGGCGGAGTGCGTTGGAAACCGTTGAGCGTCGGCCGCAAAACCCGCACCGTACCGCCCGCGATCCGCCGTGCACTGCAGCGCCGCGACGGCCGATGCCGTTTCCCGGGCTGCACCGCCACCCGTTTCGTCGACGCCCACCACATTCACCACTGGGCCGACGGCGGCAGCACCCACATCGACAACCTCGTCCTGCTCTGCCGCCACCACCACCGTCTGGTCCACGAAGGTGGCTTCGGCCTGCAACGCACCGCCGCCGGCGATTTTCACTTTACCACCCCGGCCGGCGCCCGCATCCCGCAAGCCCCCACAAAAAATTCCCGCGGGAACGTTTTCGCCCTGATGGCCGCCAACGCCGCCACGGGTCTGGAAATCACTCCCGCCACCCCCAGGCCGAACTGGGACGGAGGTGGAATGGACGAGGATATTGTGTTGCATGCGTTGTCGCTGCGGCGGCCTGAAGCAAATGGCTGAAATCATTGCGCGGCAACAAGCTACGCGTGGCGCATCAAGGGGACGCTATGTTCGGCAGGATGGTGGGCGATACTGGGCTTGAACCAGTGACCTCTGCAATATGACTGCAATTCTATGGTCAATCCCAAAAACCGTTCCAAGCGCTAAGGCATTGTGGTATCGTGATTTTTAGGCCATGCAAGGTCATAGGGGAATTTCGGAGACAGGTATTTTTGCACCCCGAGAGCACCCCGAGGCCGAGAGTTACAGATGCCCAAGCGCTCCAACGTCTACATAGACAAGAAAGTCATCGACAAGGCGAAGCCACGCGCCAGCCGCTACGAAATTCGAGATTCGGCCCTTCCGGGGTTCATGCTCCGCGTTTCCCCGAACGGCTCCAAGCTGTTCTATGTCCAGTTGGACCGCAGATTGAAGCGGCGGATTGGTGACGCGGCGGTCCTTACGATTACCCGAGCCCGAGAGTTGGCGCTGGACAAGCTGCAGCGCTATGAAAAGGGCGAGAAAATAGAATCCCGCCTCGACAGGAAATACACCCTGCAGGAGTACATCAAGAAGGCTTTCGGCCCGTGGGCCAAGCAAAACCTGAAACGCGGGGACGAGAGCGAAACGCGGCTGCTGCGCGTCTGTGAGCCGCTACTGGCGACGCAACTGGACGATTTGACCGAAATCCAGATTGAGCGATGGAAGGCAAGGCGCGCCAAGTCAGGGCTTTCCCCGTCTACAGTCAAGCGTGACTTGGCCGAACTCAAGTCGGCACTCAATAAGGCCGTCAAGTGGGGCTATGCGGCAGAGAATCCCGCCAGAAACGTCAAGGTAAAGGCCGAGAAGCACACCCGCGTCCGTTACCTTTCATCTGATGAGCGATCCCGCTTACGGGCCGCCTTACGTGCCCGCGATGCCGAAAAGCGCGAAGGGCGGGAGTCAGGCAACGAGTTCCGACGCAAACGGGGGTATGAAGAACTCCCCGAGCTGGGCGAGTTTGCTGACTACCTGCATCCTCTCGTCTTGCTGCTCATGAATACGGGGCTGAGACGCTCTGAGGCTTTGTCTCTCCGCTGGAATCAGGTTCACCTAGGGTCGAGTGCCAGGCTGACCGTTTTGGCGGCTCATGCAAAATCTGGCAAGACCCGGCATATCCCCCTGAACTCTGGTGCCGTTGATGTGTTGACGCGGTGGGGCGAGCAAACCGGAAAGGATGGCTTGGTCTTTCCCAGTGCGACTGGGGGTCAGATAACGACCATTAAGACGGCTTGGGGCAAGCTGATGAAGAACGCCCAGCTGGAGGATTTTAGGTTGCATGACCTTCGCCATGATTTCGCCTCTCAACTCGTCATGAATGGCATTGATCTGTATCGCGTTAAAGAACTGCTTGGCCATGGAACCATAGAGGTTACACAGCGTTACGCACACCTCGCACCCCATACACTTGCAGAAGCAGTCGAGGCCATAGCGTGAAACGCCAAGGGGACGTTGGCCTTCATCCTGAAGAGGTGGCTCAGACCTCTTGGGATGACAGTCCAGAGTACCGAGCAATTCTAGCGAACATCGTGCGGGCAGAGCGTGGTAAACGGGGCTCCAACTCTTTTACTGAATCCTTGCAAAGTATTGGCGAAAGTATTGGCGCGTCAGCGGAGGAAATAGACCTTATAACCACTGAGGCTCAGGAACTAAAAGAGAGGAACGCAGGCACGTTAGCTCCGTTAATGCTCCGCCTCTTGCAGTACAGGGTGGCGATTTGGCGTGAAATGTTCCGCTCCGGTGAGTTTAACTTGGTGAGAATGACTCCAAAGGAACACAGCAAGAAGCTCGCGGACGTTTCCAAACAAGCTAGCCAGCTATTAGACAGTCTTAGGGCGCTGAATCTGCCGACAAACTTGTTGGCTTATTACGATGAATTATGGCCGCGCGAATTGGAAAGGCTTGAGGCAGTTACTGGCAAGGATTTTGGTACTGTTGAGCTGGCGTTGGCTTGGCGTAGTTACGGCACAAGCATCGATGAATGGCTCCGAACATTGTCGGACAGAGATTGAGTAAAGAAAGTTGCGCCGATCAGCCCACTGAACAAGGCTAGAGTAAGAGACCCGGAACTGAACTACGTCGTCAGGCGCATCGCCAAATTCTTTGTCACCCATTACAGGCAAGCGCTCCCATCCACTATTGAGAAAATTTGCGCTATCGAGTTTCCACATCACTTGGATTAAACCCCGAAGTGCAACGCCACTGATGTGGGAAGAGCGGGCGAGGTGAAGTAGCCTGTGCCGCTCTAACCACCACGTTGGAGTTGCACTATGGCCTTCCATCACCTCACCCTGGAAGAACGTTATCAGATTTATGCCTTTCGCAAGGCAGACTTTTCCATCCGCCAAATCAGCGAACACTTGGGGCGCGCGCCCTCCACGATCAGTCGCGAACTCAGGCGTAACATCAATCGCCGCGGTTATCGCCCCAAGATGGCCCATGGCCTGGCGCGCAAGCGTGGCCGTCAGGCGCGTTGTCGGCGGCGCATCCAGGCCCATCAATGGCGCGGCATCAAACGCCTGCTTGAGCAGCAATGGAGCCCGCAGCAAATCGCCCGGCGCGCACAACGCGAGGGCACCCTGCGCATCAGCCACACCTGGATCTATCGCTACATCGCCTGTGAGCGTGCTGCCGGGGGTCAGTTGTGGCGCCACTTGCGCCACTCCGGGCTGCGGCGCAAGCGCTATCACAACCAAGGCAAACGCAAGCGCCACCTGCGGTTCAGAGT
>NZ_JAZHOG010000011.1:100441-180147 GCF_037892215.1 Elongatibacter sediminis | reverse complement strand
GGTCAGAAGGCTACATCGTCCCTCCCATCCCGGCGCCCTTCATCTTCCCGAATCCGGGCGCTGTACACCATACGAGGTTACAGGGACGTACTCGTACCGTCCCCCGGGAGACCCCTGTCACGGCGCCTTCCGGACCCGAGGGCACCCCCGTCACGGCGCCTTCCAGACCCGAGGGCACCCCCTGTCACAGCGCGTTTCGAACCCGAGGGCATGTCCTGTTACAGTGCTTTGCGAACCTGAAGCCGTCTCGAGTAAGTGTCAGTCCTGATGTATCAGAGGAACGTACTGGCACGCCTCAGGTTCCGGACGGCGGAGAGGGGTGCCGGACTTCAGGTATCGCGGCGGCGGGCGCCGTGCCGTCCGGCGCCTTCGCTGAAGGCTCGGGCGCCTTCCCGGCTTTCGCCGGATTCCAGCACCTCGCGTCCCCGGGCGAACTCGCGACGCATGGCTTCCGCCTCGTCGAAGCCCCACTGCTCGAGCACGCCGAGTCGGTCGCTGCGCAGGCACTGTTGGGGGAGCTCGGCCAGGTCTGCGGCCAGCAATTGCGCCTCGATGAGCGCGCGTCCTGGAGGGACGATGCGGTTGGCCAGACCCATCATGCGTGCTTCTTCGCCGGACACGCCGCGGCCGGTGAGCACCAGGTCGAGGGCGTGGCTCTGTCCGATCAGGCGCGGCAGCCTGACGGTGCCGCCGTCGATCAGGGGCACGCCCCAGCGGCGGCAGTAAACGCCGAACACCGCATCGGAAGCGGCCACCCGCAGGTCGCACCACAGCGCCAGTTCGAGGCCGCCGGCGACCGCATGACCCTCGATGGCCGCGATCACGGGTTTGGAGAGCTTCATCCGGGTCGGTCCCATTGGGCCATGGCCGCGATCATCGATGCGGTTCGGTGCGCCCTCGGCGATGGCCTTGAGATCGGCACCGGAACAGAAACTGCCGCCAGTACCGGCCAGTACCGCGACTTGGCTGTTCTCGTCTGTTTCGAAGGCCTGGAACGCAGTGACCAGGGCGGCGGCGCAGTCGGCATCCACCGCGTTGCGAACTTCCGGGCGGTTGATGAGGATCGTCATGACCGGCCCGTCGCGCTCGATACGTACGACCATCACGTCACACCCGCGACAGACTGAAGGCTTCGGATTGTTCGAGGGCCAGCAGGTAGCGCTTGCGCCCGAGGCCGCCGCCGTAGCCGACCAGTTCGCCACCGCTGCCCACCACGCGATGGCAGGGCAGCACGAGGGCGATACGGTTATCCCCGGTGGCACGCCCCACGGCGCGCCCGGCATCGTCGTGTCCCACCTGGTGAGCGATGTCGCTGTAGGATCTCGTCTGGCCGTAGGGAATGGTCTGCAGCGCGTGCCAGACCTGCTCCTGAAACGCGGTGCCGCTGATGCGCACCGGTGCCGTAAAGCTGCGCAGACCGTCCTCGAAATAGGCATCGATTTCCTGTTGGATGCGCGGAATCAGAGGGTGCGCTCCCGGAAGGCATACGCGGCCCAGTTCATGCCGAAGTTGTTTCAGGCGCGTGTCCGTCAGTCCGCGATCGGCGAACTCGAGCAGGAACAGGCCAGCGTCGGCGGCGCCCGCCAGCATGGACCCCAGCGGGGTTCGCAGCCGGCCCAGCCAGATACAGGATTCGCGGTCGACGGCGCTGGGTGGGTGACCGAATGCCAGTGCGAATGCTTCGCGAAAATCGCTTTCGGACTCGTATCCGAGTTCGGCGATCACCGGTTCCGCGGCGGCGCCTTGCTGGATGCGGCGCAGGAGTTCGCCCATGCGCCACAATCGACAATAGGCATGGAACGTGACCCCGTGGTTTTCCACGAACCAGCGCCGGACGGTGCCTGAGTCCAGGCCGAGTCGTTCCAGGTCCGGGTCATGCCAGCGGCGGGCCGGATCGGCTTCGATTTCGCAGAGCAGGGGTTGGTACCAGTCCGGGTCCGGTTCACGGTTGTGCAGCGGCCGGCAGGAGCGGCATGGCCGGAATCCGGCGGTCAGCGCTTCGGACGCGTGTTCGAACACCCGGCCCACGGGCGGGTTCGCGCAATCACAGGGGGGCCGGCAGAAGACGCCGGTTGTCGATGATGCCACGTAGCCTCCCGGATCTCCGGGGGGTTCCGGGACGCCGCCGCGCGGCGTGTCGTGAGCGGTCGGCACCATCTTTCAAGGGTAGGTCAATCGCAGGCGGGCCGCCAGCGGCCGGATCGGACCCATCGAAAAGTTGCGCCGCCCTCGGTCCGCGCGACCATCGGCTCAGACGTTGCGCAGGTACCACTCGTAATCCCGATTGGAGATTTCGGCGTGAAATCGCTCTTCCTCCTCGCGACGGCATGCCAAAAACAGTGCGCAATAATCCTTCCCGAAATAATTCGGCAGCAGACTGCCGGCTTCGAAGACGTCAAGGGCGTGTGGCCAGCGCACCGGCAGGGTCACTTGTTCTTCGATCTCTTCGCGTTCGCGAACCACGGGACCCGGATTCAGGCGGTTGGCGATGCCGTGATGCACGGCGGCCAGCAACGCGGCCACGACGAGATACGGGTTGGCGTCGGCGCAGGCGATGCGGTGCTCGATGCGGGTATTGCGCGGTGTGGACAGAGGTACCCGCAGTGAAACACCGCGGTGGTTGATGCCCCAATTGGCCGTTCCCGGGGCGAAGGCGCCGCGGGTGTAGCGCCGGTAGGAATTGGCGTTGGGTGCGAACACAGCCATGCTTTCGGCCGCCATGGCCTGCAGCCCGCCCACGGCATGCCGCAGCGTCCCGGATACCGGGCCGTCATCGCTGTGACCGGAAAACACGTTTTCGCTCCGCTCGTCGAGCAGGCTCATGTGCACGTGGAGACCGGAGCCGGGGATGTCCTGGAAGGGCTTGGCCATGAAGGTCGCGGCCAGGCCGTTGGCCCTGGCCGCCGCCTTGACCGCCCGCTTGAGCAACAGGGCATGCTCGCACGCGCGCAAGGGATCATCGACGTGGGTGAGGTTGATTTCGAACTGGCCGGGCGCGAATTCGGACAGCGCCGCCCCGGCGGGAATGTTCTGGGTACGGCACCAGTTATCCAGGTCGCCGAGAAAACCGTCCACTTCGACCAGGTCGTCGATCGTTGCGTACTGCAAACCGTCCTGGGGGAGGTCGGAGCCCGGAATGCGGGGCATTCGGGGTCGAAACGTTTCGCCGTCGTGCTCGATCAGGTAGAACTCCAGTTCCGTCGCGATTACCGGGCGCAGGCCCAGGCCACTGAGCGGTTCGAGGGCCCGGCGCAATACGTGCCGAGGGTCGTGGCGAAAAGGCTCGCCGTCGAGTTCGCTGAGTTCCAGAAGCGCCTGGGCGGTCGGCCATTCGGCCCAGGGCACCGGAGCCAGGGTGCCCGGCACGATGCGGGCCTTGACGTCCGGGTCGCCGTCGCGGCCACCGATGGCGATGGTGTCGAAGGTCGCGCCCTTGCTGTCGAGCACCGCCGAAGCGGCGCAATGATTGACCCCGTTTCGGCCGATTTTCACCAGATCGGCGACGGGTGCGCGTTTCCCTCGCAACATGCCGTTCATGTCGCAGACCAGCAACTCGACGTGGCGGGTATCGGGATACGCCTCGAGAAATGACTCCGCCGCGCCGGCGGGTTCCATGGGTGTCATCGAACACTCCGTTTTCGTTAATTGCCGATCGCCGATCCACTCGCCATGCCGGGCAGAGTTTTGGGGTCAGAGTAAAGGGACAGAGTAAACCCCGTCCTGATCGGCTGTGGATCCGACGATACAACGGCCTCAGTGCGGCAGGAGTACGTCTGGTGATGTCGTTTACTCTGTCCCTTTACTCTGACCCCACGTTTAGTTTGACTCCGTGTTTGTTGAGCTTCAGAAATCCGCGGGTGGGGTTTGGCGTTTGCGTGGGGGATCCCAGAACACCCGGTCGACCACTTTGCATGGGGCCAGTACCTTGCTCCATTTGAGTTCGCGCTTGTAGTAGATCTCCACCTGCAGTTCCTCGCCGGGCTCGCCGTGCGGCATCTCCAGGGTGGCCAGAGCGATGCTGGCCTTGGCCGACGGTGACCACATGGCTGAGGTCACGGTGCCGGCTATGGTCTGTTTGCGGTCATAAACATAGGAGTCCCGCGCGACTTTGTTGCCCGAAATGTCGAGCTTGACCAGGCGGTAGCGTGAGCCCTCCTCCTTTTCCTGAAGCAGGGCGCGGCGGCCGTTGAACACCGGTTTTTTGAAGTCGACCAGCCAGCCCAGGCCCAGTTCGAACGGAGAACGGGTGTGGGTGGGCCGGACGGCCTGCTGGGCCGGCAGGAAATCCACCCCGGCGAGGATGAATCCGGCCTCGATGCGGAGCATGTCCAGCGCCTGGCTGCCCAGCGGACGAATCCCGTGCTGTGCGCCGGCATCGAACAGCCGGTCCCACAGTTTCTCGGCATGCTCCGGAGCGATCCACAACTCGTATCCGAGGTCGCCGGTGTAGCCGGTGCGCGACACCGTCAGTTCGGTGCCTTCGAAGGGGAAGTGCGCAAGGCCGAAGGGGGTCAGGTTCTCCACGCCCGTCAGGCCCATTCTCTTCAAAAGCGCACAGCTGGTGGGGCCTTGTACCGCCAGGGCTGCAACCTCGTGGGTCTCGTCGACAACGGTCACGTCGAAGCCGAGTGCGCTGGTCAGGAACCAGTCGAGCTGGTGCTCCTGGGAGCAGACCCGGTAGTCGCCATCGGCCAGATGGAAGATCGTGCCGTCGTCAATCACCTGTCCCCGGTCGGTACACCACACGCTGTAGCCGACCCGTCCCGGTTTGATCTTTGTCACGTCACGGGTGACCAGCCGATTCAGGTAGGGCAGGGCGTCGGGCCCGGTGATCCGGTGCTTGATCATCGGGGTCAGGTCGAACACGCCGCAGGTGTTGCGGGCCGCGAAGTACTCCAGCGAATCCGAGTAATAGGCGGGCACCGACAGGTAGTCGGCCCAGCGTGACCATTCCTGCAGCCTGTTCAGTTCCTTCTGGCGCGAATGGAAAGGGCTGGGGTAGACGTTGTGCCGGAAATGGTCGCGGGCTTTGAAGTTGTGCAGGCTCATGGTGTCATACCCCGAGTCAGGATTTGCCGAGAATCACGTGCGCCGCGTTGCGGCCCGCGCTGCCCATTACCCCGCCGCCCGGGTGGGAGCCGGCCCCGCAAAGAAACAGGCCATCCACCGGAGCCCGGTATTGTGCGGCCCCGGGCACCGGGCGCAGCATCAGGAACTGGTCCAGCGACAGTTCGCCGTGGTGCCAGTGCCCGCCGGCCATGCGAAACTCGCTTTCGAGGTCCGCCGGGGTCAGCAGTTCGGCCACCACGGCTTTCGAGCGGATGTCGGGCGCGTATCGTTCGAGCACGCTCATGACGGTCTCGGTAAACGCCGCCTTGCCTTCGGGCCAGCCCTGTTTCAGCTCGGCCGGCGCGTACTGGACCACCGCTGACAGCACATGCTGCCCCTGCGGTGCCAGTGAGGAGTCGTGCAGGCTGGGAAGCGTGATCTCCATTACCGGTTCAGCCGAAAACTCACCGTACTTGGCGTGATTGAACGCGTGTTCGACGTAGTTGAGATCGGGTGCGATGACCAGGCGCTCGCCCAGCAGTCCGGTATCCAGTCCGCTGAATTCCGGCAGTTCACTGAGCGCCAGGTGCAGTTTGGCCGCGTTGCCGCGGGCGCGCAGATGCTGAATGCGGTGGGCGAAGCCGGCTTCCAGATTGGCGGCGCCGAGGAGGCCCAGGAAGGTGGTCTTGGGGTCCGCGCTGGAGGCCACGGTGTCGGCTTCGATCACCTCGCCGGATTCCAGTTCCACGCCACACACCCGATCGAAGTCCATGACGATGCGCCGCACGGCGGTGCCGGTGCGGATTTCAGCGCCGGCGTCGATGGCGGCCCTGGCCAGGGCGTCACTCAAGGCGCCCATGCCGCCTTTGACCAGCGACACCTCGCCTCCGGTTTCTCCGGCATTCCCGCTCATGCGATGCAGGGCGGTAAACACGCTGTTGTTCGAACGCGGACCGAGGTGGGTGCCGAGTACGGCATCCAGGGCCAGTGCCCCCTTCAGCCGGTCGCTGGAGAAGTTCTCCTGCAGTACATCGAAAATGTTGATGCCGGCGATGCGCAGGAACTCGCGCATGTCGTCCCGGCCCAGCAGGCGAACATCGAGCGCCAGCCTGCCCAGGCCGATCAGGTCCGATCGTTCGCCGGAAGCGATGCGCGGCGGAACCCGGTCGTGCAGGCGCCCGATGATCCGTGCGAAGCGTTTCATGAAACGGCGGTACTCCCGGAGCGCCTGCCGATCCTCGTCGGTGACATCTTCGCCGTCGATCCGGTCGCCGGCGATGAGCAGGTGATTGCCGTCGGCGGCCAGCGCGACTGTCTTGAGGTTCTGCCGTGCCAGGCTCAGGCCTTTCGCATCCAGGCCCAGTTCGCGGCGGATGTCCGAATTCATCAGGTAGAGCAGGTGGGCGCAGGCCGAGACCCGGAAATCCGGCGCGAACTCGCGTGTGGTGGCGGCACCGCCGACCCGGTTCGCGGCTTCCAGAACCGTGACGTGCCGGCCGGCTTTCGCGAGGTAGGCTGCGCAGGTCAGTCCGTTATGGCCCGCCCCGATGATGATCACGTTCGTTCCATCAGTCATCGAGCCAGCCCTCCGGAACGGTGTTCGGCCTCTTCAGGTCGGACAGAATCTCGCGCGCAGCATTGGCGCCCGGTGCGGCCATCACGCCTCCGCCGGGGTGGTTCGACGAGCCGCACATATAAAGACCCTTCACCGGCCCGCGGTACTGCGCATAGCCAGGAATCGGCCGGTTGAACAACAACTGGTCCATGGTCAGTTCGCCCTGGAAGATGTTGCCTTCGGTCAGTCCAACCTCGTTTTCAAGTTCGCGCGGGGTGCGAATTTCGGCGTGCAGGATCAGGTCCTTGAAACCGGGCGCATATTTCTCGATCTGGTTGATGACCGTCTGGCCGAACGCGTCGCGCTGGGCGTCGGTCCACTCCTCGCCGTGCACTTTGGGCGGCACGTACTGGACGAAGACCGACATGAAGTGTTTGCCGGGCGGCGCCATGGTGGGATCGGTCAGGGACGGAATCAGCATGTCGATGTAGGGGTCCTGCGACCAGGTGCCGTTCTTCCAGTCGTCGTAGGCGCGTTCCAGTCGCTCGATCGAATCGATCAGGTGCATGTCAGCGACCATCATGTCCGGATTGTCCTTCAGTGCCGTGAACTGCGGCAGACCGTCGAGCGCGATATTGAGCTTGCCGCTGGAACCGCGGATCTTGAAGTTGCGGACCTTCTTCAGGAAATCCGGTTCCAGGTCCTTCTCGTCCATGCACTCGAGGAAGGTGCGGGGAAACGTCATGTTGGAGACCACCACGTCGGCATGGTGCTCGTCGCCATTCTCCAGCGCCACGCCTGAGGTCTTGCCATTCTTGACGATGATGCGGTCGACCCCCGAGCCGCACAGGGTGGTGCCGCCATGATCCTCGAAGCAGGCGTTCATGGCTTTGGCGATCGCGCCCATGCCGCCGCGGGCGAAACCCCAGGCGCCGATGTTGCCGTCGACTTCGCCCATGGCGTGGTGCAGCAGCACATAGGCGGTGCCGGGCGACATCACACCCAGCGCGCTGCCGATGATGCCGCTGCCTGCATAGGCGGCTTTGATCAGTGGATGCTCGAAGTACTCATCGAGGTAATCCGAGATACTCATCGTGTAGAAGCGCATCAGGTCGTAAATGACGTCCTCGCCGAGTTTCGCGAACTCCTTGCCGAGATAAATCATTTCCCGGATGTCGGACGGCCTGAACGAAGTCGGGTCTGGCGCGGTGCGCAACAGAAACTGCCGGATGAAGCGGCACTGGCGCATGATGTCGCGGTGGTAACGCACCACCGCGTCGGCATCCCGCTCGCTGTGCCGCGCGATTTCACGGCGGCTGACGTCTTCATCGACGTAGCTGCCCAGGATGTCGCCGTTCTGCGACATCGTGACGCTGCCGCCGTAGGGCACGACCTGCAGGCCGTATTTCGCCAGCTCCAGGCTGCGGTAGACCTCGGGACGCAGCAGGCTGCACACGTAGGAGCAGTTCGAGTAGATCCAGCCCTCGTGCAGTTCGCGGCTGACGGATGCGCCGCCGATCCAGGGGTTTTTTTCCACCAGCAGCACGTCGAGTCCCGCCTTGGCGAGGTAGGCTGCGTTGGTGATGCCGTTGTGCCCGGCACCGATCACGATTGCGTCGTGTTTCTTCAATCACTTGCCTCCATCTGCGTGCCTCAAGGCGCCCGTTCGTCAGGGGCGCGGCCCCGGGCGCTTTCCTCCGCCTGGTCCAGCGGGCAGGCCGTGCCTGTGAATCTGCGGCCATTCAGGCTTCGGGCCGCGTCGTGCGGCAGGCCACAGGGTGACACAGCGCGGACCGAAAAGTCCAGAAAAATGAATGATTGTTCATTCATTGCAAAATTGGAAACCGCAGCCTATAGTGACCGGGGTCCGCAGGACCGATGTATTGGGCAGTATCCCGGGAGTCACGTGCCGAACATGAATCAGATCACCCATCGCGTTAGCGCAGGCACGAGGTCGTGAGCCGGGCCGCCGTTCGAAACCCGGGTGGCCAGCGCACCGCATCCAAGGAAACGCGCCGATTGCAGTTGATACAGGCGACCATCCGGTCAATTGCAAAGAACGGGCTGTCCGATACCACGGTGGCGACGGTCGCGGCCGAGGCCAAGCTGAGCCAGGGTATCGTCAACCTGCATTTCCAGTCCAAGGAACGCTTGCTGGTCGAGACGCTGCGCTTCGTCGCGGACGAATATCGGGACGCATGGGAAAAAGCATTGGAAGAAGCCGGTCCCAGTCCGGCCGAGCAGTTGGAAGCGCTGATAAACGTCGACTTTGAGCCGACGGTTTTCGCTCCCAACAAAGTGGCGGTGTGGTTTGCCTTCTGGAGTGAGACGAAATCCCGTCCAACGTACCGGAAACTGTGCGCGGAACGTGATCGGCGCTATGACCGCAAATTGAATGAGATCGTGACCGCTCTGATCCGGGATGGACACTACGACCACCTCGACCCGGATTGCGTCACCGAAGGTCTGTCGGCCGTCGGTGCCGGCCTGTGGCTGGACCTGTTGGTGAGTCCGCGCGCGATCAGTCGTGACAAGGCCCGCCAGATTGGCCGAACGCTGCTGGTCCAGATGTTTCCAGACCACTTCAAACCCTGACCCGGTGGCAGCGCGCATGAGGAATTTGACGTCAAGGCGGCGGGATGAATGCACCGGTGAGGTCGGGTATCAGGCAGGTAGCAGGTAATGAACGACACCGAAATCGAACAACTGATCGCCCGCCAGAAGACAGGTTTCGCTCTGGAAAATGCATTTTACGAAGACGACGAAATCTACCGCCGCGATATCGAGCGCATCTACCTGCGTTCCTGGCTGTATGCCGGGCACCAGAGCGAAATTCCCGGCAAGGGCGATTACTTCGTGTACGAACTGGCTGGGGAGTCGGTCATCATCGTCCGCGGCAACGATGATCAGATCCACGCCCACATGAACGTCTGCCGGCACCGGGGATCGCACGTGTGCTGGAACCAAAAAGGCAACTCACGGCGCTTCACCTGCCCGTATCACGGGTGGACTTATGAACTGGACGGTCAATTGGTGGCTGCGGCGCATATGCGCGAGGGTTTCGACAAGTCGCGCTACGGACTCAAACCCGTTTATTTGCGGGTGTGCGAAGGCCTGATTTTCATTAACTTCGCCGATGAACCCGGAAACTTCGAAGCTGTCGAGCGCGACCTGGGCCCGTTTCTGAAGCCCTACCAACTGGATCGGGCGAGGGTGGCGCACAAGCAGTCCTATCCGATGAATGCCAATTGGAAGCTGGCGGTGGAAAACTACAAGGAGTGCTACCACTGCGCGCCGGCGCATCCCGAATACTCGCGCGCACACAGCCTGGCGCTGCCGGATGAGCGCTGGCAAGAAGAGCGCGAGCGGTTGCTGGAGCGCATGCCGACCTGCGGTCTGAACAACGCCGAGATGGATCACTCCTACACCACCGGCGATGAATTCGGCAGCGATCGGGCCTACGAGCACTACCCGTTGTTGCGCGGGCACGTGACCGGCAGCGAGGATGGCAAGCCGGTG
Organism: Elongatibacter sediminis; assembly: GCF_037892215.1. Classification (NCBI taxonomy): domain Bacteria; kingdom Pseudomonadati; phylum Pseudomonadota; class Gammaproteobacteria; order Chromatiales; family Wenzhouxiangellaceae; genus Elongatibacter; species Elongatibacter sediminis. Next base: position 170,024 of record NZ_JAZHOG010000011.1, on the reverse strand, counting down.
GCACCCTTGATGGGCGATATCACCGACTGGGACGGTGGCGCTCACGATTTCAAGATCGGTCCCGTGCTGTACGCGCTGGCGTACTGCGATCACGTCGTGCTCTACAACTTCAAGCCGCTGTCTCGAAGCAGGTGCGATTGCGAGATCATCTGGCTGGTTAACGGCGACGCGGTGGAAGGCAAGGACTACGAGCTCGATCGCCTGACCTGGCTGTGGGATGTGACGACGAAAGCCGACAAGGCCATCATCGAACACAACCAGGCCGGGGTCAGCTCGCGCACTTTCGAGCCGGGGCCGTTCTCGACCTTCGAGGAATCCACCCAGCGCTGGGTGGAGTGGTACCTCCGGGCGATTGCGTAGCGACCCTGCCAAAACGATCTTGTGAAATCTGCCCAAGCCGGGGACGGCTGGCTTGGTGGGATCACAAATTCCCCGGGGTCGTAGTGAACCGAGCTGCGGACGTTCTCCCGCGTCAGAACGTCTTCGGCTGGGTAGCCTGGCGGTCCTCCGCCGGATCGTGGGTGACCTGATGGTTTACGGCTTGTTCGGCGTAGCAGTCTGCGAGGGTGTCGATACCGGCACGGTTGAAGGCTTCGATCCAGGCTCGAACCGTTTGTTTCGGTGTCATCGGACGATCCTTGCAAGGGGAGTGCTTCGACCCGTTTGATGAACCGGAAACCGCTGTCCAGATCAGGTTTTTTCGTGATCCCCGGTGTTCGCCGATGTGGATTGTGGTTCGAGGGTGAAGAAGAATGCCGCGCCCTCGCCGAGCCGGCCTTCGGCACGCAAACGGCCGCCGTGACGTTCGACCACGCGGGCGACAATCGACAGTCCGAGCCCCAGCCCGCCGGGCTGGTCGTCGAGATCACGGTTCGACGTCTTTGCGGGTTCCAGTCGCTCGAAAGCGCGGAACATCCGACTCGCGAATTTCTGGTCGAAACCGCTGCCGTTGTCGGCGATGCAATACTCCGTCACGCCGTCCACCTCGCTGGCCGAGACCCGGACCACCGGTTCCTCCGTCGAGCGCGTGTGCTTGAGCGCGTTGCCGAGCAGGTTGGTCAGCAGCGTGGATACCAGGGTGCGGTCGGCATGGGCGTCAGGCAGGTCGCCGATGATCAGCCGGGCGGGGTTTTCAGCGCCAGTGGCGGTCAGGCCCGCGTACACTTCGCCGGTCAGAGCCGCCATGTCCAGGCGCTCGCGAATGAAGGTCGCGTGGTTGACTTCGGCCAGACTGAGCATGCGATCCAGGATGTTCGCCATCTGCTGCACTGCGGGCTCGAAGCGTTGCAGAATACCCGCGGCGCCTTCGGGCAGGTCGGCCCCGTGGCGGGCCTGGAAAAGTTCCACGTTCATGGCAATCGTGCTGAGCGGGTTGCGCATGTCGTGCGCCACCGAGTCGGTCACGGTTTGCAGGTCCGTGGTGCGGTCAGCCAGATCGCGGGTTCGTTCGTCGATTTGGTGTTCGAGGTCGCGATTGAGGTTGGCCAGCCGGCGTTCCGCGCGCTCGGCCGCGCGGGCCCGGGTGTGTGCGCGCCAGTTCTCGAAGGTCAGAATGCCCATTAAAACCGCGATGATGAGACCCAGCCACAGAATCAGGTCCATCGAGCTTGAGCTGAACGAGCGAACCAGTTCGGCCGTGGGCCGGTGCTCGACGCGCCAGAGCGAGTCCAGCGAGGAGCGAATGTACCCTTCCTGCGTCCATTCGACGGGCAGCCGCTCGGCGGCTTTTCCGCGTTGGTACAGCGTCACGTCGTCCCAGTCCACGCGTACGGAGTAACCGGGTGATTCGCTGTCCAGTAGCCTTTGCAGCAGAGGCCCGGCGTCGATTGTCGCCACGAGCAGGCCCGCGCCGCGCCGTTGCGGGCCGGAAGTCAGGTAGATTTCAAAGAACGGCCGGCCTGAATCATCGAGGTACGGCCCCTCGATGGTGCTTTCCTCGAGTTCGCGGCCGTGGGAGATCAGCGCGGAAAGAGGGCGCCATTCCTCGGGGCTTGGGCGATAGTCGATGGCCGCATCGCGGTGCCGGGCCAGGCGGGCGCCGTGGCCCGGGTCGTCCCATATGACCCATTTGGTGCCCGGGATGGTTTCAAACAGATTCTGCGCTTCCCCGTTCCATTCGGTGCGCAGGATTTCCCCTCGGGTGGACCAGATCATGCGGGCCGCGTCCAGCGCGGCCAGCACGTCTTCGAAATTGCGCACGAGCTGGCTGCGGGCCGCATAGGATTCCAGCTCGACCACCCGGGCCACCTGCTGATGTTCGTGATCGCGCAGCGATTGCCACGAAACCAGGCTGGCCAGCGCGACGATGGCGGTTACGAGGACGGAGAGAAGCAGGCGCATCATCATGATCACCGTGGATTGTCCCCGATCGGAGGTCCCGAGGCGAGCTTTCCGCGGGCTGCGGGTCGGGGTAACACCGCGTGCTTGACAGGCTTGTGGCGGGCGGGGAGCATGTACCGTCCCAGGATTCCGGCGTACAGACCGAGATGGCGCATGTTCTGATTGTCGATGATGAATCCGCCTTTGCCGACGGCCTGGCGGAGTACCTTGAAGTGAAAGGCCACAGCGCGTCGGCCGTCGGCACTCTCGCCGATGCCCGGGATGCGGTTTCCGGCCGCGTTCCCGACGTGGTGATGCTCGACCTCATGCTGCCGGACGGCAGTGGCCTCGAATTGCTTGATTCGCTGGCGGACGAACAGCCGAAGCGGATCGTCATCATGACCGGGCACTCGGGTGTGAAATCGCTGATTGGCGGTATGGCGGGGCAGGGAGTGACCTACCTGAAAAAGCCGATCGAGCCGCGCGATGTGTCGGGCATTCTGGCCACGCTGGGTGACGATTCGCCGCCCGCCGAAGCGGATTCCAACGGGGCCGGTACCGGGCATTTCGGCCTGCTGCTCGGGGAAAGCGAGGCCATGCAGTCGATTTACGACCAGATTCGCCGGGTCGGAACCACCGACAGCACGGTCCTGGTCCAGGGCGAAAGCGGTACGGGCAAGGAGTTGGTCGCCGAAGCGATTCACCGGGTCAGCGGTCAGACGGGCCCCTTCGTGCCGGTGAACTGCGGCGGCTTGTCCCGCGATCTCGTGTCCAGCCAGCTTTTCGGGCATGAGAAAGGCGCGTTCACCGGTGCCGACCAGCGTCACGCGGGCTTTTTCGAACGCGCCAAGGACGGGACCCTGTTTCTCGATGAAATTACCGAGATGCCGCTCGAAACCCAGACGCACCTGCTTCGCGTGCTGGAAACCCGCAAGGTGTTGCGGCTGGGTTCGGAGCGCGAAATTCCCGTGAACGCCCGCCTCATCGCGGCCACCAACCGAAACCCGGCCGAAGCCGTGGGGGATGGCGAACTGCGTGAAGACCTGTATTTTCGCCTGCGCGTCTTTCCCATCGAGCTGCCGCCGCTGCGTGAGCGAAAAGGGGATGTTCGGCTGCTCGCACACCATTTTCTTACCGAACTCAACGAGCAGAACGGCACGGCCAAACAGTTTTCGGACACGGCCCTGGATCGGTTGGAAAAACACCTGTGGCCCGGAAATGTGCGAGAGCTGAAACACACCGTTCACCGCGCTTACATCCTGGCGGAATCCGACGTCGTGGAAACCCCGGACCGCTTCGACGAAGACCTCCCCGGGGGCATCGAGGGGATCAGTGTCGGCCGTTCCATCGCCGATGTGGAAAAAGACCTGATCCTGTCCACGGTGGAGCACTTCAAGGGCGATAAGAAAGCCGCGGCCGCGGTGCTCGGGGTCAGCCTCAAGACCCTGTACAACCGGATGAAGAGCTACGAGGAAGCCGGCTGAGGTTTTGGGTCCGGATTCCACAGGGCGTGGGTGTTCAGGAGCGCGGCGCGGGGCAGGTCCGCGCATAACCATCCGGAACGCTTTTGAATCTGTTCACATCAGTCTCCCGGTGCCCCGTGAGGGCATCTCATCGACCCGACGAGGCCGGTCGCTTCGGCAGGGAAGATGCAATGTGTGTGCCATGAGCCGGCCGGGTCACGATACGGTGGTGCGGAGCGGTTCTGGCGGCGAATGTCCGGGTTTCGGTGAATCGCAGTGCGGTAAATTCTTACCAGGCCGCGCAAAATTTACATCGTCGCCCTGTGTTCAGGGTCGATGGATTCGCTCGCAAACGCCCTGTGGCAGGTTGTTACCGGGTTTCGTGCCCGCTTGGCACGCAAGATGCATCCCTGTTCGTGTCATTCACCCATGAAGGAGCGCATCATGTATTCAAGAATCTTCATCACCCTGTTGTCGGGCATCCTCGTGTTCGCAACGTTGACTCCACCCGCATCGGCCGCCGTGGTATCCACCCAGGACGTGTTGAGTGTTGAGAACCGTGAGGCCCGTATCGCCTCGATCCAGTCGTCCCTGGCGCGGGAAGACGTGCGTGCCGCGTTGATTCGGCACGGTGTTCAGCCCGGGCACGCGCAGGCGCGGGTTGCCTCGCTCACCGATGAGGAACTGGCTGAACTCGAGGGCCAGATCGAATCCCTGCCAGCCGGTGGCGGTGCCCTGGCGCTGGTTGGCGCGGTCTTCGTCGTGCTGCTGATTCTCGAGCTGACGGGTGTGGTCAACATCTTCCACAGTCCGTAATCCGGGTCTGGGCGCAGGGCCCTTTACACACGGACTTGAACCAGGCCGGATACCGGGAGCGACGGTTCCCGGTATCCGGTATCCGGTATCCGGGTTCGGGCAGGCGCGTACTTCGCTCGACACCCCGGGCGGATTGTGGGAGCCTTCAGGGGAAACCTGATCCAGGTGCCGTTCCTGTGGAGGCCTCATGCTGGTATTCATCACCGCGGTGTCCGTGGTGCTCATCGTGTCTTTCCTCTGTTCGATTTTCGAGTCCGTCCTGCTTTCGATCAATCATGCGCAGGTCGAGGCGCTGAGCAAACGGCATGCCGTCGCCGGCCGGATGATGGCGGGTTTCAAGCGCCACATCGATGTCCCCATCGCCGCCATTCTCATTCTCAACACGGCCGCGCACACGATCGGCGCCGCCGTGGCGGGAGCGAGTTACATCGCAGTTTTCGACGATCAGTCCCTGTGGCTGTTTACCCTGGTGTTCACTCTCGCCGTGCTGCTGTTCACGGAAATCGTGCCCAAGACCCTGGGTGTGTCGCAGGCGCCGCGCCTGGCGACCCCGGTGGCCTGGGGCATCCGGTTCCTCACCCTGGTGCTGAAGCCGCTGGTTCTGGTCAGCGAATGGATCTCCAGCGGCCTGCGCGGCGGCCGCGCGGTGCCGGTGACTTCGGTGGAGGAAATCCGCCTGCTGGCGGCGCTGGGCCGCAACGAGGGCATTGTCGGCGTGCGCACGGCGGACATGATCGAAGGCGCCACCCTGCTGCGTAAACTGCGCGCGGTGGACGTGATGATTCCGCGCCGGGATGTGGCTTTTCTCAGTGCCGGCGACAGCCGGGAAGAGGTCATGGCCAAGCTGCGCACCACCCGGTTCAGCCGTTTTCCGTTCTCGGTCACGCGTGAACTGGACGATGTCACGGGCGTGGTCCTGGCGCGGGAATTGCTGTTCTGGATGCACGAACACCCGGAAAGCGAAATCGATTGGGATGCCGTGCGCGACGACGCCCTCATCGTGCCGGAATCCACCCGGCTGGATTCGCTGCTGAAAACCATCCAGTCGGAACGTCGCCACATGGTCTTGGTCGTCGACGAATTCGGCGGTGTCGAGGGCGTGGCCACCCTCGAAGACGTCATCGAGGAAGTGGTCGGTGAAATCGAGGACGAGACCGACGAGCCGACGCGGCGCTTGTGGCAGCGCCCCGACGGTTCCCTGCACATTCGCGCCGCCACGGATCTCAGGCGGGTGTGTTCGGTGCTGGGCCTGGACTGGCAGCCCGAAGCGGAAGTCACCACCCTGGGTGGACTGGTCACCGAGAATCTGGCCCACATACCGACAGTCGGCGAGGCCATCGAATGGCGGGGCTATCGCTTGGAGGTCATCCGCGCAGATGAGCGCCGGGTGGAAATGGTGCGGGTGGTTCCGGCCGATGAAAACCCGGACTGAGTACGTGACGGTTCAGACGCTTTCGACGTAACGCCGCCGCAGGGTCTCGCGAGCGGCCCGGTCGAGGCCCACGGCGCGTTCGAGGTAGTGCTCGACGCCTTCGAACTCGGCTTCGATGGTGTCGAATGCGGCCTGCAGGTACTCCGGTCTCACGCCTGCGATCGCCAGCATCGCTTCGGCCGGCATGTCGTCGGGTACGCCGTACTTGGCGGTGAGCACCGGCAGGATGTAGCCCTCGATGTCCAGGGCTTCATTGGTCAGCAGGTAGTCTTCGAGGACCGTTGCTTGTGGCACGCCCAGAGCGTGAAGGATCAGAGCGCAGGCGAAGCCGGTCCGATCCTTGCCGGCCGAACAGTGCACCAGGAATCCTCCGTCACCCAGTTCCAGCAGGCCCTCGAACATGCGGGCGTAATCATCGGCGTGGTGCCGCGCCAGTTCACGGTTGATATTGACCATGAAGTCAATGCTCTGCTCCAGGGTCAGGGCTGTACGGCCCATCTCGCGATACAGGCGTCGCGCGCTGCCCGGCTCGATCGGTAGTTCGAGCCTGCGCGGTGCGTCCGACGGGAACGGCGTCGGAGCCGCGGCCTTTTCGTTGTCCCGGCGCAGGTCGCAGATCAGACCGATGCCGAAGCCGGCGAAGGCCTGTTGCGCGGTCTCGGACAATCGCGCAAGGGAGCCCGAACGGAACAGGCGCCCGGTCCGGACCCGGTTGCCGTCTTCGGTCAGGTAGCCGCCAAAGTCCCTCAGATTGACTGCGCCTTCGAGCGGCAGGGCACGTTCGATCATGATTCACCAGCGTCATTTCAAGGTGCGCAGCATACACCAGGAAACCCGGCTCGGGGCACTGCAGCGGCCGCGCCGGATTCGCGCCGGTGAATCAGGACCCGGATAGGTTTTCAGCCGCTCCGGCCAGGAGTTCCAGATTTCGGTGCGGTGGCTGTTCACACGGTTGTGCGCCGCAGCGGCGGGCGAGTGCGGTGGCCTCCGGGGTGAAGAACAGCGTGACCGTGCAATGCAGCGAACCGGGTGAGTCGTAACGCGCAAACACCGCCCCGGAGGGTCTGTTCTCACCCGCCTGGGCCGGTGCGGCGTACGCGGCGCGCACATCCTCCAGTCGGGGCTGGGCCATCAGGGCGTCCTCCAGATCGAGCCTGTGCCAGGTTTTCATGCCGGTATTTGACCCCAGGGCGCCGTCGGATGCCAGTGGCGAGGACTGGACTGCCGGTTCGGTCCGTGGCTTCAGGTTCGCGTTTTTCGAAGACGCGCGGTTCAGCGGTCCCGGGACGGGATACGGTACAAATAGACGGCCAGAACCATTCCGAATGCGGCGAGCAGAATTCGCAACCGGTTATCCTCGACGAAAAACACGATGGACGAAGTCAGGGTCACGGCCATCAGCACGATCGCGGTGATTTTGGTCCGGTAGCGAATGCTCCGGTATTCCTGCCATTCCTGGATGGCGGGGCCGAACAGCCGGTTGTTCAGCAGCGCGTTGTAGAACCGGCGCGAAGCGCGAGCGTAGCAGGCGGCTGCCAACAACAGGAAGGGCGTGGTGGGCAAAACCGGCAGCAAAGCGCCGGCGACGCCCAGGGTGACGAAGACCGTTCCGGCCAGTACCAGGGCGATACGCACCGATGTCGAAGGGTGTTTGCGAACATGATGCGTGAAATCCCGCTGACCGGATTTCATAAGAGGGGGGATGCAGAACAACACCGGTATTCCATGCCTGTCAGTATCACGGTGCGGGATCAGCCTGTCCAGGCGGGTGGGGCCGCTCTGGCAAATGTGACAGTTTTCCTGCCCGGCCCGGATGGTATATGCTGTGTTCAAGGGAAATTTCAAGTCGGGTGCCCAGGTGCCCGCAAACAAGGGGAATCAAGGATGAAGATTCAGTCGCTGCTACGCGAACTCGTCGATCGTGGGGGTTCGGACCTTTACGTCACCACCAACAGCCCGCCATTGGTGCGCGCCGACGGCGTCAGCCGGCCGGTCGCGGATCGCAATCTGGGGCCCGAAGACACCGAGGCTCTGGCGAATGCCATGATGAACGACGCCGAGCGGGCCGCTTTCGCCGAGCAACGCGAAATGAATCTCGGCATCGAGTACGACGGCATCGGCCGTTTCCGCATCAATATCCATCGGCAGCGCGATCACGTCGGTATCGTGGCGCGTCACGTCAAGACCGAAATCCCGACCCTGGATCAGCTCAGGCTGCCTGACGTATTCAAGGAAATCGTGATGCAGAAGCGTGGTCTGATCCTGGTGACCGGCGCCACCGGATCGGGAAAGACCACCAGCCTGGCCGCCATGCTCAATCACCGGAACCAGCATTCGCCGGGCCATATCGTCACTGTCGAGGATCCGATTGAATTCATTCATCCGAACCAGAAGTGCATCTTCACCCAGCGTGAAGTCGGAACCGATACGCTGTCGTTCAGTCATGCGCTCAAGAACGCCCTGCGCCAGGCGCCGGACGTCATCCTGATCGGCGAAATCCGTGACCGCGAGGCCATGGAAGCCGCCATCACCTTCGCCGACACCGGTCACCTGTGCCTGGGCACCTTGCATTCGAGTAATGCGTACCAGACCCTGCACCGGGTCATGAACTTCTTCCCCGGCGAGCGTCTGGAGGAGATTTACCTGCAGCTCTCCATGTGCCTGCGGGGGGTCATCTCGCAACGCCTGGTGCCGTCCACCGACGGCAAGCGTGTCGCGGCAGTCGAGATTCTGCGCGATACGCCCTGGGTCAAGGATCTGATCAAGTCGGGTCAGGTGGACAAGGTCAAGGACGGCATGCAGAAAGGCAGCGGCGGTTGTCAGACTTTCGACCAGGATCTGTTGCGGCTCTTCTCTGAAGGGTTGATCAGCAAGGAAGAAGCCCTGGCCAATTCCGATTATCCCAACAATCTGAGGCTGTGCATGCAGACCGCCGGCCTGTTGAACAAAGCGGCCCCGGAACCGGCTGCCGAGGCCGCGGCGAACTCCGCCACCGAAACTTCTGCTGATTCAGACACGGCCACGCCGCAACCCGAATCGGCCGATTCAAGTTCCGGGTCGAAATCCGAGTCGGAACAGCCCGCGCCGCAGCCAATCGAGTCTCCGCCGATTGAACAATGGGGCCTTGAAGCGCCCATCAGTGAAGATCCGGAACTCAAGGTAGCGGCCAACCAGTAACGCCAGGCAATCAACCGTGGACGGGGTGATCCGGTTCAGCCGGAATCGCCCAGTCGGCCGGCGTGGACCAAAAACACGCGCGACTCGTTGCGCGACTGGGTCCGTACGCTGGTGCGCTCCATCCGGGTGTCGAGCAGGATAAGCAGGTTGCAGCCCCATTCGCCGGCGATGGATTGAACCGTGGCGATATTCCCCGCATATGCGCTCTCACCGTGGGTGCTGCGTTTCGGAATCCACACGGGTTCGTCGGTCAGTATGCGATAAGCCCCCACCCGCTCCTCGATGGCAGCCGAGATACGCGTCTCATTGAGTTCGTAGGCGGTCATGTCCAACACCCGAACCGAGCCACGGTGAATGGCGGAACCGCATACCGGTTCAGGCCCGTGAGGCAGGATCGAGGAAACGGTCGAACAGCCCGCCGACAGGGCGAGGGTCAAGGTGAGGGTCAGGCACAGTCCAGCTTTGGGTGTCACGATTCTCTCCACGCCGGCGCCCGGTTCACGCCGGCAGATTCTGCACTCCGGTTGTGCCGAGAATAACTCATTTCAGGTCCGGTCTGCGCGGTCCGCGCGAGCGTACAAGGCCTGTCGCTGATCGTCGTCGAGAACCTCCGGCTCGGCAACCGGGAGGTCGGTTTCCGGATCGAAGAACGGGGTACGCCGGCGCGCTCCGATGATTCGCGTCCAGGCCACCTGACCCATGAGCCGCAGCATGAAGAGCGTCATCCCGGTGGACTCGGGCCGGGAATTTCCGTGGGCGCCATCGGTGTAAACGTGCATGCGCACGGGGCCGAACGCCGACTCGATGTCCGTGCCACCGGTGTCGAAACAGGTATGGATGAAGCTGATGAAGGGAAAGCGGCTGGTGTGCAGCGTGTTGCCAATCGGGGTGTGGCAGCAGCCGGCATACCAGCGCAGGATGCCTTTCTCACTCAGACGCATGCAGGCCAGCTGGTCGCTGCCCCGATCGAATTTCACAAACCTGGGTTGGGTCTGGATGATGTCCGAGCCGCCCCGCTCGTCCAGCACCGTGCCGGCAGCGTCGAGGAAGTGTGCAAACGCCTGGCAGGAGCGGCAATAACAGATGCAGCGACGAACCGGAGCATTGGTGGCCAGGGTGCCGCCAAGACGACCACAATCACACTGGATTCGGTAACTCATCGAGTAGTCTCCGCTGGTTTGAACCATGATACCGCGCGCTTCGATTCCGTACCTGGCGTGTGTCGTATACTTTGCCGACCTGTCGATCGAAGGAAGAACAATGTCTCGACTCAGTCTGCTGGTTTGCCTCTCGTTGCTGTTCGTTTTCCCGGTCCTCGCGGAAGAACCTGAAGGGAATGAAACCCGGCCGGTACCCGAACCCGAAACATGGACGTCCGAGCACGAACTACGCATTGACGGCAAGACCATTCGCTACCAGGCGACGGCCGGTACCCTGGTGATGCGCGATGATGAGGACGAACCCGTGGCCCTGTTCGGGTACACGGCCTACGTCGCGCAGGGCGAGAATCCGCGAACGCGGCCGATCGTGTTCGCGTACAACGGTGGTCCCGGGTCGGCGTCGATCTGGTTGCATATGGGCGTGCTCGGGCCACAGCGGGCGGTGGCCACGGATGCCGGTTTCAGTCCCAACGGTCCGTATCGCCGGGTGGACAACGATTACAGTATCCTCGACGTGGCCGATCTGGTGATGCTGGATCCCGTGGGTACCGGTTTCGGGCGCCTGGTGGGCGAGGGCAAGGGTGAGGATTTCTGGGGCGTGGATCCGGACATCCGGTCGGTGTCCGATTTCATCGTCCGCTACGTCACCGAACAGGGCCGCTGGGCGTCGCCCAAATACCTGCTCGGCGAAAGCTACGGCGGCATGCGCAGTGGCGGAGTCGCTTACCGCTTGCTCAACCGGTACAACATGGCGCTGAACGGGGTTGTTCTGGTGTCGCCGTTCATGACCATGACCACCGGGTTCGCGGGCCTGGGAATCGACCTGCCGCACGTGTTGTATCTGCCCACGTTCGCGGCCACGGCCTGGTACCACGAAGCGCTGGCCGATCGGCCGGACGACTTCGCCGCCTTCATGGCTGAAGTGGAGCGCTTCGCCTACGACGAATACGCACCCGCGCTGCTGCTCGGTCAACGGCTGGGAGGCGAACAGCGAGGTGCCGTCATCGAGAAGCTCGCACGCTACACCGGGCTCAGCGAGGACTACTGGGATCGTGCCGACCTGCGCATCGACGAGGCCCGGTTCACCAAGGAACTGCTGCGCGACCGCGCCGAGACCGTCGGCCGCGTGGATTCGCGCTTTCGCGGTGACATGATCAACCGCCTGGGTGAGGCAGCGGTCTACGATCCCATGACCACCGCCATCGGTCCACCCTTCCTGGCGGCCTTCATGGACTACTACCATGACGATCTGGGGGTGGACAGCGACCGCGAGTATGTGGTGTCGGGTTCACTGTGGCAGCAATGGGACTGGAAGCACGCACAGCCGGATCTGCAGGGCTTCGAACTGCCGTTCCCCAATACCCTGGTCGATTTATCGCTGGCGATGAAGAAGAACCCCGGCATGCAGTTGCTGGTGCAGCAGGGTTACTATGATCTGGCGACGCCGCACCTGGCCACCAAATACTACGTCGATCACCTCGACATAACGCCGGATCTGCGTGAAAACGTTCGGCTGGAGTTGTACGATGCAGGACACATGATGTATATCCACGAACCTTCGCTGGTGAAGTTCAAGTCCGACCTCGCCGGCTTCATCCGGGCCTCCGCGCCCTGATGCCGGCCTGAGCACGGGAAGCCGGCGGCGATGCTTTCTCGTATCTGGCGACGGGTCGTGGCAGGTATTTGCGTGCCAATGTTCGTCCTGATGGCCGCAATCCAGCTGAATGATCCGGATCCCGTTTACTGGGTCGCGGTTTATGCGGCGGTCGCCATCGTGTCGCTGGCTGCTGCCACCGGCCGGTCGATGCCACGATTCGGTCTGATCGCGCTTGGCGTGGTGTTGGCCGGCATGCTGATTGCGGCGCCCGGCTTTGTGGAATATCTGCGGCACGACTACTGGACCGAGATTGGCGGTGCCATGCGCGCTGATGCGCCCTGGATCGAAAGCGCCCGGGAATTCATCGGTCTGGTTATGGCGGCCGCGGCCCTGCTGTTCCTGCGCAAGCGCGGCGCCTGAAGCCCGCACTAACTTTCCAACAGCCTGGCCAGGGGTCGCGTCCGTTCCGCGTGGGACAGGATGACTTTCGCCGTTGACACCAGGGGCACCGCGATCAGGGCGCCGGCGATGCCCCACATCCAGCCCCAGGCGATTACCGCCAGAAACACCACCAGCGGATTGAGCGACAGGCTGCGGCCAAGCAGCAACGGGGTGATCAAGGCGAACTCGGTGGCGTTCAGCAGCAGAAAGAGTCCCGGTACGGTCAATGCGTCCCCCAGGTCGCCGAACGTGGAAATGCCGACGACGGTCAGGATGACGGTGCTGACGATGGCGCCGACATAAGGCGCGAAATTCAGTACGGCGACCATCGTGCCCCACAGCGGGGGGTTGGGCACGTCGATCTGCCACAGCGCCAGCGCGACCGCCACGCCCAGCCCGATATTGATCAGCGTGACGGTGCGCAGGTGCCGCGAGACTTCAGCCTGAATTTCCCGGGTGACCCTGATGATCCGGCGCTTTGCCTTCCAGCTGCGTCCGAAGGCCAGAATACGGCGTGACTGGGCGTCGCCCCCCGCCATCAGAAAGAAGGCCGTCAGAAACATGATGGCCAGTGACGTGGCGAATTCGGGCATGTTCTGCATGACGCGGTCGAGGGCTGTCGGGTCATTGATCTTGACACTGGGCGGCTTGGGTTTCCCCGAGTCGATTTCGGTGATTTCGGTGACCTCTTCACTCAGCTCCTTGATGCCCTCCAGAGGCTGTTTGACCTGTTCGAACTCGCGCGCCAGCTGGCGCACGTTGGTCGGTGCCTGTTTGAGCCATTCGCTGGCGGGATCGACCAGCGCCGCCCCGGCGCCGAACAGCGCCGACAACAGGAGGCCGATAATCAGAACGGCCGAAATGGTGGAATGTATTCCGTGCCGCCGCGCCCAGCTGATGAGCGGGCTGAACAGCAGATGCAGCATCAGAGCCACAGCCACGGGCAGCAACAGTGATCTGGCGAAATACAGCGTGTAGAGCACGCCCAGTACCGCCAGGACGGTCACTGCCGTGGATTGAACTGTGTAGAACCTTTTTCTTTTCGGGTGGAGGTGTTGCCCGGATTGCGTGCTCACCGTGGTATCTCCCTCGTTTCGCGCCCGGGGGCAGGTCAGTGCCCGCCGGCGGGCCTGTCGTTTTCCTGCAAGGCCTGCGAGGCGCGTTCCGCGAGGCGGCGCCAGCGGTTCATGATCCACAGTGATGCCAGGACTTCCGCCAGCGGTCCGCTGCGTTCCTCGGAATCCTGCCGGTTGCGGCGGCGCAGCCAGATCGCCGCGGTTACCGACACCCACAGGGCCGTCTCGTAACGAAACAGAACATCACGTCCCCAGGCACCCAGCCTTGCCCGCCGCCGGGCCTCCATGCACCGGCTCCGTTCCGCACGCGTATGCAGGGCTTCGACCCGGTCTCGTGCTTCGTTCCAGTAGGTGATCATGAATCGTCTCCGAATAACTCCCGCGTGGCGCGGAATTCCATGTGCCGGGCAAGACGGTTGGCCGTAAGCCACAGTCCCAGCGCGATCAGTACGTGGGCAATGCACAGCAGGCCGATAGCGGCCAGCAATTCGAAGCCCGCGAGTGCCAGCGCCTGTACGCCGAACAACACCAGCAGGGCCCAGGCGAACAGTACGGCCCCGGCGGCCAGCACGACACAGAAAATCATCAGTATGAAGGTGGCCACGGCCAGCCGGGTCTCGGCCAAAATCAGTTTCGCGCTATTGCCGAACCGCTCGCCCACCGCGGTGAACCAGTCGGTGAGCGAGGGCGCGGATTCCGTATCGGCAACCCGCGGCAGGTCGCCGCCGGTCGCCGAAACGGGGTGTTTTGGGGTCGCCTGGGCCATGCCGGGATCAGCGCTTCATCAGCAGTGTCGTCACGACGCCCGCCGCAAAAGCGATTCCGGCTGCGGCGACGGGTTTTTCCCGGACGAAACCGTCGATGCTGCTCAGGGTGTCGTCCAGTTGCCTGCGCGCCTCTTCGCGCTGTTCACCGGCCTTCTCGGCAGCCCGGCTGGCTTCCTCGCGAACCCGTTGCTCTACACCCTCGGCGCGGTCGGCCGCCTTGTCCACGGCCTCGTGCGCGGTGGCGCGCATGTGTTCGGTCGTCGGCGCTGCGCTGCCGTTCCCGGTGCTTCGGGTTTCGGTTTTCGGGTTCTCATTACTCATGGATCCTCCTGGTTGCAATGGTGTTGAATGATTGTGGGTTGGGTTCTGGTCATGGCCGTGGCCGGTGCGCCCGGCGAATGCGCGGGCGCCCGGCTCCCTGGCTCAGGCCCCGTTCAGCCGCCGGTCTCGAATCGACTGGGCCAGTTCAGCCGCGTTGTACACGCGGCTGGGTGCCTGCGGCTCGCCGTCGCCCATGGTGAATTCCACGTGTGCGGTGTGGTAGTCGTCTTCCCGGGTGGCCATGACACGAACTCCCGCGTAGCCCGAGTCCACCGTGGTGGTACAGCCGAGCAGGCCGCAGCTGCGTGACACCCGTCTTGCGGGGACAGGTTCCGTGGCCGTCGTCAGTCGTTCGCGCTCGGCCGTCTGCGTATTGCTGCTCAGGACTTCGAACCAGTCGTAGCCGTTTTGCAAGGTGACCTCGGCGGCACGCAGCAGAGCGTAGTCGCGGACTGCGCTTGCGCTGGTCGACCGGTTGCCACGGAAGGACACGCGGTATTGCTGCGTTGTCAGGCGGGTCTCGTCGTAGCCAATTGCGCCTTCGGTGTCCGCCGGCCGATAGACCGACGGGCCGGTGCAGGCGGCCAGAAAAACGCATGCCAAAGTCACTGTTGCGGTTCGAAATGTGATCATGTCAACCTCCCTGGACAGGTTCTCCGTGCATTGTTATTGCCGGGCGATCCGGCGCTCGACCGCAGGCGGAAATTCGCCTTCCTCGTCTGAAATCACGATCTCCACGCGGCGGTTTTCCTGCCGGCCGGCGACCGTGTCGTTGGTGGCGACGGGGTAGGCTTCGCCCAGACCGGCGGCATCCAGGCGCTGATCGTCGACGCCTCGCTGTATCAGGGCGTCACGGACCGCACTGGCGCGTCTCTCGGAAAGCTCCCGGTTGTAGCCGGCATCTCCGTCCGAGTCCGTGTGGCCTTCGATGAGCAGTTGACGTTCCGGATAATCCTTCAGGAATGCCGCCACCCGATCGAGTGTGCTGGCCGCACCGGGTTTAAGCTCGGACCGATCGTAGTCGAACAGCACGTCGCCCAGGGTCAGAACCATTCCACGCTCGGTTTCTCTGGCCTTGAGCGCTTCGAGTTCGGCTTCCAGCGCACGCGCGTCCGCCATGGCATCGGCGGCCCGGGCCTGGGCCAGTTCGGCTTCCAGTGCCTTGCGTTCCGCCTGCCGGGCGTTCGCTTCGGCGACCGCCTCGGCATGAGCCGCACGGGCATCCGCGTGCGCCGCCTGGGCGGCGCGGGCTTCCGCTACCGAGCGCGCGGCGAGTGCCTCGCGTTCGCGGTCGCGGAGCAGGATCGCATTACGCTCCTGCTCGGAGGCGGCGATCTGTTCGCGGATACGGGCTTCCTTCACCCGCTGCTCGACAATTTCTGCGTGCCTGAGGGCCAGGTAGGCATCATGCCGAATGGCCTCCAGTTCCTCGCCATCGTCTCTTGACTCCTCGGCGCGCGCCAAAGCGTCCCGGGCTTCTTCGAGTTCATTGCCGGCAACGCGTGACGACATGGGATCCTGCTCCACGCGGTCAACGGCGGTGCGGGCATCCTCGAGAACGTCGATGCGGTCGGGCACGGTGCTGCAAGCCTGCAGAAGCGCACCCGAAATGATGATTGTGATGAGTTTTCTGTTATGCATGGGAATCCTCCTTAGCTGATCCCGTTGCGCGCGATTTCGCGGCGCAGCGTTTCGATGCTTTCGCGGATTTCGGCAAGAGCCTCGTCGGCCTTGCTCGTGTTGGCCTGTGCTGCGGCCAGTTCCGCGTCGAGTTCCGCTTTTTCAGCGGCACGCAGGGCCGCCCGGTATTCGTCCTGATCGGCGTAGTCGTACGCCATCTCCAGGTTTTGGCGGGCGCGGTCCAGTGCGGAACTTCCGAACTCGCGCGCGCCGTTCTGTTCGGCGAACTCGATGCTGGTCTCTGCCCGGGTCAGTTGTTTGTCGGGCCGGTCGGGAGCGGCCGCGCAACCCGTGGCGGTCACCAGCAAGGTCGCCAGGCCCAGGGTCAATCCGGTTCGTGTTTGCTTGTTCATCGTTACTCCTGTGTCCAGTTGCGACTTCGATGGGTTCACCCGCTAACCATGCAGGACTTGTGCCAGGCCCCGGAAACCGCATGAGAACGTGCGATACATGATCCTGGAACCGTCCGGGCCAGTGCCGGGCTTACAACGGCGTGTAAGAGTTACAAGCAGGATCGGGACCCTCCGCGGTGACGGTGAGGCCGCCCGAGCCGGGTTCGCGGAGTCCGATTGAAGGGTCAGGAAAGGGATCGACCCGGCCGAAATTTTCTGCAGGAAAAGTTTGCCGATACGCGCAAAATATGCCGCACGGCATGGATGTGAGTGAAAAAAAGATCCTTAAAAACAAGCGGATAGGTTTTGGCACGAAAACTGCTTCATCCCACCCGACGTTCCCGAAACCACGCGGCGGCCCGCACCGGACGTCAGATTACCCCGGGCAGCCGCACCGGATAGCGAAGGAGCATTCCAGATGAACAGGCAACTTGTTATAGGCGGCGTCATCGGCGCCGTGGCCGCGACCGCGATCGCCGGCGTGGCAGGTACGGACCTGATTGGATTCGGTGACTATGCCGATGTGGTGTCCGTGGAACCCGTGACCCGAACGGTTACGACCCCGCGCGAAGTCTGTGGTGATGAACTCGTGACCACGACCCGGCCCGTCAAGGACGAACACCGAATCTCAGGGACGATCGCCGGTGCTGTCATCGGTGGTGTTCTGGGCAACCAGATCGGTGATGGATCGGGGCAGGACATTGCCACTGCCGGTGGTGCCGTGGCCGGTGGATACGCCGGCAACACCATTCAGAAGAAGATTCAGGAAGGCAACACGGAACAGCGCGTGGAACACGTGTGCCAGACCGTGCACGAGACCGAGGAGATCCAGAACGGTTATCACGTGACCTACCGGATCGAAGGCGAGACTCGCGTGGTGCACATGGAGCACGACCCCGGAAGCCGGATCGAAATCGAGAACGGTGAACCGGTGCTGGATTCATGACCCGGTGCTCCGGTTGTTTCTGATTCCCGGCGTTCTCGAGGCCGGTCGCGCGAATGCCAGGCAGGCGAATCCGCGTCGCGCGACCGGTCTCTCTTATTTGCGAGTCAGCGGCCGGCGGACCGATTGCGCCACCGCTCCAGCCAGCGAACGAACCACGGAATGCGATATCCGAACCGGGGAAGGAAGCGGGCCGAACGGGCGGCCTTGTCGGCGTTGCCCTTGATGCCGTGCCCATCGAGCAGTCGATTGTAGTAATTGAAAAGCGCGGTGATCACAACCGC
This sequence comes from Elongatibacter sediminis, assembly GCF_037892215.1. Classification (NCBI taxonomy): domain Bacteria; kingdom Pseudomonadati; phylum Pseudomonadota; class Gammaproteobacteria; order Chromatiales; family Wenzhouxiangellaceae; genus Elongatibacter; species Elongatibacter sediminis. The sequence continues at coordinate 152,156 of NZ_JAZHOG010000011.1, read as the reverse complement.
GTCGTGGGCCGTTTCTTCACGCCAGCCGGCGTCGGTGATGGCATCGATGTCGGCGCGGGTCATCTGTGACGGTGTCGTGGTGAGTTTGTGAGCCAGTGTCAGTATCGGCCGCATTTTCGGATCGACATTCGCGGTCTGCAGGTCGTCCACCGCCTGGGTCAGCATGACTTCGTCAACGCCGTATACCTCGGCCACGGCGCGGTGCGCGCCAAAACAGAATGAGCAGGCATTGATCCCCGAAACATAGGCCGCCAGGAACTCACGTTCGGCCACACTGAGTTCGGATGGACCGCGCAGAATGTTCTGGGTGGCCTTGTTCAGGGGATTGAAGCGTCGCGGATTGTGGAACAGGATGGCGGTGATGTCGGAATCGTCATCCAGCCATGCGAAAAATGCCATTTTCATCTCCTGGTGTCGTGGGCCATGCGCGGCCGGATTCCGCGCGCGGCCGGGCGGTGCCAGCCGGGGATTCCTCGCGGATTCTCGCACGATACCGTGCCTGCTTCCTTGTACGGGAACGATTTCACGCATATACTGTATAAATGAACAGTATATCAGGCAGAGGTGCAATTCGGGGCCGGGGTGCGCGAAGCAACATCAGCCATCGCTTCCAGCGGCGCAGCGTGGTCGCCGAACCGGCCGAGGCCGTCGATGGCGAGCCGCCGGTGACCCAGGTGTTGCCGGTGCGTGCGCGGTCGGTGATCACCCGAAACCGGTCGCCGGATGTCGGATTCAATCTTTCGGTCAACCCCTATCAGGGGTGCGAGCACGGGTGTGTCTACTGCTTCGCGCGGCCAAGCCATGCCTACCACGACCTTTCGCCCGGACTTGATTTCGAGACTCGGATTCTGGCGAAAACCAACGCGGTAGACTGTTTCGTTCGGGAACTCGCGGCGCCTTCGTATCGCTGTGAGCCGATCGCGATTGGTGTGAATACGGATGCCTACCAGCCGGCCGAGCGCGACTTGCGGATTACCCGTGGCTTGCTGGAAACCTGTCTCGCCCGCCGCCAGCCGGCAATCCTGATTACCAAGAGCCGGCTGATCCTGCGCGACAAGGACTTGCTCGCTGAACTGGCCCGGCTGAGGCTGGTGCGCGTGGCGGTGAGCCTGACCACCCTGGACCACGATCTGAAGCGCCGCCTGGAGCCGCGTACCGCCGGGCCGGGTGCGCGTCTGGGCGTGATCGGGGAACTGGCCGGCGCCGGCGTACCGGTGAGCGTGATGGTGGCTCCGATCATTCCGCGCATCAACGACGCGGAAATGGAACGGATTCTGGCGGCTGCCGCGGCGCGTGGAGCCCGGTCCGCCAGCTACGTCCTGTTGCGCCTTCCCGACGAAGTGGAGCCGTTGTTCCGCGATTGGCTGGCGGTGCATTTTCCGGAACGGGCGCGGGCGGTCATGGGTATTCTCCAGGACTGCCATCGCGGCAAGGCCTACCGTTCGGCGTTTCATACGCGCATGCGTGGCGAGGGCGAGTTCGCGGAAATCATCGGTCAGCGCTTCGCGGTGGCGAGACGCCGTGCCGGGCTCGACCGGCAGCTCGAGCCGCTGGACACATCCCGGTTCGTCAGGGTTCGGAAGGAACCGGAAACCGGTGGTCAACTGGACTTGTTCTGAGGCTCTGGTCAGGAACGGGTCCGGCCCGATAGCCAGGTCGCCAGAACACAAATTCCGCCCGCGGCAATAACCGCGGACTGCAGGTTCCAGGCGCTCGCGGCCGTTCCGACGAGCAAACTTCCCAATGACGTGCCGCCAAAGGCGATCATTCCCCAGAAACTGCTGACCCGCCCGCGTACCTCGTCATCCACCAGGCTCTGGATGAGAATCTGGGCACCGATTCCGCATAACGACAGGGTGATGCCCAGCAGGGCCACGACGGACACGGCGCCGGCGAAATTTGGCATGACTCCAAGCAGTATGACCAGAATTCCCGCGGTGCTCAGCGCATATCGGATGATACGGGTCGTAAGCCAGTCGTGGCCGCGGGACAATGCCAGGCCGCCGATGACCGCTCCGGCACCCACGGCGGAGGTCAGAATCGCGAGCGCCGACGCACCCCCGCTGAATATGTCGTCGGCGAATACCGGCAGCATTTCCAGTGCGCCCCGGCCGCACACCGAGGCCAGCGCCGACACGATCAACAGACCGCGGATCGCACGGTGGCTGAAGGCGTAGCGCGCTCCGTCCATCAACTCGTTCCACGGATGTTTACGACCGCGCTCACTGCGGGTCCGGGGCCGGATGTTCACGACGATCATCACCCCGATCAGCGCCAGATAACTGACGCCATTGACCACGAACGCGGTCGCCACCCCGAAGGCGGCAATGAGCACGCCGGCTATGGCGGGTCCGATGAAACGGGACAGGTTGAAGGCAACGGATGTCAGCGCGATCGCGCTCTGGAGTTGTTCGCGGGCGACGAGATTGGGAACGATGCTCATGCGAACCGGTGCGTGACCGCCGTCCAGAACACCCTGGACCAGTGACAGCACAACCAGCGAATGAATATCGATGTGACCGGCCGCGGTCAGTGCACCCAGGAGCACCATGTTCACACTGCTGAGCGAATTGATCAGGATCGACGTGCGTTTGCGGTCCAGCCGGTCGGCGAGCACCCCGAACACGGGGCCGAAAATCACCGCGGGGGCGAATTGCGTGGCCGCGACGATACCCACCCAGAGTTCGGACCGGGAGAGTTCCCAGGCATACCACGCCAGAGCGACCCGGTAGATCCATAACCCCAACAGCGAAAGGGTGCTGCCGGTCAGGTAGGTGAGGTAATTGCGGCTGGACAGGGCTGAACGTGTTGTACTCATTCGGTCAGCAGACAGCGCCCTCGTTTAAGCACCACGGTACCGCGCTCCTCGGCACGGACCTGGAACGCCACCTCGCTGGCCTGTTTCCAGACATCGACCGTGAGGGTATCGCCGGGCAGCACCGGTGCCGAAAACCGGGCATCGAAGGTACGGATGCGATCGCTGTCGTATTCACACGCGGTGGCCAATACCGCACGGCAGGCGATGCCGTAGGTGCACAAGCCGTGCAGTATCGGAATTTCGAAGCCGGCCTTACAGGCGATTTCCGGATTGATATGAATCGGATTGGTGTCGCCGTTGAGGCTGTACAGCAAGGCCAGGTTGCGCGGAGTCGCATAAGAGAAGCGCGCAGCGGGAGCACCGGTCGTGTCCAGCGAAGTCCGCCGGCGGCGTGTGGGCGGCGGTCCGCCGAACCCTCCGTCGCCGCGCGCGATGGTCACATAGGTGGTGCGGTAAACAGGCTGGCCGGAATCGGCGAGACGGGCCTCGGCCTGCATGTGGATTTCGGCGCCGCGGTCCGCGCCGCGGTCGTGAACCGCGCTGATCGACCCGCAGATGGCCAACGCTGTTTCGGCCGGAAGCGGCGCGAGCAGCTCGAGCTTTTGTTCCGCGTGCAGCGCCAGTTCCGGGCGTTCCAGGTGACAGGCCCGGGTGAGTTCGACGATGGCCTCACCGAAAATCGAGGCCATCGTCGGGACGGCCCTGAGATTCCGGCCGGGGCAAACGAATTCCAGTTCCGGCGTGTTCAGCGGGTCGGCCCCGAAGCCGACACTCAGCGCATAGCGACGCACTTCGTCCGCCGTGTAACGGCGGATGTGATCCGCGGTTTTCAGTCCCAACAAATGGTCGGCATCAAGGGCCATGCTCAGTGCTTCGGCTGCTGGCTGGACGCCGTACCCGGCCGGGCGGCGGAACCGGGACCGAGGTACCGGTGAGTCAGACTGGTCCAGGACCGCTCGATGAAGGACGCGGGATCACCCTTTTCTTCATCCCACCGGGCGGTAATGCCGGCTTCCAGGGCTTCCTCGAGCGTACCGCCCGCCGCAATCATCGCTGTCAGGTGCGCATGCACGTGGCGCAGCATCGCGACGTAATCGACCAGCGCGGCGCGGTCGGCCACCGGGCCGTGTCCCGGTACCACGATGGTTTTGGGCCCAATCGTTTCGAGCACCGATTCACTAAACGCGAGCATGCCGTCGAGGGTGCCGCCGTTGCCGGCGTCCACGAATGGGTAGCCGGCCAGGTTGAAGACATCGCCCATGTGCACGGTATCGTGGCCGTGAAAGTACACGGCCGCGTCGCCCGTCGTGTGGGCCGGCCCCACGTGGAGCAGGTCGATGCGCTCGCCGTTGAAATGGAACTGCATGGTGGTGTCGAAGGTGATGTCGGGCAGCGCGTGAGGCGGGTAGGCTTCCTGCCGAAATGTCATGGGACCGAGGTTGATCAACTGGTCTTCCAGCAACATGCGCCTGGAGTTGGCCTGAGACACCAGCCAGGTTCCCTCGGCGCCGAGGATCTGGTTGCCGTCGGCGTGATCGAAATGCCAGTGCGTGTTGACGACAAAATCGATCCGGGTGTCGCCGCGCTCCTTCATGGCCGCCCGCAGACGAGGCATGATCATCGGAAACTGATCGTCGATGATCAGCACGCCGTCCTCTCCGGATGAGACGAGGACGTTGCCCCCGAGGCCGAACAGGACGTAAAAGCCGTCACCCAGTTCCTGAACTTTGACCGGCGCTTCCGGGTCGATTCCCAGCGCGTCGGCCATCTGGTCCAGCGACAGCGGTTCCCGGTCGGGTGCGGCGTCGTGGGCCCCGGCCGTGGAACAGGCCAGTACACTCAGTAACAGACTGATCGGTGCAACAAGTCGTGTCGTTTCGGTCCACATGATTCGATCCCGTGTCCTGCCTGCGTGGAAACGCATAGCATAACCGGATCAGAACCCGTACGGGACGTGCCGGCCGAGCGGCGACGCCCTGTCTGGCCATGTCCCGGCAGGGGCCGGACGTGGCCGGCGCCCTGCAACCCGGTTGGCAACATCCATGGTGGATGCCGACCGGCTTCGAGGGGTCAGGTGTTGCCGATGACGTAGAGCATGTCACCCGGGTTGACCACGCCGAGCGTGTTGATATTGGTGAGGACTCCGGCCCGGGGGCAGCGAATCTTTTCGACCACTTCACCGCGAACGTCGATGATCTGACCGATGATCTGGTTTTTTCTGAGCGTGTCGCCCGCCGCGCATTTGGCCACGAAAAGGCCACCGCGACCGGCAAACAGGACGTGTCCGCCCACCAGGGTTCTGGGGGTCTTCTTCTCGGCGCGGCCCGGCAGCATTTTCAGGGTGCGCATCGCGTTCAAAATGCCCTTGACCGTCTGGTCAACCAGCGGCTCTTCGAGCCTGCCCTCGCTACCCACTTCGCAGTAAACGGCGGGAATTCCGGACTGCATGCATTCCATTACCGCTGAACCCCGGGCGGGATAGCTTGGCATTTCGGGAATGCTTCCGTGCGGTACTTCCCAAACGTGATCGAATCCGAACGACGCTGCGAATTCACGTGTCCGCTGGTCGGTTTCTTCATCACCAATCGGCAGGATTTCGATGTTGGACATCAATGATTCGTGCAGTTCGCCACCGTGGAGATCGATCAGGTAATCGGCCTTGCTGTTGAAGTGGCGGAACACGCAATCGGCAATCTGGTGAGTCACCGACTTGCCCTGGTGTGAAACGCTGCCGCCTTCTTCGACCGTGGAATCCTCGGCCGAGAATGCGGTGCCCATGTTCACGCCGTCGAGCGGTGAGATGTGGCCGCGCCGCATCATGAATCCGAAAACGTTCTGTACGTGGACGATAGCGACGGTTCCACGGAGTTTTTCCGGTTTGATTGCCTTGACCAGCCGGATCGAAGCCAGTACGCCGTTGAGTTCCATGGGGTGGCACGCGGCGGTCACGGCCAGAACCGGGCCGTCCTCGGCTCCGCGAATGACCGTGCAGGGAATGGTGACGGGACCCGCGGCCGTTTCGGCGGCTTTGAGATCGAATTCCTTGACTTCTCCCGGTGCTATTTTGCGATTGGCGAACTTCATGCTTCCTCCGACAGGGTGATTTGACCGAGCCGAGGCTACTCGGGTCCCGGTCCGATAAGAAGCCCGGATCGGTCAGAATCTTGTTGCGATAAACGCAACAATTCTCCCGAGTTGGCCCCATTGAAGGAGTCATGTCCTCTGGGTTCTACTGAAAAAAAGAGAGACGGGCAGCCCGATTTTCTGCATTGAGGAGTACGGTAGATGAGCATTCGCAATCGCATCATCACCGCCGACCACGGCGGTGATGCCATTCGTGTTCCGCTGATCGAAATCAGCGGGGCCAGTGACGGCCCGGTGACGAGCATCGTTGCTGGTGTGCACGGAGCCGAGTACTGCGGTATCGAGGCGGCGGTGCGCCTGTCACGAGAGATCGATTCGGAGCGTCTGCGCGGTACCTTGCGGATCGTCACGGTGGCCAACGTGCCGGGGTTTCTCGGCCGCTGTGAAGTTCAATGCCCGGTGGATGGCCAGAACCTCAATCGGCTGTTCCCCGGCAGTGCGACGAAGGATTACACCGACCACCTGGCGAGCGTGATTTACGAGAATTGCGTTCGCGACGCGGATTGCGTGCTGAACATTCACGGCGGTGACATTTTCGAGGAACTGGTGCCCTATACGGGCATTGGCCGCACGGGTAATGCCCAGGTGGACGAGCGTTGTCGCGAACTGGGGCGGGCCTATGGCTTGCCGTTTCTGCTGGAAAGCGGTTCGCCACCCGGTGCCGTGGCCGGCGGAAGTTCACTGAACCAGGCGGCCCAGGCGGACGGCATCACGAGCATTCTGGCGGAATCCGGCGGGCGCGGCCTGCTCGAGGAAGAATTCGTCGAGACCCATTTGCGCGGCATGCGCAATACGCTGAAGTGGATGGACATGCTGGATGGCGATCTCGAACTGCCGAATGAAGTCCGTGAACTCACGACGGATTTCTGGCGCATCTCCAGCGAGGGAATCTGTTATCCGGAACAGGCGATTGGAGACCGGGTGCGTGAGGGCCAGCGAATCGGCGAGGTGAAGGACTGGTTCGGCGATACGGTCGAGGAGTTGATCGCACCACGTGACGCATGGATCGTGGCCGTGGTCATCACGCCGGCTGCGCGCAAGGACGCCATCGTCTATCAGGTCGCATTCTGAACCGCCGGCGGTGCGCGTCGTATTCGGCAATGGGGTCGTTATTGGCGGGGTCCCGATTTGCGCCGGTCTTTCGAGCCCGATGAGCTGATCTCACACAGGACGAGTATCCATGGACAGCGTACTGCAAGCCCCGATGACCGTTTTCACCTTTCTGGCAGGAGTCTGCGCCGCCATTTACTGGTCCACGCAGCAGCCGTGGGGGAAGAGATTCTTCGAAATCGTGCCGCCGGTGCTTCTGGTCTGCTACATACCGGCCATCTGCACCAACCTGGGGCTCATTCCCGCACGCTCGGAGGCCTACGAGTGGATGCGGGACTATCTGCTGCCGATGAGCCTGTTTCTGCTGATCGTGGGCGCCGACGTGCCCTCGGTTCTGAAAGTGGGCAAGAAGGCGATCATCGTGATGTTGTTCGGTACGCTTGGCGTTGTCATTGGCGCGCCGGTTTCCCTGCTGCTGTTCCAGGACTGGCTGCCGCCGGACATCTGGAAAGGGATGGCGGCCATTTCAGGGAGCTGGATTGGCGGCGGCGCCAATTTCGCGGCGCTCAAGGAGTCCGTGGACGCGCCCGACGGTATCGCCGGTGCGGCCATCATCGTCGACGCGACCATCACTTTTACCTGGCTCGGCGTGATGCTGTATCTCGCGAAATTTCCCAATCTGCTCGATCGCTTCTATGCCAGCGATACACGCACCCTGGAGGAGCTCGACCGTCGATTCAGCGACTTCAAGGAAGCGACGCAGCGCATGCCCACCATGGTCGACTTCATCATCATGGTGGCGCTTGGGCTGGGCGCGGCCGTGTTCTGCGGCAAGTTCGCCGAGACGGTGCACCCGGTACTGCATCCGATGATCGAGTCGTTCTCGATGAGTATGGCGTCCGTATTCTCGCAGTTCACCTGGCTGATCCTGATGCTGACCACGCTGGGTATCGCCGCTTCGTTCACTCCGCTGCGCAAAATGGAGCAGGCGGGTTCTTCGACCTTCGGATTCGCGGCTCTTTACCTGTTTTTCACTTCGCTCGGGGCCCAGGCCGACCTCGCCCGGATCTTGGATATGCCGATATTCCTTCTGGTGGGCATCGTGTGGTTGTTCATTCACGTGTGCTTCCTGCTGCTCGGAGCGTGGTTGACGAAGGCGCCGTTCTTCCTGGTGGCCGTGGGCAGCGAGGCCAACCTGGGCGGGTATGCGACGGCGCCGGTCGTCGCTTCGGCTTTCTACCGTTCCATGGCACCGGTCGGTCTTCTCCTGTCCATCTTCGGCGGGGTCATCGGCACTTACTGTGGGCTGCTGGCGGCGTTCTTGTTGCGAACGGTCGCGAATTGAACGCTGTGGATTTCCGCGCTGTTGCCGTTGTCCCGGGCGATCGCCACTGAACCCGGATCCAACCGCGGTCAACGCATCCTGTTCTGAATCGTCGAGTCCCCCTGCGGCGAGACCCTGCTTTCAACCATTCACCGAATGGCGGCGTCAAAGGCCTGATATTCCCCGACAGGAGATTTTTGCCATGAGACCGTCATTCGCCACCGTTTTGATCCTGTTCGTGGCGTCCGCCCAGGCTGCGGATTGCCGCCATGAGAAAAAAATTGATGCGACACTCGACCTCGCGGGTGCGGACCGGCTGGTCATCGAGGCGGCCGCCGGAGACCTGGCGATCGCCGGTGACGACGCAGCGGTTCAGGCTCACATCCAGGGTCGGGTTTGCGTGTCGAAGGAGGCATGGCTGAGCGAGGCGGGCGTGGAAACGGATTCCGGATCGACCGCCCGAATCGCGGTGACCCTGCCTGACACGAACAAGGGCTGGAATCTTTCGGCTGACCGGTACGCTTCCATCGACCTGGAGATTACGGTTCCAGCCGGCCTGGAGCTCGAAGTCCGGGACAGCAGTGGCGACATGGTGCTGCGCGAAACCGGGCCGGTCAGTATCCAGGACAGCAGCGGCTCGATCGAGGCGCGGGACATCAATGGCCGCGTCACGCTCGAAGATTCGTCCGGTGACATCGAGCTGCGACGCATCCATGGCGATGTGCTGGTGCGGCGCGACAGTTCGGGCGGCATCGACGGTCGCGACATTCGCGGTTCCGTGCGCGTGGAACAGGACAGTTCCGGTGAAATTCGCTTCGAGGACGTCGAGGGTGATTTCATCGTCGAGCGCGATTCGTCAGGCGCCATCATCGCCGATAGGATCGGCGGCGATTTCCGGGTGCTGCGGGACAGCAGCGGCGGTGTGCGCATGACGGCCGTGGCCGGCGAGGTTGAAGTGGCCGACTGAAGCCGGCTGCCGGAGACGGGCAGGCTGTTTTCAGTAGAATCCGGCCGTCACCAGCAGGGTGATCGTCGCCCTTGTGACCCCGGACATGGGGCCCTGAGTCGACTGCGGATCAGGATCGCGCCGATCAGCGGCGCCGGAGGAATATCCCGGGACGCTCTCCGGTCACGGCCCCGTCTTTCCACACCACTTTCCCGTTGACCCAGACCGTGGTGATACCACTGCTCAGGGCCTCCGGGCGGTCCGGGGTGGCATGGTCGGAGACGGTTTGTGGATCGAACAACACGAGGTCGGCCGCCTGGCCGGCCTCGATCCGGCCGCGGTCGGTGATGCCCATGTGGTCGGCCGCGAGTCCCGACATTTTGTGGACCGCGGTTTCCAGACTCATCGCCTTCTGGTCGCGTACGTAGCGTCCGAGTACGCGGGGGTAGGAGCCGCGTGCGCGCGGATGCAGATCGACCAGGCCGCCGTCGGTGCAGACATTGGTGTGCTCCCATTCGAGCAGGGTCACGATGTCGGCTTCGCTCATGCTGGTGCCGATGATGGCATCGGCGGGTTCGCCGGTTTCCGCCTCCATGGCGGCAGATTCGGCGATCAGGTCCATGAAGGCCGTAACCGGGTCGGTGCCGCGCAGATTCGCGATCTCGCTGAGCGTTTTGCCAACGTAGGATGGATCCGGGTCGAATTGCGTCATCCACAGGCCCTCGGGTGGCGCCAGTTCGCCCAGTGCGAAGGTCACCGCGTCCCGGTCGGTGATGTCACGCTCCGGCAGCAAGACCATCATGTTCGACTGCCAGTACTCGTAGGGGTAGATATCGGCGGTCACCTCGATTCCCTCGGCACGGGCGGCGTCGAGGCGGGTCAGGATGTCATCCGCGGTGCCCCACAGGCTCTTCATGGCCAGCTTGAAGTGGGAAATCTGCACCGGCATTCCGGTCTCGCGTCCGATGTGCAGAATCTCTTCGATGGCCTCGTTCAGCCAGCGGTCCTCACTGCGCATGTGGCTGATGTAACGCCCGCCGTAGCCGGCGGCGAGCCGTGCCAGTTGCAGCACTTCATCCGGTTGGGAATAGATGCCCGGGTCGTATTCCAGACCGGTCGCCAGCCCCAGGGCTCCGGCCTCGAGTTCGGCCAGCAGCAGGGTCTCCATGCGTTCGAGCTCGGCGTCGGTGGCGGCGCGGCGGTAATCGTCGCCCATGACCTCGGCGCGCAGCGTGTTGTGTCCGGCATAGGAGGCGAGGTTGAGCGCCACGGGGTCTTGTTCCAGCCGGGTAGTGAAGTCGGAAAGGGGCCAGGGAGAAGAACCATCCTGGCCGACAATGGCCGTCGTGATGCCCTGGCTGACGGCGGGTTCTGCGTCCGGCAGTTCGAAAATATCGCTGTCGGCGTGGGAGTGCGTGTCGATAAAACCCGGGGCGAGTACCTGTCCGCCCCCGTCGACGGCAGTCTCGTGCGGCAGGGGTTCGAGCACGCCCACATCGATGATGCGGGAACCGTTGATCCGGACCGAGCCGGCGAATCGCGGATAACCCGTACCGTCGATGACGGTCACGTTTGTGATCAGCCAACTGTCCGGCCGTGGTGGCGCGGTTTCAGGTGGCGTCGCACCAGTGTCCTCCCGGCCGCAGGCGGCGAGGCTCAGGACGAGGCTGACGGTCAGGGCGAGAAGCCATACGCGGTTCAGCGTCTGGCCGGCGCGGGAACGATTCCGGGTTGGGGTCATAAAAGGTCCTTCATGCGGTAGTACAACATTCCGAGCGCAACCATCTGGCCGCCCACGGCGGTGCCGACGGGCAGGCGCAGCCGGCGCATGTTGGCGAACAGGTCGAAGTGTTCCAGGGTGCCTCCGATGGCGTCGGCGATGATTTCACCCATGATGTGGGTGGCGTTGACACCGTGCCCGGAATAGCCCTGTGCGTAGTACACGTTGCCGTTGATGCGGCCCAGTAGCGGGATACGCAAAATCGCGATGCCGATACTGCCGCCCCATTCGTAGTCCGTGCGCACGTCGCGGAGTTCCGGGTAGACCCGCGCCAGGCGCGGACGCAGTACGGCGCTGATGCTGGCGGGGACTCTGCCTGAATAATTGCAGCGCCCCCCGAACAGCAGGCGGCCGTCGGCGGACAGCCGGTAGTAGTCGATGATGTTGTTCATGTCGCAGACCGCGAGGTCCAGCGGATTGATGCGCCGGCGCACCGTTTCGGAAAGCGGCTCGGTGGCCATGATGAAGCTGCCTGCCGGAAACGTCGTGCCACTTAGCCGGTCCTGTTCCAGCCGGTGAAAAACGTGGCCGGCCAGTACCACGGCGTCGGCTTCGATGTGACCGTGTGCGGTTTCCACCCGCGGACGCGAGCCATGAACAATACGGGTCGCCGGGGAGTGTTCGAACACGCTGGCGCCGAGCGAGACGGCGGCTCGAGCCTCCCCCTGACACAGGTTCAGGGGATGCAGGTGCCCGTTGCGCATGTTGACGAGTCCACCGCAATACGCTCTGGTGCCGAGCGTTTCCGCCATGCCATCACGGTCCAGCAGATAGTGCTCGTAAGGAAAATTGCGCCGTTGCAGGCGCGCGAAATCGGCCTCGAGCGCACGCAGGTGCCTGGGTTTGATCGCGGCATCGACGTAGCCGCATTTCAGATCGCACTCGATCCCGTAGCGCACGATGCGATCAAAAATGATTTCGTGTCCGCGCCAGCGCAGATCCCATAGCTCGTCGGCGATGGCGTCGCCGTGATGACGGGCGATTTTCTCTTCGCCGCTGATGCCGCAGATGAGCTGGCCGCCATTACGCCCCGACGCACCCCAGCCAATGCGATTGGCTTCGATGAGAGCGACCCGGTAGCCGCGCTCGGCCAGTGTGAGTGCCGTCGAGACTCCCGTGAAACCACCACCCACGATCGCGATGTCGGCCGACTGCGCGCCTTTCAGCGCGGGATAGTCGGTGCGGTTTTCGGCCGTCGCCGCGTAGTACGAATCCGTATGTTCGGCGTATTGGTGGTTTTCTTTCATTTGGCTGAGGGTTCAGGCTCAGCCGCATTGTCGCTTATCCGTCAGTCGCGCGCGAATGATTCCGGCCGGCCGCCGGGATCATGACCGCCCCTCGCGCGGACGGGCGGGGAGCGAGGCGGGCCGAGCCTACTGTTTGACCCGTTCGCGTGCGCGTTGCACCGCGGCGGACGAATCCAGTTTGGCGTACCAGGACTGCAGATGGGTCAGACCGTCGAGCGAAAAGTCCACCTGTGGCGCCTGTTCGAGATAGGCGAAGGCGAACAGGTCGGCAATGCTGAATTGTCCGTTGGCGAGATGGCCGTGCTCGCCGAGCCAGGAATCAACCACGGCGAGTTGCTCGCTGGCGAATTTCTCGGCCTTGGCGCATTGATCGGCATTGGGCTCGCCGATGCCTGCCCTGGGTTTGATCACGCGCTCGAAATAGAGCATCGACAGCCAGTGTCCGGCATGGCAGGTGAAGAAGTCCATCCACTGATCCACGCGCGCACGCTGCAGTTTGTCCTGCGGGTAGAGCGGCGAATTCTCGACATTGGCGACATAGCGGCAGATCGCGCCGGATTCGAACAGGAATTCACCGTCGTGTTCCAGTACCGGAACCTTGCCTACCGGTGTCATGCGCTTGAATTCCTCGCTGAAATTTTCGCGCTCGAACAGGTTGACGAAGCGGAACTCGTAATCCACCTCTAGTGCCTCGAGCACGTACAGGGGTTTCAGGGTGTTCTGTGTGAAGAATCCGTGCAATCGGTACATCGGGGAGGATCTCCTTTGCTTTCATTATGCAAGTAAATTGAGCATAGGTCGTTAGCTTGCTAAATGCAAGTAGTGAACCTAGACTGCCGGCATGGCTCCCCAACGACGCTCGGACTGCCCGCTGGCCTTTGCGCTGGACGCGATAGGAGATCGCTGGAGTCTGCTGGTGCTGCGCGACATCCTGTTGCACGGTAAACGCCACTATGAGGAATTCCTCGAATCGGGCGAGGGAATTTCCACCAATATCCTGGCGGATCGGCTCAAACGACTCGCCCGTCAGGGTCTGCTGTCCAAGGAGCGCGACGCGGATAACCGGCGCCGTTACATCTATCGCCCGACCGAAAAGGCGTTGGATCTGCTGCCCGTGATCGTTGAAATGGTTTTGTGGAGCGCCCGTTACGATCCCGATACGGGCGTGACGCCAGACGTGGTCGAACGACTTCGTGACGACCGGGCCGGTTTCTTCGTCGAGGTGCGACGGCGGTTCGGTCGCGGGGAGGGTGCGTGAAAACCTTGCGCGAAGCCCTGGGGCGAAAAACCTTCGTCATGTCCGCTGATCTGGACCTGGGCCGTGGCACCGGTGCGGCCGAAGTGCGGCACCAGGCCCGCCAGTTGGCCCCGGTGGTCGATGCCGTGCAGGTGCCTGACAGTCACGACGGGCGTCTGCAGATGTCGGTGACCGCGGCGGCCGCCTTGCTGCTGGCGGAAGGCGTGGACCCGGTTGTTCACCTGACCGGCCGTGACCGCAACCGAATCGCTCTCGAGAACGATTTGCTGGGCCTGGGCGTGCTGGGTGTGCAGAGCGTGTTGCTGACCCGGGGCGAGGTCTTGCCCGACTCCTATCGTCCACCGACTCGCCAGGTGCTGGAGCTGAGCGGCACGGACCTTGTCACCATCGCGCGCCAACTTGGCGAAGACGAATCGGTGCCCGGCGTGAGCGGGTTTCACGTGGGCACGGCCGCAACGGTGTTCGCTCCACGCAAGGGCTGGAAGCCGAAGTCTCTTCTGGAGCGGGTGGAAGCCGGCGCCGACTTCGTGCAGATGCAGATCTGCTTCAACCTGAAGTCACTGCGGCGATACATGATGCACCTGGTCGACGCGCGTCTGCCCTGGCGGTGCGCCGTGCTGGCCGGAATCGCGGTCCTGCCGGATGTGGAAACGGCAAAAAGGCTGCAGTTGGCCCTGCACGGCAGCGCCATGGCCGGCCAGATCGTCCGGCGTATGGCGGATGCGGTCGAACCCGAGCGGGAGGGGGTTGCGATCGCGCTGGAAAAAATCCTGCAGTTGGCGGAAATACCCGGTATCTCCGGGGTCAATCTCACGGCGCCGGGAAGGCCCGACCTGATCGCGGAGACGGTGCGGGCGGCCAGAAGTCATCTGGGGTAAGCTGGAGCCTCCGCCCCGGGGCGTGAGGCGGAATGGGTCAGATACGGGTTCGGCATGGTGGCGAACGCTCGCATTTTTCATGAACGCGAAGGGCTTTGGTATCACGGCGGCGCCGTGCTCTACGCCCTGACCGCCTACGCACTCGGCATCGCCGGGCTGCTTTCGGATCTGTGGTGGGTCAACCTGGGCGCAATCGTGCTGTGGGGGCATGGCATGGTGATCGCCGCCTACATGATTCACGAATGCGGCCACAACACCGTGTTTCGCTCCAACCGCGCCAATGCCCGCCTGGGCCGTTTTCTGAACTGGGTGACCGGTACCTGTTACGGCACCTTCGAGGATATCCGCCACAAACATTTTCGGCACCACATGGACAACGACGATGCCGTGTGGTGGCTTTACGAACCGTTCTTTCGCCGGCATCCCCTGATCTATCGGGTCACGCGCTGGCTCGAGTGGCTGTATGTACCTGCGCACGAACTGATCATGCATTCCATCACGGTGTTCACCTCGTTCGTGATTCCGCGGCGGCGTGATCAGCGGCTGCGCAATGTCGTCATCATCCTGGTTCGGGGCACCGTGTTCTGCTGCATTCTGTGGTTTCAGCCGAAAGTCGCGCTGGGCTATCTGGCGGCATACCTGGTGATGATTCACGTGCTGCGCCTGATGGACAGTACTCATCACGATTACGGTCCGAACCCCACTTTGTTCGTCAACAATCCGCCCTCCCGGTTCGGTGGCCGCGAGCGCGAACAGGAGCACACATTCAGTTGTCCTGTTTCGCTGAGATTCGAAAAACTCAACTGGCTGGTGTTGAATTTTGGCTTTCACAATGCCCATCACGCGCGGCCCACCGTGCCGTGGTACCGGCTGCCGGCTTTCGATCGCGAGCGCTTTGGCGATGATCCCGCGCGCTTCATTCCGTTCACAGCCCAGTTGCGGATGTATCATCGATTCCGGGTTTGCCGCATCCTCCACGAGGGTGGGCCGCTGGATGACCTGCAGGGCGCGACGGGGTCGGACTATCTCCGCGCCTGCCGGCAGGCGCGCAATTACGGTGGTAACGGCGTCAGCTTCCTGACCTCCTTTTGAGGGGCGGGCCGCGGCCGCTACGGCGGCGCCTGGCGATCGCCACCTGCCGGAGGGCTCGCCGTGGCTTCTGCCTGCGGGTAGTGGGCGTGGGATGCAATGTGGCGGCCGAGCCAGTGCCAGCCAAGAACGGCCAGCAGCACGTTGCAGATCGTGGTGGCCGCGAATATGCCTTCCAGCCCGATCAGCCATCGCCCCAGAAATGCCAGCGGCAGGAACAGCACGATCACCCGGCTCACGGAAATCACCACGCCCGGCAAAGGCCGCCCGGTGCCATTGAAGGCCGCGTTGACCGACATCACCAGCCCGTGTGCGCCGTATCCCCAGGCGACGAGCCAGATGTAGTGAACGGCAACCTGGCGAATGGTTTCGGAGTCGCTGAACAGTCCCGTAATCGGTCGTGCGAGCAGTGCCATCACGATGGCCAGCAAGAGTCCGTAACCCAGACAGAACCCGGTGATCAGCCGGCGCGCTTCGAACAGACGTCCATGCTGGTCCGCACTGAAGTTCTGTCCGAAAAACGGACTGGCG
Source organism: Elongatibacter sediminis (assembly GCF_037892215.1). Taxonomy (NCBI): domain Bacteria; kingdom Pseudomonadati; phylum Pseudomonadota; class Gammaproteobacteria; order Chromatiales; family Wenzhouxiangellaceae; genus Elongatibacter; species Elongatibacter sediminis. The sequence goes on along the minus strand of NZ_JAZHOG010000011.1, from coordinate 136,091 downwards.
ACTGCGGAAAGCGAATAAAAGACCAGTAACGCGAACGGTTCGATGCGGGCGGCGACACCGAACCCGGCGACCGCATCAACGCCGTAAGCGGCAATCATCGATACGACTATGGCGCTGGAGAACGGGATGATGGTATTGGTGAGTACGGCCGGCAGGCCGATGGTCAACATGTGCCTCCACGACTCGATCATTTGCGCCAGGGGCACGAATGGATTGGCGAACACCTGCATGCGTGCGGCCAGAATCCACATGGATACACCCAGCATGGTGGCGGTGGAAACCAGGGTCGCCAGGGCCGCTCCCATGACTTCGAGCTGGGGGAAGCCGAACAGTCCGAAAATGAAAATCGGATCGAGAATGAGGTTCAGTATGGCCGTGGTTGTAATGATTCGTGCCTCGACATCAGCACGGCCGCGCGCGCGTAACGATGCCAGGCAGGTCCACAGGCAGGCATCCATGGGCGCCAGCCAGTACCAGACCCCCATGTAGTCGCGGATAATCAGCATCAGATCATCGGTGGCGCCGAGCAGGCGGAACACCGGATCGATGGTGCCCAGCCCGACGAGGCCGATGATGCCAAGCACGGCAGTGGCCAGGACGGTGCTGTCGGTGGTCAGGCGGCGAGCACGTCCGCCGTCCTTGCGGCCAATGGCTCGCGAAACGACGGAAGCAGTTCCCGCTTCGAAACCGATGCCGATGCCGTAAACGAGCCAGATCACGGGAAAGGTGAACGCGACCGCCGCCAGCGGCGCATCGCCCAGGCGCGAGATGAAGTAGAGGTCGACGGCTTCGAAAGAAAAAATCGCCACCAGGCCAAGCGAGAAAGCCGCCGCCTGGCGGCGCAGATGGCCGCCGACCGGGCCTGTGGTCAGGTCCGTCATTCCCAGTTGTTCCGCTTTGAGTTCCGCCTGTGAACCGGACAATGTCCGGGCCGCCGTCAGTCTAAACCAGATTGTGCGGTATCGGACCTGACGGTACATGTGCCGGTCGTTGTGCTGGGGTACCATGGCCCGGTCCCTGGTAGAACGGAGCTGCGAGCATGAATTCACGTTTCCTGGCGGTTGGCCTGGTGCTTGTGTTGCTTTCCGGGTGCGATGCCGGCCAACAATCTCCGGATGCCGCCGGAGCGGTCGAGGCGGCGGACCTGCTGCTGGTCAATGGCTACATCTATACGGTTGACGATGGGCGCAATGTCGAACAGGCCCTGGCGGTGCGCGACGGGCTGATCGTGGCGGTGGGTGACGATGAGGCGGTCGCGCCTTATCGCGGCGAGGAAACCGAAGTCATCGACCTCGCGGGCCGCATGGTTCTTCCCGGCCTGCACGATATTCACATGCACGTGTTCGGCATCGTCGAGCCCGATGTGTGTTCCTTGCGCAGCGAGGCGATGAGCCTGGAGGACATGGTGCCGTACCTGGATGAATGCATCCGGCGATACGATCTGGCTCCCGGTGAATGGCTGGCCGTGGATATGTGGAATTTCTCGGAAGGCAACCAGGTGTCGGAGGCACTGCCCGACTTGCGCACCGCTCTGGATGCCGTGTCCACCGAACACCCCATCATTCTCTGGGGCAACGACGGGCATCACGGTGCGGTGAACAGCGCGGCCCTGGCGCTGGCGCGGGACGAGCAGGGGAATGTTGTCGGGCTCAGCGCCGAGACCCTGGCCGGCCCCTTCAAAGACCTGCTCGACCTCGTTGGCGTGAACGACGATGGCGAGCCCAACGGCGAGTTGAATGAGCACGCCCGCAATGTCGTCGGTTCGGGGCCGCGCCGGGATCCGGAAAAGCTGGCGGCGCTGCTGCCGCAAATTGGTGAGGAACTGGCTCGTAACGGTATTACCTCGGTGCAGGACGCGGCGCTGGATCCGGTTTTTCTGCCGTATCTGAAAGCGTTCGAGGAGGCGGGTGACATGCGTTTCCGGGTTCAGGTGGCCAATCGGGTCGAGCCGATGGACTACCAGGATCCCTTGACCGGTTCGATCGACATCGACCAGATGCTGGAGGACGTCGGAGCGGCTCGCGAAGCATTTACCACGACCCTGATCGACCCTTCGGCGGTGAAAATATTCGCCGACGGCGTGCTGGAGGGAAATCCGTACGCCACCCCGCCCACCTTGCCCAATGCCGCCACGATCGAAGCCTACCGGCAACCGCTGTTCGAGTATGACCCCGAAGCCGGCGAAGTCCGGGTCCGGGGCTACGTCGATACCGCCAGTCCGGTTTGCGAGGAAGTCCGGGCCAGCGCAGAACGTTTCGAAAGCAAGGCCGCGCGTGATGCCTTCCGGGCCGAGCATGGGTTTCATCCCGGTCAGTGCGCGATCTCCTACGGCGTTATGGCCGACCCGGAACCGTTCATCAATGCTTACGTTCGGCGGCTGGACGAGGCGGGCTTCACCATTCACATTCACGCCATCGGCGACCGCGCCGTGCGCGCGGCGGCGGACGCCTTGCAGCAGGTGGTACCCGCGGACGGCAGCAACCCGGCCCGACATACCATGGCGCATCTCCAACTGGTACATCCCGACGATCAGCGACGCATCGGTGAAATGGGGCTCTATCTCGCCTGGACCTATGCGTGGATGCTGACCGTTCCGGCGTACGATATGACGGTGATGCCGTTTCTCGGGGACGTTACCGGTCCGGACGGCATTTACGATCCGGACAGCTACTGGATGCGTAACAGTTACCCGGTGCGCAGCATGGCCGAAGCGGGCGCCGTGACCGCGGCCGGCAGTGACGCCCCGGTGGATGACCGTTCTCCGCGGCCATTCGTGAACATGGCCGTGGGCGTGACCCGACAGGGCCTCGATGGCAACGTCCTGAACGCCGCCGAGGCGGTAGACATCGATCACATGATCGCTGCCTACACCATCAACGGCGCACGGGCGCTGAAACAGGAGGCCGAAACCGGTTCGATCGAACCGGGCAAGAAGGCTGATCTGGCGATTCTGGACCGCAACATCGTGGACCTGTACCAGTCTGGTGACGCCATGGATATCGCGGAGACCCGGGTGGACCTGACGGTGTTCGAGGGCGAGGTGATCTACCGCCGCCAATAAGCGGGGCGAACCGGGACCCCGATCGGCGCAGCGTGTCTCAGACCGGGGCGCGTTGGCGGCCGGCGTTCTCGATTACCCGATTGATTTCGTCCGGTGGCATGTAGTCGAAAATAAACGTGATGCGGTCTTCAGAGCCCTTGTTCATCACGCTGTGGTTCATCTGGTTGTTGATTTCATAGGCCTCGCCCACCCGCAATCGGTGAGGGCGGCCGTCGATCATGAACCGCACGCGTGAATTGGTGGTGATCGGAACGTGGATGCGGTGGCCGCGGTGGAACGAGGGGTGCGTGTCCACGTGTGGGGCAATCTTTCCGCCGGCCAGCAATTTGGCCGCCATGGCGCGGATGATGGCGCCACCCCTGGGGTAATACCGGTCGATGATGCCGTGCATCACCGGAATTGCCGCTTCGGCGAGGCGGTTCCAGCCGGGTTCCTTGTGGATCTCGATTTCCGGCCAGACGTCCAGGTTGGTGAACACCAGCACGATGGATTCGGTTTGACGATGGACGTCGTATTCCTGCTGCCGGTATTCCTCTTCACGCCAGGCGGCCTCGTCCTGCGCGAGAATGGCTTCGCGCAGGCCTTCCATATCGACCGGCCCCAGTGGCCGGATCAGTTCGCCGATATCCAACCGCTCACCAGTCGAAGTTCTTGCGGAAGGTGATGCCGTACGTCCGTGGCGGCAATACCGTGGCGCGGGTCTGCGTGTACCGTTCGCTGAAGAACAATCGCCCGTACTCGTCGAACAGATTGTCAACGAAAAATGCCGCGCTCCAGGAGTCGCCCTCCAGGCCAAACCGGAGATTGACGATGTCGTAGGACGGCGTTTTGCGAACTCCGGCCTGGTTGATGCTCACCTGGATGCCGGCGAGCGAGTTGAGCGAATCGCCGTTATGGGACCACGTGCCCAGCAGGTAGGGGCTGGCGTTCCACAACGAACCGTTGAAGTCGTAGCGGCCGGTGAGGCTGTACTTCCACTCCGGCATCAGCGGCAGACGGGTGCCTTCGGGTGCCGTGCGCTCGGAGTCGGTGCCGGGAAACACGGTGGCGTCTTCGGACAGTTCGGCATCGTTGTACCCGAGGGTGCCGCTGAGTGTGAAGTTGCGCGATGCCGCGAAATTGAAGTTCGCCTCGATGCCGTTGATCTCGGCTTCCGGGAAATTAAGGATGCCGACCGCGAAGAACGCGGGTTGCGGGTCTTCGGTCTGGATCTGAATCTTGTCCCAGATCATGTGATAGAAAGTGGCGTTCAACTGCAGGCGGCCGTCCAGGAAGGTGTTCTTGGATCCGATTTCATAGTTGCTCAGTTCGTCGGACTCATAGCTGCCGAACGGACCGTCGGCGGCGAAGATGGATCCGCGCCGTCCGCCGTTGCCGCCGCCGCGGCGGAAACCTTCAGAGTAGGTGAAATACACCATGTTCTGATCCGACCAGCGCCAGGTGGCATTGAGCTTGGGTACGAAACCCGACTCGGAGGATTCGGCCCGAACGTCTGTGAAGCACAGGTCGGCCACATCCTGCGGAATGCCATCCACCTGCCAGGCCGCGCGGCTGGCTTCGGTGCCGCAGTCGGGTGCGATGTTGTCCAGCGGATCGATCAGCGCCCCCTGTACCAGGGTGCGGTCGGTATCGATGTCGTACCAGCGCCCGCCCAGCGTGATGGAGAAGTTGTCCGTGAGATCGAACGTGGCTTCGCCAAAAACGGCGGTGGATTTCAGTTCATTCTCGTAAATGCCCGTCCACCAATTGTCGGAAGGTTTGCTGAATGTCCCGAAGTAGTAGTAGTGAAGGTAGCTCAGGTAGGTGAAGGCTCCGCTGCAGCCGGGAGCCGCGGCATAGTAATCAGTGCAGTTGGCGCCCTGGCCGAGGACGGTGGATTTGAACGCCGTCTTGGGTGACTCGGTCTTGTTGTAAAAAGCCCCTACCAGCAGAGACCAGCGGCTGGAGAGTTCGTCCGTAGTCGCCAGGCGAACTTCGAAGGTTTCGCGGTCCGCATCGGTCGGGCTGTTGATCCAGGCCTGCGGATCACCGCCCCAGTCGTAGATGGTGATGTCGTAATAGGCATAGGCACTCTGCAGGTAGTCGCTGAACTCCTGAAAGCTCTGCAGATAGGTCGTCGCATCCGTGACTTCCCTGGTTTCGCGGCTGAAGTAAGAGCCCGTGGCGGTGACGACCGCCCAGCCGAGATCGCCTTCAGCGGTCAGTGCCAATTGGTACCATTCGTCGTCAAAGGTTTCGTCCCAGAACCGGATCTGCTCCCAGTCGTCCAGGCCGCGGTTGGCCCAGTAGCGCTCGTTGATGTCGGCGTCGCCGAAACCGTCCTGCTCGGTTTTCTGGTAAATGCCCTGGATGTCGATCAGCCAGTTGTCGCCGATTTCCCAGCGGATGGCGGCGCGGGCGCCATAGACATCGCTGCTGTTGACGTCGTCGTCGGCATAGGCGGCATTGTTGAAGGTTCCCCGCGGGCTGTCGCTGAGCACGTTGTCCACGTATCCGGCCTCATGGGCGCTGAAACCGACCAGCCGGAACGCGGCGTTTTCGCCGATGGCCGCGTTCAGCATGGCGCTGGCGTCGTAGCCCATTTCGCCGTGTTGCACCGACGTGCCGGTCAGATCGACCCAGGCGCTGTTCTCGCCCAGTACCGGCTTGTTGGTGATGATGCGCAGCGTGCCGCACTGCGACGCGTCACCAAAGGTCGTGCCCTGCGGGCCGGCCAGGGCCTCCACCCGTTCGATGTCGACCAGGCGGGGGTCCGGGTTGAAACCCGCGGCGGTGATCGGTTGCTCGTCGAGGTACACGCCGGTGGTCGGGTTGTCGCCGAAAGCAAAACCGGAAATGGCGCAGCCGCGCATGATGACGTTGGTGCCGCCGGGCTCCACCCGTCCGAAGGTCAGGCTGGGAATCTGCCCGAAGTAGTCGTCGAGATTCTTGAAGCCCTGCAGGCGAATGTTTTCGCTGGTGAAAGCGGTGATCGAAAGCGGCACGTCCTGCAGGTTCAACGCGCCCCGCTTGGTGGCGGTAACGATGACTTCCTCGAGTGCTCCGGCCTCGTCGCCCTGCTGGGCGAACACCTGCCCGGCTGGAACACCGGCGCAGATGGCGGAGATCGCCGTACTGAGTGCGTTGCGGGACTTCGGGTTCAGAACTTCGTAGACGTTTTTCATGTGCGAGACGCTCCGTTCTGGTCGGATTCAGTGCTCGGTTGTGCCGCCTCGTATAATGCCACAACTTTTCAACTTGTCACGGATTGGACAGCGGGTGGCTGGATGACGGTACTTGCCTTGACCACGGTTCGGCGGGGTGTGACGCGGGGCGAGCCTCACGGCGCTATTTACCTGCTCGACCTGGAACACGGACGGGCAGCACACGTGGTTGACTGGTCCCGGCCCGCGATCGACTGGGGTGGCTACGGCGGCGATCGTGGTTTACGCGGCATCGTGGTCGAAGGCGATCGGGTGTTTGTCGCCTCGAGTGACTCGGTGCTGCAATTCGCGCCGGATTTTACCTTGCATGAAACCCACTGCTCGCCCTACCTCAAGCACGCACAAGGCATGGCGGTATTCGATGGGCGGCTGTACGTGGCTTCGGCGGCTTACGATGCCGTGCTCGCACTGGATCTGGCGACGGGCCGGTTCGTGTGGGGACTGCACCTGATCGAGGACGAGGCCGGTCTGCGGGCAGCGCCGTTCGATCCTTCCGGATCACTGGGTCCCTCGCCCGGCAACAGGCTGCACCTGTCCAGCCTGTTTTGCGATCCGCGGGGAATGTTCATCGCGGGGTTGCGAACCCGGGGCCTGCTGCGATTCGACGGCCAGCGGATCAAGCGGCTGGTGACCCTGCCGGAAGGGGCTCGCGACGTGCGTCCGTGGCGCGACGGCGTGTTGTTCAATGACAGCCTGAACGATGCGGCGCGTTTTCTCACGCCGGAACGAAATCGCGTGTTCAGGACGCCACACTATCCGGCGGAAGCCTTGAGCCACGACGATTGCAGTGAACACGTGGCCCGCCAGGGCTTCGCGCGCGGCCTGTGCGTGCTCGATGCCGACCGCTTCGCCGCCGCCTCCTCACCGCTGACCGTCTGCGTACACGACGTCGCATCGATGGCGACCACGCAGCGGATCAACCTGGATACCGATATCCGCCACGCGGCGCACGGCATGACGGCCTGGCCCTTCGACGTGCCGGACTGAGTCAGGCGGCCGCATGGCCAGGAGCCGGTTCAGTCGCGGTTGATGGACTCGTATCGGGCGTAGCGCGGTAGCGCCGGCTCCAACACTTCCATCAATTCATCGAGGTGGTGCCGGTAGCGGCGCCAGCGGTGGATCGATCCGGAATAAATCGGCTGGCGCACCTGTTCCGAGCTGGCTGTGCGCACCGGGCGGTCTGTTTCCCAGAATCGGTAGGGTCCATCCTCGCGGGGTAGTTCGCAGTAGTCCAACAGCCGGTTCACCTGGCTTTCGAAGTCTGTGACGAGGTCTTCGTACTGCACCGTCAGAACGCGCCCGGGCAGGACTTCATGCCAGTAATCCATCATGCGCTGGTATTGCAGGAAATATTCGCCGATGTCGGTGAGGTCGTAGGTAAAACTCTGGCCACGGGCGAACAGTTGCCGGTAACATGACAGGCAGGAGTCCAGGGGATAGCGGCGCGCGTCGATGATTTTCGCATTGGGCAGAATCAGGTGCAGCAGCCCGATGGCCGGGAAATTGTTGGGCATCTTGTCGATGAAGCGCGGTCGTGATTCGGTGCGGTGAATGCGCGCCCGGTCCAGGTACTGCTGGCCCAGCTGGCGAAGTTGCTCCCGGTCGATGTCGCGGATCGCCCGGGGGTAGTTGAGGCCATCCGCGCGCCCGGTTCCGACCCCGTTGGCGACGATGCCGATGTACGGCAGTTCTGCGGTCCCTTCGACCTCGCTGTGGCTGGCCAGGATCTGTTCCAGCAGGGTTGAGCCGGAGCGCGGCAGGCCAACGATGAAAATCGGGTCCGGCGCGGGGTGACCGTGTCCACCCTGGTCCTGGAGAAACTCCGCGTCGAACACGGAAATGATTTCGTCGTTGAGCACTTCGGTGCGTACCGGGTCATAGTTTTCTGCCATGCGCTGGGTCTCGTTGCCCTCGCGGTAGCAGGTCCAGGCTCGTTCGTAATCGCCCCGGTCCTCCCAGGCCTTGGCCAGCGCAAACAGGAAATTGACCCGCGACTGGGTTCCGGGTGGCTCATCCTGCCGGTCATCCCGGTCAACGGCAGGGCGGTTTTCCGATTCGCCTCCGACGGCATTGCGGGCCAGTTGAAACTCCATGTCCTGAATGTCTTCGTCCGTCAGCCGATAGGTCTTCAGGTTGGCCAGACTCCAGTAGGTTTCACCCTGGCCTGGCTTGAGGCGGATGCATTCACGGTAGGCCGCGATGGCCTCCTGCTGGCTTCCCAGTGTCTTGAGGGTATGGCCCAGCCCGAGCCACGCGCCGGCGTGGCGGGGGCGCAGGTCGATGACCCGCCGGTATGCCCTTACCGAGTCTTCGGTGCGGGCGGCTGGCGCCAGCGTGGATGCGAGCAGAAACCAGGCCTGGTGATGGGTGGGCTCGAGCCGGGTGGCCTTTTCAATATGCTCGATCGCCTCTTCCAGCCGTTGCTGTTCCTTGAGGATGCGTCCGAGATCCAGGCGGGCTTCGAAGAAGTCCGGCGCACGGGCGATGGCACGGCGGAACAGGCGTTCGGCCTCGCCCATGCGGCCGGCGTGGGCGGCCAGCGTCCCCAGCAGCCGCAGGGCGTTGACGTTGTCGGGGTTATGGCGCAGCAGGTCGCGGTAGATTTTTTCCGCCTCGCCCAGACGGCCCTGTTGCTGGTGCTCGGCCGCGTGGGCCAGCGCCTTGCGTTCGGGATCCAGTTCGAACGAGCGCTCGAAGGCCTGGTCTGCCTCCGGACCGCGTCCGGTCAGGGCGCGCGCCTTGCCGAGGTGAAACCACGCATCCGCGTCTGACGCGTCCAGCCCGACCGCTTTTTCCAGGGCTTCCACGGCTTCAGCGGGGCGCTGCGTGGTCAGCAGCAACTGGCCCAGGTCTGTCCATGGCTTGGCGAAATTCGGCGCGAGTTCGATGGTATGGCGCAGCCAGTGCTCCGCTTCGTCAATCCGGCGCGCCTTGAACAGGGTCGCGCCCAGCAGGGCGGTCATGTTCACATCTCGCTCGTTGCGCCGGACGGCCGCCCGGCACAGGGTCTCGGCCTGATCGATCTGACCGTTGTTGATCAGTTCGACGGCCTCGAACAGGGTGCTCTTGGTGGCGTAGGTGCGATTCACGCGCTCATTCTAATGGACGACTGATTTTCCGGCTGCAAATCGAAAGGGGTTCTGGTCCCGGGTCGGGTACCCGCACTGTCCGCGGGGGGGGCGGCTATCCCCTGGTGGTCCCGCGAACAACCCTGAAGAACTTCAACGCTACCGGCCAAAATGCTGGTGACCGGCCCGTTGTCAATGATGCTGGCCGCTTGTCTTGCATACCGTTCATGCTGGATAATGCCGCCGCCGAGAAAGCCGTCCGCTTCGACTTTTCGACGGACCGCACCATCAATTCGCAAATCGGATCAATGCCGCAGGACTTTCAATGTGGCGCACCGGTGCAAAAGAAGGATCATCATGACAAGAAATGTTTCTGGAATCCTCTCCACAGTGTTGGCCGCGCCGCTGCTGCTGGCCGCCACGGCTGCGCAAGCGCAGGGTATCCTGTATCTCGCGACTGACGAGGGTTCCGACGAACTCTATACGGTCAACACCAGCACGGCGGAAGTCACGCAGATCGGCGTGTCCGGATCGCACAGCGGTGACGTGGAAGGCCTGGCACCGGGGCCGGACGGCAGCGTGCTGCTCTTCGGCGTGGACAACGAGGATACTCTGACCGAGATCAATCGCAATGGTTCGGGTGATTCCTCTGTGGGCAGTCTCGGTGAAAACTGCGATCGCGGCCTGGCGTACAACACAACGACCGGGAAACTGTACGGATCGGATGGAGGCGATTTCTGTGAAATCAATCCGACGAACGGCAGCGCGACATTGCTTCCCTCTCCGCCGTTCGTGAGTAGCAATGATCTCGAGGGTCTGGCCGCCGACCCCGTCAACAACTACGTCTACGGCGTCAACGAGGACGAGAACCTGATCCGCTTCGACGTGGCGGGTAATTCCTGGTCGACGATCGGCGCCACCGGCATTCCCGACGCCGATGACATCGGCATGGCCTACGATCCGGGCACGCAGACGATTTATGTCATCGACGAAGACGGCATCCTCTACAGCGTAAACCCCGCCAATGGCGCGACCAGCGTCATTGGCGATACCGGCCTGGATGTCGGTCAGAACCTGGACGCCGGATTGGCGTTCGTTCCGGGAGCAAGCGCGTCGACGCGGGCGACCTTCGAGGTCACCAAGGACTTCAGCGACGACAATCCCGGCGAAGTCGACGTGACCATCTCCTGCAACACCGGCCTGCCGCTGGAGCAGACCAAGGCCATCAGCGAGGAAGAGGGTGTGGTCTTCGTGGTCACCGATTTCGACGGTGGCGAGCTGGATTGCGAGATCACCGAAACCGTGCCGGCGGGTTACGAGGTTGAGTACGATAACGGCGACACGGTCACGGACGTGAGCTGCGCGCACGAGGATGTCGCCGATGGCTCCGACTTCACCTGCGCTATCACCAACACGCCGGCTCCGGTCGATATCGTGATCGAGAAGGAGTGGGTGTTCGAGGGCAGCACCGGGCCGGAGGGTGTCGATACGGACTACTGGCTGACCTTGTGGTGCGATGCCGAGATCGTGAACGGTGTCGACACCGGCGATTTCGTGGAGGCGCCCGCGGTTCCGGGTCCGAAAGGCCCCGGGGGCTGCGGCCTGGTCCAGCTGACCCAGGAGAGCGGGCAGTTCATCGGCAATTACCACAACTGGTGCCAGTCGTTCTACGGCGACAGTTCCGCGGTATTCAACGCCCAGGTGATTCCGGAGTACCCGGACTCGCACTGCTACGTGACCGAGTCGGTGTTCGACGGCGCGGTCGAGGTGGACAACGGCTGTGACGACCTGACGGTCAGCGCCGGGCAGGGGGCCTCGTGCACCATCACCAACTCGGTGTTCTACGAGGGCATTCCGACCCTGAGCCAGTACGGCATGGCCCTGTTGGCGCTGCTGATGCTGGGTGTGGGCTTCGTCGGATTGCGGCGCTTTGTCTGATTAACGAAGCTGAGGTCCGAGTGACGGGTCCGGGCAGGGCTCCTGCTCTGACCCCATTTTTTCAACCCCGCGACAGGCGACTGCCGCGGGGTTTCATTTTGAGGTATGACGGATGAAACACGGTGCTGCGGGTATGGCCAGGGTTCTGACCCTTGCGGTCAGCCTGGTGATGAGCTTCCTGCTGGCGCCCGCTCAGGCGGCGGATCTGGCCATTACCGGTGCCACACTGATAGACGGCACCGGAAGCGCTCCGGTCCGTGACGCCGTTGTGGTGATTGACGATGGGCGCATCTCGGCGGCCGGACCCAGGACGGATGTCAGGATTCCGCAGAATGCCGAGGTCATCGACGCGACCGGACGTTACCTGATTCCGGGCCTGATGGACGCAAACCTTCACCTCTATCTGAATCGCGATCTGGAAACCCTGATCAAGTACGAGGGGCGCTATCACGAGATCATCATCGAAGCGGCTCAGATCGCGTTGAAGACAGGGCTCACGACCGTATTCGATACCTGGGGGCCTCGCGCTCCGCTGGTTCGTGCGCGCGATGCCATCAATGCCGGTGAGGTGCCGGGTGCGAGGATTTATCTGGCGGGGAACATCATTGGCTATGGCGGCATATTCAGCACCGATTTCAACGCGCCAGCCGCGCAATTCGTCAGCCGCGCCTTCGCCAGGCGTCTGGATGAGATGTGGGAGCAGGGCACCGGCCAGGATCTGTTGTGGGCGGAACCCGAAAAAGTACGCGCGGCGGTACGCGAATACACTTCCCTGGATGTGGATTTCCTGAAGTACGGCGCCAGCGGGCATGCCTTGCATGAGATGCGGTTCATCAGCTTTTCGCCGCGGGTGCAACGTATCATTATTGAAGAAGGCCATCGCGCCGGTCTGATCGTTCAGGCGCATACTTCGACCACGGAATCGCTCGACCTGGCCATCGAGGCCGGTGTGGACATCCTCACCCATTGTGACGTGTCCGGCGCAGACACCGTGCTGTCGGACGAAACCATCGCGAAAATCGCGGAGCGTGGAATTCCCTGCTCGGTGATTCCCGTGACGCAGAGGCGACTCGAAGCCATGAATGCGGTTGACTCCGATCATTGGCTGCCGCGCTACACCGCGAACATGAAAGAGAACCAGCGACGCATGATCGCTGCCGGTGTGACCCTGCTGGTGTCAACGGACGCCGGCATCACGCATCCGGTACTGGCGTCCGAGGCCACGGGTATCGGGGCGGTGAGAGTCGATCCACGTACGACCCTGGGCGAGGGTCATTTCAATGCCCTGGTCGGACTCGAGGAATTGGGAATGGATCCGATGGCCGTTCTGCAAGCCGCGACCCGTAATATCGCGGTGGCTTATCATAAGGAACAGGAGTTGGGCACGATCGAGCCCGGCAAACGGGCCGATCTGGTCATTCTCGACCACGATCCGCTGGAAGACGCGCGGCATTACCGCTCCATCGCCACGGTCATCAAGGATGGCGAGGTGGTGGCTATCGAAGGACTGCCCGTGGCTCCGCTGATCAGTTCCCAGGAAGTTGAATGAATTGTGCGAAGCAGTCTTCATACCCCGGATGCAGATTCGTTTCCGCGCCCGGGACTTTAGTGCAGGTGCAAAAATCCCCTGAGAGGAGCATGGTGTGCCCATGAATATCAAGACGAAACGAATCGACGCGGGTGTGGCGCGTCTTTTACCGACCCTGACCCTGGCCGCCGCAGGTCTGGCGCTTGGCGCTCTGGCCGTTCCGGCCGTGGCCCAGGAGTCCGGTGCACAACTGGAAGAGGTTGTTGTCACCGCGCGTAAACGCTCCGAGAGCATGTACGACGTTCCGATCAGCATCAACGTGGTGTCCGAGGATCTGATCGACAATCTGGGCGCCCAGGATTTCACGGATCTCCTTTCGACGGTTCCCAGCCTCACCGCTTATCAGAATGGCCCGGGGCGCACGCGCATATTCATTCGTGGCGTTGCGAACGGTGCCGGCAATGACAATGACACCCAGAATCAGGAAACCGTCGGCGTTTATCTGGATGAGATTCCCATCTCTCTGGGTGCGATGAATCCCGAGTTGGCCCTGTTCGATCTGGACCGGGTGGAAGTGTTGCGCGGACCGCAGGGAACCCTGTTCGGTGCGGGATCCATGGCCGGCACCATACGCCAGGTATCGAAGAAGCCCAACCTGAACGAATTCGAAGGCAAGGTCGAGGCCAACCTGGCCAGTATCAGTCACGGCTCGGAAACCTGGGGCTTCAAGGGCATGGTCAATGTGCCCATCGCCGAAGACCGTTTCGCCATTCGTGCCAGCGGTTACTACACGGACAAGGGCGGTTACATCGACAATGTCGCCACCGGCGAGAAAGACCTTAACGACGGCACCAGCAAGGGTGTGAAAATCACCGCCCGTGCGCAGTTCAGCGATGCGTTTCTGGGCGACCTGACCATCATGCGGCACGACTACTCGGACAACGGCCGACCCGAAGACCTGGACCACACGCCGTTCCTCAGCCGCGACTACACCTCGTTCGACGGTTACGACGATGAAATGACCGTGTACAACCTGACCTTGAACTACGACTTCGGTTGGGCCGAGCTGGTTACATCGTCGTCGTATTTCGACCGCACCGTCGATAACCGGCGCTCGCTGGACATGCTGTTCGAAGTTGCGCTGCCCCCGGGCATCACGCCCCACGAACTCATCGACACCACCGAAATGGATGTGTTCGCCCAGGAAGTGCGCCTGGCCTCCACCACGGATGCGCCCTTGCAGTGGACGGTCGGTGCTTACATGGACAAGAAAGACACGCTGTACCTGAACACCTTCCCGGTTCCGGGTGCGGACGCCGTGCTCGGCGTGCCTTCGTCCGCTTTCGGCGCGCCGCCGGATCACCTGTTCTACGGATTCGACGACCTGACAGTCAAAACCTGGGCCCTGTTCGGTGAGGCTTACTACACATTGGATCGCTGGACCTTCACCGTTGGCGCCCGCTACTTCAACTGGGAACAGGACATCGAGTTCTACCAGTCCGGTTTGTTCAACGGCGGCGCCAACAGCGATCCGCGTCCGAAAGGTGAGACCGATGGCGTGAACCCGAAATTCAACGTGTCCTACGACATCAACGAAAACATGCTGGTCTATGCCCAGGTTGCCCGTGGCTTCCGGTACGGTGGCATCAACGGGGCGATTCCCGAGGCGGTCTGCGCCGACGAGCTCGACCAGGTCGAACGTGAAGGTGGCGATGTTCGCTTCTTTGATCCCGACAAGCTGTGGAATTTCGAAATCGGCAACAAGGGCACCATCGCCGACGGCCGGGTTTCGTACAACGCCGCCTACTTCTACATCAAGTGGGACGACATGCAGACCAGCCGCAGCTTCGATTGTGGCTTCGGATTCCGCGAAAACGTCGGCGAGGTCATCAGCCAGGGCGTGGAGTTCGAAATGAACGCCCGGGTCACCGATGCCCTGACATTCGGATTCGGCGGCTCCTACGTCAATTCGGAACTGAGCGACGACGTGCCCAACCTGAACGCCGTCGAAGGCGACCAGGCGCCCTACGTGGCGGAGTGGTCTTTCAACGCCAATGCCGAGTACACCCGTCCGCTCACTGACACCCTGGACGGTTTCATCTGGGGCAACGTGGCCTACATCGGCGATCGCCACACCGAGTTCAATCACGATCCCACGACCAACTATCGCAAGATGGAGGACTACACGGTCGCCAACCTGCGTGTCGGAGTCATGTGGAAGAACATGGAATTCTCGGTTTTCGCCAACAATGTGTTCGACGATGACGGTGTGGTGCGCGCGCTGCGCCGGCCGCCCTTCGATCCCGACGCCGTGATCCGGGTTGAACCGCGTACGGTGGGTGTAACGGTTCGTAGCTGGTTCTAGGCGAATCCCGGCGCCGGCAAAGCCCGGCGCGGGTGATACCCGGGTGAGTGGCGCCGTGCAGGCCCGAGGCAGGCGATTGCCGCGGGCCTGCATGCAGCCCCACGCGGGAATGCGGCCCGGCCGGGGTTCCGTCCCGGGCGCTGTTGTTGCGGCAGCCGGAAGGGGGTTACGGGCGACGACCGGGTGGGAGTAGAATTCCCGGCCAGACATCGGAGATCGCATATGACCGGCACCGCGAAAAAAGCAACGCGCGACTGGCAGTCACTCGACGCGCAGCACTACCTGCACCCGTTTACCGATTTTCACGACCTCGGCCGCAAAGGCAGCCGCATCATCACGCGGGCCGAAGGTGTCTACATCCATGATTCGGACGGGCGCCGTATCCTCGATGGCATGGCCGGTTTGTGGTGCGTCAATCTCGGTTATGGCCGTAGGGACCTGGCCGAAGTGGCCTACCGGCAATTGCTGGAACTGCCGTACTACAACAGTTTCTTCCAGTGCTCCCATCCACCGGCCATCGAACTCGCCGACCTGCTGGCCGAGCTCAGTCCGGGCGATTTTCAGCACGTGTTCTTCACCGGCTCCGGTTCCGAAGCCAACGACACCCAGATACGCCTGATTCGCCGCTACTGGACCCTGATGGGCGAGCCCGAGCGCATGACCATCATCGCGCGCAAAAATGCCTACCACGGCAGCACCATCGCCGGCGCCAGCCTGGGTGGCATGGGGCCGATGCACGAGCAGACGGTACTGACGGTTCCGGGCATCGCGCACATCGACCAGCCTTATCACTTCAAACTCGGTGGGGATCTGGATCCGGACGAATTCGGCCTGCAACAGGCCCGCTTGCTGGAAGAGAAGATTCTCGAACTGGGTCCGGAAAAGGTCGCCGCCTTTTTCGCCGAACCGGTCCAGGGCGCCGGCGGTGTCATCATTCCACCCGACACGTACTGGCCGGAGATCCAGCGAATCTGCGACGAATACGGCATTTTGCTGGTCGCGGACGAGGTCATCACCGCGTTTGGCCGCCTGGGGCACTGGTTCGGTTCGGAACATTTCGGCATTCGACCGGACCTGATTTCGTTCGCCAAGGGTGTGAGTTCCGGCTACCTGCCGCTGGGCGGAGCCCTGGTGGGCAAACGCGTGGCCGACGTGATTACCGCCAAAGGCGGCGAGTTCGCGCACGGCTACACCTACTCCGGTCATCCGGCCTGTTGCGCCGTCGCGCTGGCCGCGTTGCGGGCGATGCAGGACGAGCACATCATCGAGTACGTGCGCGATGACCTGGCTCCGTATTTCAACGCCAGGTGGGCTGCTCTCGCCGATCATCCCATCATCGGCGAGGCGCGCAGCGTGGGCATGGTCGGGGCCATCGAAATCGTGCGTGACAAGTCGACCCGTGCGCGGTTCGACGAGGATCTCGGCGCCGGCACCCGCTGCCGCGATCTCAGCGTGGACGGTGGCCTGGTGATGCGGGCCGTGGGCGATACGATGATCGTCTCGCCGCCGCTGGTGGCCGATCATGGTCATATCGACGAACTCGTGGACAAGGCCTGGCAAAGCCTGGACCGGACGGCCGCCTCGCTTGCCGCGGAGAACTGAGCGGAGCACAATCGCAAACATGCAAGGGAACCGGCCACTGATCGGGCTCGTGTCGGACCGCCGTATGGTGGGTCCACACCCGTTTCACATGGTGGGTGAGAAGTACCTGCGTGCAGTGGTCGACGGAGCTGATGCGTATCCGGTGTCGCTGCCGTCGCTGAGCGAAGGGTTCGATGTGCTGGACATTCTCGACCGGCTGGATGGCCTGTTCCTGACCGGCAGTCCGTCGAATGTCGAGCCGCGCCACTATCTCGGGGACCCCAGCCGCCCGGGGACCTGGCACGATCCCGATCGCGACCTCGCCGCTTTGGCCCTGATTCCCGCGGCGGTGCGAGTGGGTATGCCCCTGCTCGCGGTGTGCCGTGGATTCCAGGAGGTCAACGTGGCCTTTGGCGGAACCTTGCATCCGTTTGTGCACGAAATTCTCGGCTACCGCGTCCACAAGGAGAACCCGGACGACCCCCTGGACGTGCAGTACGGCCCGGTGCATCGCGTGGACTTCGCGGAAGGGAGCTGCCTGGCGCGGATTACCGGAACGTACTCGGCGCGCGTGAATTCACTGCATTCACAGGGCATCGAGCGGCTGGGCGAGGAATTGGTCGTCGAAGCCACGGCCGAGGACGGTCTGGTGGAGGGGTTCAGAGTCCGCGAGGCGCCCGGCTTCACCCTGGCGGTGCAGTGGCATCCGGAATGGAAAGTGACGGAAAATCCGGTATCCAGGGCGATTTTTCAAGCGTTCGGCGATGCCTGCCGCGCTTACCGGTTGCGGGGATTGGCGTCGCGCCCCCCGGCAAGTGTCCAGGCTTAGGCCGAGCGGATCGGTGACCAAGACAGCGTCAGCGCGGTCCTGGGTAGTCCATCCTCATACGGTCTACCGCGTGTTCAAATACACGATTTACTGCCTTCTGGCCTTGAACGTATACCTGTTCTTCCAGGAAGAGATCCTTTCAGCGCGTGAGGTTTTCGGAGCCGATATTGCCTGGGGTCAGCTCACCGAGGCGTTCTCGGCCACCATCGACACCGCGGCCTGGGTGGTGCTGCTTTTATTGTTCGAACTCGAAACCGCCGTTATTCCGGACGAGAAACTGCGGGGCGGACTCAAATGGGCGTTGCTGGCCGTCCGTACCGTTTCCTACGCCTTTATTCTCTGGGCTTTCTACGGTTACGTCTTCAAGTACGGATACCTCTCGCACACCGTGCCGTTCAGCGTCGAAAACCTGTGTGGCCTGGTGGACGCCGGTTACACCTGGGTCGAGGACCTCGATCAGTACCCGTCGCTGGACCTGGCGGCCTGCGCGGCCCTGCAGGGCGAAGCGCTGCTGCGAATCGACGGAACGCAGATCATCGGCACGGGTGAAGCGCTGCGCGCCATTCAGAACCTGGCGCTGGTCGATATCATCAATGCCGGTGACTGGCTGATCATCGTGGTTCTGCTGGAACTGGAAGTGCTGCTGCAGTTGAAAGGCCGGCTTACCGCACGCCGGTTGCGCATCACGAAAGGGATCGCGGGCGTGTTGTATGCGATTCTGTTTTTCTGTGCGATCTACTGGGGCGTTCTGGGTGATTTTCTCGATTTCTGGGATGCCTTCCTGTGGCTGGTGGCCTTCATCTTCATCGAAATGAACATTTTCCAGTGGCACGAGGAAACGGAGGAATTGAAGGGCGCGACGAATGATCCGGAGGGCAGCGGCAGCGAGGCCGCGCCCGCGGCTGGAAAGGGTGCGGTCTGATGGCTTCCGACCGGGAACTCGGACTCGACCGACCCATTGACAGGCGTCAGTTCTGCCAGGGTACGGCCGTGGCGCTGGGCGCCGGGCTGGCGCCGTGGGCGCAATCCATCGCCGGGCCGGTGCCGGGCTCGCCCGAAATCGGAAAGGGTTATTATCCGCCCGCACTGGCCGGACTGCGCGGCGCGCATCCGGGCTCGTTCGAGGTGGCGCACGGCGTCGTACACCAGGGGCGGCGCTGGTCCAGCGGAACCGACACCGGCGAGGGACGCTTCGATCTGGTGGTCATCGGCGCCGGCATCAGCGGACTGGCCGCGGCCTGGTTCTACCGCCGGGAGCGTCCCGGTGCCCGTATTCTCCTGCTCGACAACCATGACGATTTCGGCGGGCACGCCAAGCGCAATGAGTTCGACATCGGGGGGCGGCGTCACATCGGCTACGGCGGCAGCCAGTCCATCGACACGCCCTCGTCGTACAGCGAAGCGGCCCGGGGATTGCTTAATGAAATCGGCATCGACCTGCAGGCCTTTTACGAAGCCTTCGATCGCGGCATGTACGATCGCCTCGGCCTGCAGCCCGGATGGTGGCTGGACCAGCCCACCTTCGGAATCGACCGGCTGGTGCGTGGCCACCCGTTCGCCTATGGCGGGGGCGGGATGGAATCGGCTGAATCACTGCAACGCTTCGCGCGGGAAATCACTCACACTGAAAATGACCGTGCGGCGTTACTGAACCTTTTTACGGGCAACGAGGATTTTCTGCACGGCCGTTCCCCGGCGGAGAAAGTCGCCTACCTTCGCACACTCAGCTACGACGACTGCCTGCGGCGTCATCTCGGCGCGACCGACTACATCATCCGGCTGATCAATCCGCTCACCTGCAGCTACTGGGGTATCGGCACCGACGGCATATCGGCACGCGAGGCCCTGTTCCTCGGTTTTCCCGGTTTCGACGGCCTGGGTGTGGATCTCGAACGTGACGACCCCCACCACGGCCTGGACAAGAACGATCCGTACATTTTCCATTTCCCGGATGGCAATGCCGGAATTGCCCGCCTGCTGGTGCGTTCGCTGGTGCCCGGCTCGCTGCCGGGCGACTCCATGCGCGACAGCGTGACCGCTACAGCCGATTACACCGCGCTCGACCGGCCGGACAACCGGGTCAAAATCCGGCTCAATGCCACCGCGGTGCACCTGGAACATGCCGGAGGCCGCGGTTCCAACGGCGCGAACCAGGTCAACGTTCGTTACGTGAAGGACGGCGAGGCCTGCGACGTGGCGGCGGATCAGGTCATTTACGCCGGCTACAGCGCCATGCTGCCGCACATCGCGCCGGAATTTCCCGCGGCCCAGGCGGAAGCCTTCGCGACCCAGGTCAAAGTGCCGCTGCTGTACGCGAATATGGCGCTGCGCAACTGGGAGGCTTTCGCCAAACTGGGGTTGCGGTCCGTGCGTTACCCCGGGGGGCTGATGAACCGCATGGAGCTGGATTTCCCGGTGAGCCTGGGCGATTACGAGTTCGCGCGGTCGCCGTCCGACCCGATGATCGTGCACTGGGTGTATGTGCCCACCGTGCCGCACCAGGGGCTGGACGCGCGGACGCAGAACCGGCTGGGCCGCCAGCGCATGCTGGAACTGGGTTTCGAGGATTACGAGCGCGCCATTCGCAAACAGGCGGCGGATGCCCTGTCGGCAGGCGGATTCGACCCCGCGCGCGACATCGTCGGGCTGACGGTGAATCGCTGGCCGCACGGCTACGCTTACGAGTACAACGACCTTTACGACCCGCCGGAATTCAACCGCTATAACGGTCCGCACGTGACCGCGCGTCAGCCGTTCGGCCGCGTGTCCATCGCCAATTCGGATGCCGAGGCGTTCGCCTACGTCAACGGCGCCATCGACGCGGCCTGGCGGGCCGTGCGCGAACGCCTGGAGTGATTCACCGCGGCCTGGTCGCGCGCCAGCGCGCGATCACCGCTTCTAACCGGCTGATCGCTTTCCCGGGGTGACCGAATCGGTTTCGGGCCGCGTGGACGGGGTGTGACGTCCGGTCGAATGCTGCGTTTGCAACTAACCCACGATGAAGTACAGGACCGCCGCGATCGCCGCGGCAATGACGGCGTATGGAATTTGAGTGATCGCGTGCTGATAGGGGGTCGTGCCCGTGGCCTGGGCGGTCAGCACGGTGGCGTCGGTATAAAAGCAGGCATGGCTGCCGAAGGTGGAAGCCGACAGGGTGGCGCCGATCACCAGCGACATGTCGGCATCCAGCGCATTGGCCAGAGTCGTGACGATGGGCAGCACGATTACGAACACACCCCAATTCGATCCGGTGGCGAATGACAGTGCGCCCATCGACAGGAAAATGGCGGCCGGCAGCATCCCCGCCGTCATGTGCGGGCTGATGACGTCGATCACGAACTGTGACAGCCCCATGCGCTGGTTGATTTCGTCCAGCAGGTAGGCCGCGACCAGCGCCGCCAGCGGTTCGAGCATGGTTTTGAAGCCGTCGAGTACCGCGTTGTAGGTTTCCTCCACATTCAAGGTGCGGCGCACCGCGATCATGATGACGTACAGGGCCAGGGTCAGGTAGATGCCCTTGAGAAAATCGTAGTCGAAATACCAGGTCGACGCGGCCAGGATGACCATCGGCACGATGAATTCCGCCGGGTGGCCACGGACGCCGTCCTTGACGGTAATCGACCGGTTGGCGGCCTCGATGTGCTCGGCGCCGGGTGGCACCGTGATTCCGGTCGCGGCCCGGGCCTCGGCCCGTTTCATCGGCCCGATGGCCGGGATCACGCCGACGATGGCCAGCGGCACGATCAGGATGGCCGCCCAGGCGTAAAACATGTAAGGAATGGCCGCGATGTAGGCCTTCAACCCTTCGCCTTCCGCGGCGACGCCGTTTTCCACCAGCAACGCACCGAAGAAAACCGCCCAGGTCGAAATTGGAATGATGACGCTGACCGGCGCGGCCGTGGAATCCACCACGTAGGCCAGCATTTCGCGCGATGTGCGAAAGGAATCGGTCACCTTGCGCATCGCCGCGCCGACGGCGATCGAGTTCAGGTAGTCGTCGACGAACAGGAACAGGCCCAGCACCCATGCGGTCAGCAAGCCGCCGCGCTGAGTGCGCACGCGGGAGATGATGGCCTGGGTGAACGCGGTAACGGCCCCGGTGCGGATGAACAGCGCGATCAGGCTGCCCATGAAACCGCAGACGAGAATCACCCAGCCGACGGTTTCGTTCTGCATCACCGACAGCGAAATCTCCGCCGCCAGGCCCAGCGCATCCGCCGGCGCCACCATGAACAGGCCAACGATGGTGCCGGCCAGCAATGACTCGATGGTGCGGTGGGACCACAGCGCCAGGCCGACCACCACCAGGGTCGGCACCAGACTGAGGACGCCGAATTCATCCATGCGCGGCCTACCGGTAACGGCCTGTCATTCTTCGATCGGCCCGTCCGGTGAATAGATCACGTAGATCTTGGTGTAGCCCTCGGTATCCCACACACCGGTCCAGTCGGCCGGAATCACCACCGAGTCGCCGGCCTGAATTTCCGTCACCGTGCCGTCGCTCGAGGTCAGCGTGACGCCGCCCTCCAGGAAATGCATGTATTCGTTCACGCCGTATGGTTCGGTGATGTCGAAGCGGACTTTTCCGGAACGGTACATGCCGGCGTCGAACTGCCGGTCGGAAGACAGAAACACTTCGACATCGTGAGTGGTATTGCCATTGCGCGTCAGCACAACCGGATCGTAATCCTCGAAGATTGCACCGGCGATCTGTGCCTGGCTCATCTTGACCGGGTGCGAGCCCCCGGCCGCCGAAGTCAGAACCGGACAGGTGATGAGCGACGCTGCCAGAACGACAAGCATCCGATTGTGAAAAGGCTGAATGGGCATCGCGATTTTCTCCTGCGAGTTCGAGGCTTTGAACAACCAGTCTTCAGCAGCATAGCCGCAGCGATCTCAAAGGAGAAGTGGGTGGGGCGATCGGCGATGGGTTCAGGCGAGCTGCTTCAACTGACGCCAGGTTTCGGCATGGGCGGCCTGAAACGCGGTAGCTATCGGTGCGGCATCGCCCTGCAGCCACGCCGTATCGAGCGCCGGTGCGAAGCGTGCCCGCAGGCGGGGAGGAACGGTCACCGCGGGCAGGCCCGCGGTTTCCAGTAGCCAGCCAGACACGAAGCGCGCCAGGCGCCCGTTGCCATCCGCGAAGCCGTGGATCATGTTGATCGCGACGTAGGCCAGAATCGCGCGCGACGGTCCGGCTTCGACTTTCGGCAGAATGGTGCCCAGGGTTTGGCGAACCGTGCCCACCACGCGTTCCGGCGGAGTCAGGGGCAGGTTTCGGATCGCGTTGGGAGCGGGTTTGAACTGGCCCGGCATGGCGTCTGCGCGAGCGTGTGTGTTCGCTGCCCCTTCCGCGACCCCACCCACTTCCCCGCTCTCTTCCCCGGCACCGTCGGTGGCCCGAATCAGCCTGGCGTGCCAGTAGCGCAGCCAGGCTTCGCCATCATCACCTTGCAGCCAATCGGCACGGCATTTCTTGCGCTCGCGCAAAACGCCTATCAGGTTGCCCAATTGCCATTGGTCCGGATCAGGCCGGTTGGGTCCGGTGGCGAGAAACCGTTCATGCCGGCGGGTCACGGCGTCGTCCGTGTCCGCGAGGTTTGCCAGGGCGCAGGCTTCCAGAAAGGCGAGCGCTTCGGTCCGGCCCTGGGGCTGGAATGCGTCAGCCCGTGGGCGAATGCCGTTCAGGGAATCGGCGATGGCCTCCAGTCGCGCGATGGAATCGGGGTCCGCTTCACACAGGGCGGGAGGAGTCTCGCCGAGGGCGGCGCGCAGTTCGGTCACCGAACGGTCGTTCACGGCACGTGACACGGCCGGGGCCAGACGCTCGTGCTCATCGAGTAGCGACATCAGCAGATGCGCGGCCCGGTGCAGTTGCGGATCCGGCATTGGCGAGGCGATAAGGTCCGCCAGGTGCCGCCGCGCACGGTCGCGGCGCCCCCGGCAGGCCTGCAGCAAGGCCAGGTTCAGGCGGGCCTGGGCCAGCGCGGGATCACGCTCGAGTGCTGCCTTGAAGCAGGCGGCTGCCTCCTCGTGCGCTTCCAGACTGGCCAGGCAGGTTCCGATGTTGTTCCGCAGCAGGGCATCACCTGGCCGGCGCGGCTCGATCCGGCGATAGACGGTGAGCGCCTCTTCCCAGCGCGCATCCGCGCGTAGCTGGTCGGCGTGCGCCAGGGAGGCCTGGTCCACCTCTTTCCGGAATGCGGCGGCCGCGCGCCGTGGCGCCGTGAGGCCGGGGTTTTCGCGCGCCATGGTTTCCAGCCACCCGGCGGCGGCCTCGGCGCCGGACCGGCCGGCCTGTGCCCGAGCGGCGATCAACCAGGCCTCGTCGTGGTCCGGCAACGAACGGATGGCCTGTTCGCTGGCATGGAATAGTTCGGGTGACGCGGGACCCCGGGCCAGGACCCGGGAAAGTGCCAGCCAGGCATGTCCGTCGGCCGGATTGCGCCGCACCCGTTCACGCAGTCTGTCGATTTCGTCCTGGGTCACCGGCGGGCCGCTCCCTGTCAGAGGCGTCAGGCCAATCGCCTGATCAGGCGTCAGGTTAGTGGCCCCTCCCGGGGATTTCCAGACCGCCGGGTCGTTTTGGCCATCCCGTCTCGTCAGGGTGCCGCAAGGTCACAGTCGCGCGGCGCACACCGGAGTGGTCACGGAGTGATCGCTAACGCCGGGGATCGCGGTTCAGCAGATGATGCAGCAGATTGTCCTGGAAAGTCGGGTTGCCGGTCATGCGGTCGTGGTGTTCACACAGGAACAGGGGGTAGTCGAGCGGGAAATCGATGTACTGGTGCCTTCGCAGCGACGGGTCCAGGTGTTCGCGCGCCAGCAGGGAGGCCTTGGTGACCGTGCCGTCTCCGGGTTCGAGCATCAGCATGTCGTAGTCGATGCCAGCCACAGGCCGCGCGATATCCGTGGGACGCAGGCGGATTTCGGAAACGCCGTCGACTTCCTCGACCAGCAGGCGGGTTGGTGTGAGCTGACAATCACCGCCGAACACGACCAGCCGATAGGGGGCTTGCGGTACCGGCACCGTCAGTGACCAGACGAAGCGCCGGGCGCGCTTCAACCGTTTGTCGAACCAGGCTTCGAGTGTCCGCAGATAGGTTGTGCCTTCTTCCGCGGTTTCGAACCGGGCTAGGATGCGCTGGCGCACCTCGGGATCGAAGATCGACCACTGGAAGCGGCGCCAGACGTCGATATCGAACAGGTCGCGTTGCAGCGGCCGGCCTTCCGTCGTCACCAGCCATTCGCTGAGGCTGTGCGGGAACAACTGAAAGACACTCGGCATGGTTGCCAGGACTTCGGTGGGAATGCCCCGGAGCCCGATTCGATAGCCCTTGATGAAGGCGTGCAGCGTACTGGCCGATCCGAGGTTTGGCGTGCCCAGCAACAGGGTGCGGCGTACCGTGGCCGCACCGTCGAAGTTCACCGGAAACTGATTGTCGTCGAGCACGTCGGTGCGGCCGTAACGCAGGTAATAGCGAGCGATCAGCCCGCCCATACTGTGGGCGATCAGGTCCACTTTCAGGTCGGGATCGCCGTGATCACGCCGGATCTGGTCGATCCAGTCGGCCAAACGTTGCGCGTTCACGACGTTGTCCTGGCGCCAGTCGTAGGCGAATACGTAGTAGTGACGGCCGCTTCCCCCGTCCGGTGGTCGTCCCGGTTGCGCCCGGCGGTAGCGGCCGGCGGTTTCGAGTACTTCGATGATGTTGCCGTAATAATCCCGGCCGGCGACGCGATCGGTCAGTCCGGTGGGCGTCAGGCGAGACGGCACCGGTTCCAGGGTTTCCGGATCGATCGTCAGCGCCAGTTCGTCATAATCGGAGAAAATCAGGCGTCCCAGCCCTCCGAACCAGGCCTCGGCCCCGGTCTCGCCATCCGCCAGCCGGGCGCCGAGAATGCCGTGAATGAGGATGACTGGTGGCTGCCCCGACGGATCGTTCTGCCGATGCAGGCGCTCCAGGTCCGGTTTCATCGGCGTGGTACAGGCGCACGACAGAATCAGCAGCGCGGCCAGCGACGGCCAACGGCTGCGGATATGCCAGCGCGTGTCCATGCCCGATTATGGAGCGACTTCCCGTTCGGTATCCAGCAGAGCCGTATCGGTATTGAAGCTGTACCAGGCGAACCAGAACATGCGATGGGCATCGTGGACCTCACCGGAATCGTCACGCGTCACGGTCACCCGTCCGTCTGCCGCGCGTTGCCAAACCAGGGTGGTGCCGTCGAGGGGCAGGTGCACGACAGTGTCCGCGGTGAGTCTGCGCTCGCTGACGGCGAACGCACCCTGCGGCAGGCGCAGGCCGTGCACGACCTCCTTGGGATGAAGCAATCGAGCGGCCTCGGCGTTGGCGGGAAACATCAAGCGCGGACTGCTGGCGTAGTCGCCGTACGGTTTCTTGTTGGTCACCCGCAGGGGACGCCCCGCGTCGGCGGCCAGTACCCCGGTCGCCGGATGGGCCGCCCGCCATTCCGACCAGGTGGTCATCGACAAGGGTATCCCGGTCAGTGTTTCCCCGCGCCTGGGACCGGCGATGGCGGTGCCGGTGATCTGCTGCCACAGGGATTTGCTGTCCCGGTCGTACAGGATCAGATCGCTGTTGTGCAGCAGGCCGGATACGCCGAATTCGACGGTCTTGTCACCGAGTTGGCGGTGGAATGCCAGGCCGGA
Source organism: Elongatibacter sediminis (assembly GCF_037892215.1). Taxonomy (NCBI): domain Bacteria; kingdom Pseudomonadati; phylum Pseudomonadota; class Gammaproteobacteria; order Chromatiales; family Wenzhouxiangellaceae; genus Elongatibacter; species Elongatibacter sediminis. The sequence goes on along the minus strand of NZ_JAZHOG010000011.1, from coordinate 109,844 downwards.
GCCGCACAGTGGGCAGTAGGTGATGGCGATCGGCTGGTTCGCGACCGTATCGTTGACGACTTCGCTGTGGTTCAGGATGTAGGCCGGGTAGGCGCGGGCCACGCCGTCGATCACGACGCCCAGTACCAGGTCGTCATCCGCGATCCCGGCGGCTGCATCCGCGCTGGCGAACCCGGGTTCGTCAATCGAGATGATACAGTCCCGTTTCGGGCAGCCCTGGTGTACGTCTGCGATGGGCACATCGATGTGACCCTGCCGCGTGATTTGGAAGGTTTCGGCAAGAATGTCGGTCTTCCATGCAGAGTCCCGAGCGTTGGCCGGGATGGAGCAGGCCGCGGCCAGAACGATCAGCAGAGCCACCAGGCTGGTGCGTTGGCGCGGTTGCGGTGCGCAGAGTCGGGGGTCGGTCATGTTTTTATTGTCCTGGGCCGGTGGCGCGTGTGAATTCAGGTATTTCCGACCGGAATTCCCGGGCTTATCTTGCAGCGCCGGCCAGGATGCGGGCACGGTCCCGCACCGTTTGAGGAGGAGGATTCATGCAGGAAGTCGTACGTTTTGAGAATCGCGGCGGGCAACAGCTGACCGGATCACTGCATCGTCCCGATGCCGGTCGGCCGCGGGCCTGGGCATTGTTCGCGCATTGTTTCACCTGTACCCGGAACGTGAAGGCGGCGGTCAATATCGCCGAGGCCCTGAGTCGGGAAGGCATCGCGACCCTGCGCTTTGATTTCACGGGCCTGGGGCAGAGTGAGGGGGAATTCGCCGATACCCATTTCTCCAGCAACGTGGATGATCTCGAAGACGCCGCCGCTTTTCTGCGTGAAGCTCATGAAGCGCCGCAGATACTGGTGGGGCATTCGCTGGGTGGCACGGCCTGCCTGCAGGTCGCATCGAGGATCGACGAGGTCCGGGCGGTGGCGACCCTGGGTTCGCCCGCCGAAGCCGAACACATCCTGCACCTGCTCGACGATGACCTCGAACGTATCGAGGAGGAGGGCGCGGCGCGGGTGAAACTCGCCGGGCGTTCGTTCACGATCCGGCGCGATTTTCTCGAAGACGTGCGTTCGCAATCGGTACGGGACGGCATCGGCAAATTGCGGCGTGCCTTGCTGGTGATGCATTCGCCGGTGGACGAGGTCGTCAGCATCGACGAAGCTGCGCGAATCTATACCAGCGCGCGCCATCCCAAGAGTTTCATCAGCCTTGATGGAGCCGATCACCTGCTCAGCGACGAACGCGATTCGCGTTTTGCGGGTGCGGTCCTGGCGTCCTGGGCGGCGCGATACATGGAACGGGATGCGCCGGCCATACCGGAAGCTCATTACGCCGGGGGCGAAACCGTCGTTGTTGGCAGGGCGGAACACGGTTTTCGGGTATCCATCAACGCCGACGGTCACCGCATGCGGGGGGACGAACCCGAATCGGTGGGTGGTGCGGAAAGCGGCCCCACGCCCTACGACCTGTTGTCGGCCGCGCTGGCGAGTTGCACCGTCATGACCGTCAACATGTATGCGCGGCACAAGGGGCTGCCGCTGGAATCGGTGGAGGTCCGGGTGCGCCATGGCAAAATCCACGCGAAAGACTGTACGGACTGCGAGACGCGTAAAGGGAAAATCGATCGCTTCGAACGGGTTCTGAACCTGACCGGCGACCTCGATGCCGATCAGCGTCAACGCCTGCTCGAAATCGCCGACCGGTGCCCGGTTCACCGCACGCTCCATGGCGAAGTACGGATCGAGAGCCGGCTGGGGGACTGAAGCCGGCGCCGGGGGTTCGCGCGGACGACATCGTGCATCCCGGCGCTTTCCTGGCGCAGGTCAAGCCGCGGGCGCCTGCCGGATTGAAGTTTCGGATCAGGTGGCTATAGTGAGCCATCTCTCACCGTCCGGAAGCTGACCGCATGAAGAAAACCCCGTTACACGCCGCCCACCTCGCCGCGGGCGCACGAATGGTGGACTTTTCCGGCTGGGAAATGCCGATTCATTACGGATCCCAACTCGACGAACATCACCAGGTGCGCCGCGCCGCAGGCATGTTCGACGTGTCCCATATGACGGTTGTCGACCTGACGGGAAGCGGTGTTCGCGACTACCTGTCGCGGCTGCTGGCCAATGATATCGCGCGCCTGCAACGTCCGGGCAAGGCGCTGTACAGCTGCATGTTGAATGACGCGGGTGGGGTTATCGATGACCTGATCACCTACTACCTGGCGGAGAACCATTTCCGGATGGTGGTCAACGCCGCCACGCGTGACAAGGATCTGGACTGGTTGCGCAGCCAGGCCGAATCGTTCGAGGTGGATGTGCGCGAACGCGGCGACCTCGCGATGATCGCTGTGCAGGGGCCGCTGGCCCGCGACCGCGCGCTGGCGGTTTTACCCGATGCCGTGGCCACCGCGGCAGCTCCGCTGGAGCCATTCTTTGCCTGTGCCCACGGCGACTGGTTCGTGGCGCGCACCGGCTACACCGGCGAGGACGGTTTCGAATTGACCGTTCCGGCCGCGGAGGCCGAGTCGTTGTGGCAGGGTTTGCTGGATGCGGACGTGTCACCGTGCGGATTGGGCGCGCGGGATACCCTGCGGCTCGAAGCCGGCATGAATCTGTACGGCCAGGACATGGACGAGAGCGTGACACCACTGGAATCCGGACTCGGCTGGACCGTGGCGATGAAGGACGATCGCGATTTCATCGGCCGGCCCGCCCTGGAAAAGCAGAAGGCAGACGGGGTGGCGCGCCGGTTCGTTGGCCTGGTGCTGGAGGATCGCGGTGTTTTGCGCGCCCATCAGGCCGTGTTCACCGAAGCCGGCGAGGGTGTAACCACCAGCGGCGGATTTTCGCCGACCCTGCAATGCGCGATCGCGCTGGCCCGGATACCCGCCGGAGAAGCCGGTGAGTGCGAAGTGGAGGTGCGTGGAAGAAGGCTGAAGGCCCGAATCGTGCGGCCGCCGTTCGCCCGCAATGGGGGACCCTGTGAGGGGATTCTGCCGGCTTCCGGGTGAAGGTTTTGTAACCGCCCCGGGGTGGGGCTAGAATGCAGCGCGGGTCACGTGAATTTGTGACAGCACACCGGCACAACAGCGAGGGATCACGGGCATGAGCGACATTCCATCCGATTTGCACTACCGCGACAGCCACGAGTGGGTGCGCGTCGAGGACGACGGCAGCGTGGTCGTCGGCATTACCGATCATGCCCAGGCTGCCCTGGGAGATATCGTTTTCGTGGAGTTGCCCGAACCCGGGCTGAGCTATGCCCAGGGAGATGCCTGCGCAGTGATCGAATCGGTCAAGGCGGCATCGGACATCTACGCACCGATCAGTGGCGAAGTCATCGAGGCCAACCCGGCGCTGGAGGACGATCCCGCGCTGGTGAATTCGGATCCCTACGGCGATGGCTGGCTGTTCAGCCTGGCGCCTTCCGCGGCTGATGAAATCAGTAGCCTGATGGATTCCGAGGGCTACGCCGAGTCGATCGAGGAATAGGCGCTCGAGCCAGTCTCATTGAAAAGGCCCGCGAACCGCGGGCCTTTTTGCATCAGGGTCGAGGCTCTCCGGGCTAACGCCGCGCCGCTCAGTAACGCAGTCCGAGTCGTTCGTACAGGAACGACATCAGCCAGGCGGGTCCTACAAGAAGAAACTGCAGGTCTTTGAAAAATGAAGGTCTCTTGCCTTCAATGGCATGGCCGATGAACTGGCCGATCCAGGCGATGATAAACAGTGAAACGGCGATCGCCCACAGTGGCCACGGGGCCGCTGTGTCCACGATGGAGGTGAGCCAGAGCAGGAAAACGTGAAACAAGAGCACGCCCAGACCGAGCTGGAACGAGAGCCTGAAGTAGTAGACTTGCGCCAGAACGAGCGCTATCAATGCCCAATTGAGCGGGATTCCTTCGGGCTGCCACCCGTTCGGAAAAGGCAGGGCCCACAGTAGGGCGACCACGGTCCAGACGATAACCGGCACGCAGGCCCAGTGCAGCTTCTTGTTCAGCGGGTCGCGGTGGCTGGCCCCGTATTCATTCAGCAGTTCTTCCACTCTTCGCATGGTTTCACTCCCGGGGGTGCCGGCGGGCTAGCCCTGCTCCTGCTGCCGGGGCGGGTTTTCGGGCTCGCGTTCCGGGCCGGTCAGGCGGGTCAGGGCCTCGCGGTAGCGATCCGCGGTTGCCTCGATCACGGCGGGCGGCAACCGGGGGCCGGGCGGTTTCTTGTCCCAGTCCAGGGTTTCCAGGTAGTCGCGCACGTATTGCTTGTCGAAACTCGGAGGGCTGCAACCGGGTGCATAGGATTCAATCGGCCAGAAGCGAGACGAGTCCGGTGTGAGGACCTCGTCCATCACCTTGAGCTCACCGTCGTGGTCGAGCCCGAACTCGAATTTGGTATCGGCGATGATGATGCCACGGCGCTCGGCATGCGCCACCGCGAACCGGTACAGAGCGATGCTGGCTTCGCGGACCCGGCGGGTCAGGTCGGTCCCGATGGCCGACTCGACTTCCGCCACCGTGATGTTCTCGTCGTGATCACCGGCAGCCGCCTTGCTCGAGGGCGTGAAGATGATTTCCGGCAGGCGCTCGGCCTGCTGCAGGCCCGGAGGCAGCGCGATGCCGCTGACCGAGCCCTCCGCCCGGTAGTCTTTCCAGCCCGATCCGATCAGGTAGCCGCGCACGATGGCTTCGAGCGGCAGGGGTTTCAGCCGGCGGACGATGACGGCGCGATGGCGCAGGCTTTCGCGCAGGCCGGAATCGCGGATGATGTCGTCGAGCGCGATGGGCGCCAGGTGATTGGGCACGATGTGCCCGGTGCGGTCAAACCAGAAATTCGAAATCCGCGTGAGAATTTCGCCTTTGCCGGGAACCGGGTCGGGCAGTACGACGTCGAATGCGGACAGCCGATCGGAGGCGACGATCAGCATGTGCTCGTCGTCGATGGCAAAGCTGTCACGCACCTTGCCCTGGTGGATCAGCGGCAGGTCGGTGACTTGGCCGGTTTCATAAGTCTTCGTATTCGCGTTCACGGTTCGTTCCGCTGGATGACAGCCGATAGTTTACGTGCGGTGCCGGGCGCTTGGCGAGGCCTGTCCGGGGTTTCGACCCGGCGGCCGGCTTCGGGGATAATCGGCCCGCGCATTCGTATCAAGTCGAGAGTTCATGACAATGGGTAATGGCATCCCCCGCCACTGGTGGGGAAAAATCATCGGCACCGTCGTCGGTATCTTCCGTGGCGGCCTCATGGGTGCTGTCATCGGTTTCGTATTCGGTCACCTGGTCGATCGTTTTCTGGGCGGTATTCTCGGTGTGGGCGCCACGCGTGAAGCGTTCTTCGATGGTTTGTTCAGTGCTCTCGGACATCTGGCCAAGGCCGACGGCCGGGTTTCGGAATCGGAAATCCGCATGGTCGAGTCATTGATGGCGCGCATGCAGATCACCGGCGAAGAACGGCGCCGGGCCATCCGCCTGTTCAACCAGGGCAAGCAGGCGGGCTTCGATCTCGAGGCGGGTCTGCGTCCGTTCGCCCAGCATGCAATGGCCCGGCCGGACTTGCGCCGGATGTTCATGGAAATCCTGGTCGAGGCGGCTTTTTCCAGCGGCGAGGCAACCGAGAACGAACTGGCGGTTCTGCAGCGGGTGGCGCGGGATCTGCATATCGCACCGGCCTGGTTCGCGGCCATGCTGCAGGCTCGCGGCGGATCGGCGGGGGCGGGCAGTGGGCGACGGGGCGCCGCCGGCGTGGTGCGCGGAAGCCTGGAGCAGGCCTACGCCCAATTGGGTTTGAAGCCCGGGGCCGGTGATGCCGAGGTCAAGCGGGCCTACCGCAAGCTGGTGAGCCAGTACCACCCGGACAAACTGGTGGCACGCGGACTGCCCGAGGAAATGATGGAAATGGCCCGGTCGCGGGTGCGGGACATCAACACGGCTTACGATCAGATCAAGGAAGCACGGGGTATCAAATAGTCCGGACGACCGGGCCGTGCGGGTCCGGGTGCAATCCGTGTAAGCTGTCGCCCCTGCTCATCATGGCCCCGGAGGCAAGCCGCATGAAACAATCAACCGTCATCGCCCCGTCCATCCTGTCGGCGAATTTCGCGCGGCTGGGGGATGAAGTCGAAGCCGTGCTCGAAGCCGGTGCCGACTGGGTGCATTTCGACGTGATGGACAACCACTACGTGCCCAACCTGACCATCGGGCCGATGGTGTGCGAGGCGCTCCGCAAGCACGGCATCGAGGCGCCGATCGACGTGCACCTGATGGTGGAGCCGGTGGATGAACTGGTGCCGCAGTTCGCCGATGCCGGGGCCAGCGTGATCAGCTTTCATCCCGAAGCCAGCCGGCATGTGGACCGCACCCTGCAACTGATCCATGACCACGGCTGCCAGGCCGGACTGGTACTCAACCCGGCGACCCCGGTCGAGGTGCTGGACTGGACCCTGGAACAACTCGACCTGGTGTTGCTGATGTCGGTCAACCCGGGATTCGGGGGCCAATCGTTCATTCCCTACGTGTTGAACAAGGTCCGCGAAGTCCGCGGCCGCATCGATGCCCTGGGCCGTGACATCCGCCTGGAGGTGGACGGCGGCGTGAAAGTGCAGAACATCGGTGACGTCGCGGCGGCGGGCGCGGATACCTTCGTTGCCGGGTCGGCCATTTTCGGCGCCGACGACTACACGGCGACCATCAAGGCGATGAAACAGAACGCGGACGGGTGCTGAACCGGCGGTTGTCGGGCGATGCCTGGTCCTTCGAAGGGGTTTTCCCGGGCGCGCCCCCGCGGCTGGGCAGAGCTGTCACCACGTAGCGCAGCGGCCCGCCTGTCGTGGCGGCGCCGAACGGGTAGCAGGTCACCAGGCTGAGCCGGCGGCGCCCGGGTTCGATGACGAGTTCGGCCCTACGACTGTCAATCACCTCCGCATGGGTCATTTCGTAGATTTCGGTTCCGTGCCCGGTTTCCAACTCCAACCGATCACCCGGACGCAGTTGTTCCAGGAACCGGAAATGCGTGTCACGGTGGCCGCTCAGCACGCGGTCGAGGCCTGCTCCCGGTCCGTTTGCGAACACCGGTCCGAATGCCAGATTGCGACCCGACTGACCCGCGAGAACAAACTGCTCCAGGCCCAGTCGGGGGACCCGCAACACGCCGGCAGGCAGGGTGTCGGCCCAGGGCCATGGCGGTGAGTCGGCATTGCCGTCGCGCACCGCCTGCCAACTTCGGGACAGCAGAACCTGCGCCAGCTCCGCCTTGACGGGAATCCAGACCGCATGCAACGCCAGGGCCGCGGCGGAACCGGCAACAAGAAAAAAGACGGCGGTGCGTGGCACCGCCGTCAGGGCCCGTGGAGGACGTATCCGGGAGCGGTCAGGCCGCGCCATGTCGTACTCGCGACGGGCGCGAGGGAGAGGAGAACCACATCAGGGCCACGCTGATGGACAGCAGGAGCAGCGCGAAGAAAAGTTGCACCGGCCAGTGGGTCGCGGTGGATGCGAATCCGCTTGCCTGGCCACTGCTGCCGGCCGGCAGCAGGCTGGGAACGTCCTCGGCCCGCAAGGCCTGGCTGGCCGGTCGAACCGGCTCCGGCGCCACCGCCACCATGCCGGTGTAGGCGGTGAGCAGGCCAAAGTCCAGGGCCAGATCGGTGACCTCGCCGCGGACGAAATCGGGATCGGCGCCGAACACCCGGCTGTCTTCGAGGGATTCGATCTTGCTGCGGGCCCACAGGGTCGCGATGTTCTCGCTCCCGCGGCCGGGGAGCGGTTGCCGAACCTGTTCCCAGGGCTGGCCGCCGAGCTGGCCGCACAGACGGATTTCCGCCGGTTCGCGCGGCAGGCGCGCGAACAGCCACAGGGGTTCGCCCGCGTACAGGTCCGGAATGACTTCCGGATAGGTTTCGGCCGCGACACCCCAGTCCACGCAGAGATCACTGAGCGCCGGGTTCTCGATGCGCGACCACAGGGCGGCCATGCGCTCTTCCACTTCGTTCAGTTTGCCGACGTGGGTGTGATGGCCGCGCCCGATTTCGGCCGCCTTGCGCATGAAGCCCCGGTTGGGTGCGGAGCCGATGGAAACGGTGAACAGACGGCTGGCGCCCAATTGCTCGCCGATCTGCAGAAGCAGGTCACCCTCGTTGCCGACACTGCCGTCGGTGACGAACACGATTTGCCGCAACAATCCGGGCCAGGCCGGCTGCAGCATGGCGTCCTGCAAGGCCGGCGCCATGTTGGTGCCGCCGTTGGCACGCAGGTCGTCGATGAAATCACCGGCTGTGACGAGGCTGGCCGCGTCGGCCGGCACGCTTCGCTCGAACAGGCGTTCGCTCACCGAGTCGAATCGGATGATGTTGAAGCGATCGTCGGGTCCCAGCCGTTGCAGTCCCTGGTGGAGGGCGGCCTGGGCCTGCCGCAGTGATCGGCCTTCCATCGAACCGGAGGTGTCGATGATGAAAACCACGTCGCGCGGCTGGGGCGCGACGGCTTCGGGCAGGGGCGGGGCGACCATCAGCATGGCGTAAATCGCGTCGCCGTCATCCCAGGTCATCAGGGCGGACTCCGGTTCGCGGCCCCGCTCGGTGGCCCATTCCAGGGTGAACACCCGGTCGGTGCGCGTGTCGGGATCCGCGACGAAGACATCGTAGCCGCCCAGGGCCGGGTGCACCTCGATGTCGTGGTAGCGGCTTTCCAGGCGAGCCAGGCTCAGCCCGGTGCGCAAGCGGACTCCGAGCTGGAGGTGGTGGTCGTCGAGGCCGCCCGAAGTTCCGATGCGGGGAGTGGTTTCCGACCAGGCGGTCTCAACCCGTCGCGGGCCCGCCGCCTGCCAGCGCGGGGTGAAGGTGAGGGGGAGATTCAGGCTGAACACGCCGTCGTGGTAGTCCACGTGAGCGAGAAATCCGATTTCCACCACCAGTTCCTCGTCCGGGCCGATATTGGCCAGGCGGGTTTGAAACTGGTTGGGTCTTTCCTGTTCCACCAGCGCGGCGATCCGGCCGGACGATCGAGCCTGCTGGTATTGGCGGCGGGCGGTGCCCTTCTCGCGAATCTCGCCCTCGATCACCCGGCCGCCGGCTTCGATACGCAGGCGGTCGACCGCGGAACCCCGAGGCAGCGGAAAACGATAGATGGCTTCCGACCAGGCCGTTCCGGTATTGCGAAAGCGCTGGCGTACCTCGATCCGGGCCACCAGCCCGGTGACATCGGCGGCGATGTCGGTATCGAGGGCGACTGCGCGCAGATTGCTGCCGTTGCCGCGGAATTCCAGGCCCCAGTGCTCTTCGCCTCCGGTTGAGGCCTCGGCGGTACTCATTCGAACCAGCAACAAAGCGGTCAGAATCACCCAGAGAATCAGTAGAGCCCGGTCCTGCCAGGTCAACCAGCCCCGCTTCGCGCGGCGCGGCGGTACATAGACCTCCCGGCGGGCGCCGGCCGGCC
>NZ_JAZHOG010000011.1:0-100431 GCF_037892215.1 Elongatibacter sediminis | reverse complement strand
CCCCCCCCCCTCCCCCCCCCCCCCCCCCCCCGCGCCCGGTCACGGGCGAATCGGGGGTGGTGCCGCCAGGCATCCCGTTCCAGTTCGCGGCGGATCGACTGTTGCCTGGAAGGGGTGTGGGTTTCCTGGGGCATCGTGCAGGAAGTTTCCGGGATGTGCATGGCGGCTCCGTTGGGCTGCGGTTCGTGTTTGAAATAATGACGAAGCCATTCAAGCGTGCCGGTGTGCGGTGGCGGGGCCCGATGCGGCCGATTCCGTGGAGGAATTGTGGCAAGACGGTGGCAGCCGGACGGCGTGGATGTCAAAGGCGGGATGGTGGTCTTAGAATGGAGCCTGAAAAAAACAGCGCGGGAGTTGCGTGATGCAGAGGCATATCGCCATCGTCGAGGATGAAGCCTCGATCCGGCAGAACTACGAACATGCGCTGCGGCGCTACGGTTATCACGTGACCGGCTACGCCAAGCGGGACAGTGCGCTGGAAGCCCTGTCGCGGCGTCTGCCGGACCTGGTGATCATCGACGTCGGACTGGGTGACGAGCCGGAAGGCGGGTTCGAGTTGTGCCGCGAACTGCGCGGCCTGTCCCGGAGCCTGCCCATCATTTTTCTGACCGCGCGCGATTCCGATCTCGACGTGATCTCCGGCCTGCGCCTGGGTGCCGACGACTACCTGACCAAGGACATCAGCCTGCAGCACCTGATCGCGCGCGTTGTCGCGCTGTTCCGGCGGGTCGAAGCCCTGTCCGGGGACGCCGTGGAGGAACAGATGCTGGAACGCGGCCCGCTCCGGTTTTCGGTCGAACGCATGGAAGTCAGCTGGAACGGTGAACCGGTGGACCTGACCGTAACGGAGTTCTGGATCATTCACTCGCTGATCCGTCATCCCGGCCACGTACGCACCCGCCAGCAACTCATGGACGATGCCAATGTGCTGGTGGACGACCAGACCATCACCAGTCACATCAAACGCATTCGCCGCAAGTTCCTGGCCGTCGACCCGGATTTCGATCGCCTCGATACCGTCTATGGCGCAGGGTATCGCTGGAAACCCGTCACCACCCCGGCGGAGGCTGGCGTGACCGCGGAATGACTCCGGGTCCGAATCGGCCATGAGCTTGCGCAACCGCCTGTTGGCTTTGTCGCTGCTGACCCTGCTGCTGCCCTGGTCGGGCTGGAAACTGTTGCAGGAACTGGAGCTGTTTCTGCGCGAGGCCCAGGAGACCGCGCTGACCCACGGGGCGCGTACGGTGGCGCAGTCGTTGCCATTCGAGGCGCAGGGCCGTTTGCTGTTCACGCCCCAGCATTATCTCGTTTTGCGCGCCTTGGAAAGGTCGCCCGAGCTCGATGGCTCCGCGGATGACTGGCCGGATCCCGGTCAGGCCTACCGGTGGCAGGCGCCGGGCGGGCCGGAATACGCGGTGCTGGCCGGCCGGGCCGAGCGCGGATCCTTCCTGTTCGTTTCCGCCGGTGTACCGCCGGGCGCGGGCCTGGGAGCGTTGCCCGGGCTGAACCTCACCGTACGCAGCCCGCGCGGCCTGCAACGCTTCGCCATCCGGCCGGACGCCCCCGGTCCGCTTCAACTGCGCAGCGAAGGCGGTCCCGGTCAGGCGGAGGGTTTTCTGCTGGACGTGTCCGGAGGCTATCGGCTGGAATTGGTGCTGCCGGCCCTGGTGCGGGACACCGAGATTCGGATCGAGTCGTCGGGCGGGACCGCCGACGCCTGGAACGCCACACCGTGGATTCCGGTGGTGTCGCGCTGGGATGACCCGGCCGGGCTGATGCGCGCGGCGGCGCCAGCGGGCGGACGGGCGTGGCTGGTGGACCGTAACGGCTGGGTGCTGGCGGATTCGGGAACGGCCGAAGCCGAACTGCCGCAGGCCGGGCAGCGCACGACCTGGCTGCAGCGGCTGTGGTATCGCCTGGTCGCGGGCGGCCGCACACAGGTTGAATCCGCGCGAGAGGTCGATGTCTCCCGGCTGAACGGGGAAGCAGTGCGCCTTGCACTCGAAGGCGAGGTTGGCAGCCGCTGGTCGCAGGATCCCGATACCGCCGTGGTGAGCAATACCGTGGCGGCCCCGGTGCAGATCCAAGGCAAGACCGTAGGCGCCATCGTGTTGCAATCGACATCCGACGGACTGCTGCTGGTGACCAACCGTGCCCTGGGCCGCCTGTTGCTCACCACCCTGGTCCTGACATTCGGATTGGCGGGTGGCCTGTGGTGGTTCGCTACCCGATTGTCGCAACGGGTGCGACGGTTGAGCGAAACGGTCAGCGTGGCCATGGAGCACGGCATCGGCAGCGGTGTTCTGCCGCTGACTTCCGACCGGGACGAACTCGGCGAACTGGCGCGCAACAACGAAAGCCTGCTGCGTGCCGTGGCGGACTACAACCAGTACCTGCAGACGCTCGCCGGCAAGTTGTCGCATGAGCTCAAGACGCCGCTGGCGATCACGCGTTCTTCGCTGGAGAATCTTTCGGCCCGGCCACTGGACGAACAGGGGCGGCAGTTTCTCGAGCGCGCCCAGGAGGGTCTGGAGCGTCAGGCCGCCATCGTACGCGCGATGAGCGAGGCCAGCCGCCTGGAGGCCGCGATCCGGGTGGCCGAATGGGAGCGCACCGATCTCGCCGAATTACTGCGTCACTGCGCGGCCGGTTACCGCGACGTGCATCCGGACCGGCGCATCGACCTGGTGGTTCCGGACTCCCCGCAGGTAGCCTGGTGTGCTCCCGAACTGCTGGCCCAGGCACTGGACAAACTGGTCGACAATGCCGTGACCCTGACGGCGCCGCGGGAGCGTATCGAACTGCGACTTGCCCGGGTAGACGGAGAGCACCGGATCGCGGTGCGCAATACCGGTAGCCGGCTGCCGCGGGAACTGCAGGACCGGCTGTTCGATTCGCTGGTGTCGCTGCGTGAAAAACCTGGCGCTTCGCCGCACCTCGGACTCGGGCTCTACATCGTTCGACTGGTGGCCGTGGCCCACGGTGGTGCGGTCGCTGCGCGGAATCTCCCTGGCGGTGCCGGTGTCGAATTCGAAGTGTATTTTCCGCCGGGGACGCCCGGCGCTTGACGCCGGTGGGTCGATCCGGCCTAGAATGCACCTCGCCTTCCGATCGACCAGAGACTGCAGTGGACAGGGAAGCATTCGAGCAACTCAAGGAAGGGGGGTATAACCGCATTCCGGTCTACCGGTCCGTGCTGGCCGATCTCGACACCCCCCTGTCGGTTTACCTCAAGCTTGCGGACGGTCCGGACGCCTTTCTGTTCGAGTCCGTCGAAGGCGGTGAAACCTGGGGCCGGTATTCCATCATCGGCCTGCCGTGCAGCCGGCGCTACACCCTGGTGGGTGATCGCCTGACCGTGTATGAGAACGGCGAAGGCGTCAGTGAATCCACGGTCGCCGACCCGCTGGCCTGGATCGCCCGCCTGCAGGAAGAATTTCGCGCCCCGAGACTCGATGACCTGCCGGCCTTTTCCGGCGGTCTGGTGGGCTATTTCGGCTACGAAATCGTGCAGCGTTTCGAGTCGCGGCTCGCCGATAACGGCAAGCCGGACGAACTGGGCACCCCGGACATGGTGCTGCTCCAGTCGGAGGAAGTGGCGGTATTCGATAATCTCGCCGGCCGGCTCTACCTGATCGTCAACGTCGATCCCGCGCGGCCGGATGCCTGGGGCGTGGCGCAGAACCGGCTGGACCAGTTATCGCAGCGCTTGCGCGCCGGGGGTTCGGAATACGGCGAGGCGGCCAATGGTGACGCGGTGGCTGCGTCGGACTTCCACCTGGGATTCGAGCGCGACCGGTTCATCGACGCGGTCGAAAAAAGCAAGGAATACATTCTTTCCGGCGATATTTTCCAGGTCGTGCTGTCGCAGCGCATGAGCGTGCCCTTCGCCGCGAGACCGCTGGACGTCTACCGTGCCCTGCGGGTGCTGAACCCGTCGCCGTACATGTTCTTCATCGATCTGGGCGATACCCAGGTGGTGGGTTCCTCACCGGAAGTGCTGGTGCGTGTGCAGCACGGGAGGGTCACCCTGAGACCCATCGCCGGCACCCGTCCGCGTGGCGCGACGCCCGAAGAGGATCAGCAGCTGGAGTCCGAACTGCTTGCCGACCCCAAGGAATGCGCGGAGCACCTGATGCTGATCGACCTGGGTCGCAACGATGTCGGCCGCGTGGCGCGCACGGGTTCGGTGGAAGTCACCGAGCACATGGTCATCGAACGCTACTCGCACGTCATGCACATCGTCTCGGAAGTCGCCGGCGACCTCGCGCCCGGACTGAGTGCGGTCGACGCGATCCGCTCGGCGTTTCCGGCCGGAACCCTGTCGGGCGCACCGAAGATTCGCGCGATGGAAATCATCAACGAGCTCGAGCCCGTGAGGCGCAACGTGTATGCCGGAGCGGTGGGCTACATCGGTTGGCAGGACGACACCGACCTCGCCATCGCCATTCGCACCGCGGTGATCCGCGACGGCATGCTGCACGTGCAGGCCGGTGCCGGAATCGTGGCCGATTCGGATCCCGAAAAGGAATGGGAAGAAACCGTGAACAAGGGCAAGGCGCTGGTGGCGGCGGTAAATTCCGCGTCCACCGGACTGTGGTGATGGAGCGGACCGGGCCGTGATACTGGTAATCGACAACTACGATTCTTTCACCTACAACCTGGTGCAATACCTCGGTGAACTGGGCGCGCCGGTCGAAGTGGTGCGCAACGACGCCACCGATGTCGATGGCATCAGCGAAATGGAGCCGGAGGGCATCGTCATCTCGCCGGGTCCGTGCACGCCCAACGAGGCCGGTATTTCCATGGCCGTGGTGCGCGGTCTCGGCAACCGGATACCGATACTGGGTGTCTGTCTCGGGCACCAGTGCATCGGCCAGGCCTTCGGGGCCAGGGTGGTGCGCGCGGACCGGATCATGCACGGCAAGACGTCGCAGATCTACCATCGCAGCCAGGGCGTGTTTTCAGGCTTGCCGCAGCCGTTCGAGGCGACGCGCTATCATTCCCTGGTCCTGGAGAAGGAATCGATACCCGAGTGCCTGGCCGTGATGGCCTGGACGGAATACGAGGGCGGTCACGAGATCATGGGCCTGAAACACCGCGAATTTCCCATCGAAGGCGTGCAGTTCCACCCGGAATCGATATTGACGCACCATGGCAAGGATTTGCTGCGGAATTTCCTGCAGTCCATCAGCAAGCGCTATTGACGCGCTTGCCGGTACTCCCTCCATCAGCACACGGAAGCGAACACCCATGAATTACGTTTTTGAGCCGCCGGATGTGGTCAGCATGCCTGTCGCTGGCCGTGCTGAAGCGTTTCCCGTGCACCGGGTTTATTGCGTGGGCCGCAATTACGCCGCCCACGCTCGCGAAATGGGCGCCGATCCGGAACGCGAGCCCCCGTTCTTTTTCTGCAAACCGGCCGACGCCCTGGTGGCGCTCACGCAGGCGGGCGAGGTGCCGTACCCGTCCGCGACCCGGTCCCTGCATCACGAGATCGAACTGGTGGTGGCGCTCGGCGCGGGTGGCCGCAACCTGGATGTGTCCGCCGCGGCCGCGGCGGTCTTCGGGTGCGCGGTCGGAGTGGATCTGACCCGGCGCGACCTGCAGGCGGAGGCCAAGAAACTGGGCCGGCCCTGGGATACCGGAAAGGCTTTCGATCATTCGGCGCCCGTCTCACCCCTCATCGCTCTCGACGGTCAGTCGGTGCCCGCGCGTGGACGGATCTGGCTCGAGGTGAATGGCGACCTGCGGCAGGAAGGCGATCTGTCCCAGATGATCTGGACCGTGCCCGAAGTCGTCGCCACCCTGTCCACCCTGTTCGAGTTGCGGGCCGGCGACCTGGTCTTCACGGGAACGCCGGCCGGTGTCGGGGCGTTGGAGTCCGGCGATCGCGTCGATGGCGGGGTCGAGGGATTTGGTACCCTGAGCTTTCACATTCGCTGAACACGAACGAGCGGCGGTTCGAACCGCTGTGTTGGCCTGGAGGACCCTGATCGCCCATGTTTCGACTGCATACCTATTGGCGCAGCTCATCCGCCTATCGCGTTCGGATTGCGCTGAATCTCAAGGCCCTGGACTATGAATCCGTCGCGACCCACCTTGCTGCCGGAGAGCAGAATTCCGAGCAGTACCTCGCCACGCATGCGCAGGGCCTGGTGCCGGCCCTGGAGCATGACGGCACGGTGCTGGTTCAGTCGCTGGCCATCATCGGCTACCTCGACCGGCTGGTGCCGGAGCCGCCGCTGTATCCGGCCGACCTGGTCGGGCGCGCCCGGGTGGAGGCGATGTGTCATGCGCTGGCCTGTGATATTCAGCCCTTGAACAATCTCCGCGTTCTGCAGTATCTCAAGGGCGAACTGGGTCAGGACGCGGATGCGGTCAAGGCCTGGTACGGTCACTGGATTCACCAGGGTTTTCGCGCGCTGGAGACGTGGGCGTCGGAGCATTCGGCCCAGGGGCGTTTTGTGTACGGTGATGCCGTGACGGCGGCCGATTGCTGTCTGGTGCCCCAGGTTTACAATGCACGCCGTTTCGACGTACCGCTGGACGGATACCCGGTTCTGCGGTCAATCGACGAACATCTGCGGACGCTGCCGGCTTTCGTGGCCGCGGCGCCGGAAAACCAGCCGGACGCCGGGCCGGCCTGAGCGGGAAATCGGTATGGAAATCAAACAGGCCATCAGCCACATCGTCGACCGGGTGGATCTGGGCGCCGATGACATGCAGGCGGTCATGCGGCAGATCATGACGGGAGAGGCGACGCCGATTCAGATTGGCGGTTTTCTCGCCGGTTTGCGCAC
This sequence comes from Elongatibacter sediminis, assembly GCF_037892215.1. NCBI lineage: Bacteria > Pseudomonadati > Pseudomonadota > Gammaproteobacteria > Chromatiales > Wenzhouxiangellaceae > Elongatibacter > Elongatibacter sediminis. The sequence goes on along the minus strand of NZ_JAZHOG010000011.1, from coordinate 93,628 downwards.
CAAGGGCGAGACGGTGACCGAAATCACCGCCGCCGCGCGGGTCATGCGCGAGCTCGCGATGCGGATCGACGTGCCGACCGAACACCTCGTCGATACCTGCGGCACCGGTGGTGACAGCAGCGGCACCTTCAATGTATCCACGGCCAGCGCCTTCGTGGTGGCGGCCGGCGGCGGGCGTGTGGCCAAACACGGTAACCGCTCCATGTCGTCGAAGTCGGGCAGCGCGGATGTGCTGGAGGCGCTGGGGGTCAATGTCGATCTGCCACCGGACCGGGTGGCCGAATGCATCGACGCCATCGATGTCGGCTTTCTGTTCGCCCCTTCCTACCATGCCGCGGCCAAACACGCGGCCCGCCCGCGCCAGGAACTGGGCACCCGAACCCTGTTCAACCTGCTCGGGCCGCTGACCAACCCGGCGGGGGCGCCGCACCAGTTGCTGGGCGTGTTCGGGCGGCGTTGGGTCGAGCCCCTGGCCAAGGTGTTGCGGGATCTGGGCAGTCGCCATGTGCTGGTGGTGCATTCCGAGGACGGCCTGGACGAACTGAGCATCGCTGCGCCCACCAGCGTGGCCGAACTGCGCGACGGTCAGGTGCGCACCTACCGGGTCCGGCCGGAGGAGGTCGGGGTCGAAGCGGGTTCGCTGGACGATCTCCGGGTCGACGGGCCGGAGGAATCGGCGGCGAGGATACGCGCGGTACTGGAAGGGGAGTCCGGGCCCGCCGCCGATATCGTCGCGTTGAACGCCGGCGCCGCCCTGTTTGCGGCCGACGTGACGCCGTCTCTGGCCGAAGGCGTGGCGCGGGCCCGCGAGGTGCTGGCGGACGGTTCCGCGCTGGAGCGGCTCGAATCGCTGCGGACCATGACCCGGGCGGTGGCGTCATGAGTGGTTCGGGCACGGCCACGGGCCAGGGCCAGGGTATGGGCGCTGACACCTTTCGCGGCGATGATGTGCTGGCGCGCATTCTGGATACCAAGCGGTCCGAAGTCGCCGCCGGCCGTGCCGTTCAGTCGCTGGCTGAATTACAGGCCCGGGTAGCCGATCTTGCGCCCACTCGTGGATTCGCCGAACGTATAGCGCAACACGCCGAAGCGGGCGCCGCCGTTATCGCCGAAGTCAAGCGCGCATCGCCCAGCGCGGGTCTGATCCGGGCCGATTTCGATCCGGCCGCGATCGCGCGAAGTTACGAGGCCGGTGGCGCGGCCTGCCTGTCGGTGCTCACCGACCGGCCGTATTTTCAGGGCGCCAACGAATTCCTGGGCGAGGCCCGCTCGGCCTGCAGTCTTCCGGCCCTGCGCAAGGAGTTCATCGTCGACGAATGGCAGATCGCGGAGTCGCGGGTGCTCGGCGCCGACTGCATCCTGCTGATCGTCGCCGCGCTCGGCCATGATCAATTGCAACATTTCGCGGGAGTGGCGGCGGAGGCCGGGCTCGATGTGCTGGTCGAGGTGCACGACGAGGACGAACTCGAACGGGCCCTGACCACCGATGCCCGTCTGATCGGCGTCAACAACCGCGATCTGCGGACCTTCACCACGGATCTGGCCGTCAGCGAGCGCCTGCGCGCCGGCATCCCGGCATCCCGTATCATGGTGACCGAGAGCGGCATTCACACCCGCGATGACGTCGAGCGTCTGCTGCGCGGCGGCATCCGGGCATTCCTGGTGGGGGAAGCCTTCATGCGGGCGGACGATCCGGGTGCCGCGTTGCAGTCGTTGTTCATGCTGGAGTGACGATCATGTGTCCGGTTCGGGTTCGTCTCCTGCTCGGGTGGGTTTTCGTGGCCTGCTGCGCGTCCGTCGCGTCCGCGGCCGAAACGCTGACGCCCGGGCTGCAATGGAAAGATCCTTCCGAGGTCCGCCTGCGAGTCGATTTTCCCGGTGAGGGCTATCGCGCCGAATGGCAGTTGTTCCGCTGCCGCTGCGGCGACCTGCTGGTGCGCACCGAATTGAACGAACCCGGTGAAACCGTGCACGGCGATATCGCGCTGATCGGCAAACGCGCTCTGCTGACGCGTGGTTTCGATGCCGATGCGGCCGAACTGGTTTCGATCGACGCCCCGGCCCTGATGATGCAGTTGGCCCTGCGGCTGCTGGAGCGGGCGGAGCCGGGCGGGCCCGCGGCGGTCGTCAAGCGGCGCCCGGTCGCCGTCACGGAGGAAAACCGGCCCATCCAGCTCGATACCGGTACCGCGGTCGGTGGATTTCCGGCGCCCTGGTCGGTTTCAGGGGAATTGTGGCCGGTGAATGAGACCGGCCGCCGCTTCGATCTGGAATTCCGGTTCAGTACCGGCGGGGCCGCGGGAGCCGAGGCCCAGCAGGGTGAAATGCGGCTCGCCGGTGAGGCCGAATACGCGCGGCGGGATTTTCCGCTCGATCCCGGGGCCGGCCTGGACGAGTGGTCGCTCGAATGGCGGGATGCCGACGACCCGCTGGCCCAATCCGATTTCAGGCCCGAATCCCTCGAAGACCTGCGGCGCAGGATCCGCGAATCCTCGAACTGAACGGCTAGAACCGGTACGCCAGCGCTTTCATGATCCCGGCGGTCGCCGCCATCAGGCGGCGGGCGGGGCGGGGCAGCACTCTTCCACCGGCCTGCTCGGCCATGTCGGCATGCCGGGCCTCGTCGGATTTCATCTGGTCCAGAATGGCCTGGCTGCGCGCATCGCCGGCGGGCAGGCGCTCGAGGTGCTCCGCCAGATGCGCCTCGACCTGGTTCTCGGTTTCCCGCACGAAGCCCAGGCTCCAGCGGTCCCCGGCCAGACCTGCCAGCGCGCCAATGGCATACGAGCCCGCGTACCACACCGGGTTGAGCAGGCTGGGCCGGCTGTCCAGTTCCTCCAGACGGTCCTCGCACCAGGCGAGGTGGTCGATTTCCTCGTCGGCGGCCTGTTGCATGGCCTCGCGCACGGAATCGTCGCGTGCCGTCGCGGCTTGACCGGCGTACAGAGCCTGCGCGCAGATTTCTCCGGCGTGGTTCACCCGCATCAGGCCGGCCACGTGCCGCCGTTCGGTGTCTTCGAGGTCGATGTCGGCGGTATCGCCCGCCGGGTTTGCCCGGCCGGGTTCGGGGGCGGCTCCGGCGGACAGGCGCAGCGCCTGATCCAGTCGGATCAATGCACGGTCGAGCGGGCTGAACGTGCGGAAATCCGCGTTCTTTCCGAGAGATTTTTCGGTGTGTCCCACTGTGCGCTCCGGGTCCTTTGCCTGGGTCGACAGAGTATACGCCGGAGCATTCCCCGCGCGAATGCCGGTTCCATTTCAAATATCCGCGTTGACGTGAAAATGACACTCAGATCGGTATACTTGCGCACTTTTTGCGCAGATCCCCAACGCGGGACCATGGAGAATTTCAACATGAACAGCAAGCTGATCACCCTGGCCGCCCTGGCGGCAACGCTTTCTTCGCCGCTGGCGGCACAGGAAGAAGACGCGCCGGATTATGGCTGGAGCGGCAAGGGCGAGTTCGGCCTGGTTTCGACCAGCGGTAATACCGATACCCAGTCGATCAATCTCGCTCTGGAATTCATCTACAACTCGGAAAAATGGCGCCACCGGCTGGCGGCGAGCGCGATCAATGCCGAGGACGACGGTGATACCACGGCCAAGCGCTTCGACTTCGGCGCCCAGACCGACTACAAACTTTCCGAGCGGAGTTACGTTTTCGGCGCCCTGCGCTACGAAAAGGACGACTTCAGTGCTTATGAAGACCAGTCCACCCTGACCTTCGGTTACGGCCGTCAACTGCTGGACAACGACATCCACCAGCTGAAAATTGAAGGCGGTCTGGGTTATCGCACCGCCAAACTGCAGGAGACCGGGGAAAGTGAGAGCGATGCGATCGCGCGCGGCCTGGTGGACTGGGTGTGGCAATTGACCCCATCGACCGACCTGACCGAGCGTTTCCTGGTGGAATCGGGCAGTGACAACACCTTCATTCAGAACGATCTGGGCCTGGCCGTCTCCATCAACTCGCGGTTCGCGCTGAAACTGGGCTTCCAGGTACGGCACAATACCGATGTCGAGGATGGTGTGGACAAGACCGACACCTTGACCTCGGCCAATCTCGTCTACAAATTCTGAAGATCGGGCCGCCGGGTCCGACAGCCGCGGTTCAATCACGGGGAACGCACGGGCATGTCCTACTACGAGCGCCATGTATTTTTCTGCACCAACGACCGGGGGGAAGGCGCAGAGCGGCCTTCCTGCAATCGCTGCGGGTCCCAGGCGGCCCGTGACCATGCCAAACAGCGGGTCAAGTCGCTGGGGCTGGCCGGAGAAGGCAAGGTGCGCATCAACAGTGCCGGTTGCCTGGACCGGTGCGAGGAAGGGCCCGTGTGCGTGGTCTATCCCGAGGGTGTCTGGTACACCTACGTGGATACCGAGGACGTGGACGAGATCATCGATTCCCACGTGGTCGGCGGCAAACCCGTCGAGCGGCTGAAAATCTAGGCAGGGTTCCGGTGGGGCGGCGCTGCCGCAGTGAGCGGGGGAGTTGATCCCGGCGCTGTAAATCAGTAGAATTCCCGCCCTTCACCTGCGGCCTTTTCGTCGAGAGAGTTCATGAAGACGTTTACTGCAACGCCGGAGACCATTGAGCGCGATTGGCTCGTGGTCGACGCAACCAACAAAACGCTGGGCCGGCTGGCCACGGAAGTGGCGCGGCGCCTGCGTGGCAAGCACAAGCCGGAATTCACGCCCCACATGGATACGGGGGACCACATCGTCGTGGTCAACGCGGAAAAAATCCGCGTTACCGGCAACAAGCTGGCCGACAAGAAATATCACCGGTACACGGGATACATCGGCAACCTGAAAACGGTGACCCTGGGCAAACAGCTCCAGGAACACCCGGAACGGGTCATCCAGGCCGCGGTCAAGGGCATGCTGCCCCGCAACCCGCTGGGCCGTGCGATGTTCAAGAAGCTGCACGTGTATGCAGGCCCTGAGCACCCGCACGCGGCGCAGCAGCCCGCGCCGCTGGAACTCTGACACCGAATTTACGGAACACTGATATGGCAACAGAGCAGTATTACGGCACCGGCCGGCGCAAATCGTCCACCGCTCGCGTTTTCGTAACGCGCGGCAGCGGGCAGATTCTGATCAACGAAAAGCCGCTCGATGAGTTTTTCGGCCGCGAAACCGCGCGCATGATCGTGCGTCAGCCGCTGGAAAAAGTCGAAATGACCGACCAGTTCGACATCAAGGCGACCGTCGAAGGCGGCGGCATCTCCGGCCAGGCGGGCGCCATTCGCCTGGGCCTGACCCGCGCCCTGATGGAGTACGATGGTGAACTGCGCAAACCGCTGCGCGCCGCTGGCTACGTCACCCGCGACGCCCGCGAGGTCGAGCGCAAGAAGGTCGGCCTGCACAAGGCCCGCCGCGCCACCCAGTTCTCGAAGCGCTAAAATACGCTCACTGTCCGCGCTCGGAACATCGGGCCGGACCGGCGCCACAAACGGGCGCCGCCAAATCGCGTAAAATCAGCGTACGATCCGGCTCAATCCATCGAGCAAGCATTATTTGGGGGATCGTCTAGTGGTAGGACTGCGGACTCTGACTCCGCCAGCGGGGGTTCGACAAATTCGCCGGGAGCGAATTTGAACGACGCCACAAGGCGGCGGCCCCAAAGGGGCGGAGGGCACGACTGCAGGGATGCAGGAGGTAGAGCAACGCAGGAGCAGTTGCCGAGGATGCCCGGAGTAATCCCTCTCCCAGGCCGCGCGCAGAGCGCGGCCGAATTGCGTAAAATCAGAGTACGATCCAGCTCGGACCAGCGAGCAAGAATAATTGGGGGATCGTCTAGTGGTAGGACTGCGGACTCTGACTCCGCCAGCGGGGGTTCGAATCCCTCTCCCCCAGCCAAATATGAAAAAGGCCACCCCCCGGGTGGCCTTTTTCGTATTTCGTTGGCGGAATCTTTAAGATGGGGTCGGGCCAATCCAATCCCATCTAATCTACGGTTTTACCGAGGAAATGTAATTGAAACTGTCCCTTCTTAGCGCTTAGAACCACTATTTCAGCGCTAAAATCGGTTTTTAAGTCTGTCTGAATTGAGCATTCAGGGAGTTGCCTCTTAAAATACCCATTCTTACCCAGAAATTAGTCCTTTAAGCCGTAATGCTCCGCATAAACAAGTTCACTCCCTTGGTATTTCTGAGGCTTGGGCAGGCTTACGTGGTCCGATAAACGCTTGATCATTGGCTTCCTGGGCGGGACCGTGAGAATCCCTCTCCCGAGCCAAATACGGAAAGGGGCTCAGAGTCCCCTATTGCTGCACGCTCGGCCTTCTGTGCCTCGACCATTCGCGCGACATCGGCCAGCAGTTCCCGTGCGTCGTAAACAATGCCGTCCTTGATGGTGTACCGGATGCCACCGACCCGCTCCACCTCGCCGGTCTCGTGATTGAGGCGTTCCGTGCCCGTTCCGTACAGAACTTTCAGGTTGGCGATCGGGTCTTCCGGCACGATGACGAGGTCGGCCAGCAGGCCGGCCCGAACCACGCCGAATTGGATCGGCTCGCCCTTCGGTTCGAACAAAGTCTGGGCGCCGTGCAGGGTGGCGGCGCGGATGACTTCCAGGGGGTGGAAGCCGGCTTCCTGCAGCAACTCCATTTCCTCGATGGTCGCGAAACCGAAGGTGTTGTAGATGTAGCCGGCGTCGGAGCTGACAGTCACCCGCCCGCCCATGTTCTTGTAGTCGTTGACGAAGGCCATCCAGACGCGGTAGAAATTTTTCCAGGCCACCTCGTCCCAGGTCGTCCAGTCGTAAAAATATGAGCCGTGGTTGACCTGGCTCGGAATGTAAAAGTCCCACAGCGAAGGCAGGGTGTACCGCTCGTGCCATTCCGAGGTTCGGCTGCGGGCGACATCGCGGCTGGCGATGTAGGTCGTGAAGGTCGGGTCGAGGGTCAGGTCGTGCGACTTGAACTCGGCCAGCAGGGCCTTCCACTCGTCGCTGCCACGCTCGTGTACCAGGGTCCACTGGCGGGCCACCTGGGCGAAGCGTTCCTGTTCGTTGAAATTGTTGTATCCGGCCGGCCACGTCTGCACCCGGTGATCTTTGTAAAGCGATTCGAACAAACCGTAGAAGTGCGTCAGGGTGCCCAGACCGAGCCGGGCCGCATCGCGGGCATTCATGTTGGCGACACCGGTTTGTGACAGGTGGGCGGTAGTGCCCAGTCCCAGCTTTTTCGCCTCGTCGATCAGGGCTTCCATGATGTCCGGCGGATAAGCCGTGAGCTTCAGGCCATCGATCCCGGTTTTGGCCGCCGAGCGTACCCAGGCGCGGGCCTTTTCGGGCGTTTCGATGGTGCCCTCCCATTCATCGAACGGAAGGCGGTAGGTGAACATGCGCGGGGCTGTAATTTCATTGCGCGCACTGCGTCTTTTTTCACTCTCGGAGAACTCCGGCGAGGCAAACGGCACGCCGCGGCCGGTGGTGATTCCATGGGCCAGCCAGAGTTTGTAGACATACTCCGCTTGCGGCGTTTTGGGGGTATCCCCCGAATGAAGATGCAGATCTACAAAGCCCGGCAGCACGTACATGCCGGTGGCATCGATTTCGTGCGAAGCCGGCTCCGGCGCGTCGGCCGGCCGCATGTCGCCCACCACGTACTCGGTCTTCACCACGGCGGCGATGCGATTGCCTTCAATCAGAATATCGACCGGCCCTCCAGCCGGAGCGCCGCTGCCATCGATCAGCGTTGCATTGCGAATCGCCAGCCGGTCGAACGGTCCTTCCCCTTCGGCGCGCGGCGGCGCGGGCAGGGGATCGGTATCGCTGCTCTGTGCTGCAGCGCCGCCAGGACAAACAAAAAGCGCCGTGATCAACACAGTCAGTAATCGGATTCTTATCGGCTTGTCCTGCTGTTTCATTCGGCCAGTCCTTTGCATCAGAGCGCCATGGTGTCTGAGAGGGTACAGAAGAGCGGGCCCGGGCGCACCGGCTAACATGCATGCGGCCCGGCCGCATTTGCGATAATGCCGGTATGCCCTCCTGGCAATCTCGAATCATGAATCTGATCCTGCGCGTCAGTTCGCGCCGGCACGCCTCGAAACTGGAGATCGGTGATTTCCGGCGCATCGCCGCGCGCATCGATCGCCGGTTCGCGCACGAACCCCGCCGACTCGAAGTGGAAGACCGCGAACTGGGCGGATTGCCCACCCGGTTTATTCGCCCGGTGGGAGGCGAAGTGCGGGGAACGTTGTTTGTGCTGCACGGCGGCGCCTGGTGCATCGAAACGCCCAATCTGCATTCCGGCCTGGCGGGCCGGTTGGCCGTCGAACTCGGTTTCGAAGCGGTTTTGCCGTCTTATCGCCTCGCGCCGGAACATCCTTTTCCGGCCGGCCTGGAGGATTGCATTACCGCATGGCGCGCGTGGACCGAAGCCGGCGGCGTGCCGAGGCGCTGCGTTCTGGTGGGTGATTCGGCAGGCGGGGCACTGGCGCTCGCCCTGATGGGCGAGTTGCGAAATGGTGGAGCGGAGCAACCGGGTTGCGCGCTGTTGCTGTCGCCGGCGACGGACCTGACCAGCATGGGCCGCTCGGTGGTCGATAACGAGCGGTCGGATGTGATGTTCGGCATTGCGGCGTTGATGTTGATGCGGCACTGGTATCTGGGTGAACACAACCCCACCGACCCGCGCGCCAGCCCCTACTGGGGGGATTTCACCGGCTTTCCGCCGCTCCTGTTTCAGGTCAGCGGTTCCGAAATGCTGCTGGACAGCAGCCGCCTGGCTTCGGCGAAAGCGCGGCGGCAGGGCGTGACCACGCAATTGAGCGTGTGGCCGGGAATGCCGCACGATTTCACCCTGTTCGGGTTTCTGCCGGAGGCGCGCGCGGGCATTCGTGAACAGATCCGGTTTATCCGGGAGCACCTGCCGGACGGGACCTAGCGCCCGGCGCGGCGCTTGTCCAGCGCCTGGCCGCGGAAACTCAGGCCAGCAGCGGGGCGATGAAACCCCAGACCGACTTGGTGCGCGCGACGCTCGCCATCCACGCGAACACCAGCACCGCCAGGGTGAACGCGGCCATGCTCAGATGGCTGCGCGGTGCCGCACGCATGGCCACCGCGCCGATCAGAATATAGGCGATCAGGCCCGCGATCTTGGCCGTGAGCCAGGAGTGGGTCAGCGGGTACTGGGCAATTCGAATGGCCAGCAGAATGCCGGCGGCCAGCAGTCCCGTGTCGATGATGTGCGGCAGAATCCGGGTCACACGCGCTTCGTACCAGGCATGACCGATGCGTTTCCAGGTCCAGCGGAGTGTGAAGCCGGCAATGCTGGTGAGCGCGAGCGCGACATGGAGCAGTTTCAGCTCGGGGTAGGTCATGGATGAGGAGGTTGACGGTGGGCGAATAAATCAGGCGGCTTCGATGTTCAGTCCGAGCAAATCGGAGAGTTGGTTCCGCGGTCGCAACAGGTCGGTCAGGGTATGCTGCTCGAGCACGCCGATATAGGCAGCCAAGGCCTGTTTCAAAACCCCGCGCAGCCGGCACACGGGTTGAATGACGCACTGGCCATCTTCACAGAAGCATTCTACCAGATTGAGGTCCTCTTCCATGTCCCGGATCACGTCGGCCAGGCTGATTTCACCCGGCGGGCGCGACAGGGTGATACCACCCCCGGGACCGCGCCGCGCGTCGAGATAGCCTTGCCGGGTCAGGTTGCTGACCACCTTCATCAGGTGATTGCGAGAGATGCCGTACGCATCGGAAATTTCCCGGATGGTGACCCGCCGACCATTCTCCAGCCCCAGGTAGATGAGGACGCGCAGCGAGTAATCAGTGAAGCGGGTCAGTTTCATGAAATGGAAATTGATGCATGAACACTGGATTAAAATAGCAAGCCGGCCACCTGGAGCCCTTGATGCAGGTCAACCGCGCGCACTCGGCGCTTCTTGCCGGTGCAGGCTCGCGGGTGGGGCGCTTGCCAGCAGTACCGGCACCGGGATTGATCCAGGTCAAAATAGATTATTTCGAATGCATCTATTCTGCTTTTTCTTAATGGTGCGAACCGCATTGGAAAAAAACATGCGCAAGATCAGAAAGCCGGATTTGTGCGCCGCAAAGCAAATTCCCCTCCGTACCCGGGCACCGGCGCGCGGAGCGCACTTGCTCAGGGCATTGATTCTGCCTGTGCTGCTGTTGCCGGGCTTCGCAGTGGCGCAGATGCCAGCCGACGAAGGGCGCCGGCCGGGTGATGATGAGCACGCGCGCGAGCTGGACCCGATCGTCGTGGTCGCCAGCCGTGCGCCGCGGCCGCTGTCCGAAGTGGCGGCGCAGGTCAGCGTGATCGATGCCGCCCGCATCCGATCCGAACTGGCCGAGGGGCTGGACGATCTGCTGCGCTACGAACCGGGTCTGGAGCTGGAAACAGCGGGGTCCCGTTTCGGTGGCACCGGCATCAGTATCCGCGGTATCGGCGGCAATCGGGTGGCCATCGAGCAGGATGGCATACCGGTGCGTGACCGATTCGCGGTCGGCAGTTACTCGGACGGTGGTCGCAACCTCGTCGAGACTGATCGAATCAAGCGCGTGGAAGTTCTGCATGGTCCCGCATCGGTGCTCTATGGCTCCAACGCGCTGGGCGGAGTGGTGTCCATCACCACCTTCGATCCCGATGATGTGCTCGCCCGCGGTGGCGGCAGCACCGCCGGCAGCGTCCGCGGCGCCTACCGCGGCGCGGATGCGAGTTGGGCCGGGTCCGGTGTGGCCGCGCTCGGCTCGGGTCCGCATGCCCTGATGGCCGCCTACACGCGCCGCGAAGGGCATGAAACCGAAGCCGCCGTTCCGCACGGGCAGCCGCTGGATCCGCAGGACTGGGACAGCCAGGACGGCCTGCTGCGCTACACCTACGACACCGCTTCCGGTCATCGGCTGCGGCTCACGGCGGCGGCGCAGGAACGTGACGTGACGACGGACGTGTTTTCGCAACTGGGCTACGGCCGTCGCTTCGGCGGTACCACCGCGCTGCGGGGTGTCGACCACGACGAAAGCAGCCGTCTGGTCGCCGATTTCCTGTTCGCATGGGGCGGTTGGGAGCAGGGGCTGGCGCGAGTCTACGTGACGGATTACGAAACCGACCAGCGTAGCTTCGAGCGCCGGGAGGCGGCACGCGTACCGGTTTCCATCGACCGGCGGTTCGTCTACGGCCAGCAGCACACGGGCATCGACTTCAATCTGTTCCGGTCCTTGTACACCGGCGCGGTTCGTCATCGGGTGGGCCTCGGACTGGAATGGCTGCAGACGGAATCCAGCGAGTTCCGTGATGGTCTGCAGACCGATCTGGCGTCGGGACAGTCCACCACCTTCATTCTCGGCGAGACCATGCCGGTGCGCGATTTTCCCAACTCGCGCAGCCGCGAACTGGGGCTTTATGTGCAAGACGAAATCACCCTGGCGGATGGCCGCTGGGAACTGATTCCGGCCCTGCGCTGGGACCGCTACGAACTGGATCCGCGGCCGGACGCCCTGTGGCGGGCGGATTACCCCGATGCCGTGGTCGTGCGGGTCGACGAAGACCAGCTCACGCCGCGCCTGGGCGTGCTGTTCCACGGGCCCGGCGACTGGACGCTGTACGGTCAGTACACCCGCGGGTTCCGCGCGCCGCCGTTCGAGGACGCCAACATCGGTTTCGATATCGCGCTGTTCGGTTATCGTGCGATTCCCAATCCCGACCTCGAGTCCGAGACCTCGGACGGCTTCGAGTTCGGCGTGCGGCGCGTGACTGCATCGTCCCGATTCAGTGTGGCCCTGTTTCACACCGATTACGACGACTTCATCGAATCGCGGGCGCTGATCGGTCCGGATCCGGTTACCGGCGATCTGATCTTCCAGTCGCGCAATATAGACAGCGCGCGCATTTACGGCATCGACGTGCGTTTCGACCAGGATCTCGGCGCGTGGTGGGCCGGCCTGGACGGGTGGTCGCTGCGATTGGCCGGCTACTGGTCGGAAGGCGAAAACCGGGAGACCGGTGCGCCGCTGAATTCCATCGTGCCACCCCAGGCGGTCGTGGGCCTGGACTGGATTTCCGCGAGCGGCGCCTGGGATGCCGCATTGAGCCTGACGGCAACCGCGTCCAAGGATGGGGGTGATATCGACGCCGCAGATGGACCCCGTTTCGCCACCGATGGCTGGGGCGTGGTCGACCTGACGGCCGGTTGGCGGCCGGGGCGGGGCATGGAGCTGCGGGCCGGGGTGTTCAATCTGGGCGACAAGACATACTGGCGCTGGCTGGACGTCGCCAACCTCGATGCCGCCGATCCGATGATCGCGGCGTTGGCGCGTCCCGGCCGTAATCTGTCCGCGACATTCAGCCTGCGCTTCTGACGGTAGGTTCGCGCCGGAACACGGTGCTTTCGTTGACCTGAATCATGCGTCTGAATCCCATCGTTTTTTAGAATTAAGGCAAGCATAATGAATCTATTTTCCGCAAGCAGGAAAGGGAGTGAACCGATGAAGTCCCGCACCATGCTGTTCCTTATCACCCTGATACCGGCGGCACTGATGATGTCGCTGTCGGCCTGCGGCCAGTCCGAGTCCGGGTCCGATGCCGCTCCGGAGGCCGCAAGGAGTGATCCCGCGGTTGCGGTACACGCAGCCGAGGCCGCCACCGTCACGTTCGAAGAGCGCCTGGAGAACGGACAGAAGTTGTACGCCACGCATTGCGTGGCCTGCCACCAGGCCGAAGGCCAGGGTCTGGCCGGTGCCTTTCCCCCACTGGCCGGTTCGGACTACCTGGCCGAAGGCGGCGCGAAAGTGGCCATCGGGGCGGTGATCAACGGTCTGTCCGGCCCCATCACCGTAAACGGTGTTGAATACAACGCGGTCATGCCGGCGCTGTCCTACCTCAGCGACAGTGACGTGGCGGACATCGTCACCTACGTGATGAATTCCTGGGACAATCCGGGCGGGGAAGTCGCCGCGGCAGAGGTGGCCGCGGTGCGCGGCGGTGAAGCCGTGTCCGGACCCGCGGATCACCCGATTTCCTCCGGCAGCACCGAGCTGGCCTACTCCGGCGCACCGACCGCCATGACCGGCGAAGCGGCGCGCAAGTTCATCGACTCCGAAGGGCCCAACATGACCCAGCAGGAATTCGATGTCGCGACCGAGGTTTACTTCCAGCGTTGCGCTGGCTGCCACGGAGTGCTGCGCAAGGGGGCGACCGGCAAACCACTGACTGTGGACATCACCCGCGAGAAGGGCACGGATTACCTCAAAGCCCTGATCACCTACGGTTCGCCTGCCGGCATGCCCAACTGGGGCACGTCGGGCGATCTGACTGAAGAGCAGGTCGACATCATGGCCCGCTTCCTGCAGCACGAGCCGCCGGAACCGCCGGAATGGGGCATGCAGGAAATGCGTGACAGCTGGGCGCTTCTGGTGCCGCCCGAAGAGCGGCCTGACGCGCCGCAGCATGACCGTGATATCGAGAATTTCTTCGCGGTCACCCTGCGCGATTCCGGCGAGGTCGCGATCATCGACGGTACCACGAAGGAAATCGTCAATGTGGTCAAGACCGGCTACGCCGTGCATATTTCACGGCCTTCGGCATCAGGCCGTTACATGTATACGATCGGCCGTGATGCCAAAATCGACATGATCGACCTGTGGATGGATCCGCCCGATCGGGTGGCCGAGATCAAGGTGGGCCTGGAGGCCCGCTCGGTGGAAACCTCCAAGTATCACGGGTACGAGGACAAGTACGCGATCGCCGGGGCCTATTGGCCGCCGCAATACACGGTGATGGAGGGCGATACCCTGGAGCCGCTTAAAATCGTGTCCACGCGCGGCATGACAGTCGACACCCAGGAGTATCATCCCGAGCCTCGTGTGGCCGCCATCGTGGCCTCGCACGAGCATCCCGAGTTCATCGTCAACGTCAAGGAAACCGGCAAGATTCTGCTGGTCAACTACGAAAATGTCGACAGCCTGAGTGTGACTACCATCGGCGCCGCCCGGTTCTTGCACGATGGTGGCTGGGACGCATCCAAACGCTATTTCCTGACCGCGGCCAACAACTCAGACCGCATCGCCATCATCGATTCTCGCGAGCGCAAACTGGTGGGGCTGCCTGAAGTCACCAAGATTCCCCACCCGGGCCGGGGCGCCAACATCACGGATCCCGAGTTCGGTCCGGTGTGGGTGACCAGCGCGCTGGGCAACGCCAATATCACGTTCCTGGGCACCGATCCGGAGGGACACCCCGATCAGGCCTGGAAAGTGGTGCGCACGCTCGAAGGTCAGGGCGGCGGCTCGCTGTTCGTCAAGTCCCACCCAACGTCGACGAACCTGTGGGTGGACTCGCCGCTGAACCCCGACGAGGGGATCTCACAATCGGTGGCCGTGTACGACATCAATAACCTGGATGCCGGGTTCGAAGTGCTGCCCATCGCCGAGTGGGCCGAGCTGGGCGAGGGTCCGAAACGGGTCGTGCAGCCGGAGTTCAACAAAGCCGGTGACGAGGTGTGGTTCTCGGTTTGGAGCGGACAGGATCAGGAATCCGCCATCGTGGTGGTGGATGACCGGACCCGCAAGCTCAAGCACGTGATCAAGGGACCGGAAGTCATCACTCCCACCGGCAAGTTCAATGTGTACAACACCGTGAAGGACATCTACTGATCCGAACAGCCGCCCGGGCGCGTCCCGGGCGGCTCATTCCGCGGGAGACAAGTCATGAACTGCATACGATCCCTGCCGGCCCGCCCGGCAGGCCTGTTGGCGCTCGCCCTGGTCACGCTCGTCGCAGTCGTTGCGGCGGACGAGATTCAGGCGGCCGATTCCCTGGCCGAAGCGTTTACCCAGGGCAAGGCCACGGTCGGTTTCCGCTACCGTTTCGAGCACGTCGACCAGGATCCCCTCGACCGTAATGCCCGGGCCTCAACCCTGCGCGGCCGCCTGAATTTCCGAACCGATGACTGGAACGGCTTCGCCGCCTTCGGTGAACTCGACTACATCGGCAACATCGGTTGGGACGATTACAACGAAGGCGCCGGCAACACGCCGGATCGCTCCGAATATCCCGTCGTGGCCGATCCGGTGGGGCCGGACCTGAATCAGGCCTGGCTGCAATGGAGCGACGGCTCGGGCACGACGCTGCGTGGCGGGCGACAGCGCATCATCTATGACAATGCGCGCTTCGTGGGCAACGTTGGCTGGAGACAGAACGAGCAGACCTACGACGGCGTGTGGCTGCAGAAGAAATTCGGCACCGGGCTCGATGCCCAGGTGGCCTGGGTCTGGCAGGTCAACCGCATTTTCGGTGACGACGTGCCTGCGGGTGAAAACGACAACACGACCTGGCTGGCCAACGTTGGCTGGGATGTGGCCGACGCGGGTAAGCTGACCGGCTACTACTACGACATCGACAACGACGATGTGGCCGGATTCTCCACCCGGACCTGGGGCTTGCGTTTCGCCGGTTCCCGGGAGTCTGGCGGCCTGACGTTTGGCTATGCGGCCGAATACGCACACCAGACCGACGGTCACAACAACCCCGTGGACTTCAGCGCCGACTATTACCGTTTCGATCTGTCGCTCGGTATCGGTCGGATCACGCCCTATGTCGGCTATGAATCACTGGGGGGCGATGATGGCGAGGCCGGTGCATCATTCCGCACGCCGCTGGCCACCCTGCACGCCTTCAACGGCTGGGCCGACAAGTTTCTGGCCACCCCGGGCGCCGGTCTGGATGACGTATTCGGCGGGGTAAAGGGCAAGATCGGCGACTGGGCGTGGAACGTGGTGTATCACGCGTTCGACGCCGAGTCGGGCTCCGGCTCCTACGGCAGCGAAGTAGACGCATCGCTGGCCCGTGGCTTCGCCGGGCATTATCACGTGTTGTTCAAAGCGGCCCGGTTCAAGGGTGACGATGATCCGGCCTACCAGGACACCACCAAATTCTGGATCCAGATCTCGGCGCACTTCTGATAACCCGGCGTAACCCTGGCGGCAGGGCGATCGCCGCGATCAGAATTCGATGACGCCCGAGGCCGTTGCCATCAGTACCACATCCGCCGGACGGATGGCGAACAATCCGCAGGTGACGACGCCGGCGATGTTGTTGATGCGCTGCTCCATCGTGACCGGGTCGACCAGGTCCATGTTGTGGACATCCAGGATCGCATTGCCATTGTCGGTGGTGAAGCCCTCGCGCAGTTCGGGCTGACCGCCCAGGGCCACGAGTTGGCGCGCCACGAAACTGCGGGCCATCGGAATTACCTCAACAGGCAACGGAAAGCGGCCGAGCACGCCGACTTTCTTGCTTTCGTCGACGATGCAGACGAATTTTCGGCTGGCGCCGGCGACGATTTTCTCACGGGTCAGCGCGCCGCCCCCACCCTTGATCAGGCGTCGGTGGCCGTCGAACTCGTCCGCCCCGTCGATGTACAGATCCAGGGTTCCGGCATGATTGAGTTCGCGCACCTGGATGCCGGCGGCGGCGAGTCGTTCGGTAGTGGCCTCGGAGGATGACACCGCGGCTTCCAGGCGCTTGCCGGATGCGGCCAGTGCGTCGATGAAGCAATTTACGGTGCTGCCGGTGCCCACCCCCAGAACGCAGTCGTCCGGTACCAGTGCCAGTGCCGATTCGGCGACCTGGATTTTCTGCTCCTGCTGGGTGCTTTCCGCTTTTTCATTCATGGTTTCTTTTCCTCCAGTCCGAGGATGAAGTCCCAGTGCTTTTTCGCAACCGGCATCACCGAAAGCCGGTTGCCGCGGCGAATCAGGGCCAGTCCCTCCAGCTCGCGGTCGTACTGTTTCAGTTCGGCCAGCGAGATCAGCCGGCGGGTTTTACGCTTGTAGCGTACGTCCACCATCATCCAGCGGGGGTTGTCCGGATCGCTCTTGGGGTCGAAGTGTTTGTCGTTCGCGTCGAAGGCCGTGTGGTCGGGATAGGCCTCGGAGGCGACTTCGGCGATACCGACGATGCCGGGTGTTTCGCAATTGGAGTGGTAGTAAAGAATTCCGTCACCCTTGCGCATATCGTCGCGCATGAAATTGCGCGCCTGGTAATTGCGCACGCCGTCCCAGTGGGTTCTGCGTTTGGGCGAGTTCTTCAGGTCGTCGATACTGAATTCATCGGGTTCGGACTTGATCAGCCAGTAATTCATCGAAACGGGTCCGTAGCTTGAAGTGAGAACCGGTCCGGCGGCCAGCGGGGGGCGGCCCCGGGCCGGCGGTTGAACCGGCATTGTCCCGAATCACGGCGGACAGGTAAACCGGCCGTGTTCGGTGATGATTTCGTGCAGCCGTACGTCGTGTGTCTCCAGGGGCAGGGTATCGGCGCGTTGCACCGAGTAGGCGATGCCGGCGCGAACCGGGTATTTCTGGTCGGCGACGCCGGCCAGCGCCCGGTCGTAATAACCAGCCCCCATGCCGAGCCGTCCGCCGTTGGGGTCCCAGCCGACCAGTGGCACCAGTATCAGCCCGATCTCGTCCAGGCTCACCGGGCGCCCGGTGTGGGGTTCGTCGATACCGAAATGGTTGGTCAGCAGGTCGGTTTCGACATCCCAGGCGTGGAATTCGAGATGCCGTGCCCGCGTCGTCGCGGCACCGGGCGTTGCGACCAGCACCGGCAGGGCCAGGCGCCGGCCGGACCGTGCCAGGGCTGACAGGGCCGGGTTCAGGTCCGGCTCGCCGTCGAAGGCGCGAAAGGCGGCCACGGTGCCCTGGGGCACGCTGCGCGCGAGATCGAGCACGTGTTCGTTGATGCTGTGATCGGCCGTTGCGCGGGTGGCGGGATCGAGATCGCGACGCCGGGCTCGAAGACGGGCACGCAGCGCCCGCTTGCGGGCGGCGGGTGTGTCCGGTACGGGAACGGAATCAGGCATGTACAGCGGGTGCGCGCGCTGGCGCCGGGGCCATTCCGGGGAAGACGGGTCGGGTACCGCCGGTTGTGAAAACGTAACCGGCCGGACCCGGCGGAAAGCCGGGCATCAAGTGCCCTCCATGGTGCCGCTGCGGAACGGTGACCTTGAACCAGTGGTTCAGGTGGGACAGCTCACCGGGCTTCAGGCTTTTCGCAGCATTGCGAACGTGCACAACGGCTCTCAGTTTCGCGGTCCCGAGGTCATGATCTAGGGACAAGGCAATAAACGTCCCACTGGCAAACACCACAGGGGGCTGTCCCGAATTATAGAAGATTCATTCTTTCAGCGCATTATCGAGCTGCTCGGTGAGCAGTCGAATCCGACTGTCGATCCGTTCTTCGCGATCGGCGGCCCGGCGCTGCATCTTGAGGACCTGGTCGGTGAGATTCAAAGCGGCCTGAAGCGCGATGCGTTCCAGCGACATCAGGTGGCCGGACTCGCGGATTTCCTTCATGCGCTCATCCAGATCGCGAGCCGCTTCGATCAGGTTCTTGCGTTCCTCGGGGGTGCACGCAAATTGATACTTGCGATCGAGGATCGTGACGGATACGGGTTCGGAAGCTTGGTTCATCGATGTGCGGCTGCAGGCGCTCCGTGCGTCACGACGCAATCGGGCTCAAATCTGTTCCAGTGATTTGAGGCGGTTGATCATGGCCTCTACCTTGGAACGCGCCTCTTCGTTCTTGGCAACCAGTGTCGCGCGTTCGGTAACCAGGGCTTCCTGGCGGCTGAGCAGGGAATGATTTTCCTCACGCAACTGCCGGCACTGGTCCAGCAAGGCATTGAGTTGCTGCTCCAAACGTTCGAGATCCTTGCTGGTCTGTTCCAGTGAATCCATGGCGACACACTATAAGTGCGTCCCCTGGGACCGTCAATCAAAGGCTGTGCCCCGCCAGCGCGCCGGCTGGCATGCGGGGTGGGGTGGCGGCGCGGGGAGTGATAATATTGTCGGTGCCGTCGGCTGAGGCCGTGCTCCCGAGCGACGCGTGCGGCCTATCCGATTCACAATCCCGGACCGAGCTGTCAGATGCCACCAGATCCATTGCCCGATTTTCGTCACGCCCTGATGCTCAGCCGGGGCAGTCTGGACGCGCCGGAACTGGCGGAGTGCCACGGTGTCTTGTGCGGAATGATTTGCGGGGAAACCGGCAAGACGGCCGGCGATTTCCTGACGCACCTGGAAACCCTGGAGCTGTTGGACGAACCCGGCCTGGCCATGAACGAGGTGATGCAGGAAGCTTTCGACAGCACCTTGCAGCAGCTCGAAGACGAGGAGATGCAATTCGCGCTGTGGCTGCCGGACGACGATGAACCTCTGGAAGATCGCACCGATGCCCTGGCGCAGTGGTGCACGGGTTTCCTGGCCGGGCTGGGACTGGGCGGGGAACTGCCAGAAATTTCCGAGGAAGCCGCGGAGGCGTTAACCGACCTGCAGCAGATTGCCCGTGCGGCCTATTCGGGCCTCGACGACGAGGAGAACCTCGCCGAGGAGGTGGAAGACGAAGACGAAAAGGCGTTTACCGAGATTGTCGAATACGTTCGCGTCGTCACCATGATGCTGCGCGAGGAGTTGCGCGGTCCCGGTGCCGGTGACGCCATACATTGACCGCCTTACAGGCTGCGACAAGGTTCCGAGAAACCCACCCGTGATCAAACAAAAGGAATACGCCCGGCGCCGCCGGCAGTTGATGCGCATGGCCGGTGAAGATGCCGTGATCATCGTGTGTGCCGCACCGGAGAAAGTGCGCAACAGCGATGTTCACTATGCCTACCGCCAGGACAGCGATTTTCTCTATCTCACCGGTTTTCGCGAGCCCGACTCCGTTCTGATCCTGATCCCGGACGGCGGTGGCGGGCGCTGCGTGATGTTTTGCCGCGAACGCGACCTGGAACGGGAAATGTGGGACGGCCCGATGACCGGGCTGGCCGGTGCCGTGGAGGACTACGGCATGGACGAAGCCTTCGCCATCGACGAACTCGACAAGCGCATTCCCAAACTGCTCCAGGACCGCGAACGCATCTTTTTCGACCTCGGACGGCAGCCCGCATTCGACCAGCGTCTGATCGGTTGGCTCAACGCGTTTCGCGACAAGCCGCGGCGCGGCTTCCACGCCCCCGAGGAAATCCACGCACTGGATCACATGCTGCACGATCTCCGCCTGTTCAAGTCGCGGACGGAGCTGACCGTGATGAAGCGGTCTGCCGCAGTGGCCATCGAGGCGCACGAACGCGCCATGTCCGTGTGCGAGCCGGGATTGAACGAGGCCGACATTCATGCCGAACTGCTGCACACCTTCACCCGGCATCAGTGCGAGGCGTCCTACCTGCCCATCGTCGCCGGCGGGGCCAACGCCTGCGTGCTGCATTACATTACCAATCGCGATCCGCTGCGGGACGGCGACCTGCTGCTGATCGACGCCGGCGCGGAATATGACGGATATGCGTCGGATATCACCCGCACCTTTCCGGTCAATGGCCGCTTTTCGCCCGAACAGCGCGATCTGTACCAGGTGGTGCTGGATGCGCAGACGGCCGCCATCGACAAGGCCCGGGCCGGCCACGCCTGGGAAGACATGCACGACGAAGCGGTACGCGTCGCCACCCAGGGGATGATCGACCTGGGGATTCTGCGCAATTCGCTGGAGCAGGAACTGGAAGAGGAAGGCTACAAGCATTTCTACGTGCACAATACCGGCCACTGGATGGGCCTGGATGTGCACGACGTCGGTGAGTACCAGATCGACGGTCATTCGCGGGAACTCGAACCCGGCATGGTGATGACCGTCGAGCCGGGTATCTACATTCCGCCCGGCGACACCACCGTGCGCACCTGTTTTCGCGGCCTGGGCATTCGAATCGAGGACAATGTCGCCATCACACGCGACGAGCCGCTGGTTTTGACCGGCGCGCTGATCAAGGAGCCCGATGACATCGAGGCCCTGATGGCGGCGTCATGACCCGTGCCGGGGGCCGCGATTCAAGCCGCGCCGACGCTCGTCCAGATTCCGCGGCGGGGTCGGAAGCCGATGTCTGTATCGTGGGCGGCGGCCTGGTTGGCGCCAGCCTGGCCTGCGCGCTGGAACCCCTGGGGCTGCGGGTCGCGCTGCTCGAAGCGGTGGCGCCGCGCAGCGCCACGCAGCCGAGCTATGACGATCGCACTCTGGCGCTGAGCGCCAGTTCCTGCCGAATTCTCCAGGCGCTCGGCATCTGGCCGCTGCTGGAGGAGAACGCCACTCCGATCCGCGAAATCCATGTATCCGAGCTCGGGCGTCCGGGCCGGGTGATACTGCGCGCCGACGAACTGGGTCTGGACTGTTACGGCAACGTGGTCGAAGCCCGGGTGTTCGGCGCCGCCGCGCAGCGGCTGCTGCCTGAATTGCACGGTTTCGAGTGGCTGTGCCCGGCCCGGCTGACCACCCTCACGCCGGATGACGAGGCGGTCACGGTCGGGTACGAGGCCGATGGCCAGTCCGCCGAGTTGCGCTGCCGGCTGGTGGTGGGCGCCGACGGCGCGGCCTCGGCGGTGCGGGACGCGCTCGGTATCGAAACGCGGCACCATGACTACGGTCAGACCGCGGTGATCTGCAACGTGACCCCGGAGCAGCATCATGCAGGCCGCGCCTTCGAGCGTCTGTCGGCCACCGGCCCGTTCGCCATCCTGCCGCATGTCGGGGGGCGTTGCGGACTGGTATGGAGCGTGGAGACGGCGCAGGCCCGTTCCCTGCTGGACCTGGACGACGAAACCTTCCTGTCGCGGGCGCGATCCCGCTTCGGCGATGCGCTGGGCGACTGGACGCGTGTGGGGCGGCGCAGCGCCTATCCCCTGCAGCTCACCAGGCCGTTGCGCGATGTCGGCCCGCGCAGCCTGCTGCTGGGCAATGCGGCGCACGCCATCCATCCGGTCGGTGCCCAGGGATTCAATCTGGGCCTGCGCGACGTGGCGGTACTGGCCGAAGTGATCGCCGATGCCCTGGCGCGCGATCGCGGGGCTGACCCCGGAGAGCCTGACCTGCTGCGGCGCTACAGTGAATGGCGTGCACCCGATCAGGATCGGACCATCGCCCTGACCGACGGTCTGGCGCGCCTGTTCGCCAATCCAACGGCCGGGGCGGCGGCCGCGCGGCGGGCGGGTCTGCTGGCGCATGCCCTGTTTCCCGGCTTGCGGCGGCGGCTGGCGGTACAGGCCATGGGCTACCGGGGGCGCATCCCCCGGCTGGCGCTGGGCGAAGACCTGGGGGCCGGCTGAATGGGGGCGTCCGACCAGCCCGATGTGCTCGTGATCGGTGCCGGCATGGTCGGCGCGGCCGCGGCCTGCCTGTTCGCGCGAGCCGGGCTTTCGGTCTGCGTGCTGCAGGCGAAGGAGCCGGAACCGTTCGATTCCTCGGAGCCGGTGGGTTTGCGGGTGTCGGCCCTGTCGCCGGGCTCCGTCCGGATACTCGAAGCCGCGGGCGCCTGGGACGCCATTGCGGCGGAACGGACCGGTCCCTATCGGCGCATGCGCGTCGAGGACCGTGCGCGGGATCCGGCCATCGAATTCACCGCCGCCGAGTTCGGACTCGAGCGCCTGGGCACCATCGTCGAGAACGACCTGGTGCAATGGGCGTTGTGGCAGAACCTGAAGCAACTCGCCGCCGTGGAACGGGTCTGTCCGGCGGACGTCGAATCCCTCGACCTGTTCGGGCCTCGCCCGGCCGTTACCCTGGCCGATGGCCGCAGCATCCGGCCGGACCTGCTGGTGGGGGCGGACGGAGCCGGTTCGATGGTGCGCCGGACGCTGGGCATCGGCCTGCGGCATACGGACTACGGGCAGCGCGCGCTGGTGTCGGTGGTGCGCACCGCGCGGCCGAACCCGGGTCTGGCCTGGCAGCGCTTTCTGCCGGGCGGTCCGCTGGCCTTTCTGCCGTTGTCGGATGGTGCCTCGTCCATCGTCTGGACCCGGCCTTCGGCCGAAGCGGATCGCCTCCTGTCGCTGGATGACGAGGCATTCGGATCGGAACTCGAAGGGGTGGCGGGCGAGAACGCGGAGGGACCGTTCGGTTCCATCGAATCGACGGGTCCGAGAGCGGCGTTTCCATTAAGCCTGCAGTTGGCGGACCGGTATACGGCGGGACGTTGCGTGTTGATCGGCGATGCGGCCCACGTCGTCCACCCCTTGGCCGGCCAGGGCGTGAATCTCGGCTTTTTGGATGCCGCCGCCCTGGTGGAGACCGCGGTGGCCGCCCGCCGGGCCGGCGGAGACCCCGGCCACGAAGGGCGGCTCACATCGTTCGGCCGCCAGCGGCTCTCCGAAAGCGAAGTCATGGCGCGGGGCATTCACGGCCTGCACACCCTGTTCGGGCCGGAGGCGTTCGGCCCCGTTCGGCGATGGGGCTTGTGGGGCGTGGCCGGCAGTTGGGCCTTACGTGATGGATTTATCCGGCGGGCGGCCGGTATCCACGCGGGCGCACCCGCGCTCGCTCGCGGAATTTCGTTGCAGGATCTGGTCATCGGCTGACCGCCCCGGGTACGCCTGCCGGCCGTGAATCGCGACTCGCCGTGGTCACTCGGCCGTGCTCGCTTATTCCCGGTGGTTATACCGCAATAGAAAACGCTTCGTTCCCGCTTCACGGGGTGGCGCTTATGCTCTCGGCTCATCTTTTCAGAGGTAGGCCGGCATGTTTCAGGCGCTGCGCACGGACAATTCGCCTTTCACCGAGCTGCAAATCCAGCAGCTTCAGCAGGGTCTGACGGGGCTTGATGCCACGCAATCCGCGTGGCTCAGCGGCTTCATCGCGGGCCGGCTCGCCAGCGGGGGATCGGTTCCGGAGGCCGTGGTACAGCCCGCGGCGGTGGCCACCCCGGCCGAAACCCTGCACGTGCTTTACGCATCGCAGACGGGCAACGGCGAAGTCGTCGCGGAAGAACTGGCCGAACGTGCCCGCCAGGCGGGCTTCGCCGTGGAATTGCAGTCCATGGGTTCCACGCGGCCGGCGGCGATCAAGAAGATTCGCCATGCCGCGTTCGTCATCAGCACCCACGGTGAAGGCGATCCGCCGGACGACGCCGTCGAATGGTTCGAGTACCTCTCGGGATCGCGCGCTCCGGCGCTGAAAGACCTGAAGTTCTCCGTGCTCGCGCTCGGTGACCGGAGTTACAGCGAGTTCTGCGCCGCGGGCGTCGATTTCGAGAAATTGCTGACCGACCAGGGCGCGGCGACCTTTTCCACCCGAACCGATTGCGACGTCGACTACGAGGCATTGGCCACGGAATGGTCTGGCAGCGTTGTCGAGTACGGCAGGGAACACCTCGCGACAGAGTCGGGTGCCGCGTCCACAGCGGCGGTGGGCCGGCTCAGCGTGGTGCCGCAGGCACCGCGGTGGACCCGGGCAAACCCGTTCGCCGCGACCGTCGAGCGCGTGCAGAAAATCACCGGCCTGGAATCGTCCAAGCACGTTTACCACCTCGAATTATCGCTGGAAGACGCCGGCCTGGATTACGAGCCGGGGGATTCGCTGGGCGTGTGGGCGCCAAACGACCACGACCTGGTGGCCCGGGTCATCGATCGACTTGGCGTGGATGCCGATGAATCGGTGGAAGTCGATGCCCATCGCCACTCGGTACACGAATTGCTGACCCGGCACCGCGAATTGACACGGCTCAGTGCGGATACCGTGACCGGCTACGCCGAACGCGCGGGCCGTGATGATCTGGCAGCGGCTTTCGAAGGTCTCGACGATGCGGGCCGCCGTGATTTCATCGAGCAGCGCCAGTTCATCGACCTGGTCGAGGCCTATCCGCCGGCCGGAACGGATCGGTTCGATGCCGCCGGCCTGGCCACACTGCTGCGCCCGCTGGCGCCCCGTTCCTATTCCATTGCTTCAAGCGGAGCCGCCGTGGGCGAGGAAGTGCACCTCACCGTGGCGACCCTGTTCAGCGATGCCATTGGCTCGGAGCGAAAGGGCGTGGCCAGCCATTACCTCAATCACCATGTGAAGCCCGGCGACGAAGTGCCGGTGTTCCTTGAGCCCAATCGCCGCTTCCGGCTCCCCGAGGACCGCTCATTGCCCTTGATCCTGGTCGCCGCCGGCACCGGTATCGCGCCGTACCGGGCCTTTTTGCAGCAGCTCGAGGAAGAGGGTGCGAATCCCGACGTCTGGCTGGTGTTCGGCAATCCTCATCTCAGGACCGATTTCCTGTACCAGCGGGAATGGCTGGAATGGCGCAAGCGCGGTCTGGTCACGCGTATCGATGGCGCGTTCTCCCGCGATCAGGAAGAGAAACGCTACGTGCAGCACGTGGTGCGTGACGAGGCGGTGCGCGTCAACGAATGGCTCGATCGCGGTGCCCACCTGTATCTGTGCGGCGGTCTGTCCATGGGCAAGGCCGTGGAGCAGTCGGTGCAGCAGGCGTTGGCGCTGGGTCAGGGCCTGTCGGACGAGGGTGCCGCCGAAGCCTTTGCCGAGCTGCGCCGCCAGGGCCGGCTGTTGAAGGATCTTTACTGATGAGTAACGCCAACAACCTGACAACGCTCAAGCACGGCGAGGGTTCGCCGGTCGAAGGCATCAAACTGCGCAGCGATTATCTGCGCGGCACCCTGACCGAGGGCCTGGCGGACTCCGCGACCGGCGCGCTGGCCGAGGACGACACCCAGCTCAGCAAATTTCACGGTTTCTATCAGCAGGACAATCGCGATTTTCGCGACGAGCGCCGCCGGCAAATGCTGGAGCCCGATTACCAGTTCATGATCCGGGCCCGTTTGCCCGGTGGCATCTGCAGTCCGGCGCAATGGCTGGGCCTGGACCAGGTCGCACGGACCTACGCCAACGGCTCCCTGAGGATTACCACGCGGCAGTCGTTCCAGTTTCACGGCGTGATAAAGCGCGAACTGAAAGCCACCATCCGCGCCATCAACGATTCAATGCTGGATACAGTCTCCGCTTGCGGCGATGTGAACCGCAATGTCATGGCCACGGCCCTGCCGGAGTCGTCGTCGCTGCACCGGCGCGTCTGCGCGGATGCCGCGGCCGTTGGCGAACACCTGTTGCCGCGCACCACGGCCTATCATGAAATCTGGCTGGGACGTGAGCGGGTGGCCGGCACCAGCGGCCAGGACGAGGAAGTCGAGCCCATCTACGGCCGCACCTATCTGCCGCGGAAATTCAAGATCGCCTTCGCCATCCCGCCACGCAATGACGTGGATGTGTATGCGCATGACCTGGGCTTTGTCGCCCATGTCGAGGACGACGAAGTCGTGGGCTACAACGTCACCGTTGGCGGTGGCATGGGCGTAACCCACGGCGATCCCGAAACCTACCCGCGTCTCGCCGACGTGGTCGGTTATTGCACACCGGGGCAATTGATTGAAACCGCCGAGACCATCGTGGGTATCCAGCGGGATTTCGGCGACCGGGTCGAGCGCAAGCACGCACGGCTCAAATACACGCTGGCCGAACGTGGCGTGGAGTGGCTGCTCGAAGAGTTCAAATCGCGAGCCGGTTTCAGCCTGGCCGAGCCGCGGCCGTTCTCATTTACCCACACGGGTGACCTGCTGGGCTGGCAGCGGACCGACGACGGACTCTGGCACCTGGCGCTGTTCATCGAGAATGGCCGGGTCGCGGACGTCGAAAGCATCTCCGGGCTGGCTGGCATGCGCGCGGTGGCGCACCTGCTGGAGGAAAAAGGCCGGGGCGAGTTTCGATTGACGCCGAACCAGAACGTCATCATCAGCGCCGTCGAGGAAGGTGATCGCGAGGCCATCGATGCCGTGGTGGCTGAACACGGGCTGGACGGCTGGCGCCAGTCGAGTCCGCTGCGGCTCAACTCCATGGCCTGTGTCGGGTTTCCGACCTGCGGCCTGGCCATGGCCGAGAGCGAACGCTACCTGCCGGACCTGGTGACCCGGATCGATGCATTGCTCGAAAAACACGGCCTGTCCGATCAGCCGATCACGATCCGCATGACGGGATGCCCGAACGGCTGCGCGCGGCCTTATCTGGCGGAAATCGGGCTGGTTGGCAAGGGGCCGGGACTCTACAACCTGCACGTGGGCGCCGCCTTCGATGGCAGCCGGCTCAACGCCATGGTGCGCGAAAGCCTTCACGAACAGGACGTGCTCGACGTATTGGACGGTTTGTTCGCCGATTACGCCGGATCCCGGCGCGACGGCGAAGCGTTTGGAAACTATCTGCACCGTACCGGTGCGATGGAATTGCCGTGAAATCTGGAGTGATGGGTTGAATCATGAGCGCTGAAGCACTGAAACTCTGCATTCCCGAACCCGGGCAGGCCTGGACCGAGCCCCAGCTTGCGGCCATTGCGCCCTGCCTGGAGAAAAAGTCCGCCGAGGAACGGATTGAATGGGCCCTGGACTACCTGCCCGAGCGGGCGGTGCTCACGTCCAGCTTCGGCGCGCAGTCGGCCGTCATGCTGCACCTCATCACGCGGTTCCGGCCGTCCATTCCGGTGGTGCTGATCGACACCGGATACCTGTTCGACGAGACCTACCGGTTCATCGACGAACTCGAGACCAGGCTGGATCTCAACCTGCACATCTACCGGCCGCAGTTCAGCCCCGCATGGCAGGAGATTCGGTACGGCCGATTGTGGGAGCAGGGTGCCGAGGGCATTCGGCGCTACAACCAGATGAACAAGGTCGAGCCGATGGAGCGTGCACTGGAGGAGCTGGACGTGGGGACCTGGTTCAGTGGCCTGCGGCGCAGCCAGTCGGATACCCGGCGCCGGCTGAACGTGTTGCAACGACAGGGACAGGCCGTGAAGGTGTATCCCATCATCGACTGGGGTAACCGTGACATTCACCACTACCTGAAACAGCACGATCTGCCCTACCATCCGCTGTGGGATGAAGGCTATGTTTCCATCGGCGATCACCATTCCAGCCGCCCGCTGACCGACGGTCTCACTGAACAGGAAACGCGGTTCTTCGGTTTGCTGCGGGAGTGCGGCCTGCACGAGCCCGAGCGTTTTACGAGTTCGGCGTCAGCCGCCGGCGCAGGCTGAAACCGGCCGCCGCGGAGGCCGCGACATGGCAAATGTCAGAGGTTGAACTCGCCGTTGCAGCAATTCGAAAAACGGTTGCCGATGCTGGGGTGATTGTTCAGCGCCGCCAGTGATTCGCCGTAGGCCGGCCCTCTGCCGCCCTCGGCCTGTTCCACCAGTTCTTCGATCTTGCGCCGGTCCAGGCCGGGAACCATCAGTTCGAGGAAGCCGAACATGTAGTCACGCAGGAAGCGGTCCCTGCGGAATCCGATCCAGGTGGTGCAACTGGGAAACAGGCGGGTCGCATCGATGGCCAGCAGGTCCGAGTCCTTTTCCTTGTCGTAGGCCATGCAGGCCACGATGCCGATGCCCATCTCCTTGCGCACATAGGCCTTGATGACGTCGGGATCTTCGGCGGTAAACACCACGTTGGGCCGGCTGCCGTCTCTTTCGAAGGCGACCGCCTGATCCGATCCCGGGTCGAAACTGTGCGTGTAGCTGATGATGGGGTAACGGGCAAGGTCCGCGAGAGTGGGGTGTTCGAGGCTGGCCAGTTCGTGTTCGTGGGGCACCAGCACGGTGCGCTCCCAGTGGTAGATCGGGAGGGTGATCAGTTCGCTGAACAGTTCGCTGCGGCCGGAAGCAATGGCGAAATCGGCCTCCTGATCCTGAACCCGTTTGGCGATGCGATCCGACGTGCCCTGTACCAGGCTGACCGAAATGCCGGGAAAGGCGCGCTGGAAGCCTTCCAGCAGGTCGGGCAGCACGTAACGCGCCTGGGTGTGGGTCGTGGCCACGATCAGCTCGCCCTGCAACTGTCCCGCCATGTCACGCGATACCGAGCGGATGTTTTCGACTTCGGTGAGTATCCGCCGGGAACGGCGCACGACTTCCTCTCCGGCGTCCGTCAGTCCGTCCAGGCTTTTGCCCTTGCGAATGAACAGGGGCAGGGACAGTTCGTCCTCGAGCAACTTGACCTGTTTGCTGACCCCGGGTTGCGACGTGAACAGGGCCTGGGCGGCCTGGGTGATGTTCATGCCGTTATCGACGATGGCCACCAGGTAGCGCAGTTGCTGGAGTTTCATCGTTGGTTCGTCCTCATGGTTCGCACAACAGACCGTCGAACCGCGACAAATCTTTCCGTGCGGTGCCTTTTATGACACAAAAAACCCGCCAGCCGGCGGGTGGTCAGTCGTCCTGAAAAATTGAACGCCTAGGCCACGCGCCCCGGGGCTCGTGGACAGATGCAGCGGTATGTTCCAGTGGTTTCGAACACGACCAACCTCCTTATTCCTTTGAAGCATAACGCCAGCCAGGAAAACTGACAAGCCAGCGCGTTTTCATGACGATATAACGTGCGGGCATAACGGCAGAAAGAATGCGTATTTCCAGCGTGGCCTCCGCGCTGTCTATTATCGACCCCATTCTGCCGTGGTGTGCCCGCAAAAAAGCGGCCCGGACACGGCCCGATTGCCGAGAACCCTGGATCGATGGACTATTTTCCGCTCTTCATGAACATTCGTGACCTGCCCGTGTTGCTGGTAGGTGCGGGCCGTGTCGCCGAACGCAAGGCCCGGTTGTTACTGGCGGCGGGGGGCGAAGTGCGCGTGGTTGCGCGTTCGCTCAACGGCCAGTTTCGACACTGGCAGGAAAACGGTGACGTGCGCTGGCTGGCGGCCGAGTGGTCCGACGGACTGCTGGACGACGCACGGCTGGTGATTGCCGCCACCGCCGACACGGAACTGAACCGGCGGGTGTACGATGCCGCCGAGTCGGCCGGGGTGCCGGTGAACGTGGTCGATGACAAGGCCTTGTGCCGGTTCATCACGCCGGCCATGATCGACCGGTCTCCGGTGCAGGTGGCCATTGCGACGGGCGGTTCGTCGCCCGTGCTGGCCCGCCGCATCCGCGGCTGGATCGAGCGCCTGCTGCCCCTCGGGCTGGGCCGGGTCGCCTTGGCGGCCGGACGCGCGCGTGAGCGGGTGAAACAGGTTCTGCCGCCTGAGCGTCGGCGCGGTTTCTGGGAAGGGGTGCTCACCGAACAGCACATCCGCCGACTCAGCCTGCAATCCGACCATGAGATCGACGGACAGATCGGCCGGCGCCTTGACGCGGCGGCCGGGGACGATTCGACAGCGAACGGACGTGTCTCACTGGTCGGCGCCGGTCCGGGACGGGCGGACCTGCTGACCCTGCGGGCCTTGCACGTACTGGGACAGGCCGATGTGGTGCTGCACGACCGGCTGGTCAGCGATGAAGTCCTCGACCTGGCGCGCCGTGACGCGGACCGGATCGACGTGGGCAAACGCGCCGGTAATCATCACCGAACCCAGGAACAGATTCACGAACTGATGGTGTCGGAAGCCCGCAAGGGCCGGCACGTGGTGCGCCTGAAAGGAGGCGACCCGTTCATCTTCGGTCGCGGTGGTGAGGAACTGGAGTTCCTGCGGGACCACGGGATCGCCTACGAAGTGGTTCCCGGCATCACGGCCGCGGCGGGTTGCGCGGCCTACAGCGGCATACCCCTGACTCACCGCAAACACGCGCAATCGCTGAGCTTCGTGACCGGACATCTGGCTGATGCGTTGGCGGAATCCGACGGGAGCGGGATCGACTGGGGTCACCTGGCCGGTCCCGGACGTACCGCCGTGGTCTACATGGGAGTCCGGCAGGCCGCGGCCCTGCGCGACCGGCTGCTGGGCGCCGGTATCGACCCTGCGCTGCCGGTGGCTTTGGTGATCAGCGGCACGTCGGACCGCCAGCAGGTATTTCACGGAGTGGTGGATGAACTTCCGCGCCTCGCGTCCAGGGCACCCCGGGGTGAACCCGGGCTGCTGATCATTGGACAGGTCGCTTCGCTGGGGAGTACCCTCGGCTGGCTTCAAGTACCGGCCGAACTGCAGTCGGCCGCCTGAATCAACAAGGAATAACGATGATATACGACAACATTCTCGATACCGTGGGCCATACCCCTGTCGTCCGCATCAACCGGCTGGCTCCGGACGGCGTGACGATGTTCGTCAAGCTGGAAGCTTTCAACCCGATGAGTTCGGTCAAGGACCGGCTCGCCCTGGGCGTCATTCTCGACGCTGAAAAGCGCGGCGTGCTGAAACCCGGTCAGACCGTGGTCGAGGCAACGTCCGGAAATACCGGTATCGCGCTCGCCATGGTGTGTGCCGTGCGCGGCTACCCGTTCGTCTCCATCATGGCGGAATCGTTTTCGGTGGAGCGGCGGCGACTGATGCGCTTTCTGGGAGCGCGCGTGGTGCTGACTCCGGCACCGCGGCGGGCCACCGGCATGGTGGAGGCAGCGGAAGCGCTGGCCAAAAAGCATGGCTGGTTCCTGACCCGGCAGTTTGAAAACGAGGCCAATCCCGCTTATCACGCCAGTACGACCGGCCCGGAAATTCTGTCCGACTTCGCCAATCACCGCCTGGATTACTACGTCAGCGGTTACGGAACCGGCGGCACCATCACCGGCGCGGGCAAGATGATTCGCCTCGCGCGCCCCGACGTGAAAATCATCTCCACCGAGCCGGCCGGCGCCGCGCTGCTGGAAGGCAAGGAATGGCAGCCGCACAAAATCCAGGGCTGGACACCGGACTTCATTCCGGACGTTCTGGATCGTGATGTCGCCCACCAGAACATTACGGTCAGCGATGACGAAGCCATCGAGTGTTCGCGCAAACTGGCGACCCAGGAAGGTATTTTCTGCGGCATCTCGTCGGGCGGCACGTTCGCGGCGGCGCTCAAGGTCGCCGAAAAGGCCGAGCCCGGCTCGGTCATTCTGGCCATGCTGCCGGACACCGGCGAACGTTACCTGTCCACGCCGCTGTTCGAAGATGTTCCGGAAGGACCGGACGAGGCCCAGGAACTGCTCGAAGGTCTGGATTACTGAAGCCCGGGCCGGGAGGCTCAGGGTTCCAGGAGTTCTCCCGGCAGTTCCCGGAAACTGGCCGACAACTGCCGCAGAAAATCGGCCAGCGCCGAGCTGGACCGCCACACCATGGCAATCGTGCGCGAAGGCGCCTTGCCGGTAAAAGGCCGGATCACCAGGTTGTCGGTGGCGGCGATCGGGGGTTTCACCGCCAACAGGGGCATCAGGGTGATGCCGACCTCGGCGGCGACCATCTGACGCAGGGTTTCCATGCTGCTGGCGTGGAAATCCACCCGTTCGTGGGCGCCGGCCAGGGCACACACTTCCAACGCGTGTTCGCGCAGGCAGTGGCCCTCCTCCAGCAGCAGTAGTTCATTGCCTTTCAGGTCTTTCAGCCCGACGTGGTCGCGCCGGGCCAGTTCGTGGTGCCCGGGCAGCGCCAGCACGAAGGGTTCCCTGAACAGGACTTCGATTTCCAGTCCCGCCTCGGGCACCGGCAGCGCGAGCAGCGCGGCGTCGAGTTCCCCGCCGTGCAGCATTTCAAGCACATTCTCGGTTTTCTCCTCCGCCAGTTGCAGCTTCAGCCGGGGGTAGCGCAGCCGGAGTTGCGGCACGACATGGGGCAGCAGATACGGTGCCAGGGTGGGGAACAAGCCGAGCCGGAGTGTGCCTTCGTCCGGGTTGCGGCTGCGCCGGGCCACGGTGCGGATCTGGTCGATGTCGGCCAGCACCTGTCGCGCCCGCTGGGCGATTTCCACGCCGGCCGGGGTCAACATGATGTTTTTCGGGGAGCGCTCGACCAGCTGCACATCGAGCTCCTCTTCCAACTTCTTGATCTGGGTGCTGAGCGTCGGCTGGCTGACGAAGCACGCCTCGGCCGCCTTGCTGAAATGCCGCAGTTCGGCGAGTTTCACGAAATACTGAAGTGCTCGCAGATTCATGTCTTAATTATAGGGCCAATAAATTAATTATTCTAAATTCATTGCTGAAATGTATTAAAGGCTCTTGTCCCGGTTGGTCACTTCCCGACGGTCGGGTACGGGTTTCCCAGGCTCAATAACGGTAGTCGCCAAACTGGATTTCGATCCAGGCGCCGAAACCGAACGAAGCCTTGCGCTTTTCTTCCTCGCGGAACTTCGGCCAGGTCAGGCTGGGGCCGAGCGAAAGATACAGCCATTCGCCGTCCAGCGGACGCCGCCAGATCAGGTTGAGTCCGTACTCCTGCAGGGGCACTTCGTCGTGGGTTTCGCCGCGGATAAAGGCCAGCAGGGAAATGGCGCTGCTGTTGGCCATCAGCCGATACCAGGTCTGTCCGGCATACCAGAACATACCGTCGCGTTCCTCGGAAACGGTGGCCACCCCTTCCCAGCGCAATACGCTGTGGTAGTCGAGCGCATGCGCCAGGTCGCCACGGCTGGTCGTGCCGAAGCCTTCGTCGCCGCGCCAGAAGAACGTCTGACGAAAACGCAGATCGGTGCGCGGACTGAAGGTGTGATTGTGGAAGTACTGGGCCTTGGCATAAGGCCGGGGCGGGGTGCGCAAGCGCACGCCGGCCGAATAGTCCCATCCTTTGAGCGCGTTCTTGCGCCGGTGGCCCAGCCCCAACAGCCATTCCGCATCTTCGCGGGGAACCAGGCCCGGGTTATAGAAGGTCTCGTCCTGCGGCTGGGTGTCGCGGACGTAGGAATCTTCGTCGACGCGGCCGAGCAGAAGGTCCCAGCGGCTGCTGAGATTGGGCAGCGGTGCCCGAACCCGCAGGCGCAGCCTTGGGTCGAAGTCTCGGTATTCGGTATATTCCGCGCCCAGGGTCATCATTCCGTTGACCCGCGACGCGTCAAACTCGTGCCGGCTGCCGAACAGGCTGTCGAACCAGCGGAAACTGTGGCAGGACCAACTGCGTAGCGTCTCCTGGGTGGTTCGCGGCAGTCCGGTGATGCCCCGGGTGCGGTCGCAGGCGTCGGCGCCCTGCGGCAGCGGACGCCTGCTTGCGGTGACCGCGACGGGCTCGAGCACGGGGTCCGCGACGGCCTGTCCCGGTTGCGGCATGGATTGCGCCGGCCCGCTGACCGGCCACAGCCACAGCGCCAGCAAGGTGGCAGCCAGGTTGCCTGGTCCGGTGTGTCTCGTCCGTGTCATCCGGTCCCGCCTCCCGCGTCGGCCTTGCGCAGACCGTGCGAAGGGCCTGCGCCCAGGGGGCGCCCGGTGGCAACTTTCGGGTCGAACTGCCGCCGGGCTTCCCTTAGAATACCGCATTCCCAAGTCCCGTCCGGCGCATCAACGTCATGAAGAAACGAACCGTATTGACCGGTATCACCACGACCGGAACACCCCACCTCGGCAACTACGTCGGCGCGATCAAGCCGGCCATCGAGTCCAGCCGAAATTCCGGGGTGCAGTCTTATTACTTCCTCGCCGATTACCATGCGCTGGTCAAGAACGACAGCCCGGACCGGATGGTGCAGTCGACCCTGGAAATCGCGGCGACCTGGCTGGCGCTGGGATTGGACACCCGCAATGCGGTGTTCTACCGGCAATCCGATATTCCGGAAATCCTCGAATTGACCTGGATTCTGACCTGCTCCACCGCCAAGGGACTGATGAACCGGGCCCATGCGTACAAGGCGGCCGTGCAGGCGAACCTCGACCAGGGGGAAGATGCGGATCACGCGGTCATGATGGGCCTGTTCTGTTACCCGGTGCTGATGGCGGCGGATATTCTCATGTTCGGTACCCACGAGGTGCCGGTGGGGCGCGACCAGGTTCAGCACCTGGAGATGGCCCGCGACATCGCAGCCCGGTTCAATCATCACTACGGGGAACTGTTCACCTTGCCCGAAGCGGTGGTTGACGATCACGTTGCCGTGCTGCCGGGGCAGGATGGCCGCAAGATGTCGAAGTCGTACAACAACACCATTCCGTTGTGGCTGCCGGAGAAGAAGCTCCGCAAGGCGATCATGAAAATCGTCACCAATTCGCTGGAGCCCGGCGAGCCCAAGGACCCGGACGATTCCGCCCTGTTCCTGATTTACGCGGCATTTGCGGATTCGGCACAACGCGAAGCCATGCGGCAGGCTTACCGCGACGGCATCGCCTGGGGTGAAGCCAAGCAACAGACCTTCGAGCTGATCAATGCCGAGCTGTCCGAAGCGCGTGAACGCTACATGGATTTGATCGCACGTCCGGCGGATATCGAAGCCGAATTGAAGGCCGGCGCTGAGAAAGCCAGGGAATGGGCCCGCCCGTTTCTCGACCGTGTACGGGACGCCGTCGGCCTGCGGAGCCTGGGATGATCACCGGCCTCATTTTGCTGCCGGTACTGGCGGTACTCGTCTGGCTTTACTGGTGCCTGCTTCCGGAACGCCGCTGGAAGATGTCCGACAGCATCGCGCTGGCGGCCGTGCTGGTCGCGAGCCTGATGTTCATCGGCTGGATGGAAGGCAAGGAAATACCGGGCGCGGGGCCCATCTGGTCTTTCGTCGTCGCCGCCACCGGCGCCTATTTCATCATTGCCATCGGATTGAGCGTGGCGCTGTACTTGCGCCGCCGCCACTAACGGCCGCGTCAGCCGCGGCCGAGTCGTTCGAGAATCGTCCGGGCGGCATTTTCCAACGGCAAATCTTCGTTTTTCTCTGCAGTGCGGAGGCGGTATTCCAGGGTGCCCGCATCCAGGCCGCGTTCTCCAATGACCACGCGGTGCGGAATGCCAATCAGTTCCATGTCGTTGAACATCACGCCGGGGCGCAGGTCACGGTCGTCCAGCAGGACTTCGACACCGGCGTCCAGCAGTTCGCGGTAGAGCGCTTCGGCCGCTTCGCGGGCGCGGTAGGACTTGCGCGCGTTCATCGGCAGAATCGCCACCTGGAAAGGCGCCAGCGGCTCGGGCCAGCAGATTCCCCGCTCGTCGTGGTTCTGCTCGATGGCCGCAGCGACGATCCGCGATACGCCGATGCCGTAGCATCCCATTTCCAGGGGATGGGACTTGCCGTCCTCGCCGAGCACAACCGCGTTCAGGGCGGTGGAATACTTGTTACCCAGCTGGAAGATGTGACCGACCTCGATGCCGCGCGCCAGCCGGATCTCACCCGCGCCGTCGGGGCTGGCGTCGCCGTCAACGACATTGCGCAGATCGGCCAGCGGCGGGAGTTCGACGTCACGCTCCCAGTTGATGCCAAAATAATGTTTGTCGTCGGTGTTGGCGCCGGCGCCGAAGTCCGCCATCACGCCGACGCTGAAATCGGCGATGCAGGGAATCGGCAGGTTCACCGGTCCGAGTGAGCCCGGCCCGGCGCCAATGGCGTCACGGATTTCATCCTCGGTCGCGAAACGCAGCGGGCTGGCCACCGCGTCCAGACGGGTGGCTTTGAGTTCGTTGAGGCTGTGGTCGCCACGCACCAGCAGCGCCACGAAATCATGATCACGGTCGGCGGCTGCCTGAACGACCAGGGTCTTGACGGTTTTCTCCACCGGAAGATCGAACTGAGTGACGAGTTCCTCGATGGTATGGGCGTCAGGCGTGTCGACCAGGCGCATTTCCTCACCGGGTTCGGGCCGTGGCTCCTGTGGTTTCGGTGCCTCGGCCAGTTCCACGTTGGCGGCGAAATCCGAACCGGTGGAAAACGCGATCAGGTCCTCACCGGATTCGGCCAGCACGTGAAATTCGTGCGAGGCGCTACCGCCAATGGCGCCCGAATCAGCGCGCACCGCCCGGAATTTGAGGCCGGCACGTTCGAAAATTCGGCTGTAGACCGCATACATTTCGCGGTAGGTTTCTTCCAGGCTGGTGGTATCGATGTGGAAGGAATAGGCGTCCTTCATCAGGAATTCCCGGGCCCGCATCACCCCGAAACGCGGCCGAATCTCGTCGCGAAACTTGGTCTGGATCTGGTAAAAGGTGACCGGCAACTGCTTGTAGCTGCGCAGTTCGTTGCGGGCCAGGTCGGTGATGACCTCCTCGTGGGTCGGCCCGAACACGTATTCGCGTCCGGCCCGGTCGGTGAGCTTGAGCAGCTGATCCCCGAAATCGTCCCAGCGGCCGGTTTCCCGCCACAGCTCGGCCGGTTGGACCGCCGGCATCAGCATTTCCAGGTAGCCCGCCCGATCCATTTCCTCGCGCACGATGGCTTCGACCTTGCGCAGAACCCGCCAGCCCAGCGGCGACCAGGTGTAAATGCCTGATGTGAGCTTGCGGATCATGCCGCTGCGCAACATGAGCTGATGACTGGCGATTTCCGCGTCGGCGGGGGTTTCCCGGGTGGTCGCGAAATGGAATTGGCTGGCTTTCATGGGGCCGGAGAGTCCGTTTGTTAAACGGCGCATTGTAGCGGTCCGGCCGTGACCGGGGTAGGGGACCGGCCTGTGACGGCGGACCGGCACGGCTCGGTTTTCGTTCCCGGCGGGGGCGTTGCTGCGCGGGTGACCGGAACGATCAGGCTGGCGCGGTGATGGTCAGTCGTTGCAGTACTGGTCGATCAGTCGCTTGTTCTCCTCGACCAGCGCGACCCGCTCTTCGTCGTCCATGCGGACCGTTTCGCCGTCTTCATTCTCATAAAAAACCCGCCGATTCGGTTCGACTTCCGCAAGCTGCTGCCGGGCACGATTGCAGATCGCCGCATACTCGGCTTGCTGGGCCAGTCGCTCCTGCCGCCGCTGCTCCAGTTCCTGTCGCCTGGCGTCCGCAGCGGAAAGCTGTTCGGCTGCCGACTCGCCTTCGGCATCGCTGGAACCGGCTTGCGCGGGGTCGCCGGCCGGCGGCGGGTCGGGAAAAACGGGTTCATGGGTAACCGAGCCGGGTCGATAAGCTTCCGGAGCCTCGACCGAACGGGCGTCCGGATGATCGGGCGGAGTATCCACGTAGTGGACCACGCCGTTCTCGTCGGTCCAGGTATAGACTTCCTTGGCGTCGACCGTCGGCGAAATGGCGACCAGTCCGGCCATGGCCAGAATTGCGTAGGCGGAGCGGTTCATGTCAGCAGTCCCTGCGTCAGTGATTTCGCGTCTATAGTACATCGCCTGCCGCGGCCCGCCCAGTTTCGCGGCCAACCCCCGGCCGGTGATATCATGCTGCGGGCAGGCTGCCTGCCTGGAGAACCGATGGATCCCGCAAACAACAAAATCAGCAAAGGTGTGTATCTGCTGCCGAATGCGCTGACGACCGGCGCCATGTTCGCTGGTTTTTTTTCCATCATCAGCGGAATCAACGGCCATTATGTTGCCGGCGCCGTCGCGGTGGTGGTGGCGGGCGTGCTCGATGGCCTGGATGGCCGCGTGGCGCGGCTCACCAACACCCAGAGTGAGTTCGGCGTGCAGTACGACAGCCTGTCGGATCTGATTTCATTCGGGCTGGCTCCGGCGCTACTGGTTTTCAACTGGTCGTTGGCCAGTCTGCGTGATCTCGGCCCGACCGCGGGCAAGCTGGGTTGGCTGGCCGCTTTTCTGTTCGTGGCCTGTGCCGCGCTCAGGCTGGCCCGTTTCAACACCCAGGTTGGCGTGGAGGACAAGAGTTACTTCCAGGGCCTGGCATCGCCGGCGGCGGCGGGCCTGCTGGTCGCCACTGTCTGGTTTTTCGCCGATCGCGGCATCGCCGGTGAATCCGTGCGCTGGCTGATCTGGCTGGAAACCGTGGGTCTCGGTCTGTTGATGTTTTCCCGGGTCCGCTATTTCAGCGGCAAGGGTTGGCCTTCCGGCGATCGAATTCCGCTGTACGTGCTCTTCCTGGTCGTGCTGGTCATCGTGTTTCTGGCGCTGGATCCGCCCGCGGTACTGCTCACCATCGGCCTGATTTACGTGGGGTCGGGATTGGTGGTCACGGTGCTGGGCCGTTACCAGTGGCGCAGCCGCAGGCTGGGCCGCCAGGCCCGGCGCAAACACGATCCCGATCAAGACACGCCGGAAGAATCCGCTCCGGAAGACGAACAGGCATGACTTCCCGGGCGGTACAAATCGAATACCTTCGGGCGATGGACATCGACGTGTGGTTGCGTCGCGATTCGTCGGACGCTGTGGCGGAGTTGGTTTCCGGGCAACCCGGGTCTGGTCCGGGTCCCGTCGATCAGCCGGGCGATTCGGCCGAAGCCGCGCCGCCCCGGGATGAGCAGACGGATCGGGCCGCCATCGCAACGGTTGCCGATACCCTGGTTATCGGGCCGGGCGCGGGCAGCCTGCTGTTGGTCTGTGCGAGTCGCAACGAGACGTCACTGCCCATCGCCAGCGATATCGCCCGCAGCCTGGCCGGGGCGCCGGTCTGGGGCTGGCCGGCGGATCGCTCGAGCGAGGCGGACGGCAACCCGTCACCGGCCCAGTCGCTGGAAGATGCGATCAGCGGCCGGATGTTCACCGGCGTGGTCCTGTTCGGGGTCGCCATCCCGGGCGTGGAGGCCGGGGCTGACGAGACCGTGTGCGGCAGCGCCCGCATTCTGTCGGCGGATTCACTGCGCCGGCTGGCCGCGGATCCCGCGGCTCGGCGCGGTCTGTGGGCACGGCTGAGAAACACCGACTTCTGCGCGCCGCGAAGAACGGCCGGGGGGACATCCGGGTGAGTACCGCGCGCGTACCGTTTCAGCCGCGGATTCGACCGCTGACCTCGGCCGATCTGGACCGGGTGATGGATATTGAAAGGGAAGCCTATCCTTACCCGTGGACGCGGACGATTTTCGAAGACTGCATCCGGGTCGGTTACGACTGTCACGGCCTGTTGGTCGGCTCGTCGTTGTGCGGTTACACCGTACAAACCCAGGCCGCGGACGAGAGCCACCTGCTGAATCTGTGCATCGGGCCCCAGTGGCAGCGTCAGGGGTTTGGCAGCATGCTGCTGAGCTACGCCATCCGTCTGGCGCGTTCGCACGAATGTGTGTCGATGTTCCTGGAAGTTCGGCCGAGCAACGAGGCCGGTGTCGCCCTTTATCAGCGCAACGGTTTTCATGTGATCGGTATTCGGCGCGATTACTACCGGGCTGACGAGGGGCGCGAGGACGCGGTGGTCATGCGCCTGGAACTGGGGCCGCAAAGCGTGCCTTCACCCACAGGGCGGGCCGCTACCGACCCGTTCTGATATCCGGCCCGTGCCGGCCGCCGATTGACTGCGGCTGGCCTCGAGTCAGTCGCCGCGTACCGCTTCCATCCGCCGGATCTGGGCTTCGAGGTTTTCGATGTTGTCGCGATGTTCGCTCAGGCGTTCACGTTCCTGAGTCACCACCGCTTCCGGGGCGTTATCGACGAAATTACGGTTACCCAACTTGCCCTCGGAGCGTTTGACCAGCCCTTCTTCAGCGGCCAATTGTTTGCGCAGCCGCGCCAGTTCGGCGTCCACGTCAACCAGCCCCTTCAGCGGCACCAGAACCTTGAGCGAGCCAACCAGCGCGACCGCGCAGTCGGCCGTGTCTTCGTCCGCGTCCGCCCAGCGCCAGGATGAGATGCGCGCCAGGCTGGAGAATACCTCGTCGAAACCGCGCAGGCGCGCTTCGTCGCCGGGTTCGCCGGCCTGCAGCCGCGCCTCGAGGAGTTTGCCCGGTGGAATGTTGAGTTCCGAGCGGATGCGGCGGATGCCCTGGATGACCGACTTCAGCCATTCGACATCGGCCTCGGGGTCGGCTCCGGTTTCCTCCGCGGTTGCGGACTGGTCAGGCTGCGGCCACGGCTGCAACATGATCGTATCGCCCTCGATGCCGAGCAGCGGGCGCAGCCGCTGCCAGATCTCCTCGGTAATGAAGGGCATGATGGGGTGCAGTGCCCGCAAGGTCGTTTCCAGAACATCCAGCAGGGTGTGACGCGTGGCCGCCTTGCGCTCCTCGTCATCACCCTGAAGAGTCGGTTTGCTGAATTCCAGGTACCAGTCGCAATACTCGTTCCAGACGAATTCGTAGAGCGCGTGGGCGGCGAGATCCAGCCGGTAGTCGCCCAGGTGGGTTTCGACCTCGGACACCATCCGGTTCAGGCGCGAGCGGATCCACGTGGTGAAGGCATCGGGTTCGCCACCCGGTGTGATGGTCCGGTCTTCGGTCTGCATCAGAACGAAACGCGTGGCATTCCACAACTTGTTGCAGAAGTTCCGGTTGCCTTCGATGCGGCCCAGGTCGAAACGAATGTCCCGCCCGGTGGTCGCCAGGGACGCGAACGTGAAGCGCAGCGCATCGGTGCCGAATGCCGGGATGCCTTTGGGGAATTCCGAGCGGGTGGCTTTCTCGATCGCGGGCGCCATTTGCGGCTGCATCAGACCGGTGGTGCGTTTCTTGACCAGGGTTTCCAGTTCGACGCCGTCGATCAGGTCGAGCGGGTCGAGCACATTGCCCTTGGACTTGGACATCTTCTGGCCGTGTCCGTCGCGGATCAGGCCGTGGATGTAAACCGTGCGGAAGGGCACGTCGTCCATGAATTTCAGGCCCATCATGATCATCCGGGCGACCCAGAAGAAGATGATGTCGAATCCGGTCACCAGTACGCTGGTCGGATAAAAGCGTTGCAGGGATTTTGTTTCCCGCGGCCAGCCGAGTGTCGTGAAAGGCCACAGCGCCGACGAAAACCAGGTGTCCAGAACGTCTTCATCCTGGCGCAGCGTTACGTCGGCACCCAGGCCGGAGCGCCGCCGGGCGTCGGCTTCGTCGAGCCCGACATGAATGCCGCCATCCGGGTCATACCAGGCCGGGATGCGGTGCCCCCACCATAGCTGGCGGCTGATGCACCAGTCTTCGATGCGGTTCATCCAGTCGAAGTAGGTGCGGCTCCAGTTTTCCGGCACGAAACGGATACGGCCGTCCTCGACCGCTTCAATGGCCGGCTTCGCGAGCGGGGCGATCCGTACGTACCACTGATCGGTGAGGTAGGGCTCCACCACGGCGTGGGAGCGGTCGCCGCGCGGAATCATCAGCTTGTGCTTGTCGGTGCGCTCGAGCAGGCCCTGCTGCTCGAGGTCGGCGACGATCCGTTTGCGCGCCTCGAACCGGTCGAGCCCGCGATACGCTTCCGGAGCTTCGTCATTCAGGCTCGCATCCGGCTTGAGCACATTGATCAGCGGAAGGTCGTGGCGCCGCCCGATTTCGTAGTCGTTGAAATCGTGGGCCGGAGTGATCTTCACACAGCCGGAGCCGAATTCCGGGTCCACGTAGTCGTCGGCGATGACCGGAATCGTGCGGTCCGTCAGCGGCAGCTTGAGTTCCAGCCCGACCAGGTCGGTATAGCGATCGTCCTCGGGGTGTACCGCCACGGCGGTGTCGCCCAGCATGGTTTCGGGCCGGGTCGTGGCCACGACGACTTGCCCACGGCCGTCCGCGCGCGGATAGCGGATATGCCAGAGGTGTCCGTTTTCCTCCTCGGACAGCACTTCGAGGTCGGACAGCGCCGTGTTGAGAACCGGGTCCCAGTTGACCAGTCGTTTGCCACGATAGATCAGCCCTTCTTCGAACAGGCTGACGAATACCTTGCGGACCGCCTCCGACAGCGGTTCGTCCATCGTGAAACAATGCCGTTCCCAGTCGACGGAGGCGCCCAGCCGGCGCATCTGGCCCGAAATGGTGTCGCCTGATTGCTGTTTCCATTTCCAGACCGCATCGACAAATGCGTCGCGGCCGAGTTCGTGAC
Organism: Elongatibacter sediminis; assembly: GCF_037892215.1. Classification (NCBI taxonomy): domain Bacteria; kingdom Pseudomonadati; phylum Pseudomonadota; class Gammaproteobacteria; order Chromatiales; family Wenzhouxiangellaceae; genus Elongatibacter; species Elongatibacter sediminis. The sequence continues at coordinate 51,337 of NZ_JAZHOG010000011.1, read as the reverse complement.
GCGATGTGCCCGCGGCGAGCAGTTGCCGCTCCACCACCATCTGGGTGGCGATGCCGGCGTGATCGGTCCCGGGTTGCCACAGGGTGGCGTCGCCGCGCATCCGGTGCCAGCGGGTGAGGGCGTCCATGATGGTGTCCTGGAACGCGTGCCCCATGTGCAGGCTGCCCGTCACGTTGGGAGGCGGCAGCATGATGGTATAGGGTTCGCCGTCGCCCTCGGGGGCGAAGTAACCGCGCTGTTCCCACTGTTCGTACCAGCGCCGCTCGATGGCGGCCGGATCGTAACTCTTGTCCATGGCTCAGTTTCTGTGTGTCGTGGTGTTCGGGGCGGTCGGCGTGACCGGGTAATGTGTGCTCATCCGCTCACTGCCGGCCTATCGAATGGCTCGCCGGTTCCAGCCCCTGGTCGCGATAGTGACGGAATTTTTCCCGTGACCGCCTGCGCTCCCGGTCATTGGCCGGCACGAATTCAAGCAGGCGTCGGAAGCGGCCCGGTTCCGGCACCGGATCCGGTGACAGGTTGATGATGACGTCCCCGCAACCGGCAGTCAGTTCATCCGCCGTTCCGACCGTGACCGCTTCGGGCCCGTCGTCGCCGGCTCTCCCGTGGGGCAGGAAACGGTCGGGTGGCGATTCCCACAGCAGATCATCGATCTGGCGGGCCTGCTGTTCGCTGCCGGTCAGCAGCATGGCCGTGTAACCCTGCTCCCAGGCCATCAGGGCCAGGCGGCAGGCCAGCCGTTCGGCCGACTGATCCGCATCGGCGAGCACGTAGAAATCCACCTGGCAGGGCTCGGCCATCCGGACTCAGGGTGCCAGTGTTCCGGCAACCTGCATCAGGTAACGGGTCAGCAGGCCCACCGGCCGGCCGGTCGCGCCGTCGTCCGATTTCCATTTCCAGGCGCTGCCGGCATTGTCGATATGGGCCCAGCGTTGTTTCCTGGCGAAACGGCTGAGGAAACAACCCGCTGTGACCACGCCGGCCGACATCCCGCCCACGTTCTTCATGTCGGCGACCGGGGAATCCAGCTGCGACTGGTATTCCTCCCACAAGGGCAGGTGCCAGGCGCGGTCCAGCACATCGTCACCGGCCGCCAGCAGGTCCGCCGCCAGGTCATCATCATTGCTCAGGAGACCGCTGGCATGGTGACCCAATGCCACCACGCAGGCGCCCGTCAGTGTCGCGACGTCGATAACGGCCTGGGGCTCGAAGCGTTCGATGTAGGTCAGGGCGTCGCACAGCACCAGCCGCCCTTCGGCATCGGTGTTGAGGACCTCCACGGTCTGTCCGGACATGCTGGTGATGACGTCGCCCGGGCGATAGGCGTTTCCGTCCGGCATGTTTTCGACCGCGGCCACCACGGTGATCACGTTGACCGGCAGGCCCAGCTGGGCGCAGGCCAGCAGCGCGCCCATGACGCCGGCGGCGCCGCACATGTCGTACTTCATCTGCATCATGTTGTCGCCCGATTTCAGCGAAAGACCGCCGGAATCGAATGTAATGCCCTTGCCGACGAGCACGACCGGGCGCTCATCGGGGCCGGCTCCGCTGTGGCGCAGAATAATCAGTTTCGCGGGATAGCTGCTGCCGCGCGAGACGCCGAGCAGCGCGTCCATGCCGAGTTCGGCCATCTGGTCTTCTTCGAGCACCTCCACACTGACGCTCTCGTGGCGGTCGGCGATCGCACGGGCTTCCTGCGCGAGGTAGGCCGGATTGCAGATGTTCGGAGGAAGGTCGCCCAGTTCGCGGGCCTTGTCGAAGCCAATTCCCATGCCGGCGGCCTGATCCAGGGCGGTCTGCAGTTCCGGCCCGCCGGCGAAACTGGCGGATTCCAGGGGGACGGGCGAGTCGTCCTTGATCGGCTTGGTGACGGTATAGCGGTAATTGGCCTGCCAAAGTGCCAGTGCCGCCTGGCGTGCCCGCCAACCGGGACTGGCGTCGCCGGGCCCGGCATCGTGCAGGCAGATATGCGCGGAGGTCACCGGGTGGTCGCGCAGGAATGTGCCGGCGGCCTGGCAGGCCTGATTGAAACGACTGCGATCGAGCTTTTCCGACTTGCCCAGGCCGACGACGAGGATGCGTTCCGCCGTCACGCCCGGCAGGCCGTGAAGCAGGGTCGTTTTGCGGAACAGTCCGGAAATATCCCGGCTTTCGATGCGTTGACTCAGGGCACCGCCGCTGGCCTCGTTCACTTCGGCCGCCGCGCCCGAGAGGGGAGCATCTTCGTGTATGCCGATGACCAGGCACGGCGTAGCCACGGTTGCCGCGGCGTCATTGTTGGTTGAGAGTTGCATTCGTGTATCCCATGTCTGTGTTGGATTTACCGATCCGGTTCGCGACAGGCACGGCAACTGGCGTCCGGCGTAAACGTGCCATTGTAAAGGATTTTCCCCGGCGGTTGCGTAGGACAGCGTCGCTTTGAATCCCCTTGCGTCCGCTCACCGCTGGCGTGATAGCTGATAAACTTCCCGGCTGTTCCGCGAGCCTGTCGCGGCCCGGGTTCGCGCGGCGGTCCTGCCGGCCTGGTGGGTCCGACAGGCAGGCATTGCACGGTATCCGAGATGAGGCGCTCCTGAGCATTCTGCAAAAATATCTGCTGCGCGAGTGGGCATGGACTTTCGCCGCCGTGTTCGTCGTGCTGTTCGTGGTCATGCTGGGCGTGTCGTTGGGTGAACTGCTGAACGACATCGCCGGCGGCCGGCTGCCCGTGGGGCTGCTGACCGACCTGATCACCCTGAAAATGCCTGAGCTGCTGAACACCATATTGCCTCTGGGCGTATTCATCGCGGTCATCTGGGGGCTGGGGCGACTGTACCGCGATCAGGAGATGGCGGTCATGCGCAGCAGCGGTTTCCGCTGGCAGATGATGCTGCGGCCTCTGTTCAACCTGTTGTTGCCGATAGCGGCCGTGGTTCTCGTGGTCGGAGTATTCGTATCGCCGGCGGCATCGTCCCTGGCACAGCAGCGTCTGGAGGAGGCATTCCGGACCGCTTCCGAATGGGGACTGCAGACCGGGCAGTTCCACGTGCTTCAAGGCGGCGACCTGGTGCTCTACGTCGAGGCCGTGGAGCGCGACGGCCGCAGTCTTCGCAACGTCTTCATCCAGCAACGTCAGAACGGACGTGAGCAGGTCTGGGTGGCCGAAAAGGGCTTCTACTGGCTGAATCCGGAAAGCGGAGAGCGGTTTCTGACCCTGGAGAACGGACAGATCACCGAGGGCGGGGAGGACGCGCTGGATTTTGGCATCGTGCGTTTTTCCCGCAATGACCTGCGGTTGCCCGAACCGGAACAGCGGGTCCGGGCGCCCGCGATCGAAGCCCGGCCCAGCATTGAATTGCTGATGGAGCGGGGCCCGCCCGAGTCGGCGGAAATGCAGTGGCGGCTGTCCCCGGCCCTTGCGGTCATCGTGCTGGGCCTGCTGGCCATTCCGATGGCGCACTCAGCGCCGCGTGAAGGCCGGGGCGGACGAGTGGTCATGGGGGTGCTGGCCTACGCGGCCTACGCCAACCTCCTGTACATGTGCCGGTCCTGGATTGCCTCCGATGCCTTGCCGCCGGAGCTGGGTATGTGGTGGGTCCATTTGCTGGTGCTGGTGGTCGCCCTGATCTGGCTGCGCCGTCAGGGGCGGCGGGTGGGAATGGCGTGATCAAGCTGGTTGACCGTTATGTGGGGCGCGCCACCGTGCTGGGTACCCTGGCCGTATGGGCGGGTCTGACCGTGTTGTTTCTCGTGATCACCCTGCTGAGCGAATTGCGCTCGCAGCAGAACGATTACACCACCGGGGACGTGCTGTGGTACGTGGCGCTCATTGTCCCGCGCATGGCCTACCAGATTTTTCCGGTTGCGGCGCTGCTGGGCGCGCTGGTCGGGGTCGGCGGCCTGGCCGCGACCAATGAACTGGTGGCGTTCCGCACATCCGGCGTATCCCGTGTGAGGCTGGCCGGGGCGGCGCTCGCAGGGACGCTGATGCTGACCATTCCGGTCATGGTGATGGGGGAGTGGGTGGCGCCGGCCGCCGAGCATCAGGCGCGCGCCTTTCGACTGAGCGAAATGGTGGGGCAGGCGATCATCGGTGGGCCGCGTGGCATGTGGATGCGCGATGGCCGCCAGATCGTCAACATCCAGTTGCCGCTGTTGTCGGCGGACCGGGGGGAGCAGTCGGTGGCTTTCAAGAACGTCGTGATCTACACCTTCAGCGAAGGTGTGGACCTGAAATCCATCACGCGGGCGGAGAGCGCCAATCACGATGGCACCCGGTGGACCCTGCACGACATTTCGGAAGTCCGGTTCGACGCCAATGGTGCGGCGCAGGAACAGATCGGGCAGCGGCCGTGGTCCACCGAAGTGCGGCCCGAATTGCTGGATTCCGCGGTGACCCGGCCCAAGCGGCTGTCATTGCGCTCATTGACGGGGTACCTGGAATATCTCAGGGAAAACGGCCTGGATGACACGGTGTACCAGGCGGCATTCTGGGAAAAACTGATGTTTCCGTTCAGTGCCATCGCGCTGGTGCTGGCCGGCATGCCTTTTGTGTTTGGCTCGGCACGCAGTCACAGCCTGGGCGTGCGCATGTTCATCGGCATGGTGCTCGGCGGCGTGTTCCTGATTGTCAGCCGAATGGCCCAGAACCTCGGGGATGCCTACCAGTTTCCGGCCGTTCTGAGCAATAGCCTGCCGTCACTGTTGCTGGTGCTGGCCGCCATCTACGCTCTGCGGCGTTCGGTCTAGGCGGCCTTCGGGCGGTTGCAGTGGCGTGGTCGGGGTGTGGCGAGCCCGGCCGGAACCGCCTGCTGCGGGGTGCCTGCCACGGGCTCAGGGTTTGCGGCGCTTGCTCCTGGGCTGGTGGATCAGCGATGTACGGCTCATGCGGTCGTGCCAGGTGCGGCGTTCCCGGTCGAAGAGTGCAACCAGGAATCCCGATCCGGCGGCGGCCGCCGAGACCAGCGAAGTCAGGAAACGAATGGCGCACTGGCGCCAGCCCGGCAGGCTGCCCGATTCCGTCGCCAGGCGCACCCGCCACGCTCGCATGCCCAGGGTCATGCCGCCCCGCCGCCAACTCCAGGCCAGGTAGGCAAACCACACCAGTGCCAGGACGGCCGTATACAGCGGGTCGCGGCCGGCCATCCAGTCTCCGCCGCTGAACGGCAGCAATGCGGCGGCCGTGAGCATCCACAGCGCGACGACCACCACCGTGTCGTACAGCATGATCAGCAGGCGGCGAAGCAGGCCGCAGGGGCGGGACGGCGCCGCGGGAGAAGTAAAACGGGGGGTTTCGTCGGGCATGGATGCGTCGAAGACGTTGGCTGCGGGCCATTATAAGGGCGAAGCAATCCCGATTTGTCTACGCATGTTTTCGTAGAAAAATCGGTCTGCTATGCTAAAAGTCACGCTGGCTCGTTCGAATGTCCGCCAAAGGTACCGTATGGTAATGGACTGACGGGTTCGGTTATTCTGTTCCGCTTCGAACGAAGGGACCGCAGGCCCGAGCTTCGCCACCGGGAACCCGACGTCGAAATTATCTACCCATAAAACCAAATGGAATCAGGCCATGCCAAAATCTACGCTTCACCGTTTTGAGCTGGCGAGCATGCTTGCCTGCCTGGCGCTGCTGTGGTTAGGCACCGCGCAGGCACAGGCGCAGCCGCTCGACAATGCAGTGCAGACGGAAACCAAGATCAATAACGATGCAGCGGCGTCGCAGGAACGCATCAATAACCTGGCGCGACAGACGCAGGACCTGTTGTCGGAATACCGCGCGGTGGTCCGCGAAGTCGAAAGCCTGAAGATCTACAACGAGAACCTGGAACAGGTGGTCACCGACCAGCGCAACGAGGTCGAGTCGATCAACAACCAGCTCGCGGGTCTCGAGGAGACCAACCGCGGGGTGGTTCCGCTGATGCTTGAAATGATCGATGCGCTGGGCCAGATCATCGAAGCGGACATTCCGTTCCGTATCGAGGAACGCCGCGCCCGGGTCGAACGCCTGAGCGATATGATGGATCAGGCGGAGGTCACGGCCTCGGAAAAATACCGCCGTGTGATGGAGGCATACCAGGGCGAACTGGAATTTGGGCGTACGACAGAAGCCTATTCCGATACCTTGCCGACGACGGGCCAGACCGTGGATTTCCTGCGGGTGGGCCGCACCCTGCTGGTCTATCAGACCAGTGATCAGTCGGCGACGGGGTGGTTCAATCCGTCGACACGTGCCTTCGAGGAGTTGCCCAGCCGCTACACGCTGGAGGTCAAGAAAGGCATTTCCATCGCCAAGAATGAAAAAGCGCCTGATCTCGTGGTGCTGCCGACCCCGGGTCCGGAGGTGGCGGAATGAAGAAGCTGAACCTGATCGTCGCACTCGCGACCGTTGTGCTGGCTCCGCTGGCCAGTGCCCAGACCCTCGACGAGCTCGCGCGCATCGTGCGCGAAGCCGCTTCGACCGAGGCCCGTATCAACCAGGAACGAGAGGCCGAGTTCGTGCGTGACCGCAACCGGCAGCGCGAGCTGCTAGCCCAGGCGCGTCAGGAACTGGCGGCCGAAAATGCGCGCAGCGACCGGCTGCGGGGCGAATACGACCAGAACGAGCGTGCGCTGGCCGAACTGGAAACGACTCTGGCCGAGCGCATGGGGAATCTGGGCGAACTGTTCGGCGTCGTACGCCAGGCATCGGGGGACGTGGCGGCCGCGCTGGACGACTCCATGGTCACCGCGCAATATCCCGGCCGCAGTGATTTCCTGGCCGAGCTCGCGCAGCGCCGCGAACTGCCTACCGTCCCTGAGCTCCGCCGCCTGTGGTCGGCAATGGTCACCGAAATCGCCGAAGCCGGTAAAGTGGTGAAATTCACCGCGCCGGTGGAGCGCACCAGCGGCGAGCGCGAAGACCTGGAAATCGTGCGGGTTGGCGTGTTCAACGCGGTATCCAACGGACAATTCCTGGACTGGGACACCAGCAAGAGCCGGGAGAATTTCATCGAACTGGCGCGTCAGCCGGCCGAACGTTTCCGCGAGATGGCCGATGACCTGCAAAGCGCGGCACCGGGAACGGTCCACGACATGGCGGTCGATTTTACGCGCGGCCAGATCCTGCGCGCCGTGGTGCAGAGCAAAACACCCCTGGAACGGGTCAAGGAAGACGGCGGTATCGTTGGCTACGTCATCATCGGTGTCGGGCTGTTCGGATTGCTGCTGTGTCTGTGGAAGGCCTTTGCCCTGTACACCACCGGTGCCCGGATCTCGCGCCAGATGAAGCAGGATTCGGCCGACAAGAAGAATCCGCTCGGTCGCGTACTGGCGGTGTACACGGACAACCCGGACACCGACATCGAAACCCTTGAACTCAAGCTGGATGAGGCGATTCTGCGCGAAACCGCGCCGATCGAGACCGGCCTTGCGTTCATCAAGGTGCTGTACGTGGTCGCGCCGTTGCTGGGTCTGCTCGGCACGGTCGTGGGCATGATTGCCACCTTCCAGATGATTACCCTGTTCGGTACGGGTGATCCGCGCATGATGGCCGGCGGTATTTCGACCGCGCTGGTGACCACCGTGCTCGGCCTGGTCGTGGCGATTCCGCTGACCCTGTTGCACAGTTTCCTGCAGGGCAAGGCCAAATCGCTGATCCAGACGCTCGAAGAGCAGGCGGCCGGCATCATCGCGAGGCTGGCCGAGAAACGCGCATGATCTGGTTCTACGAGGCCGTTGCCGCCATCCGGGATTTCATGGAACTCGGAGGTGACGTGCTGTGGGCCATCATGGCGGTGCTGTTCCTGATGTGGACGTTCATTCTCGAACGCGTCTGGTACATGTACCGCGTTTACCCGGCGCGCAAGCGCAAGGTGGTGGCTGACTGGGAAACCCGGGCGGACACCTCGTCCTGGTATGCCAGGCAGGTGCGTGACGCGCTGATTTCGGAAGCCTCGATCGCGCTGAAGAACAACATCGGCCTGATCAAGGCGCTGATCGCCATCTGCCCGTTGCTGGGTCTGCTCGGCACGGTGACCGGCATGATCACGGTATTCGACGTCATGACCTACAGCGGTGGCGGCAATGCCCGCGCAATGGCCGGTGGTGTGTCCATGGCCACGGTCCCGACCATGGCCGGCATGGTGGCGGCGCTGTCTGGCGTGTATTTCGGAACCTGGCTCGAGCACAAGGCGACAACCGAAGCCGAACGGCTCGAAGACCTGCTGCAAAGACACTAGGTCTTACTGGACCCAAGGAGCGAACCGCATGGCAACCCGCAGGCATGCGCACACTGAAGACGCTGAAATCAACATCACTCCGATGCTCGACATCGTGTTCATCATGTTGATTTTCTTCATCGTCACGACATCCTTCACGAAGGAAACCGGCGCCACCATCGTCAAACCCGAAGCACCCCAGGCGGTTGCGTTGCGGAACGGAACGATACTGATTGGCGTCAAACCCAATGACGACATCTGGATGGCCAAGCGCCAGATCGAAATGCGCGAAGTCCGGCAGATGGTGGAACGCGCCAAATCCGAGAACCCGGAAGGCAGCGTGGTCATCATCGCCGACAAGGGTTCGCGCATCGGTACCGTCACCCAGGTCATGGACCAGGTGAAGCTGGCTGGCGTCGAAGGCATAGCAATCTCGGCCGAAGTGCCGGGCGGATAGAGCCCATGAATCGACTACGCTTACTTATCGCAGCGATATTGGCCGTCGGCGTGACCTTCGGTTTGTTCGTGTTCATGAATTTTCTGGTGAGTTCCGGCTCGGGCGACCGGGGAGAACTGGAACCGATCGCCGGAATTCATTTTGGTCCCGTGGATATTCCGGATGATATCCAGACCAAGAGCCGGCGGATTCCCAAGAAGCCGCCGCCGCCCAAGAATCCGCCGCCGCCGCCGAAAATGCAGATCGCCAAGCAGGACGCGAACATCCAGCCGATGCCGGATATCGACATCCCCAATCTGGATGTCCCCATGTCCGGCGGCGAAGGTATTTTCATCGGGAATTTCCAGCAGGTCGACAAGACCGCCGAAGGCGATATCATTCCGGTGGTTGTCATCCGGCCCATGTACCCGCGTGACGCCGCGATCGGCGGTATCGAGGGTTGGGTGAAGGTGGAGTTCACGATTACCGAGACCGGAACCGTGAAGGATCCGCGGGTGATCGACGCGAAACCGTCGCGTATCTTCAACCGCGAAGCCATTCGCGCGATCCTGAAGTGGAAATTCAAGCCACGCGTGGTGGACGGTGTCGCGGTCGAGCGGCGCGCGACGCAGATCATCGATTTCAGTCTCGACGATGCGCAGGGGTTCTGACATGGTGATTCGACACGTCAACGGAATTCTGGGCGGTCTCATCGGCGCCGGCATCCTTTTGTTCTCCGCGCAAGAGGCCCTGGCCCAGTCGGGCCAGTGCGGCAAATCGCGCGAGGTGGGTGCGAAAGCGCTGGACGAGGCGACCTACAAGCAACTCAACGGTGTCTACGAAGACGTTGGCGAGGAGAAATTCAACGACGCCTTCAATGAACTCCAGAAGATGCTCAATCGCGCCGGGCGTGACGAATATCTGCAGGCCATTCTGCACCAGGCGTTGGCGCAGGTGGAATGGTCGCGAGAGAATTACGATCCCGCGCTGAGTCACTTCGAGAAAGCGGTCGAGCTCGACGCGCTTCCCAACCAGGCGCACTTCGCCCTGATGTACCAGATCGCACAGCTCTACTTCATGAAAGAGCGGTACGACGACGCGTTGGAGCGGCTGGATTTGTGGTTCTGCACCGCCCCCGAAGAAAAAATCACATCCGGAGCTTACGTGCTGCAGGCGTCGATTTTCGCTGCGAAGCTGGATTACGCCCGGGCCCTGACGGCCATCGAAAAAGCGATTTCGATGGACGAGAATCCGAAGGAGCCCTGGTACCAGCTCAAACTGGCGGCTCACTACGAGTTGGAGCAATACCCCCAGGCGGCCCAGACCCTGGAGATCATGATCACCCGCTGGCCGGAAAAGAAGATCTATTGGACCCAGCTGGCGCAAACCTATTACAAGCTCAAACAGGACGACAAGGCCTTGTCCGTTGCAGCCCTGGCCTACCGCAAGAACCTGATGGACAAACAGGCTGACGTGATGTTTCTGTCCAGCCTGTACGCCAATTCCGATGTGCCTTACAAGGCGGCGGAGGTCCTGCAAAAGGGTATCGAGGACGGGATCGTCGAGTCCACCGAGCGCAACTGGACCGCTACGGCCGATAACTGGTACGCGGCCGAGGAACTGGAGAAGGCCCTGGTCGCCTACGAAAAGGCCGGGCAGGCCGCATCGGATGGTGACATTGATCTGCGCCGGGGTTACATCCTGGTGGACCTTGAGCGCTGGGACGCTGCTCGCGAAGCCTTGGACAACGCGCTGGAAAAAGGCGGCCTGGACGAGCGCAAGACCGGTGAAGCCTACCTGCTCCGGGGCATGGCGCAATTCAACCTGGGGCAGCTCGACCGGGCCAGTGCTGACTGGGGACGGGCATCACGTTATCCGCGCACCAAGGACGCCGCGCAGCAGTGGATCAATCACCTGCGGGAAGAACGCCGACGCCGCGCGTCGTGAGCGGCAGGGCCCGGCCGTGAGCGGGGCCACGCCGGCGGTGGTGGAACGGTTCCTCGATGCCGTCTGGGCCGAACGGGGGCTCAGCCAGAATTCGATCGCTTCCTACCGCTACGATCTGATCCGGCTGCATGCGCACCTCGAGAGTCTCGGCAAAACCCTGGCCGGTACCCGTCGTGATGACCTGTTGCACTTCCTGGCCACCGAAGTCCAGTTGGGCCGCAGTCCCCGATCCCTGTCGCGGCGCCTTTCGGTATTCCGGCAATTTTTTCGCTGGCTGCGGCGCGAAGGGGATATTGCCGAGGACCCCACCGCCCTGATCGACAACCCCAAACTGGGACGCGCCCTGCCCAAGGCGCTCAGCGAAGAACAGGTGAATCGCCTGCTCGAGGCGCCAGATGTGACGACGGCGGTAGGGTTGCGTGACCGAACCATGCTGGAGCTGATGTACGCGACCGGGCTGCGGGTCAGCGAATTGGTCGGGCTGGCGCTGTCCCAGGTCAGCCTGAACCAGGGGATCGTCCGGGTGCTGGGCAAAGGCGGCAAGGAACGCCTGGTCCCGCTCGGTGAGGAAGCCCACGACTGGATGCAGCGCTACCTGAACGACGCGCGACCGGAGTTGATGTCGGGCGGGCAGTGCGCGCACATGTTCGTCACCGCGCGGCGCGCTGGCATGACCCGCCAGGCATTCTGGTACGCGGTTCGGCGTCATGCGGCCGCGGCGGGGATTCGCCGCGACATTTCGCCCCACATGCTCCGCCACTCATTCGCGACCCATCTGCTCAATCACGGAGCGGATTTGCGCGTCGTGCAGATGCTGTTGGGGCACAGCGACCTGTCGACCACACAGATTTACACCCACATTGCGCGCGAAGGGCTCAAACAACTGCATCTGCGCCATCATCCCCGCGGTTGAGCGGAGTTGAGGAACTTTTCGCCCCTGCCGTGTTCTGTGAGACAGGAGCGGCGTTGCGGCGTCGAATCGGGGGCGTGGTCATGATAAGCTGCCGCGCCGGACAGGCACACTCGCCATAAAACCAAGAGAGGAAAGCCATGAGGCGCTCAATTCAACTACTGGTGGCCGTTGCGGCACTTGCGCTGTTTCTGCAAACAGCGTGGGCCAAGGACAAATTCGAATTGGTCGAAGAACGTATTCGCGCCCTGGCACCTTCCGCGCAGTCCATCGCGGTTTCCGAAACTCCGATGGAGGGGATTCTGCAGGTTCAGGTGGGCGGCGATATCGTCTACGCCACCGAGGACGGCAAGTACCTGTTGCAGGGTCGGGTCATTGACATGGACACCCGGGAAGACCTGACCGAAGCATCCAAGGCAGGCATACGCAAGGATTTGCTGGATCATGTGGATGCCGATCGGCAAATCACGTTTTCCCCGGCCGACCCGGTCTACGACCTGACCGTGTTCACCGACATTGATTGCGGTTACTGCCGCAAGCTGCATTCCCAGATGGAAGACTACAACGAGCAGGGAATCGCCATTCACTACATGGCATTCCCGCGTGCCGGCATCGGCTCCGCGTCGTATGACAAGGCGGTGTCGGTGTGGTGCGCGCAGGATCAGCAGAGCGCGCTGACCGATGCCAAGGCCGGTAACGACCCGGATCCGCTGCAATGCGAGAACCCGGTGGCCGACCAGTATGAACTCGGCGTGGCGCTCGGGGTGACCGGCACGCCGGCGCTGCTGACCGCGGATGGCAAACTGATTCCCGGTTACGTGCCGCCGGAGACACTGCGCCAGCGTCTGGATCAGATGGCCGCTACCGCTTCCGCTCCCTGAGCGGCGGTTCCGTACAGGCGCTCCGGCGCCTGTTTGAAGTGGGGTAGAATACGCCGGGGCCGCGGTCCGGCCGGCATGGGTGCCGGACCGGCCTGGCCGCCGAATCGTAGACCTCATCCGGGAGCACCACGTTGTCCAAGCCAGTCTGCCTGCTGGGCGAGTCCGCCCTTTCCGAATTCCGCAGGCAAAAGTTGCTTCAGCGCGTCCGTCGCCATTGCGGCGACGTCGTCGACCTGCGAGCCCGTCATGTCTATTTCGCCGCCACACGGCGCACCCTCACGGCCGCGGAGGTCGACCATCTCCAGGACCTGGTCCACGGCCGCGTGGCCGAAGGACTCGACCCCCGGGGTCTGGTCCTGGTGGTGCCGAGGCTGGGTACCCGCTCGCCGTGGTCGAGCAAGGCCACCGATATTGCCGGTCGCTGCGGCCTCGATTCCATCGCTCGCATCGAGCGCGGCACGGCATTCTGGCTCGAGTCGCGGGTCGCTCTGACGGAAGACGCCAAGACTGCCGCCAGCGCCTGCCTGCACGACCGCATGACCGAATCGGTGTTGACGGAAGCCAGTCAGGCGCATGCGCTGTTCGCCGAGAGCGAGCCGCGGCCCCTGGGTCACGTGCCGGTCCCGGACGGTGATTCCGGCGGCCTGAGCCGGGCCAACGAGCAGTTGGGCCTGGCGCTTTCCGGGGACGAGATCGACTACCTGGCCGCGGCGTTCACGGATCTCGGGCGGGATCCGACGGATGCCGAACTGATGATGTTCGCACAGGCCAATTCCGAGCACTGCCGGCACAAAATATTCAACGCTGAATTTCACGTGGATGGCGAACCGGAACCGCACACGCTGTTCGGCATGATTCGCAATACGCATGCGCAGGCGCCGGAAGGCGTCCTGTCGGCCTACCACGATAATTCCGCGGTGATCGATGCGCCCGAGGGCGAGCGGTTTTTCGTCGAACCGGGCAGTGGCCAATATGCATGGAAGGCGGAACGGCTGCCGTTTCAGATCAAGGTGGAAACCCACAATCACCCGACCGCGATCTCGCCGTATCCGGGCGCGGCCACCGGTTCGGGTGGCGAAATCCGGGATGAATCCGCGACCGGTCGCGGGGGGCGCCCCAAGGCGGGACTGACGGGTTATTCGGTCTCGCACCTCGATTTTCCGGATGCGGACCTGCCGTGGCTGGCCCGGTACGGCAAGCCGGACCGGATCGCCAGTGCCCTGGAAATCATGACCGAAGGACCCATCGGCGGCGCGGCCTTCAACAACGAGTTCGGACGGCCCGCCCTGGCCGGTTACTTCCGTACCTTCGAACAAGAGGTCGACGGGGTCATGTGGGGTTACCACAAGCCCATCATGATCGCTGGTGGTATGGGCAGCATTCGCGCGGAACTGGTCGACAAACGCCCGCTCGAACCGGGCTGCTGCGTGATCGTGCTTGGCGGGCCGGCGATGCTGATCGGGCTCGGTGGCGGCGCCGCGTCGTCGGTGGGCAGCGGGCAGGGACAGGAGTCCCTGGACTTCGCCTCGGTGCAGCGGGACAACCCGGAAATGCAGCGGCGTTGCCAGGAGGTGATCGATGCCTGCTGGGCACTGGGTGAGGACAATCCGATCCTGTCGATCCACGACGTCGGTGCCGGCGGTCTGTCCAATGCGCTGCCGGAATTGCTGGATGACGGCGGCGTCGGTGCGGAACTGGAATTGCGCGAGGTGCCCAGTGCCGACCCGGCCATGTCACCCATGGAAATCTGGTGTAACGAGGCGCAGGAACGATATGTGCTGGCCCTGGAATCCGGTCGGCTGGCATGGTTTGAATCCGTGTGTGCCCGGGAGCGGTGTCCGTACGCGGTCCTGGGCCGCGCTTCTGCGGAACGGCGGCTGGTTCTGACCGACCGCTTGCTTGGCGAGGTGGCGGTTGACTTGCCGTTGGAGGTGTTGCTGGGAAGAACACCACGTCTCCGGCGTGATGCGCTCCGCCGGCGGGTGCGGGAATTGCCGGCCCTGCCGGCGAAAATCGACATCGCGGAGGCCACACGCCGGGTATTGCGCTATCCCACCGTGGGCAGCAAGTCCTTCCTCGTCACCATCGGCGACCGCACGGTCGGTGGGCTGGTGGCGCGGGACCAGATGGTCGGGCCCTGGCAGGTCCCGGTGGCGGATGCCGCGGTGACACTGGCCGGTTTTCACGCCGACACGGGCGAAGCCATGGCCATGGGTGAACGCGCACCGCTGGCCATCGTCGACGGGCCGGCGTCCGGGCGCATGGCGGTCGCCGAAGCGGTCACCAATATCGCATCGGCGTCCATCGGGTCCATACGCGACATTCGGCTGTCCGCCAACTGGATGGCCGCCGCCGGTGAGCCTGGCCAGGATGCGGTGTTGTTCGACACTGTGCGTGCGGTGGGCATGGAATTCTGCCCGGCACTGGGAATTGCGATTCCGGTTGGCAAGGATTCCCTGTCGATGAAAACCGTGTGGCAGCAGGACGGCGAGCGCCACCAGATTCAGTCACCCGTCTCATTGATCGTCTCGGCCTTCGCGCCGGTCGAGGCCGTCGACCGCTGTCTGACGCCGCAACTGCAGTTGGACCGGGGGGCGAGCCGTTTGCTGCTGATCGATCTCGGTGCCGGCCGCAATCGCCTGGGTGGTTCCTGCCTGGGCCAGGTGTACCGGGCGTTTGGAACCGAGGTGCCCGATGTGGAGGATCCGGCGCACCTGGCCGCGTTGTTCACGGCTGTCCAGGAAATGAACCGGGCCGGCTGGCTGCTGGCCTACCATGACCGGTCGGACGGTGGTTTGGCGGCGACCGTCTGCGAGATGGCGTTCGCGGCGCATTGCGGACTGGAACTCGACCTGCCGGTCACGACCGACCAGGCGTTGGCTGCCTGGTTCGCCGAGGAAGCCGGGGCGGTGGTCCAGGTTCCGGAAGACGACGTCGATCTGGCTGTGGCCTGCCTCGACGCGCACGGGCTGGCGGATCGTGTGCATGACATAGGCCGGCCTGTGGCGGGTGACCGCCTGGTGTTGTCGGCCCGGGGGGAGGTCGTGCTGGATGAGAGTCTCCCTCAATTGCAGCGTCTGTGGTCCGAAACCAGCCATCGGGTACAACGCCTGCGGGACCACCCGGACTGCGCGGACGAGGAACTGGAAGCAGCGTGTGACTGGACGCGTCCGGGCCTGGCGCCCGAAATCCGGTTCGCTCCCGCGGCCCCCGCGATCATCGGCGCCGAAAGGCCCCGGGTTGCCATCCTGCGCGAACAGGGTGTGAACGGGCAGGTGGAAATGGCGGCCGCTTTCGCGCTGGCGGGTTTCGACAGCATCGACGTGCACATGTCGGATCTCATCGATGGCCGCCGGCAACTCGATTCATTCGCGGGATTCGTCGCCTGTGGCGGTTTTTCCTACGGTGACGTACTCGGAGCCGGCCGTGGCTGGGCCAAATCCATCCTTTACGCCGACCGCATGCGTGACATGTTCGCCCGGTTTCTGCAGCGGACCGACCGGTTCGCGCTGGGTGTCTGCAACGGCTGCCAGATGCTGGCCGCGATGCGCGACATCATTCCCGGGGCGGATCGCTGGCCGGATTTCGTGCGCAACCGTTCGGAACAGTTCGAGGGCCGGCTCAGCCTGGTGGAGATCGCCCCGTCGCAGTCCCTGTTCTTCCGTGGCATGGCCGGTTCCCTGCTGCCGGTGGCGACGGCGCACGGCGAAGGTCGGGCACATTTTTCCGGCGGGGAAGATCCACCGGGTGAACTGGTCGCGGTCCGTTACGTTGACAGGCGCGGCGGCTGGGCCGAACAATACCCGGACAACCCGAACGGTTCGCCGCAGGGGGTAACCGGACTGTGCAACGAGGACGGGCGGGTCACCATACTGATGCCGCACCCGGAGCGCACCCTGCGCACCTCCAATTTCTCATGGGCGCCGCAGGACTGGGATCGCGCTTCGCCCTGGCTGCGCATGTTTGAAAACGCGCGTGAATGGACAGGATGACACCATGACCGACCCGCAACCCGACCCGACTGATTCGCAGACCCCGGCGCCGGAAAAAACATCATCCGAAAACCGCGGTGACGAATTGACGCTCAGCGAGCTGCTGATTCTGTCGTCGATGTGGATGCTGTTCGGCTTCATGCTGTGGTTCTACCTGTCGCCGTTTCACGGGATACCGGCACGCGAGGCGGCCGACTTCATCCTGTCCGAACTGCTGGGCGACCACTTCCGACAGATCGTGGCCGAACCCGGCCAGCGCTGGGTCTACCAGGTGGAAACCAATATTCAGTATGTGTTCCGCGACGGCACCACAGACGCCTTGGGCTTCATCATCAATCCGCTGGTGTTCAGTTACGGTCTGCCCTTGCTGTTCGGCCTGGTGATGGGGTCGGATGTCAGTTGGCTGCGCAAGGCCGTCATTCTGCTCATCGGGTACCTGACCATAACGGCGGTGCAGATCTGGGGTGTGGTGTTCCAGTCCCTGAAAATGCTGGGCTTCAATTTCGGGGCGCAGACCCACGAAATCGTCAGCCAGGCCGGAATTTCCGATGCCGCGATTGCCCTGGGTTATCAACTCGGCACCCTGATTCTGCCGGCGCTGGCGCCCATCTTCGTGTGGGTGCTGACGAACCGTCCCCTGGTTGAACAATTCGTGGGCTGGAATGTCGGCGACCTGAGCCGTCCGAAAGCCGGCTGACCCGTCGTTGCCCGAGGTGGAAACCCGCGCGGTCCGGCACTCCCGGGAACCGGCGGAAGGCCGGCGACCGGAACCGTTGCAGTCGCCGGTGGTCAGTGTAATCAGGCCGCCCCGCCTCGGGGCGGGTCGCGCCTGCCGTATAATTCGGCCATGAACCGCGGACCGGCCGTATATCACGACCGGCCGTAAACTACGGGGACCGATCTTTGCAAGCTACCGAACAACAGCCCCAGGCTGTCGAGGAACGCGCGGAAGGCGTCACCAACGCGGTCTGCGAGTTCATGCTGTCCAGCAACCGGCTGAAAGCGGCGGACCTCAAACGCGCCGAAACCTACCAGGAACAGAACGGCGGAGATCTCGTCACCCTGCTCGTACGCCTGGGGCTGGTGTCGGAACGCGATGTCGCCGAAGCCGAGGCGCACCTGCTGGAGTTGCCGCTGGTGCGCACCGCGGACCTGCCGGACGAAGCCCCGGAGTTTCCTGGAATCTCGGTCCGATTCCTCAAGCAAAACCTGATCCTGCCGGTCAGTGAAACCGACGATGAGCTGACGGTGGTGATGGCCAATCCGCGTGACGGCTTCGCGGCCCAGGCGCTGGCCATGGCCAGCGGCAAGCAGATCGTGCGCCAGGTCGGTATCGCGTCGGAAGTCGAAAACGGCATTGAGAAACTGCTCGGTGGCGGGCGCAGCGCCATGGGCCAGATCGTCGAGCGGCTGGGCGGTGAATCCGATTCCGACGCGGAGGACATCGAGCACCTCCGTGATCTGGCTTCGGAAGCCCCCGTCATTCGCCTGGTCAACCTGATTCTGCAACGCGCGGTGGAAGCGCGGGCTTCGGATATTCATATCGAGCCGTTCGAGAACCGTCTGAAAGTACGCTACCGGATCGACGGAGTCCTGCAGGAAGTCGAGGCGCCACCGGCCAGTTCGACCGCGGCCGTGATCAGTCGCGTGAAAATCATGGCGAAACTCAATATCGCCGAACGACGCCTGCCGCAGGACGGACGCATCATGCACCGGGTGCAGGGCAAGGAACTGGACCTGCGTGTTTCCACTGTTCCGACGTCGCACGGCGAGAGCGTGGTGATGCGAATTCTCGATCGCGAAAGCATCGTTTTCGACTTCGATTCGCTCGGATTCGACGATCATATTCGCAAGAGTTTCGTCAAGGCGCTGGAGATGCCGCACGGCATCATCCTGGTGACGGGTCCCACCGGCTCCGGTAAAACCACGACCCTGTACACGGCTCTGAGTGCCCTGAACACGCCGGAACGCAAGATCATCACGGTCGAGGATCCGGTCGAGTACCAGCTCGAGGGCATCAACCAGATTCAGGCCAAGGCGTCGATCGGGCTGGACTTCTCACATGCGCTGAGGGCCATCGTCCGGCAGGACCCCGACGTCATCATGATCGGTGAGATGCGCGACCTGGAAACTGCCAAGATCGCCATTCAGTCGGCACTGACCGGTCACCTCGTGTTGTCCACGGTGCACACCAACGATGCCGCAAGCGGTATCACCCGCATGCTCGACATGGGCGTTGAGGATTACCTGCTGACCTCCACGGTCAACGCCATCCTGGCTCAGCGCCTGGTGCGTACCCTGGATCCGGAGACTCGTGAAGCCTACGAACTGTTGCCGGAAGTGGCCGCTGAAATCGGCCTTGAGAAGCTCGGTGAGCGCGAGCGATACACCGTGTACCGGCCGGTGGCCAACGAAGAAAACCCCACCGGCTACCGGGGCCGCACCACGATCCTGGAACTGCTGACGATGACCGACCCCGTGCGACGTCTGGTCATGCAGCACGCGACCTCGGGTGAAATCCAGGATCTCGCGGTTTCCGAAGGCATGCGCACCATGTACCAGGATGGCCTGAACAAGTGTCTGCAGGGTGTCACTACCCTGGATGAAGTCCTGCGCGTCACTCAGGAAAGCTGATGCCGTTGTACGAATACAAGGCGGTGGCGCCGAGTGGCGAGACCGTGCAGGGCACGATGGACGCGCCCAGTGTCGATCTGGTCGTGCTCAAACTGCAGGAGGCCGGCAACATTCCGCTGCACGCCCGCGAGGCCGGGTCGGGCGGGTTCGGTCTCGGTGCGCTGCGCATGGGAAGCCGCGGCATCAACGCCCGCGAGGTCGGACAGTTCACGCAGCAACTGGCGACTCTGCTGAGCGCCGGAATGCCGCTGGACCGTTCGTTGCAGGTGCTGCTCGAACTGGCGGACACCGAGCGGGTCAAGCGCACGGTGAAAGAGATTCGCGATCATGTGCGCGAGGGCGGCAGCCTGTCGGATGCGCTGGAAAAACAGCACGGTGCGTTCAGCCGCCTGTTCGTAAACATGGTTCGGGCCGGGGAAGTGGGTGGCACCCTGGATGTCACACTCAATCGGCTGTCCGAGTACCTGGAGCGCTCGCGTGATCTCAAAGACAGCATCGTATCCGCCCTGGTCTATCCGGTGCTGCTGCTGTTCCTGGCGGCCGGATCGCTGATCCTGCTGCTGGTCTACGTCATACCCCAGTTCACGCCCATCTTCGAGGAACTCGGCGGCGATCTGCCCACCATTACCAAAATCGTATTGGCGTTCGGGGCGCTGCTGCAGAATTTCTGGTGGGCCATCATTCTGGTGACGGTGGTCGCGGTGATCCAGGTGCGGCGCCTGCTGGCGGATGACGAGCGGCGATTCAGCTGGGACGGCCGGGTCCTGTCCATGCGCTGGGTGGGTGATCTGGTCGGCAAGATCGAAACCGCTCGTTTGACCCGTACCCTGGGAACCCTGCTGAGCAACGGTGTTCCCCTGCTTGCGGCACTTTCCATCGCCCGTAATGTCATAACCAACACGGTGCTGCGCAAGGAAGTTTCCGACGCGGCACGTGAAGTGAAGACCGGCGGCGGTTTGGCGCGAAACCTGGCCAAAAGCGGACGATTTCCGCGGTTGGCGCTGCAGATGATCAGCGTCGGTGAGGAGACCGGCCAGCTCGATTCGATGTTGATGAAGGTGTCCGACACCTACGACATCGAAGTGCGCAACACCATCGACCGCCTGTTGTCGATTTTCACGCCGGTCGTTACCCTGCTGCTGGCAGTGCTGATCGGCACGATCGTACTATCGGTGCTGCTCGCCATCCTGAGCATCAACGACCTCGTGGGGTAAACAAGAATCTGGGAGTCTGCAGTCATGTTGAAAAAGGGTATGAATCTCAAGCAAACGATGCGTCCGGCGCGGCATGCGATCCCGGGAAAGCGGACCCGTGGCTTTACGCTCGTCGAGTTGCTGCTGGTGCTGGTCATCCTGGCATTGATCGGCGGTCTGGTGCTGCCGGGCATCATCGGCAAGGCCGAGAGCGCCAAGATCAAGGCGGCATCCTCTCAGGTCAGCCGCTTGTCCATGGCCGTGGAGAGCTATTACCTCGATACCGGGACCACGCCGGAAAACCTTGAGCACCTGGTCGATGACCCAGGTGAGGACGGCTGGAACGGACCCTATGTCAAGGAATCCAGTCTCAAGGATCCGTGGGGGCGGGAGTACGAATACCGCTTGCCCGGCGAGCATGGCGAATTCGACATCATCTCGTATGGGGCGGACGGTCAACCCGGCGGTGAGGACAACAACGCCGACATCAACAGCTGGGAGTAATTTCCCGACTGGCGCCATCCGGTGAACCAGGCCGCCACGCCGGTTGATTTCCGACCATGCATCGTTCAGCGCCAATGAATTACCGCTTCAACGCCGGTTTCACCCTGGTGGAACTGATCGTGGTGATGGTGCTCGCCTCAATCGTGCTCGGATTGGTCGGCACTTCGATCTCACGCAGTGTGTCCGGCGCCGAGATGCGCACCGCCGCCCGTGAAATGGCTGCATCCATGCGCTACACCCGGACCAGGGCCATCCTTGACAAGCAGGAGCACGTCTTTCTGGTGGATACCGAGAGTCGCAGCTATTCGGCACCGGAGCGTGAACCTGTCGAATTGCCCGAAGGTATGGAACTGCAGTTGACGACGGCGCGTTCGGAGTTGACCTCGGAAAATGTCGGCGGCATCCGTTTTTATCCGGACGGGGGTTCCACCGGTGGCAACGTGGAACTGGAAGCCAACGGACGAATTTATCGGATCAACATCGCCTGGCTCACCGGCGAAGCCTCGTTACAACGGGTTGAAAACTGATGCTGCGGACGATACGGCAACGATCCCTGCCTACCGGGCGAGCCGGCGGTTTCACCCTGCTCGAGGTGTTGCTCGCTTTCGTGGTGTTCGCCATGAGCTTCGCCGTGGTGTTGCAGATCCTGTCCGGTTCCATGCGTAACACCGTGCGAGCCCGTGAATACACCGAGGCCGCGCTGATCGCCCAATCGGTGATGGACCAGGTCGGGCTGGGCATTCCGCTCGAAGCCGGTGCCGGAATGGAAGGCGAAGAGGGACCGTATCGCTGGGAAGTGGGCGTGTTCGAATTCGGTGGCATGGTCGACAACCCGCGTACCCTGGAGGTCAGTGAACTGACGGGCGTTGAGTTGCTGGAAGTGGAGTGCGAGGTGAGTTGGGGCGAATTCCCCCGCGAGCGCAGCCAGATGTTCAACACGGTGCGTGCGGTTCTGGCCAATCGCGATGGCATCCGACCGGGGGGAGCATGAAGCGAGTTTCCGGATTCACGCTGGTGGAGATGCTGCTGGCCATGACCCTGCTGAGCATCCTGCTCGCTCTGGCCTACGGCGGCTTGCACGCCGCCACTCGCGCCACCGACCGGGGACAGCAGATTCTCGAGGAGAGCGGTCGCCTGCGCATGGCGCACCAGTTCGTCCGTAAACAAATCAACCAGGCCATACCACTGGCGTTCAACCAGACCGATGGCGAAACCTTGGAGGCACCGGAACCGGAAGTCTTCCTGGGCAGCCCCGAATCCATCCGCTATGTCGCGCCGATGCCGGGTTACCTCGGTTTTGGTGGGCCGCAGGTTCAGGAGCTGACTTTTGTCAGCGGTGACGAGGGCCTGGATCTCTACCTCACCCACGCGCTGGTACAGGGGTTTGACGAGTCGCGGCTGGACGACAGCGAGCCGGTGCTGCTGATCGATCGGGTGGAACGGGCCGAGTTTCAGTTTCTCGCCCGGGACGAGGAAGGCGAGCTGACGGAATGGACCAACACCTGGGAGACTCCGGGTGAACTGCCGGTTGCGGTCGCCCTGGACATCCAGTTCGTGGAGGGCAATTACGCCGAGTGGCCGTTGCTGGTCGCTGCCGTGAAGGTGGACGGTAGCGTGGTGGACGGCGCCGGCAACCAGAATACCTACCGTTCCGCCATCCAGGAGTTGATCGAGAAACGAAGGAGCCAGGATTGAGCGGCCGTCACTCCAACAAACCGCTCCCCAGTGTCACCGGTGTTCCCGCCACAGTGGTGTGTTCCACCATGTCCGGCCCGGGACGGCAGCGCGGAGTCGCGCTCGTGCTGGTGCTGTGGATCCTGCTGCTGGTGACCATTTCAACCGGCGCCTATACGCTGATGGCGCGAATGGACAGTCTGGAGGCGCATACGACGTTGTGGAGCACCCGGGCCCGGCTGGCGGCCGAAGCCGGATTGAATATGGCCGTGGTGTCCCTGCGCGATCCCGTGGAGGAAGAACGCTGGATTCCGGACGGGCGGCCTTACACCATCCAGTATGGCGAAGCCGAAGTCGAACTGCGCATCACCGATGAGCGCGGCAAGCTGAATGTCAATCATGCGAACGAGGAAACCCTGATCCAGTTGTTCGTCGCCAACGGCCTGGAAGAGACCGACTCAGTCGCGCTGGCAGGCGCCGTTCTCGACTGGATCGACCCGGATATGCTGGTTCGGCCGAACGGCGCCGAAGAGGATGACTACCTGGCCGCCGGGTATCAGGTCGGGCCCGCCAATCGGGGGTTTCTGATGGTGGAGGAGATGCTGCAGGTTCTCGGCTTGCCGTGGGAACTGTATCAGCTGATCGAACCCGGGTTGACCGTGTGGTCGGACGGAAACCTGCCCGACCCGGCCTACGCCCCGGTCGAAGCCCTCGTGGCGCTGCCGGATATGACCCGGGAAGACGCGTCGGAATTCGTCACCGCGCGGCATGACCTGGACGGTTCGAGCGACCTGAGACTCGCTCTGCCAAGCGGTCAGGTCGCCGTGGCGCAGGGCAGGGGGCTCACGTATAGTATCGTCGCCAAGGCGACCATGCCGAACGGTGTCTGGGACCAGATCGAGGCGACCATCCGGCTGGGCGGAAATCCGTTCGGTTATCCCTTCAACATCCTTCGCTGGCGCGAAGGGTTCCATCATTGAGATCGAGATGGCGTTAGCACTCAACAACACGATCCAGTATTGGCGCGCCCGCATTCAGCATGGGCCGGCCGGTGAGTTCGTGCGCTGGTGGCTGGGCGAGTTGCGACAATTGCTGCCGGCGAAATGGCAGCAGCGTCTCCAGTTGGCGACGCGGCGGGTGGTGCTGCAAATGGACAGTGGCGACATCCGGCTGGGTGTCGAGGAAGGCGGTGACATCCGCGCCCTCGGCGAGTTTCCGGCGGGCGAGGATGCCGGTCTGCAGCGACAGCGTATTCTCACGGTGCTGGAGGAGAGCGAACTGGGCGAGATGCCCCGCTTCCTGGTACTCGACGACACCGGTGTTTTGCGCAAGGAGCTCAAGCTTCCGGCGGCAGCGGAAGCCAATCTGCGCCAGGTGCTGACTTTCGAAATGGATCGTCAGACGCCGTTCCGTGCCGCCGACGTGTATTTCGATTGGCGCGTGCTGCGCGGATCCAAGGAAGCCGGTGACGTACATCTGGAGCTTCTGGTCACGCCTCGGGCTGTGGTGGATAACGCCTGCGAAGGGTTGGCGGCAAGGGGTCTGTCGGTCAGCGGCGTGGATGTGGTCGCGAATGGAGAAGTGCTGGGCGTCAACCTGCTGCCACCCGAACGCCGGGTGACGTCGGTTAACCCCCGCACTCGCCTCAATTACGCTCTGGCCGGAGCGGCGCTGGTGCTGCTCGTTCTGGTGATGGTGCAATCGCTCAGCCTTCGAGCGAGCCGTGTCGAAGACCTGGAGGCGGCGATCGAGGCGGTGCAGGACGAAGCGCGCCGGGTCCAGGGCCTGCGTGAGCAGGTCGAGGAAACCAGCGAGGCGGCGAGTTTCCTGACCCGAAAGCGGTCTCTGAGCCCCATGGCCATCGAGGTCCTGGCCGACGTCACCCGAACCCTGCCGGACGATACCTATCTCGATCGGCTGGTCATCGGTCAGGACAGTGTTCTGATGCAGGGCAAGTCGCGTAATGCCCAGCAATTGATCGAGATCGTGAACAAGTCCGACCGGTTGGAGGAGGCTGCTTTTCGCGGTTCCACCCGATTGGATGCCGCGACCGGACTGGAAATTTTCGAGATCGGCGCCACCGTGTCGGCACGGGGGGGTGGCTGATGGCCCTTTCCCTGTCCCAGGGCAACAGCCGCACAACCGCCGTTCTGTTGGCGGTCATTGTCGTCATCCTGATCTACCTGGTCGGGTTTCACTGGTTCATCCTCAGGCACATCGCGTACAGCGACGAAATCGGTGCGCTGTCGGGACAACTGGAGCGTTACCAACGGGTGGCTGCGCAACGTGATGAAGTCGAGGCGCAGCTCGAGTCGCTGCAGAGCCGGCGTTCCGAGTCCAACCTGTTCCTGCCCGAGGCGGACTTCAACGAGGCGGCCGCCGGCATGTCCGAGCGCCTCAATCAGATGATCAGTACCCAGGCTGAAGAGTCGTGCCAGGTGGTGAGCCGCCAGCCGGTGCGAGCCCGGGTGGTGGAACGGTTTGAGAAAGTGACGGTCAATGTCCGCATGCGCTGCGCCATCGACGACCTGATGCGGGTGCTCTATTCGCTGGAAACGGGTGTGCCGATGATCATCGCGGAGGAAGTGACTGTCATCAAGCCGCGGGCCCGCCGCCGGCGCAACAGCCAGGCGCCGGCCGACGTCAGCGCGCTCGACGTGCGCTTCAACATGGCCGGCTACCTGCGTTCGCCATGATGCGCTGGTTGCAGGATAATCCGATCGGCCTCGGGCTTGCGGTTGTCTGCGGTGTGCTGGTGCTGAGCATGGCCGGGCTCGGTGTGGTGTCTTTGCTGCCGGCTTACCGGGGGGGCGATGCGGATAACGCGGCTCCGGATGCGCAGGCCCTGCAGTTACCGGAGCTGGCCGAGAGTGCGCCGATCGACGAATACTATGTCATCACGGAACGGCCGTTGTTCAATGAATCGCGCCAACCCGTCCTGGAGGATGAGCTGAGTGTCGATCCGCTGGCCGAGGAAATGGTTGAAGACGACCCGGACGCGCCAGACGTTGAATTGTCGGGTGTCGTGATCACCCCGTCGCTGCGCATGGCGACCTTGCGTACGAAAGATGAAGGCCGATCGTTGGTCGCCTTCGAGGGTCGGCCGATCGAGGAATCCGACTTCGGTTCGTGGCAGGTCAGCCGGGTGGATGCACGGGAAGTGATGCTGACCTCGGCGGCGGGTGAGGAACTGCGGCTGGAACTCAAGGTCCATGACGAACAGATCACCCCTCCGGCCGCACCGGTCTCTCGACCCCAGGGCTCGCGGCAGGACGAAGCGCCGGAGGGCCGGGTGCAGCAAACCAGGCAGCAGGAATCCGGGGAAGCCGACGCGGACGGCAAGCCGCTGAGCCGGGCGGAAGAGATTCGCCGGCGCATCGCCGAACGCCGTGAAGAACTCCGGCGCCAGGCGGAACAGCAGGAACAGCCGAGTGAGGAAGAGGCCGCGCCGGATTACCAGCGGGCGATTCAATCCATGATCGGGCGTAGCCGCAGGGACGGCGATAACCAGAATGAGCAATAGAGGCACGGCAGCAATGCACGATACACCGGATACTTCACCGAGCGGGACCCGCGTACCAGCAGGCAGGAGGGCTGGAGCCCCGCGCTGGCGCGAGCTGCGGCGTCATGCCGCATGGGTCGTAGCCATCGTCCTGATCGCGGGTTGTGCCTCGAGCGCGCCGACCATCGGGCCCAGCAGAACCGGCCTGGAGGTCGAAAAGCCCAGTAAGCCGGCGCCGGAATCCGAACAGTTGGTCGTGGGATCGTCGACGCCGACGGTCGCGCAGCCGGGTGTGACGGATATCGAAATTTACGAAGGCACCGGCGTTTTCATTGATGAGGAGGCCGCCAGAAAACCACCGGAGCCGGTGGCCGAAGACGGCGAAATCGTCCTGAATTTCGAAGGTGAGTCCATTCAGTCGGTGGTGCACACCATTCTTGGCGAAGTCCTGCAGGAGACCTTCGTCATCGGTCCCGGCGTGAGTGGCGAGGTGACCTTCTCGACATCCAAACCGGTATCACGCGACCAGCTCATGCCCATCCTGGAGCTGTTGCTGCAGTGGAACGGCGCGACCCTGGTTTACACCGAAGGCCGTTATCACGTGCTGCCGGTGGCCGAAGCCATTCCCGGCCACCTCGCTCCGCAGATCGGTGGCCTTCAGTCCGCCAAGGGTTATGAGGTGCGAGGTGTGCCGCTGAGATACATCGCGGCCGTCGAGATGGAGAAAATCCTGCAGCCGTACGTGCGCGATGGCGCCATCGTCCAGGTGGACCAGTTCCGCAGCATGATTTTCCTGGCCGGTACGCCCGAGGAACTCAGGAATTATCTGCGGACCGTCGAGATTTTCGACGTCGACTGGCTCGAAGGCATGTCCGTGGGCATCTACCCGCTGCGCACCGTCGACGTCGAGGCGATCATCGGTGAACTCGAAGGTGTATTCGGAACCGAAGGCGATACGCCGCTGGCGGGCATGTTCCGGTTCATTCCGCTGGAGCGACTGGGCTCGGTGATGGTCATCACCTACCAGCAGGAGTATCTGCACAAGGCCGAAGAGTGGATCCGCATCCTGGATCGGGGTGCGGCGGGCGCCGGCAAGCAGCTCTACGTGTATCGGGTCAAGAATCTGGAAGCGCCCATTCTGGCTGGGTATCTGACGGAAATTTTCGGCGGTGAAGGCGGGGCGCGGAATGCCCAGACGGACAGCGGTGGTACGCTGGCGCCCGGGCTGGAACCGGTCCAGGTCGGCAGTGTTTCGGATTTCAACGAGAGCCGGCTGGGTTCCGGCAGCCAGACCCAGGCCGGGGGCGAATCGGGCGGGGGTTCCGTCCTGAGTCTCGGCGAAGGGGACATCCGCATCACGGCCGTGACGGAAACGAACTCACTGCTGATTCAGTCCACGCAATCGCAGTACAACTCCATCCTGGCGGCCATCGAGCGCATCGACATCGAGCCGTTGCAGGTGCTGATCGAATCCCAGGTGTTGAACGTCGAACTGACCGAGGATCTCCAGTTCGGTGTCGCCTGGTTCCTGACCAACAATCCCGACCTGATTCCGGCGGGAGCGGGCAATCCGTTCGGACGTTACATCGACTCCATCAGCTTTGGCGGCGGTGCGAATAATTTCCTGACCGAAATCTCCCGTCCGATCAACGATGGGACCAGTTTCGTACAGGCCACCATCTCGGCGCTCGATGCCGTGACCGATGTGCGTTCGCTGGCGGCGCCTTCGCTGCTGGTGCGCAATAACGCAACCGCGGCGATCACCGTGGGCACCCAGGTGCCGGTGCAATCGTCCAGCATCTCCACCGGCACCAACAACGTGGTGAGCAGTGCCCAGTATGTGTCAACCGGTACCACCTTGACGGTGACCCCGCGAATCAATCCCGGCGGTCTCGTTTACATGGATATCTCACAGGACGTCAGCCGCGCCGGCGCGCGTGACCCGGACATTTCGCTGAGCGGAAACCCGCCGATCAACAACCAGACCGTGACCAGCCAGGTGGCGGTGCAGTCCGGGCAGACCGTGTTTCTCGGCGGACTGATTTCCGAGCAGGATTCACGCGGTCGCAGCGGTGTACCGTTCCTGAACCGGGTGCCCATCATTGGCCCCCTGTTCGGTACCCGCAACAAGAACACCTCGCGCAGTGAGACCCTGGTCATGATCACACCCACGGTGATCGAGACCTCGGTGGATCTCGAGCGCATCAGTTCGGACCTGGAAAAAGAGTTTTCCAGGGTCCCGCCGCTGAAGATTTCGACCCTGGTCGAGGACAAAGAGTAGCCCGCGCGGCGGATGCCACGCATCGGCTGGAGCGGCGGAAATCGGAAATCGAGTGGCTTGTGGCGCGCGTGGCGGCTTAAGTCACGTAAAACTCAGTAAATTTTCATTCACAGATTCGCAAGGAAGATCGTCATGATTCGATCCGTATTCGTGCCTTCGGCCCGGCTGTCAGCAGCAGGCCGGTATTCCGGAATGGCCCTGATGGCTCTGGTGGTGGCCCTGTTGTCAGCGTGCGCGACCCAGCCTCAGGGGGGAACCACGGCGGAAGAACGGGCCAGACAGAGGTGGGAAGCCTTACTCAGCGTCGACCTGGATTCCGCCTATGCCTACTACTCACCGGGATATCGTTCGGCCCATTCCCGCGTGGATTTCGAAATTGCATTGCGTACCCGACGCATCCAGTGGACCTCCGCAAGCGTGGAGGGCAGCCAATGTGAAGGCGATCGGTGTACCGTTACAACCCGTGTGGGCTACCGCATTGGTTCACCGGTACCGGGTGTGCCCAGGTGGGACAGCGAGCGGCTGATCGAAGAGCGGTGGGTGCGCACGGATGGGCAGTGGTGGTTCGTTCCGGACGAGTAGTTCGAACCGCCATGGACCGCACAGCCAGCCGGCGCCGCCCGGCTCGACTTTCCATCCGGCTTTCCGCGCGATTCGACGGCGGGTGCCGGTAGAATGTATGCACCGTGAAAGCGCATGGAGACAAGGGTTTCGGGCCTCCGTGCATCCATGACTGAGCCGGGGTGCATTGTTGCGTTGAAATTTCGTTTATCGTAACATTGACGCGCGAATGACCGGACCAAGGTCACGTTTGCCTTTGGAGTTGGGCAGGTCGCGAGCGGTTCCGGTTGGTTCGCGAAGCCCTGTGTACACAAACTAGGAGTGTTGTAATGAATAGAAAAAATCTGACAGCTGCAGTGCTGGCAGGACTGGCGGGCGCCGCCGGTATTGCCAGTAGCGCGCAGGCAGTCAACCTGAATCCGGACGGATTGGGCCAGGTCCTGATCTATCCGTATTACACCAGCAACGACGGTAATGACACCCTGTTGTCCGTGGTCAACACCACCGACAGCGCCAAGGCGGTCAAAGTCCGTTTCCTCGAAGGTTACAACTCGCGTGAAGTCCTCGACTTCAACATGTACATGTCCGCATGGGACGTGTGGGTGGCCGCGATTGTCGACGGCGGTTCCGTCGATGCCTCACAGGCTGGTGTTCCGCACCTGATCATTCCGGATACCACCTGCACGGTTCCGTACCTCTACGGTGACGGCATCGACGCGGGTCTGGACTTCGGTCTGCAGGAATTCCTGCCGTACGCCTACACCGGTGATTACGAAGACGGTGGCCCGACGGATATCGCTCGTGCTTCCGAAGGTCACTTCGAAGTCATCGAAATGGGCACGCTGACCAACGAGACCGAGACCGCCAAGCGTCTGGGTTCCGCTGATGCAGCCACGCACATCTTCGAAGACGGCAAGCAGGTTCCGGCCGACTGCATGCAGCTGGTCGACAACTGGACCGATTTCGCGTCCGGTGACGACGGCATGTGGCTCGACGACGAAACCCTGGACATCGCCCGCAACAGCGGCGGTCTGTTCGGTGGTGCCGCCGTGGTCAATGTAGGCAAGGGCACGATGCACGCCTACAACGCTCGCGCCATCCAGGGCTACGACAAGGACTCTGACGGTAACCACTTCCGTCCGGGTAACGAGCGTCCGAGCCTGAACGACGGTGACCAGCGCACGGCTACCGTGTTCTTCGGTGTGCCTCAGGATCGGGCCGTTCAGCTGAGCTACCTGCGTGGTGTCGACGCGATCTCCGCGACGTTCATGCATGAGTACATCATGAACGAGTACAACATCGAAGCCGGCCTGAACGCTGCTTCGGAATGGATCGTGACCTTCCCGACGAAGAACTTCTACGTCGATCCGATGGTTACCGACCTGCAGTCCAGCGAATGGCAGCCCAAGCTCGACGATCCGGGTTGCGGTGGCTGGATTCCGGGCGAACCGTTCCCGAGCCGTAATGGTCCGTTCGACGGCGACAGCGTTGACCAGGACGACGAAAACAGCAACGGCGTTCCTGACGTACAGGAAGACTGGGTGCTGTGCACGTACGAAGAGGTCTTCACCGTGGCCGGCCGCGAGCCGTTCACCTCGGTATTTGACGGCGAAGCCTGCGAAGCCTTCGGTCTGGAAATCTGGGACCGCGAAGAAAATGCGGGTCCGGATACCCCCGGAAACGATCGTCCGCCGATCGTCTCGCCGGCACCTCCGGGTGGCTCCACGCCTCCTGAGGCTCCGTTCGAGCTGTGCTACGAAGTCAACGTCCTGCGCTTCGGCGACGGTCCTGTCTTCGGCACCACGTCCGATCTGCTCTACACGATCGGCAACGCAGCCGACAACGGTTGGGCCCGGATCAACTTCGGTGCCGATCCGGATCACGTCGACTGGGCTGGCCTGGTTGGCCTGCCGGTTACCGGTTTCTGGGCCGTTCAGTACGAGAACGGGTTCCTGGGTACGCCGGAAGCCAGCGTGCTGGCCAACTACGGTGGACTGTTCGATCACCGGGCCAACACCCGTCGCTCGTATCCGAGCCGGTCGATCGATTGATCGACGCGTTACGTACGTCGTAAGACAATGGGCCGCAAGGCCCTGCAAGAAAAACGAGGGGCTGCTCATCGCAGCCCCTTCGTTTGTCTGGAGCCAACAAATTCCGGCATGGCTTGCCCAGCGGTGGGACAGGGAACTGTGAACCTCTGAGCGCCGCTTTTGTCTCACTTGGGTCCGATAGCCAGCCGCCATCACGGCAAGCCGGCCCCAACATGCAATTCAACAAGAGGTTCACCATGATAAGAATCATGCACCCCCTGGCACTGTGCTTGCTGGCATTCGCCGCCATGACCCAGGCGCAGGCACAGTCGACCGATGCCAGCTCCGTGGACAAGAACGATCCCGAACAGGTCCTCGCCTACCAGGGCGACGCGGTCTTGACCCAGCACGACATTGACGCGGCGTTCAACCGGATTCCCGAGGAGCACCGCCTGTTGTTCATCCGGGACGGCGCCAAGGTCGACCAGATGGTCCGCAGCCTGCTCAACGCGCGTATCGTGGCCGAGGATGCCCGGGCCGACGGCTATGCGAATGATCCTCTGGTCCGGGCCCGTATCGAACAGGCCGTTGAGAAGGAGTTGGCTGAAGCCTGGCTGGAAGAACTCGGCCGCCGGGCGCCCGAGGCCGACTACGAGGCCATGGCCTACGAAGATTACCTGGCCCATCCCGAGCGCTATTCCACTGGCGAGCGCCTGACCGTGACCCACATTCTCATCGGTACCGAGGAGCGTGGTGATTCGGACGCCCGTGAACTGGCCGGGGAACTCAAGGCGCGGCTGGATAAAAACCCAGCTGAGTTCGAAGCGCTGGTGCTCGAATACTCCGACGACCCCGCCAAGGTCCAGAACAAGGGCCAGTACATGCGCGTGGGACGCGGCCAGATGGCCAAGCCTTTCGAGGAAGCCGCTTTCGGTCTGCAAGAGCCGGGAGAGATCAGTGATCCGGTCAAGACCGCCTACGGATACCACATCATTCGCCTCGACAAACGCTATGAATCCATCGTCCGGCCGTACGACAAGGTCAAGGACGAGGCGGTCGCCCGCATGAAGCATGAGCACATCAGCGGTTACCGAACACGCTACCTGCAAAAACTCGTGCTCGATCCGGTGGTCTTTCCGGAAGGTTCAGTCGACGTCATGGCGCGCCGTCATTTCGGTGATGACCTCGGCAAGGACCCGTACGCAGAGACCGCGGCGGACGAGTAGCCCAAACGAATCCATGGCAGTGGACGGGCCGCCGGCCGGGCGGCCCCGTTCATCCCAACGGCGTACAATGCGCAGCAGTGAAACGGCTCGCCCATCCCATCTTCTGGCAACTGGTTTCCCGGTCGATCCGCAAGGATTACCTGGAGAACCTGACCGGGTTCGCCTGGTTGATCCTGCAGCCCCTGATGTTGCTGTCCGTCTATGCGTTCGTTTTCTCGACCATTTTCAAGGCCCGCGTACCTGACTCGCTGGATGTCGGCTTCGTCGCCTATCTGGCGGTCGCGTTCTGGCCCTGGACGGCGTTCTCCGAGGCGGTGCTGAAGGCCGGAGGGACGGTACGGGCCAATGCCGCGCTGATCGGCAAGGTCGCCTTCCCAAGTGAATTGCTGCCGCTGTCCATGGTGGTTGCTACCTTCCTGATGAACATGGCCGGCTACGCCGCGGTGCTGGTCGTACTGTCCCTGACGGGTACGGACATTCACTGGCTAGGGGTGGTGGCGATGCTCCCCGTTCTGGTGTTGCTGGCCGTTCTGGCCGGGGCAATCGGGCTGGTGATGAGTGCGCTGCAGGTATTTGTGCGGGATGTCGCCCAGATTCTGCCGCCGTTGATGACGTTCTGGTTTTTCACCACCCCCATACTTTACAGCCCCACCTATCTGCCGGACCGCCTGGCGGAAGTGATTGCGTGGAATCCAATGGCGTGGTTTGTCGGCTTCGTCCGCGCCGCAGCGCTGCAGGGCGAACTGCACCCCGGTCTGGCCGGAATCGCCATCGCCGTCTCCGCGTTGTTGCTGTTCTGGCTGGGTTTGCGCTTCTTTCGCCGTCTCAGCGGCCATTTCGAGGATTTCCTGTGAATGCGCCGCTGATTCGTGTCGACGGGGTATCGAAATTCTACCCGAGGGTTCACCGGGCCGGCGAACGCATGCGCGCATTCATGGCCCTGTTGGCCGGGCGCGAACCTCAGGATGGCGCTGAAGTCCTTCACGATGTGAGTTTTGAAATCCGGCCCGGTGAGTCTTTCGGCATCATCGGCGAGAACGGAGCCGGCAAGTCGACGCTGCTCAAGATACTGACCGGCGTGATCAGCCCGAGTCGCGGCTCGGTCGAGGTCAATGCGCGCATCGCGGCACTGCTGGAGTTGGGTGCGGGATTCCAGCCGGAGTTTTCGGGGTTGGACAATGTCCGCATGAAGGCCTCGCTGCTGGGCATGAGTCCGCGCCGGCTGGAGCGCAAGCTGGACGACATACTCGCCTTCGCGGATATCGGCGACTACATTCACGAACCGGTCAAGCATTACTCTTCCGGAATGGTCGTGCGACTGGGATTCGCCGTGGTAACGGCATCGGATCCCGAGTTGTTGATCACCGACGAAGTGCTGGCCGTCGGCGATGAATCGTTCCAGAAAAAATGCATTCGCTGGATCGAGGCTTTTCTCGAACGCGGCAACACCTTGCTGATGGTTTCTCACAGCATGTACCAGGTGCAAAAGCTCTGCCGGCGAGCCCTGTGGTTGCAGGACGGGCGGGCGCAGTTGCAGGGCGATGTTTTCGAAGTCACGCAATCCTACCTGGCCTGGCACGAATCGCGAGGGGCGCAGGAAAAACGGCAACGCGCCACCGCGCGGGGTGAATCAGGCCTGTACCGCATTGAATCGATGGATGTCGCGCCGCGGTCCGGAGATGAGGTGAGGCTGGCGTCGGGCGAGGATCTCGGCCTGGAACTGGTGCTCCATTCGCCCGACGGCAGGGCGCCGGTCGCGCTGGTTGGAATCGTGCGGGCAGATGGCACCCCGGTATACGGCGTAGCCAGCGATCAGGATGGCGCGCGGCCGGAGCGCGTGGATGAACACCACTACCGGTTCCGTGTGCGGTTCAGGGCACCGCCCCTGCTGCCGGGACTGTACAGCCTTCGCGGCCACGCGATGGACCCTGAAGGTCTGCGCCTGTTCGACACCGCCGAGCAGCGTTTTCTGGTTCGTGGCGAGAGCCGCGAGCTTGGCATGGTGCGGTTGGAGCACGAATGGACGGACGAGGGACCGGGTGATGCCGAATCGTCGCGGTGAAACTCCGGGTCGCGGGCGTGAACGCCCGATACCCTGGCCCGTTGTCGTGGTGCCGGTGTTCAACGCACCGGAAGCGCTCGATGCCTGCCTGGCGTCGTTGTACGGAACCCTGCCTTCAGGGGCTCGGGTTCTGCTGGTCGATGACGCATCGGACGATCGCCGGGTAGCCGGGGTGCTGGACCGCTGGCTGGAACGGGCAGGATCCTTGTGGAATCTCGAGCGTCAGCCGCGAAACCGGGGTTTTGTCGCCACCGCGAATCGGGGCATGCAGGCGGTGACTGGTGATGTCGTCCTGCTCAACTCCGACACGGTCGTAACCGCCGGGTGGCTCGAAGGATTGACCCGTTGCCTGGAATCCGATCCCGGCATCGCGACGGCGACGCCGTGGACCAATAATGGCGAGATTGCTTCGCTGCCCCGGTTCTGCGCAGTGAACCCGATACCGTCCGATCCCGATTCCGTGGCCCGGATCGTGGCCGCCACCGGTGATGCGGTTTATCCGGACCTGCCCACCGCCGTGGGGTTCTGCATGGCGGTCCGGCGCGCGGCACTGGATGCCGTCGGGTATTTCGATCCCGATTTCGGTTTGGGCTATGGAGAAGAGAATGATTTCTCCATGCGCGTGCGCGCGGCCGGGTGGCGCAACGTGTTGTGTGACGATGTCTATGTCGTACACGTGGGCGGCCAGTCCTTCGGACCGCTCGGTCTCGCTCCGGACCCGGTCGCCATGCAGCGGGTGCTGGACCGTCATCCGGACTATCTGGATCGGGTCAAGGCCTTCATCGAAGACGATCCGTTGGCGGAGCGCCGTACCACCGTGGTTCGGGCTCTGGAGCAGGCGGGAGTCCTGACCCGGGAGGCCCTGGGCGTATGATATGCAGGCAGTCCGGAGCGCTGCGGCCCGGTACAAATGAGGATACGGCATCCTGTGAGTAAACCCATGGAATTCACCGGCGAACGTTATACGCCGGAATGCGTGCGCGAAATCCGTTACGAACATCTGCACCGTTATGCATTCGCGGCCGAATGGGTTGGCGGCCGTGACGTACTGGATGCCGCCTGTGGCGAAGGTTACGGTTCCCACCTGCTCAGCGCCCGCGCGCGGACCGTGACCGGGGTGGACATCGCCCGCGAAGCCGTGGAGCACGCGCGGCAGCGTTATCGAAGCGAGCGGCTTTCGTTTAGGGTGGAGGATTGCTGTGACCTGCCGTTCGAGGACGACAGCTTCGGGGCCGTTGTGAGCTTCGAGACGCTGGAGCACCTGGAGTCGCAAGAGCGTCTGTTGCGGGAGTTTCGCCGGGTGCTGGCCGAGGATGGCTTTCTGATCATTTCTTCGCCCGACAAGGCCATCTACACGGATCGTATGAAGAACCGCAATCCGTTTCACGTGCGGGAACTGTACCGGCCGGAGTTGGAGCGCCTGCTCGCCACCGAGTTTCCCGCTGTGCGGCTGCTCGGTCAGCGATTGGCCTTTCATTCGCAGATATGGCCGGTCGATGGCGCGCCGCCGGACGGGTTCGAGGTGCACCGGGAGCGGGACGATCGCATCGAACGGCTCGAAGGACCCGGCGGCGATGCCATGTATTTCATCGCGATCTGCGCGGCCAGCCGTGAAGCGCTGCCTCCCCTGCAGGCCGGATTGTGGTTGTTCGACGATGCCGTCGAAAGCGTGTACCGCCATTACCACCACGAAATCGGCAAAAACATGGAAGCGGGCGCGGTGCTGGAACAGCGTGAACGTGAAATCGAGTTACTGCGAGCCCAGCTTGAATCGTGCAGCGCCGGCGGCTCCACCTCATCTCCTGTGAACGACGGCAGCCGGGAACAGACGGGCCGGGCGCCCTGGTGGCGGCGCTGGTTCGGGCGCCGCTGACCCGCAGACCGGACGAGTCCCGGACCGTGCCCGCTTCGACACGCGTCATCATCGTGAACTACAACGCCGGCGCCGGTCTCCTGCGCTGTGTGGGTGCGGTGCTGGCCGAACGTGAACCCCTGCACGTGGTGGTCGCGGACAACGACTCCAGTGACGGCAGTTGTCAGGTGCTGCGCAGCCGTTTTCCGCGCAACGAGCGTCTGTCCGTTCTGGAAAATCCTCAGAACCTGGGCTTCGGCCGCGCGGTCAACGCCTGTGCGGCCGACGCCGGAGAAGAGTGGCTGTTGATCCTGAACCCGGATTGCGAGTTGCACCCGGGTGCCCTGGCCCGTTTGCGCGGGGCACTGGAGAAAGAACACGGGGCCGCCCTGGCGGGCCCGCGTATCGTGGATCACGGGGGTGTGGTGCAACGGGCCACCGTGCGCCGGTTTCCGGATCCCTGGCGGGCTCTGACGACGGGCACGGGACTGTCACGCCTGGGCCGCTGGCTTCCCGCCTTCCGGGGTGTCGAACCCGATGCGTCGACCCTGCCATCGGATATCGTCGAGGCGCAGGCTGTTTCCGGCGCCTGCATGATGGTCCGAACCCGCGCTTTCCGGGAGATTGGCGGCTTCGATACCGGGTTTGAAATGCATTTCGAAGACCTCGACCTGATGTACCGGTTGGCGGAGAAGGGCTGGAAATGCCTGTATGTGCCCGGGGCCTCGGCCTTGCACGAGCAGGGAACATCGTCACGCAGCCGTCGCTGGTGGGTACATCGCCAGAAGCATCGCGGCATGCAGCGATTTTTCAACAAACACTACCGCAGCGGAATGAACCTCCCTTGCCGCTGGGCGCTGGGTTGTGCAATCTGGCTCCACTACGTTCTGACCCTGCCGCGGGTGTGGCTCAAGCGATGAAGTGCGTGCTGCTGACCGGAGGTACCAGCCAGTTGGGCGTGTTTCTGTTGCCGCGCCTGCTACGGGCGGGCTGCCGGATACTGGCTCCGAGCCGGCGGATACGGCCGGGACAGAGCCGGGAGCCGGCCCGTGCCGGAGGGCGCCTGAGTTGGATCCATCCGTCTGATCTCGGTTCGGAGTCCGGCAGCGCGGCCGCGGACACGCGTCCGGACGCGCTGGTGTCGGCCGGTCCGGTCGGTCTGGCCCCGGAGTGGGTTCCGTTCTGCCGAGAAGGGGCGCGGGTCGTGTGCTTCTCGTCCAGTAGCGTTCTGGTCAAGGCGGATTCGCCCGATCAACAGGAGCGGTCGATGATGGCCAGCATGCGCGCAGCGGAGGACCGTCTTCGTCAGGCCTGCGCCGAACGGGCCGGCATGCTGTGTCTGCTGCGCCCCACCCTGATTTACGGCTGTGGTCTGGACGCCAATCTGAGCCGGATCGCGCGCTGGGTTCGCCGCTTCCGTTTTCTGCCCGTGGCAGGTCCGGCATCCGGTCTGCGCCAGCCGGTGCACGCGGATGATCTGGCTGCACTGGCGATGCGGGCGCTGGAAGCCCTGCCGGACTTTCCGGCCGAGGCGGTGGTGCCCGGTGGTGAGACGATTTCCTTCCGGGTCATGACGGAACGTGTATTCGAAGCATTCGATCTGCCGCCGCGGGTGATGGGTTTGCCGCCCGCGGCGTTGGCCGCGGCTGTTTCGCTGGCCGGGGTGTTCCAGCGCGATTCCGCCGCCAGCACGCAGATGGTCTGGCGGCAGAATCGTGACCTGGTTTTCGACGACGGGGGCATCTGGTCCCGCAGCGGGCATGCGCCCCGCGAATTTCACCCGTCCCCCGCGGACTTCGTTGTGCCCGCCAGCACGGCTGAACTGCTGCCGGGCTGAATGCCTAGCCGAGCTTGCGGTACTTCATGCGGTGTGGACGATCCGCCGCGTCTCCCAGGCGGCGTTTCAGATCCGCCTCGTATTCCGAATAGTTGCCTTCAAACCATTCCACGTGGCTGTCGCCTTCGAAGGCAAGCATGTGGGTGGCGATGCGATCCAGAAACCAGCGATCATGCGAGATGACGAGCACAGATCCGGGAAATTCCAGTAGCGCCTCTTCCAGCGCGCGCAAGGTTTCGACGTCGAGGTCGTTGGTGGGTTCGTCCAGCAGCAGAACGTTACCGCCCGAGCGCAGCAGCTTGGCCAGATGAACGCGGTTGCGTTCGCCGCCGGACAGGTCTTTCACCCGTTTCTGCTGGTCCGCGCCCCGAAAATTGAACCGTCCCACGTAGGCGCGTGATTGCGTGCTGAATCGGCCCACCGTAATCGTCTCCTCGCCGTCGGCGATTTCCTCCCACACCGTCCGCTCGCCGTCCAGGCTGTCACGGCTTTGATCCACGTAGGCCATATCCACGGTCGAACCGATCCGGATTTCGCCGCTGTCGGGCTGTTCCTGTCCCGTGATCATCCGGAACAGGGTGGATTTGCCGGCGCCGTTGCCGCCGATAATGCCCACGATGGCTCCGGCAGGAATACGGCAGCTCAGATCATCGATTAGCAGACGATCGCCGAAGCCCTTGCTGACGTGGTCGATTTCAATCACCTGGTCTCCCAGGCGCGGACCGGGTGGGATGAAAATTTCGCGGGTTTCGTTGCGGCTCTGGTGTTCCTGACTGTTCAATTCGTCGAATCGTGCCAGCCTGGCTTTGCTCTTGGCCTGCCGGCCCTTGGGGTTGGACCGGACCCATTCGAGTTCGGCCTGGATGGAGCGTTGCCGTGCTTTCTCGCGGCTGGCTTCCTGCTGCAGGCGCTGGTCTTTCTGCTCCAGCCACGAGGAGTAGTTGCCTTTCCACGGAATACCGTGTCCGCGGTCGAGCTCCAGAATCCACTCGGCGGCGTTGTCCAGAAAGTATCGATCATGGGTCACGGCGACCACCGTGCCGGGAAATTCAGCCAGGAAGCGTTCCAGCCAGGCGACCGACTCGGCGTCCAGGTGGTTTGTCGGTTCATCCAGCAGCAGCATGTCGGGATTGGAAATGAGGAGCCGGCACAAGGCGGTTCGCCGCCGCTCGCCGCCCGACAGCTTGTCCACGCCGGCATCCCAGTCCGGCAGCCGCAAGGCATCGGCTGCCACGTCCAGGGTACGCTCCAGTTCCCAGCCATTGGCATTCTCGATGGCTTCCTGCAATTCGGCCTGTTCGGCCAGCAGGGCGTTCATTTCCTCGTCTTCCAGCGGTTCCGCGAATTTCATGCTGACTTCGTCGAAGCGCCGCAACAGGTCGCGAACTTCGGCCACGCCTTCCTCGACCACCTCGCGGACGGTCTTTTCGTTGTCGAGTTCGGGCTCCTGCGGCAAGTAGCCGATGCGGATACCCGGTTGGGGCCGGGCCTCGCCGTCGAAATCGGGATCCGCGCCGGCCATGATGCGTAATACGGTGGACTTGCCCGCGCCGTTGAGGCCAAGCAGGCCGATTTTCGCCCCCGGAAAAAAGGACAGGGAGATGTCCTTGATGATGGTCCGCTGCGGTGGCACGGTCTTGCTGACCCCGATCATCGTGTAGATATACTGGCTCATTGTCATGCATGTGTTTGAAGGACGGCGAATTATGCGGGATCGGACACGTGCTTTCCAGCCATTCAGCCCGGCGGCCGGCGGGTAATCGGTGGTAGAATGGCGGGCTTGGCCGGTATGCCGGGAACGGCACCGCATGGCGGCCGCCGACCCTCTCCAGTCACCCAAGCCGAAACGGAAACCCAGAATGTTCGACGACAGTTACCGGATTGACGGATATGACGATGAATTGGCTGCCGCCATCGAGGCCGAGCGCAGCCGCCAGGAAGACCATATCGAGCTGATCGCTTCCGAGAATTATGCGAGCCCGCGGGTCATGGAAGCCCAGGGTTCGGTGTTGACGAACAAGTACGCCGAAGGGTATCCCGGCCGGCGCTACTACGGCGGTTGTGAGAATGTCGATGTCGCCGAGAAACTGGCGATCGAGCGCGCCCGCGAGCTGTTCGGGGCCGGGTATGCCAACGTGCAGCCGCACTCCGGCTCACAGGCCAACGCGGCTGCCTATCTCGCTCTGCTCGAAGCCGGCGACACGCTGCTCGGCATGAATTTGTCCGAGGGTGGGCATCTGACCCACGGCAGCCCGGTGAATTTTTCGGGCCGCCTGTTCAAGGCTTTTCAGTACGGGCTGGATCCGGAAACCGGGCTGATTGATTACGATGCGCTCGCGGCACTGGCCCAGGAGCATCGCCCGAAAATGATCATCGGCGGTTTTTCGGCCTACTCCCGGGTGGTTGACTGGGCGCGTATGCGCGAGATCGCGGATTCGGTCGGTGCCTGGTTCGTGGTGGACATGGCGCACGTGGCGGGACTGGTTGCGGCCGGGGTGTATCCCAATCCGGTACCGCACGCCCACGTGACAACCTCCACCACCCACAAGACCCTGCGCGGACCGCGCGGCGGCATCATCCTGGCCCAGGAAGATGAAGCTGTTCACAAGAAACTGAATTCGCTGGTGTTTCCCGGCACCCAGGGTGGCCCGCTGATGCACGTGATTGCGGCCAAGGCGGTGGCGTTCAAGGAAGCCCTGGAACCGGAGTTCCGCGATTATCAGAAGGCCGTGGTCGACAATGCGCGCGCGATGGCGGGAACCATCATGAAACGGGGTTATCGGATCGTCTCGGGCGGAACCGACAATCACCTGTTCCTGGTGGATCTCATCGGCAAGGAATACACCGGAAAAGACGCTGAAGACGCCCTGGGACGCGCGCACATGACCGTGAACAAAAACACGGTTCCCGGTGAGCCGCGTTCGCCGTTCGTGACCAGCGGTCTGCGCATCGGCACCCCGGCCGTGACCACGCGGGGATTTTCGGCGGGCGATTGCGTGGAACTGGCGGGGCTGATCTGCGACGTGCTCGACGGCATCGGAGACGAGGCTGTCATTGAGCGCGCTCGCGAAGGTGCCGTGTCCCTGTGCCGTAAACATCCGGTTTATCGCAGCTGAGTGATATGACGTGTGGTGTCCGTTCTGCAGTCATGACGAAACGCGGGTGGTCGACTCGCGGCTGACGGCGGACGGCATGCAAATTCGCAGGCGGCGCCAGTGCCTGTCCTGCGGTTCACGCTTCAATACGTTCGAAGCGCCGGAGCTCAAGGCGCCACGCATCATCAAGTCCAACGGGGCGCGTGAGGCCTTTTCGGAAGAAAAGCTGCGCGAGGGCATGCTGCGCGCCCTGGAGAAACGCCCGGTGGAGACGCGTGAAGTCGAACGTGCTGTTCGATCCCTGCTGCGTGAAATTCGCGGTGTGGAGGAGGCGGAGATTCCCAGCAGTCTCATCGGTGAATGGGTCATGCGTGAACTCAGCCGGCTCGACCAGGTGGCATACGTGCGCTTCGCGTCGGTATACAAGCGTTTCGAAGACATGCAGGCGTTTCGAGATGTCATCGAGCGCCTTGAGCGAACCCCGCCCGGGGATCGCGACCAGCGCCAGATCGATCTGCTGGAAACGACGCGCCGAACGGTCAAGCGGCGCCGAAAATGAGTTTCTCGGCTTTCGACCATGCCAGCATGTCGCAGGCTCTGAGGCTGGCGGCCCTGGGCATGAATACGACCCGGCCCAACCCTCGTGTCGGTTGCGTGCTCGCGGTCCGGAACGAGGTAGTGGCCGAAGGCTGGCACGAGGTGGCGGGCGGGCCGCATGCGGAAGTCGCTGCACTGGACAAGGCCGGCCCGGCCGCCCGAGGCTCGACGGCTTACGTCACCCTGGAACCCTGCAGTCATCATGGGCGAACGCCACCCTGTGCCGACCGCCTGATCGAAGCCGGGATCGAGCGGGTGGTGGTCGCTTCGGTCGATCCCAACCATGCCGTGAACGGAACCGGATTGGAGCGGCTTCGCGCCGCCGGTATTGCCGTTCAAACGGGGCTGCTCGGGGATCAGGCAGAGGCGCTGAATGCCGGGTTTTTCAAACGCATGCGCAGCGGCAGGCCGTGGCTGCGGGTAAAGGCAGCCATCAGTCTGGACGGGCGAACCGGGTTGTCGAATGGTGACAGCAAATGGATTACCAGCGCTGCGTCGCGCCGTGACGTGCAGGCCTGGCGGGCCCGTTCCTGCGCCATGCTGACGGGGCTCGGAACCGTGATGGCGGACAATCCCTCCCTGACGGCCCGGGTGGAAGATCCGCCATTGCGACCGCTGCGGGTTATCGCGGACAGCCATTGGCGTACACCGCCCGGCAGCCGTGTGCTGGACGATCCGGGTACGGCGCTGATCGCCGGTCTGGCGGACAGTGCGATTCCGCCGGAACTCGCGGATACGGGAGTGACGTGCCTGCCCCTGCCGGGTTCGGTGGACGGCGTGGACCTCGGTGCGCTGCTCGACGGGCTGGGCGAGCGCGGCATCAATGAAGTGCAGGTCGAAGCCGGCGCCCGATTGTGCGG
Organism: Elongatibacter sediminis; assembly: GCF_037892215.1. NCBI lineage: Bacteria > Pseudomonadati > Pseudomonadota > Gammaproteobacteria > Chromatiales > Wenzhouxiangellaceae > Elongatibacter > Elongatibacter sediminis. Next base: position 9,089 of record NZ_JAZHOG010000011.1, on the reverse strand, counting down.
CAGTCTGTTGCGCGGTGGCTTCGTGGATGAAGTGCTGGTGTACCTCGCCCCGGTCCTGCTGGGGGAGGGCGGTCCGGGACCGTTCGCCCTGGGCGAACTTGAATCCATGGCCGGGCGCACCTACCTCGAAGTGATTGAAACCTGCGCGGTGGGACCGGATCTGCGACTGCGGCTGACGCCCGGTACGGGTGAATCCGCTGACGCGGCGGGAGATGAGTGACATGTTTACCGGAATCGTACTCGGGCGCGGCACCGTGCACCAGATTGAACCCATGGGCGCGGACAGCCGTTTGCACATCAACAGTGGGTCGCTCGACCTGTCCGCCTCCCAGGAGGGCGACAGCATCGCCGTTTCCGGAGCCTGCCTGACCATGCTCGAACCGCGAGTCGACGGCTTCTGTGCCGACGTTTCGACCGAAACCCTGGAACTGACCACACTGGGTACCGTCACCGCAGGCCGCAGCGTGAATCTGGAGCCGGCCCTGAGCCTCAGCCAGCCACTGGGTGGCCACCTGGTCACAGGCCATGTCGACGGCGTGGGCACCCTGATCTCGCGCAAACCCGACGGCCGCGCCGAACGATTCGAGTTCGAATTGCCCCGGGGCCTGGGCCGCTATGTGGCGCGCAAGGGATCGGTGTGTGTCGATGGAGTGAGTCTGACCGTGAACGGTGCGGAGGCGGACCGGTTTTCGGTCTGTCTGATTCCTCACACGCTCGAAGTGACCACGCTCGGCGGCCTCGCCGCGGGCGACGGCGTCAACATCGAAATCGATCTGCTGGCGCGCTACGTGGAGCGTCTGGGAGAATATTCATGAATTTCGCCAGCGCGAACGCCGCGCCCTGGAGAGAAACTGTGAGTGAAGAACGTGAACTGAACTCGATTCCCGAGTTGCTGGACGACATCCGCGCGGGCCGCATGATCGTGATGATGGACGATGAGGACCGGGAGAACGAAGGCGACCTGATCATGGCGGCCAACAAGGTCACGCCGGAAGCCATCAATTTCATGGCCCGGTACGGTCGTGGACTGATCTGTCTGCCCCTGACACGCGAACGCTGTCAGCAACTCAACCTGCCGTTGATGGTGAACCAGAACCAGGCCCGGTTCGCGACGAATTTCACGGTCGCCATCGAAGCTGCCGAGGGTGTGACCACGGGCATTTCCGCTTACGACCGGGCACACACCATCCGGACCGCCGTGCAGCCGGACGCCACGCCGACCGACCTGTCGCAGCCGGGGCATATTTTTCCGCTGATGGCTCAGCCGGGCGGGGTGCTGGCCCGCGCCGGCCATACCGAGGCCAGCGTGGACCTGGCGATGCTCGCGGGACTGGAGCCGGCCGCCGTACTGGTCGAGATTCTCAACGAAGACGGCAGCATGGCGCGGCGCCCCGAACTGGAGAAATTCGCCGTGGAACACGGCCTGAAGATCGGTACCATCGCGGATCTGATCCGCTATCGCCTGGAAACCGAAAAAACCGTGGAGCACGTGTCCTGTCACGAGGTCGCAACCGACTTCGGGTCATTCCTGCTGCACACCTACCGGGACACGATCGAAGGCCGTCTGCACCTGGCGCTGGTGCGTGGTGAGCCCGCTCCCGAAGATGCGTTCCTGGTTCGTGTGCACGTGCAGAATCCCTTATCCGATGTGTTGTCGATTCGGCGGCCTGATTTCGGACTGCCGATTCGCACCGCGCTGTCTGAAATCGATGCGACCGGCTCCGGTTTGCTGCTGGTGCTCGGCGGGCACGGTTCGGATGAGGAGCTGCTGCGACTGATCCAGCAGGAACCGGAACCGTCGGTCGGCGCGGGTGGAGACGATCGGCGCTCGCGGGAACTGCGTACCTATGGAATCGGCGCGCAGATCATTCATGATCTGGGTGTGCGCCGGATGCGGGTGCTCAGCGCACCGTGGAAACTGACCGGTCTGGCCGGTTTTGGTCTCGAGGTTGTCGAATACGTCAACCCGGCCGAATTGCCCGGGGTGACTTCCGGTGACAATCCCCGAACCTCGGAGGCATAACATCGTGACGGACGGAATTCAGATCGCGCTCGCGGCGAGCCGATTCAACCACTTTATCGTGGAGCAATTGGTCGACGGTGCCCAGGACGCTCTTGCGCGTCAGAATCTTCCCGAATCCAGCCGCCCGTTGTTCTGGGTTCCGGGTGCGTACGAGCTGCCGTTGCTGGCGGATCGGCTCGCGCGCACGGGCCGCTTCGATGCCGTCATTGCACTCGGCGCGGTGATTCGTGGCGGGACCCCCCATTTTGATTTCGTCGCCGGCGAATGTTCGGCCGGGCTGGGCCGGGTCGCGCTGGACCGGGACTTGCCGGTAATCATGGGCGTGCTGACCACCGATACCGTGGAGCAGGCGCTGGAACGGGCTGGAACCGGTGAAGGCAACAAGGGATTCGATGCGGCCGTGACCGCGCTGGAAACACTGGAAACCCTCCGGGTGATCGGCGACCGGTATCCGGCTAACCCGGCGCCATGAGCCGGGGAGGGAGTCAACGCCGCCAGCGTGCCCGCCGCCGCGCCGTCCAGGCGCTGTACCAGTGGCAATTCACCGAACAGCCGGCCGCTGACATCCTGGCCCAGTTTCGCGAAGCGCAGAACCTCAGCGAAGTGGATGCGGACTATTTCGCGGCCCTGGTCGCCGGCGCGATCGACGAGGCCGAGACGCTGGATGCCCGTCTGGAACCGTTTCTCGACCGCCCCTTGAAACAGGTCGATGCCGTGGAACGTGCGATTCTGCGCCTGGGAGCCTGGGAGTTGCTGCATGCGCCGGACGTGCCGCATCGGGTCATCCTGAACGAGTCCATTGATCTGGCTCATCGGTTCGGATCCGAGCAGGGGCATGCCTGGATCAATGCGGTGCTGGACCGGGCCGCGCGCGAATGGCGGCCGGACGAGGTCGGATGAGTGCGGAAGAGTCCACACCGAAACCTGGTGAATTCGATCTGATTCGCCATCTTGCCGATGCCGCCGGCAGATACGACAACGACGTGCCCCGGCCGGCGGCCGTGGGGATTGGCGACGATGCGGCAGTGCTCGATGTCGATCCGGGATGCCAGTTGGTGGTCACGACCGATACCCTGGTGGCCGGAGTGCATTTCGAAGCCGATGCGGCACCGGGAGACATTGGCTACAAGGCGTTGGCGGTCAACCTCAGTGATCTGGCCGCCATGGGCGCGACCCCGGCCTGGCATTTCCTCAACCTGACCGGTCCGCCGCCCGATCGCGAGTGGCTGGGCGCGTTCGCCGCGGGCATGGGCGAACTGGCCGGCTCCGAGGGGACGCAACTCGCGGGAGGCGACACGACCGGTGGCCCGATGAGCGTCACCGTGACGGCCCTGGGTCAGGTACCCCGTGGCCAGGCGCTGCTCAGAAGCACCGCGCAACCGGGAGACCGGATCGTGGTCTCGGGCATGCCGGGGCTGGCGGCGCGAGCCCTGCGCTGGCCGGAACGATCCCCGGCCCTCGAAGACGCGGCAACCACTGAAGCTTTCCGGCGTTTGCATCGGCCGCGGCCAAGGCTGGCCCTGGGTCGGTGCCTGCGTGGCGTCGCCCATGCCTGCATCGACATCTCCGACGGTCTGGCGGCCGATCTCGGACACATCCTCGATGCGTCGGGGCTCGGTGCCGAATTGTGGCTCGACCGGCTTCCCGATTCACCCGTATTTTCCGGCATGACTCTGGAGTCGCGATGGAACCTGCAGCTGGGTGGCGGAGATGATTACGAATTGTGCTTCACGGTGCCGGATGCCGCCGGCGATCTGAGCGCGCTCGAAGAGGCTGCGGGCGTCGCGCTCACCGTGATCGGGCGTATCCGGAAAGGTGCCGGGCTGGATTGTATCGATGCGGACGGTGCCGCATTCTCACCCCGTACGGCGGGTTGGGATCACTTTCGGAGCGATCCGGCGTGATGGCAGAAGACGTCCGGTCACGTGGTTCCGCCAGGCGGCTGGCTTTTGGTACTCCAACCGGTTTCGTCGCCCTGGGATTGGGTTCGGGTCTGGCGCCGGTCGCGCCTGGAACCGCGGGCAGTCTGGCCGCCCTGCCACTGGCCTGGCCACTGATGCAACTTGCCCCGCTCGAGTTCTGGATACTGTGGGTGGTGTTTTTCGCCCTGGGTGTGTGGTGCTGCTCGGTGGTGGCGCGCCGCCTGGGCTCCGAGGACCCCGGAGCCATCGTATGGGACGAGATGGTTGCGCTGTGGGCCGTGCTGGTCTTCGTGCCGCTGCAATGGGGCTGGTGGCTGGCCGCCTTCGCGCTGTTCCGCCTGTTCGACATCGTCAAACCCTGGCCCATCCGAATCCTGGAACACCGTTTCCGCGAGGGTCTGGGGATCATGATCGACGATGTGGTGGCCGCCCTGTATGCACTGGCCCTGTTGATTCCCGCACGCCTGTGGTTTGTTTCCTGAGACCTGTTCAGTCGGTGTAGTCAAATACCTTGACGACTTTTTCCACGCCGCCGACGTTGCGCACCACTTCGGCGACGGCGTCAGCTTCGGCCCGGGTGACCGTGCCCATCAGGTAAACGATTCGACGTGCGGTCAGCACCTTGATGCGGGTCGCATCCACCCCGACCACCGGATTCTGGGTGGTCAGCGCCGTGTTCACCTTGGATGTGATGTAACTGTTACTGAGGCGCCCGCTGCCCTGTGCCGGCGGCATGACGGCCAGTTCATTGACAACCCGCCGCACGCCTTTCAGGTTTCCGGCAAGTTCGCTGGCCAGGGCCCGGTTGGCGTCACTTCGGGTTTCGCCGGCCAGCAGAACGGTACCGCTGTGCACTTCGATTTTTACGTGGTCCTGGGCGTCGAAATCCGGCCGTGAAAACAGGACATCGATGACTTTCGCCTCCAGGGTCTGGTCGTCGATGACCGTTCCCACGCTGCGGCGCTGCTCCTGGGGTGCGCAGCCGGTAATTACGAACACCGCCAGTACCAGGCATGCCATGGCACGTCTGAAACCGCCTGCGGACATGGAGGGCGGGGTGTGGAACAGGATCATGGTTGGGGTCTCCGTTTCAATCGGTTTACCGCCTCAGGCGGTAAAAGCATTGCGAATCCAGTCAACTTCCAGGCTGCCATTGCGGTGGCACATCGAAACGACATCGAAACGGCAGGGCAGACGGGCGTGCCGCCGATGGCGTTGCAGCCAGACCCGGGCGGTGCGCAGCAGGCGCTGCTGCTTCGCCGGGGTCACGGTCTCGGCGCCGGTGCCGTGTCGGGTGTCGCGCCGATAGCGTACTTCGGTGAAGACGACACATCCACCGTCCAGCAGGATGAGATCGAGTTCACCGAGCCGGCAACTGAAGTTCCGCGCCAGAGGTCTGAGACCCTGGTTTCGCAGAAAAGATTCCGCGCGACGTTCCCAGTCCGATCCGGCGGCGGCCGCGCCAGTCACCGCCCCGCGCCGGCCATGGTCGTTCGCAAACCCGCCTGCCGGTCCGGAGCCGGAACGGGCACCGGGCGTCCTCCGCGAAATTCGGCGAAGGTCGGCTCACGGGCCAGGTTGCCGTCCGGGGATGCGCGATAGGTGCCGGAGGCGCCGTGAAAACGAAAATCGGGATCGCGTTTCATGAGTTCGAGCCAGGGCAGAATGGACCAGGCGTCGCGGCCCAGCGCGTACAACGGGGCGAACGACCCGTTGCGGACACTGGGCAGTGCTGCGTAGGTATCCGTTTCATCCGCGCGCAGCTGCAGCGGAGTGATGGGAATCCGCACGCCATCCAGGTCCTGGTCGCGCGCCCGGTCGGGCACGCCGGAGTAGATCCGGCTGGTGGCGTAAACCGGAAGTCTGCCGGCCGAGTGGAACCGCAGTTGTGGGCGGAGCAGCAGGCCCTGGCTGGCGCTGGCGGCCAGGAATATGACGTCGATGTCGTCCCGCCGCACCGGCTCGAAATTCAGATCCATTTGCAATGTGTTCTCCAACCGTTGCGCACGCGCCTTGCTGGCATCGATCTGCAACAGGCGCTCGAGTACCGCGGAGTGATCATTTTCGCTTTCCAGGTATCGGGTGGAAGCGACGATTTCAGTGTTTTCGCGTAGGAATTCGTCGTTGAACACGGCCGCCATCCGTTCGCCCCATTCGGATTCGGGGGCCAGCACCAGGGCGCGCAACAGTCCGCGGGCGCGCATCTCGCGCGCGATGGCTCTGACTTCGTCCTCCTGTGACAAGGCAATCCCGTAAACCTGTCCCTGCAATCCGGGTGCGGGCAGGAAGCCGGCCGGGAGTCGATTGAGCGCCAGCACCGGAGTGGCCAGGCCGGCCAGGTTGAGCAGCGCCTGGACGGATTCCGGCTGCAGCGGACCCACGATCCATCGCGCCCCTTCTTCGCGCGCTTCGAAGTAGGCCGACGGCGTGTCCAGCGGGTCGTCACCCGCGGCGAAGAAATGCAATTCCGAGCCGTCCGGTCGGTCCGTATAGGCTGCCACGATACCGTCGCGGATGGCACGCCCGGCCGCTTCGTAGCGGCCCGACTGAGGGAGCAGCACGGCCACGTTGGGTGGTGGTGTAAACCGCTGACGATAGCGCAGCCAGAGATCGAGAGCTTCAGTGCGGGTCAGGGGGTGAAAAGTGTGGCGCCCTTTCCAGGCATCGACCGCGCTTTCCAGCCCTTCGGGCTCGACCAGGTGTGCGCGGATGACCCGGGCGAGGTCCAGCCAGCCCGTGAACTCCCGGTCGGCGCGTGGATTCTCCGCACGCCAGGCCAGTTCTCCCGATGGAATTCGTTCCAGTGCTTCGAGCAGTGAGAGCGCCCGGTCCGGCTGGTAGGTGGACAGGGATTGACTGATCGCGCGCGCTTCGGAGAGATTGCGACTGCCCGGCCGCGCCAGCGCACGGCGGGTATTGGCCAGCAGTTGCTGATACCGCTCCTGCCAGGTGAACGGCAATTCCGGCCCGATGTCCTGAAGCAGCATTTCGGCGTCTTCCGCGCGTTCGTCGCGCAGCGCGAGATCGGCCAGCAACAGGTTCAGACGGGCACGGTCCGCTTCCGGCAGCGCCTCGTGACTGACCCAACGCAGGGCGTCGGCCGCGGCCGCGGGCTGTCCTGCCAGAATCCAGGCGTTGGCGGCGTTGATGCGCAATACATCGGCATCAACCGCGGGAGCGGTCACCGCCTCGCGCTGCCACGCCCGGGCGGCTTCTTCATAGCGGCCCTGCGCGAATGCGGCTTCCGGGTCCTCGGCGGCCGGCACATCGAGAGCCGGCGGCGGTGCTCCGGCGCAGGAGGCCAGCACCACCAGGACCAGTAAAGGAAAAACGAATCGGTCCAACAGGGGCCGAAACGTGTAGGACGGGTTGTTCGAATTCGATGACATGAGGCTGTGCAACTCCGTCGGCACGGGCCTCGATCGGCGCCGGCCACGCTTGCGTCTGGGTAACCCGATGATACCGCAGGCCGGCTCCGGATGATCCATAATGAAGCCGCAACGGCAACCAACCCAGGATCATTGCATGCCCAGCGGGGAATTGTTCATCGTGGCCACGCCGATCGGCAATCTGGCCGACCTGACCCACCGGGCGGACCGGGTGCTGCGGGAGGCGGATGTCGTCGTGGCGGAAGACACGCGGCGAACGCGCGTGCTTCTGGCGCACTACGGCATAGACCGGACCCTGCTCGCCATGCACGAGCACAACGAAGAGGCCATGGCGCCCCAACTCGTGAAACGCCTGCGGGACGGCGAATCGATCGCGCTGGTGTCCGATGCGGGTACGCCCCTGGTGTCGGATCCGGGCTATCGACTGGTTCGAACCGCCATCGATGCGGGTATTGCGGTCCGTCCGGTGCCGGGTCCCAGTGCCCTGATGGCCGCCATCAGTGCCGCCGGCCTGCCTACGGACCGTTTTGTATTCGAGGGGTTTCTGCCGTCCAGGCAGGCAGCCAGGCGGGCTGCGCTCGAGCGCTTGCAGCACGAATCACGCACCCTGGTTTTCTTCGAATCCAGTCACCGGGCCCTTTCGTGTCTCGCGGACCTGGAAGCGGCATTTGGATCTGAACGGTACGCGGCGGTGTGTCGGGAACTGACCAAGCAGTTCGAAACCGTCCTGCGTGGACCGCTGGGGGAACTGCGCGCTCTCGTGGCGGGCAATGCGCAGCAGCAAAAGGGGGAGTTCGTTTTCGTCGTCGCCGGCGCCGAGCCGGACGGCGATGTGCAGATGGAGCGTGCACTGGAACTGGGCCGCGTCTTGCAGAATCACCTCTCCGGGAGCCAGGCGGCACGGGTCGCCGCCCGTTTCTTCGGGGTCTCCCGGCGGGACCTCTATCAATTGCTCGATGCCGGCTCGGGCGACTGACAAGCTGTTTTTTCAAGCCCGACTGGGCGACAATGGACACGGAAGCCGGCCGGACAGTCGCTTTGGTGTGCTCAGGCGCGCCGGGGAGGAAAGTCCGGGCTCCACAGGGCAGGGTGCCAGGTAACGCCTGGGGGGCGTGAGCCCACGGAAAGTGCAACAGAAAGCAAACCGCCCCGCGCAAGCGGGGTAAGGGTGAAAGGGTGCGGTAAGAGCGCACCGCGCAGGTGGCAACATTCTGCGGCTAGGTAAACCCCACCTGGAGCAAGACCAAATAGGAAAGCAATGCCGCGGCCCGCGGTGCTTTCGGGTAGGTCGCTCGAGGCCGCCGGTGACGGCGGCCCCAGATGAATGACTGTCCACGACAGAACCCGGCTTACAGGCCGGCTTCCACTCATTCTCCAGCAACGCCACGAATCCCGGTTCGCCGGCGTTGAGCCGCCCGCACAGGCCCGCCGTGCAAGTGACCTGCCACTGACCTCCCCGCGCCGTGATGTAGCCCTTCCAAGACAGCGGGCTTCGGTCTCGTTGCCTTGCCTGTGTCGCCCGAAAGTGAATCTCCGCCTCTTGAACATCAGGGGTTGGGTGCCACTGAGGTCCGCCGCGCGCCGTGACATGCCCTTCCAAAACAACCAGGCTCCGGGCTCGCTACTGTTCTTGATCTTGCCCGGAAGTGAGCCTATGCCTCATGAAAATCAGGGCTGAGTGCCACTGAGGTCCGCCGCGCGCTGTGACATGCCCCTTCCAGGACACGGTCTACGGCTTCGTTCCCTTACTCATTT
>NZ_JAZHOG010000010.1:0-216680 GCF_037892215.1 Elongatibacter sediminis | reverse complement strand
CGACTACTTGACGCCTTATGAAGTGTTCAACAACACTCAGGAATCACTCACCGTTGCGCTTCGCAGTTGAATCCAAGTCAGGAAGTTAACGCAGATAAAATCAATTCTATTCTTCGAAATTTCGACCTGGAGAAGAATTACGGTAGATTTTGATCTTTTTGCTGCGCAAATCTGCCGCGAAGTTTAGCAAGCCAACCTGCATCCTCATGGGCACAAACCAATCCATGAGGAACCGCCATGACCATTAAGCTTTGTTATTCTCCGGCTGAGTCAGCCGAACAGCTCGGAATCTGCAAAAACCATATCTACAAGTATCTCGATAGCGGGGAACTCCGATCATTTAAGCTGGGTCAGCGGCGGCTTATCAATCGGGAAGCACTCGACGAGTTTCGCCTCCAACTTGAACAGCGCCATACGACCCAAATGCGGGGTGGCTTATGAAGGAATCTGTACCCCGCTGGCTGATTTCCGATTCATGGGGAGTGGGGGCCGAACCCTACAACTGGATCCTCTACCGGCGAGCCAAGAAGACCTGGAGGCCGGTGGGTTACTACCCCACCATCCCAATGCTACTGGATGGTCTGTTTGAGAAGACCTGTAAGCGCGAAGCAGAAAACGAGGATTTTGTGCAGCACGTTGAAGCCGTCTCCATGCGGCTGCAAGCTGCAGTAGTCGGGATTCGTGCTCATGTCCATCGCAAGGACTGGCCCACGAGGCGTGAGCTGTTCGCTGAGGCGGTTACAGAGTCAGCGTAAGCAAGTGGCTCGACCAGGCAGAAAGCGTAAATCCGGGCCGTTCGCCATGCTGCCCGACGCCGTGCTGAAGCATGAGTCCGTCACGACACTATCGCACGCTGCATTTCGGGTGCTAGTACTTTTAGCTGGGCAGTACAACGGGTACAACAACGGCGCAGTCGGCCTAACGGCAAGTCAAGCCTCAAAATCGGGTATAAAGTCTGACAAAACCCTCTATGTCGCGCTTCGCGAGCTGGAGCATAGGGGGCTCATTGACAAGACAGAGTACGCGAGCCGAGTTCCTCCCCGACCCGCCATGTACGCCCTGACCTGGAGACAACTCGACGATACGAAATACTCCAACAAGACCAAAATTGCAGCACACACATTTAGAAAATGGACGCCAGACAAGGATGCGGCATGAAAAATCCGACGGTATTCATTACCGCTGATGACAGTATTAATTACCGGCATGGCCCGCAGAACGCCGACCCTGACAGTAACCAGTACCGACAAGGGTAGAAAGGCCGCCCTTCTTCACCGGTATTGGTTACTGTCCTCTAAGAATCTGCCACCGGGTATCGGGGAAACAGACGTCTGACACATCAAAGTGCAAGAGGCTGATCAAGTCGCTGATGACCATAAGTCTACGTGGCGCTGGCGAGTCAATAACCTCGCAGCCATCGTCATTGGGGAGCTTGGAATGGTGCCTGATTTTTCGGACAGTAAGATTGGTCGTGCCAATAGTTTTTGGAGTCCATAAAAAGGGGTGCTATCGCTAAGTTCTAGTTCACGGCGCACACAAGCAAGGGCGGTCAGTTTTGAACACGTGGACAAGGAGTTTTCCGACACAAAAAAAGCGAAGTTCTAGGCCCATATTGCGCATTTGGTACGTAAAGCAGGGAAAGGGTGTGGGGGGATCGATTTTAACCTGCTCAGGCCGGCAGCAAGCCGCAGCAGGCAGGCCAAACGGGACACGCCTGGGGTAGGGCCCGCACTAAGTCAACGGGCGGTACCTGCAAACCACAAGCGCTCGCAATCAGTGTAGGTAGGGTGGAGGGCTATCGGTGGGGCCGAAGACTCTAGAGGGCGGTAGCCACTGGCAAAGTCGCGGCGTCGTCATGGGGTGACCGTGTTTGCAACTGTTGTTAGTGGCCCATGGCTCGATTAATATCTGTTCGGGAATTCTCTGAGTGGCCGCCCAATTCGAGGAAGGGAGAATAGTGAAGGAACTTTCCACAATCGGGTACGAGGGTGCAGCTCTTGAAGACTTCTTGGAGACGTTGAAGTTGTTCAAGGTCGATGTGCTTCTTGACGTCAGAGAACTTCCGATTTCGCGCAGAAAGGGGTTTTCGAAAAAAGCGCTGAGTGAAGCACTCGCGGAGGTGGGAATCTCCTATCAGCACGAGCGTTGTTTGGGGTCGCCAAAAGTCATGCGTCACGAGTTGCGCGAGAGTTGGGATTATGAGCGCTTTTTCTTACAGTTTAATGATCATCTAAAAGAACAACACGGAAAAATTGAAGAGTTGGCCGAGGAGTTGAGAGGTCACATTGCTTTGCTCTGTTTCGAGCGAAACCACACACAATGTCATCGAACCCCGGTTGCGGAGAAGTTTTCAGAGGCGACGGGGATTAAACCGAGGCACATTGGAGTGCAGGATCGTGCTCAGCGGCAAAGATACAAAAATCAGAGTTCGAATTCTCGTAAAAGCCTTTCCACAGCGTAGCAAGAAATACGAAGAAACAGTTTGCTGTGCGGGCGTCTGCGAGGAAACCCGAAAGTTACTCCGCCTATACCCAATTCGATTTCGCAGGTTAACAGATGACCAGCGCTTCACGCGGTATGACGCCGTAGAGTTGGTTGTTACAAAAGCCAGCTCAGACCCTCGTCCTGAAAGCTATAGGGTCAGTGAAGATTCAATACGAGTCTTGGAAAGAGCAAAAGACGCTAAGTTTCCAACAGAAAAGAAAGTTTCCCTTTGGAAGCCGTTCATATACTCCGGACTTGATGAATTGCACGAGCTGCAAAGTAGTGCCGGTACCAGCCTGGGAATAATTCGACCCAGCTCTGTGCGGTTTCGATATAAGCTATACGAGCCTAATGACTCAGAGTCTCAGGGGGTTCTGCAAGAGCAGGGTCTGATGTTCGAGGAGCCCCTAAAGGCTCTAGAGCGGCCCCGCTACCTATTCTATTTCGACTTCGTTTCTGATGGGAAAGAGCATTCCTGCCAGATCCAAGACTGGGAAGTTCAGCAGGCGTTCCGTGCATACGTAAGGCGATATAACGGAGAAGGTAAAGCTCTGGAAAAGTTGGCACAGGAGTATGGTGAAAACATCCCCAAAGCTAACTTGCACTTCGTGATGGGCACCATGAAGGCAAGGCCATATCAGTTTATTTTGATCGGAGTACTCCGGGCGCAAGTTTCACCCGAGGAAGTGCTGGAGCAAATGAGCCTTTTGCAATAATTTCAGCGGTCATCTGCCGATGAAAAGGCCTTGGAAAGTTTCACGAGTGCTTACTGGCTGGGCGCCTATTTGTGGCTAGGGTTCCGAGGATTGGCGATGTCCACTGGTGGGCATTGGCCGCCACCAACATTGGATACTTGCAGAGTTCAAACTAGTACAGCCAGCCACAATCATCTTCAGTATATGCACTTGTCCTGCTTCGAGTAGAAATTGATAAAAGTCCCTTATTAAAGGTCCTCAAAATCATCTGCAAATATGATGTCCACACCTAGTATGCCGACAGTGATGGAATCGCCAACCCCTAACTGGTTTAATTCGTCGTCCTGAACTGTTGCATCAATATCACGGACAATCGTTTGCCCCGCGCTACCGACGAAATCGCCAATATACTCGCAACTATAGGATTCGCCGGATTCGATCACTTGCGGTAAATCACAAGTTCCTTGTCCATTTAGACCACCTAAAACGGAGTCTGCTAGTGACGTGAGGTCTAAGTCATCAACCTCGTAATTGACTATCGAAAGACTTATCGTGGCGGAGCCCCCAGGCTCCGTCAGTTGCGTTGGCTCCACCGATGCATTCAATGATGCGGAAGGTGGGACATCTGTAATGGCTACCTCAACGGTATCACTAACGCCCAACTCATTTAGCTCATCGTCGCTTACAGCAGCGTTGATCTGGTGGGAAACTACGTCGGCGGCATTTCCTGTGAACTCATTTGGGTAACTACATTGGTACTGCGACCCTGGGTCAATAGTCTGAGGAACGAGGCAGTTTCCTTGGCCGGCGATATTGCCCAGTTCCGAATTTGAAAGCGAAATAAGCGATATTGCCTCCGCTGCACCCGTATTCAGTACCGCAACATGAATTGACGCCATTCCTCCTGGCTCTGCAATTTCGGGCGAGTTCGTTGAAGCTGATAGTGTGGCCGTAGGCGGAACATCAGTTAGTGTGACAAAAACTGTTAAAACTTCAGTATCTGATTTCTGAGGGCCGTTCGCTGTTGCGGTTACCGATAGTGGCAAGCTGTCGGCAGCGTTTCCGGATGCCGTAAGGGCATACGAACACTGATAGTTGCCCCCATCTGGCGTAAGGATTTGCGGTAGAGAGCAAGTTCCAAAACCATCAAGGTTTCCCACGGCATCATCACTTAATGTCGTTAAGGAGGCTTGTATGTCACCAACATTGGAGACGCTGATGTTGAATGTCACACCACCACCCGGTTCGGGCAAAGTTGGAGGAGCGGGTGTCACATTCAAAGTGATGTCCGGAGATTCAATGCTGCCAAGCGCACCCGTGACATCACAGAGTCCGTGCCCCGTCAAGAGATCAGTGCCAGATGCGTCCATATCAATTGCAGTAGATGTTAGTGCTTGGTAGACCTCCAAATAGGTCGAATCCGGATCGAATTCTCGAATCAATGCGGCTAATGCAGCTGCTGCTGGGGCTGCTGCAGATGTGCCGCTAAAGTTTGGCCAAGTATCTGCATCTGCGGTGCTGTCTGTGCCAAAAAACGTGGTATTTCCATTGTCCGTACAAGTGAAGTTTGGTTTGAGTCTAACTGCGGGCGAAATCGGTGCGCCTGAAGAATCGAAGAGAATTGGCGTGCCACCAAGAGATGAGTAAGGGGCCACCTGTGGCGGACTCGTTCCAAACTCCGGCGTGTCTTGAAAGTTGGCGGCTCCTGTGGCGATCGCGAAGCCTGCATTGGGATGGCCATAGATGGTGCTGCTGGTGTTCGCGAACTCAGCGACCGCCATGGTTGGTGAATGAATGTATTTCAGAAATGGTGTGCCCGTTCCAGCGAATCTGTTGATGTAGATATTAAAAAACGAATCCGGGCCGGGGTTTGTGAAGTTCATGATGTCAATTGGGTCACCGCCAATATTCCCAGTTGACGTACAAGATAGTGTTGTCGTGAAGGGGTCGTCACCAATGCAGATATCAATATCCGTTGTGGCCCCTGGGGCACCGCTAACAGAGGCATATGGCTCTGACCATTGAAGCACTATAGTTACAGTTTGGCCTCCGAGAATAAAAATCCTTTGCAGCAAATCTTCGCCGGCACCGGAATCGAAATCGTGAAACTGCGCGCTGGTCGAATCAGGTGAAAATGTGGCCTGGTAAGAGTTGTCGGCATCATTGCCGGCCGCAGAGAAGTAGGAAACTCCATGCTGGGTAGTGACGGCGTCTACAGCTTGAGCAATCGGCCCATCCTGAAACCAGGGCTCACTAAAGTACCCGATGTCATCAACAATGATATTTGCGCCGAGGTCAGCCAGAGCATGGATGCCGTTAGCGAATGCAGCCGGTCCTGCCGATGCGGTGTAGTACAAATGAGACACTCCAGGGGCTAAGTCGTGAATGATTTGCATCATGGCCCGACCCTCGTCACTTCCTCCGACACACCCAGGCAACTCTTGAACTACTGTAATTGAAGAAGGTAAATCATCGTTGGCAATGTCGGTTGCTGCGCCGCCTTGGCAGTTAAAGCTGTCTGACATTGTCCCTATGACCACGCCTGATCCATCGAGCCCGTAAAGATTTCGGGCAATATCTGCGCGCGAGGCTATATCGCTTTGCGACGTAACCAGGCCTGAGCGGGTGTATGGGTAAGACGCTCGTGCGATAGCAAGAGATGGGAGCGATTCCAGAGCCGGAATTGCGGAGATTGGCATGTACCCAGAAACGAGGAAATTTGCAGAAGCTAAGTGCAGCCCGCCAAGGGAGGATAATGCAGCCAGAAGGGCCTGGCTTTCTCCTTTCGCTGTCGCTTCAATAAGTACGAAATCATCGTTTAGCTTTAGGCTAGGATTGGCAGGTTGAAAGTGTTGGGCTTTCGATGCTTGGAAAAGCACAAACTCACCGTGTAAGGCGCGGAGCTCTGCTGAGACCTTGTTGTTCTTCTCATTAGCTTGTGCCACGACATCTAGTTGCTTACTCAAGATGTGCCAGTCGGGTTCATCTGCGGGCACTTCGATTGTTACATAGAGAGAGAGTGCACATAAAAAAGGTAGACGGCTGACGGCATTGCGGCTCATTTTTTTATCCCCTATCGTTCGTTGGTAATTCCTTCGAGTGCAATATGGTCTACCGCTTCAAGTATCCGGTAAGGTGATGTGACCTATTCGCCGCGCCATTGCACTGAAAAGGACCTCATGAAAGTAAGTGCGAGTTTAAGACTCAATCTCTCACTTACTGTTTCTACTCGTTCCCGCTTTCAGTTCAAGTGTTGCGTAAAAACTATTCATTCCCTTGGCGCTAGATCATGGTGCTGAAAGTCCTCAATCCGCTAATTAGTTTCTTCTGCACAGCATCTTCATGTCTGCGAAGACGTTCGATCCTGTTCTGGAAGACTAGGGTGCGCATTCCCGCTGGTTTCCTGATTAGGCGAGGAGGGTTTGACGCGTCCTGAAGTCTCATCCGAAGCTTCCTGACTTGGTCTAGATGGTGGCAAATTTCTTCGACTCGCATTTCTCTGCCTTCAACTGCGGGTTGTATGCATCAGCCCCTAAACATACTACTGTGCCGACGAAGCAGACATTCGATTGACGATTCCTTTCAGAAAAGGAATCCTTGACGCTTCTACGCCCTGCTGGAGGCGGCTGCAAACTCATAAAACTACTAAGATATATCCCAGGTCAGGGGTCAGGCGATTTGATGTCGTGCTGCTGCGTTTAATGGTTACGTCAGGATTTTACTTCTTGCTCCATTTCGAAAACTGAACAAACCTCGGCCAAGGGTTCCAGGATGAACGCTTTCAGCCCGGAGTGGAGATAATCGCACGGAGATCAGGGTAGCAGGCGTGGTAGGCACCATTGGAAAATTGGCCTGCAGGGTGATCGGACGTTCCAGAGACGACTCATAATTAAAGGTTTACGCTGCTTTGCACAAATCCTGCCATTTGTGAGCCTAGTTGGAGTCCATCAAACCACTTCAAAAAGCCCGTGATCGGCTTTCCATGCATTGGATGCACAAGAGTCATTTTTCTCCACTCAACTGGAAATCCCTTCTCCGATTTGAAATGCCATTTATTCCCATGAGCCACGGCATTTCTGTAGTGCTTTGCGAATAGAAACCATTCCTCTCTATGTAGCTTTCCCAGCACTCTATTTTTGGTTGCGAACTCAAGAACGAGATCGAAGCTGTCGCTGATCATCACACCGAGAATCCTCTCCACCACTTCACGGGCAGCGGGTTCTGATACGTCTTCAAGGAAGTTGACTCTTTGCTTGAGTGCATCAAGTTGAGAATCTGGTTCATCTTTCCTAATTACTGTCAAACCGCTGTTCGCAAGCACTACGCTGTAGTCTCGGATCGCTGACTTTGTGGGATTCTGAGTCAGCAGAGCATATCCAGCGACGCTAAACCAAATTGAGTCTCGAATAGCGCTTAAGCGCTCCAGCACCGTCTGTTGGTCGAGTGTTAGCGCTGGATTTGATTTCTTCCCTGACAGGTCTTTTCCAATGGTTATGCCAATCACAGTCTGCCTCCCTTTTGGGCATAGATAGCAAGTCAGCCAGCCCAAAAAACACACACGTCGCACCCATGAAATCACGGGCGTGTACTTAAATTCGGGGCCGGGGGCTTTTGGGCCTCTCTCAGGGTTGCGGAAAATCTGAAAAACGGACAGTAGTTCGCAACTCAGGCCCGTGAGGATCAGGGCTGTCAATCAAAGTCATGGCTGGCAATGTTCCACAGACATTGGAGCGAATTCGGGCATGGATTGCACCCCTCATGCACCCCGTAAGCATAACGCCCAGTCGCGATATCAGTATAAGTATTTGATTTAATTGGTGGGCGATACTGGGCTTGAACCAGTGACCTCTGCAATGTGACTGCAGCGCTCTCCCAACTGAGCTAATCGCCCACGTGCGTTCGGGTGACTCACGCGGATGGCCCCGGGGACGGGGCGCAGGCCAATATTCTACTTCGCCGGCGGTGGGACGCAAGCGTTTTTCGGGGTTTTTCGGGTCCGGGTCGTGATTCGATCCGGGGCGGTTCATTGGCTATCATGCGGGGAAATGACCCGGAATGGCATCGATGGCCCGAAAATTCAGCAATTTTGGTGAGTTCTACCCGTACTACCTCGCCGAGCACAGCAACCGCACCTGCCGGCGGCTGCATTTCGTAGGCACCACGTTGATCCTGTTCGTGATCGGCTGGGCCGTCTGGGCCCGCCAGCCGCTGTGGCTGCTGCTGGTGCCGGTGGTCGGATACGGTTTCGCCTGGGTTGGGCATTTTTTCTTCGAGAAGAACCGGCCGGCGACATTTACCTATCCCCTGTACAGCCTGATGGGCGACTGGGTGATGTGGAAAGACGTCCTGGTCGGCAAGGTCCGCATCTAGTGGCGGCAAAGACCACGTGAGCCGTGGCGGAGGCATGCCGTCGATTCGCTGACGCCAGGGGTGAGTGTCGCCGAGCAGGAACGCCGCCTGCGTGCCATGAAGCGCATTCCGCTGCTGCTGCTGGCCGCGATGGCCGTGCTGTTCGGGGTTACTCTGGGCCGGCCGGAGGCCTGGGCGGGCTGGCTGCACGCCTTTGCCGAGGCGGGCATGGTGGGCGCTCTGGCGGACTGGTTCGCCGTGGTCGCGCTGTTTCGGCATCCACTCGGTATTCCCATTCCGCATACCGCCATCATCCCGCGCCGCAAGGATGAAATCGGTGAAAGCCTGGCGCGTTTCATCGCCGATCACTTCCTCGACCCGGACGTGGTCCGAACCCAGTTCGGGACGGTCAGTGTGTCGCATCGCCTGGCCGAATGGCTGGAAACCCCGGCCGGGGGCCGCACGGTCACCGACTGGATCGGTCAGCTGCTCAGTTGGGCCACCGGCGCCTGGCAGGAAGAAAGCGTGCGGCGATTCCTGCGCCAGCTCAGCCGGGATCAGCTCGAAAGGCTGGAACTGGCGCCCCTGCTGGCCGGTGTGCTGGAAGGTCTGGTGCGTGATGGTCGTCACGACCGCATCCTGACCCAGGTGCTGCGTTATTCGGTGGTGGTGCTGCACGATCACCGGGACACCATTCGCGGCAAGGTTCAGCACGAAAGCCCGTGGTGGATGCCGGGCTTCATCGACGACCGCATCGTGCAGCAGATGCTCGACCGCATCGAGACCCTGCTGTTGCAGATGTCGCTGGATCCCGGGCATCCCGTGCGCCATGATTTCGACGCGGCGATACTGCGTCTCGCGGACGAACTGAGGCGTTCGCCGGCGGCCCGCCAGGACCTCGAGCACCTGCGCGACAGCCTGCTGGACAACGATGCTTTGCAGGAATACCTTTACCGGCTCTGGATGGACCTGTTGACGGGCCTGGAGGGGGATCTGGGTGAACCGGACTCCCGGGTCCGGGCCTTTTTGCAGTCCTGGATACACGGCCTGGCGCGGCAGCTGGCGCGCGATGCCGACATGCAGGCGGTGGCCGACCGCTGGGTGCGTGAAGCCGTGGTCGCCGTGGTCGATCGCCACCGCCGCGACATCGCCAGCCTGGTCAGCGACACCATCGCGCGCTGGGATGCCGGCGAGACCAGCGAGCGGGTGGAACTGGCCATCGGCCGCGATCTGCAGTTCATCCGCATCAACGGTACTCTGGTCGGCGGCCTCGTTGGCCTGGTGATCCACGCGTTAACCGTGTTCGGCCCCTGGGGCTGAACGAACGGTCGATCTTCTCGAGGTACGGAATTTCATTATGGGAAACATCGTCTGGCTCGCCTCCTACCCCAAGTCGGGGAATACCTGGTTGCGGGCGTTCATCTACAACCTGATCGAGGATCCGCCGCGCCCCGGCGCCATCGCGGACCTGCCCTCGTACTTCGAGGACGAATCCAAGCCGCGCTGGTATCAGCCGCACGCGGGGGAGGGCGGCTTCGAATCATTGTCCTTCGACGATGCCATGGCCCTGCGGCCCCAGGTACACCAGGACATCGCGGACAGCCGGCTCCGAGGCAGCGTGTTCACCAAAACCCACAACATGTTCGGCCAGTTCGGCGGCGCGTCCCTGCACAACATTGCCGTGATGGCCGGGGCGATCTACGTGGTGCGCAATCCGCTGGACGTGGTGCTGTCGGTCGCCGATCACTTCGGGCTGGGTATTGATGAGGCCATCGACTTCATGGCCAGCGAGGAAACCGGCACGCCCACCAATCCGGAGAACGTGGCCGGCTACATGGGTTCGTGGTCGACTCACGTCGCGAGCTGGACGGTGCAGCCGCACCCGTCGATCGTCGTCGTCCGCTACGAGGACATGCAGGACAAGCCGGCCAAGGCCTTTGGTTCGATCGCCCGGTTGCTAGGCATGGACCGCGACCGCAAGCGCGTGCGCAAGGCCATCCAGTATTCATCGTTCCGGGTGTTGAAAAAACAGGAGCGCGAAGGCGGGTTCGTCGAGAAGAGCCCCAATTCGAAAGCCTTCTTCCGCAAGGGCGTCAAGAACCAGTGGGTCGAGCAGCTCAGCGACGAGCAGGTCGCCCGCATCGTCGACCGTCACCGCGAACAGATGCTCCGCTTCAATTACGTGCCGCCGCGCTTTCGCTGATTGGCGGATTAGTCAGCAAGCCGTGTTATCAACAAGTCGTTCACCTTGACTGACATCGCATCGAGGTCCGATTCGTACCCCGAAGCAAGAAGCGGCCCAAGGTCGCTGTGGAAGTTGCTGTCGCCCAGTTTGTTAGCGAGATTCTCCTCAAACTGCTTCCTTGTTACGTGATGGCCCCCATGCTTCATGTAGGCGCAAAACGTTTCGATGATCTTCTCCGGATCAGCATTCGTTTCATCGAGCGCCACCGCGAGATCAAAGAGGTCACGCCCCTTCTTTCGCTGATAGAGGGCACGGAGTTTTGTGCCCAATAGTTCATTAAGCCCGTAAGTCGAAATTGAACAGGATCTTTCGTACCACCGCGAGTTCACTTCGAACGGCATTTCCTGGAATCCTTCAACTGCGAAATGCCCTCGAGTATTAATTTCGACTTTCAGGCGGAGAGGCTGGCCATCTTCAGACTGGAACCGGTACTTGAATGTGATGCGCGCGTCGGTCTGATTGTAGGTGGGTTCTCCCAGCCATGGGTTCAGCACTTCGTGGAGCGCAGCCATCATCGGGCCGGCCGCTTCCGCTTTTACTTGAACGAGATCGATATCCTCGGAATACCGCGCGGCAGGTAAGTGCAGCTTGAATAGAGCCGTACCCCCTCGGAAGGCCAGGGCATCATGAAGCAGGTCGTTGGAAAAAATATCGATCAGCGCCCGGCTAATCACAAGGTCCTGCTCAACCTGTGCATCGTCCACCCACGGTGCCTGCCCGCGCCACTCCGTGATGTAATCGCGTGGGATCATATATCCGGCTCCAGTTCTGTATTGACGATGAGCTTCCAATCTGGAAGACGTTCTCCCACATCATTCTTGGCCGCGGGAACGAGTAGCGTGTACTCACGGGCCTGTTGATCGACATATTCCTTGATACCCTCAGCTATGTGTGCAGCTTCGACGAGTTCCAGCATGTATCCTAAGCGCTGCACCCAAGTGACCGGAGCAGTCGCGGCGGCCTTGGCCAACGCCGTAGCATCCATCTCCACTGCCAATTCAGAAAGGACTGTGGCAACTTGGTCGAGTCCACCGGCATGCTGCGGATATCCGGCCAAATCGATCGCCGTGAATTCGGGCGTGGAGGCCTTCAGTTCACCGCGTGAGGTGTTGAATTTTCGTACCACCACGTCATCGATGTTCTTTTTTGCGATGAACCTGACCCGCACGCTTCCGCAGCGGATCGGCCTGCGGTTTTTCTCGGTGAAAACCTGGAATTCCTGAGGCCGTTGATGGGCGGCCCCATACAATTGCGCCGCCGTTAGCAGCCCAGCGTAATAGCTCAGTCCCTTGCTATTCATTAGGTCCGGTATGAACTGCTCGGCGGGCAGGCAGCCCAAAGACTTGTATTCTGGCGGGACGATCACATAGAACCCCCGCGCGGGGGAGGCTATTCGTCCCTGGCGGGCCAGCCGGTTTAGTGCCAGCTTGCTGGCATCGGAAGAGACCCTCAGGGCTGCTCGCGCTTCCCCGGAAGTAAAGCTATAGCGTCCCTTCGAGGCCAAAGTCTCGATCAGGTCTTTTGCAGAGATATGGCCTTCATTCGATTTCACTCTCTTAAAGTATCTAATAGTGATACCTTATGCAATCAAAATCGAAACCCCTCCGTCAAAATCCAAAAAAACCTGCATAACCTCATATCAGGTACGGGAATTCGACAGGGGAAATATCGTCTGGCTCGCCCCCTGCCCCAATTCGAAGGCCTTTTTCCGCAAGGGCACCAAGAACCAGTGGGTCGAGCAGCTCAGCGACGAGCAGGTCGCCCGCATCGTCGACCGTCACCGCGAACAGATGCTCCGCTACAATTACGTGCCGCCGCGCTTTCGCTGAGCACGGCGCGGCGGACTGGCTCAAATCGGTTCGAAACGGTTGGCGTCGCGGTTCTTGCGCACCCGGGCGGGGTCCCAGACGCGGCCGTTCATCGCGATGTAGACGCCCGCGGGCTGGCTCTGGACCGCGCCGACCGCGCAGCCGATGTTGAACACCGCGTCGGAATCGCGGAACCGGGCCGGGTTGAGGGCCCCGGTCAGCACAATGGTTCGCCCGGGAATGTCCTGCAGCACGCTGGCGGTGTCGACCATCGTATCGGTGCCGTGGGTGATCAGAACGTGTTCGGCATCGCTTTCCACGATGGCCGCCCGGATCCGCTTGCGGTCCTCGTCGCTCATGTGCAGGCTGTCCTTGCGCATCAGGGCATTGACCTCGAACTCGAAGCCCACGTTCATGGCGTGCAGAATCTGGCTGATCTGCGGTTCTCCGATCTGGTAGTCGCTTTTGTCGTCGAAGTAGATCTTGTCGATCGTTCCGCCCGTGGTGATGATCAGCAGTTGGTTCATGGTGGCATGCGGTGACGTTTGCGGGGAAAGAGTGACCGGGAAACGGTTGTTTCGTCCGGGTGCCGGCATCGCGTAGTATAACCTGCTCCGATTGCCGGGTACCCGCCGGAGGTGGGCAGTAAATGAGGCGGACGAGAAAAATCAGCTTGCCCGGATGGCCGCGGTTTGTGGTGGTCCTCGTGCTGCTGCTGTTCGCGGCAACGGGTGCGGCCCAGGAGGCGCCCGAAGCCGCCTGGGAGCCACCGGAATTGCCGGATCTTCGCGAACTGTCGGCGTCGCTGGCCGAACCCTCTTCGCGTAACGACACCTTGCTCACCTTGCTGGCCGTGTCCCGTCTGCTGGGCCGCACCAGCCCGGTGGATGAAGAGGCGGTCGGTGAATGGGCCGACCAGTTCCGCGACGATCGGGGGTGGCTGGACCTGCTGGCGGCCCGCTACGTCCATCTGCCTTCGCGCAGCCCCATCCTGGATCCGGCCTCGTGGTTCGTGCAGCAGGAGCTGGGCCAGCAGAACATCCATCCGCCGCACGACATCTCCCCGTTGGGCCCCGGATTTCCCGCACTGTCCCATCAGTTGTTCGACCGCTCCGACGAACGTCTGGCCGCCGCGTTCCTGCCCGAAACCCTGTTTCAGGTGGAAGTGATGGCGCCCGCGTTGTGGCAGACCTTCCGCGACCGGGTTGCCGGCGACCCCGGATTCGGCCAGGTCGCCGCCGCGCTGAATGCGGACTGGTTCGACCCGTGGATGGCGGCCGAACCCCCGGCCCCGGAGCGCAGCGGAGACGCCGGCGAGCCTTTGGAAGTTGGCATCCAGAGGTTGCGGGAACTGATGTTTTCACTGACCCTGCCGGCACCGCCGGATGCGCTGGGCGCTCGCCGTCTGCGTTTCGGTTTGTACGAAGCCCTGCCCGAACTGGATCCGGCCGCTTCCCGAACGGCCGCGCAGATGCTGCGGCTCGCGTCCGCTGTCGAGGGTCTGCATTCCGGCCGTTACCTGGAGTTCATTCAGGGCCTGCTTTGGGCGGTGACCGATCTGTTGGACACCCATGTGCACGATCCCGCCGCGACCGGAGGATTGCCCCCGCTGATTGCCGAGTTTCTGCCGCGCCTGTCGGCCACCCTTTCGCGCCAGTTCAACGACATCGATCCGCGCTTCAACGCGAATATCGCGGCGGCGTTCGATGTGGCCCAGGAACTGGCTGACGGGGAACTTCCGGCCGACCGGATGTCGGGCTTGCAGGAAGAACTGGCCGATGCCGTCGCGCAGCTGGTGCTGATGGCCTCGGATCTGGCGTTTTATTTCGACCAGCCGGTGCGGCAGCGGATTTCCGAGGAAATCGACATCTGCATCAGCGTGGCCGCGGCCCGCGGAAGCGATGGCCGGCCCACGTTCACGCGCCATCAGTTCGACGGCTGTCTGCAGAGCATGGTGGACATGGTCGATTCGCAGTTGCGCAGCTCCGAATTGGCCGGCGAACCGAGCGGTCCGTACGGCACGGAGCAACTGCGGCGGGAACTGGAGCTGATGCCCTGGCAGCGGATCAATTACCTGCTGGGCTACCTGCACGAACTGGCCCCCGCCACCTGTCCGCTGCCGGATCAGCCGCTACCCAATCCGCTGGAATGGGCCGTATTCGCCTCACTGGTGACCTGGTTTGCCGATGTCGAGCCGGTGTTCCTGCAGACGCCCGGCAACGAGGCCCTGGTGAACCGCATGGAACAACAGGGCCGTCGCCTGATGCGGGCCATGTCGCGGCAGGTCGACTGCATCAGCGGATCGGGGGCCGGCATCAACGATCCCGTCAGCGAGAGTCTCGCCGAATACCGGGCCGCGCTCGATGAGCTGGTACGCGGCATTCGCAACGCCGAGATCACTTTCCGCGAAGCCCGCCTGCGCCCCGGTGCCGATGTGATGCTGGGGGGATCGGTGACGCAGCGCACGGCCTACCGTACGCCAGACCTGACGATTGCGCCCTGCTCCGCCGAACGAAGCTGCGAAATGACCCAGGCGCTCGATGCCACCCGGGCGCTGGTCGGGCTGTTCCCGGACGAGTACCTGCTGGCTGACCAGACCGGCCTGGGGCGGATCGAAATCTGTTACGACGACATGCAATGGGTCGAACGCCGTTCCGAGCCCGTGCGTCCGGAAGATCCGAACGTGGCCAATTACTTCGGGCGCCTGAGCTTCAACCTGCTGGGTCGTTATCACGAGGGCGGCCGCACCGAGGACGTGTTCGGATCTCACTTTGTGAGCCCGGATGAATACCACTATCTCATTGCGGCGGCAGACGATGAAGTGCTCGCCGACGGCTGTCCCACGGAATGGGTCGGAACCCGAATCGTCACGTCACGCGGGCGTAAATCCGGCTTCAACCTGGTGCCGGACCGCCTGACCTACCTGGCCGCCGCCCGCAGCCGTCCGTCGGAAGTGATTCTCGCGAACTGGGAGCGGGGCGCCGAGTGGCGTGACTGGTTCGTTACCGGAATCGGCGTGCAGAGACTGGAGATTGCCCCCGGGGACGGGATCCGGGACCGCCTCGCGGCGCACATGCGCGGCCTGTACCAGGCCGAACAACAGACGCTCTACAGTGCGCTGCTTCGGCCGTCCGGCCGTCTCGGTCCGGATTCGGGCCCCAGCCTGCATGATCGTTTGATCGAGGTTACGACCTACAAGACCCTGCTGCGCTCCCTGCTGGTGTTGCTGTATCCGGAAACCGTTCTGGATTCCGATGCCATTCGGGCCATGATGGAAGGGCAGAGCGGCCTGCTCGATGAAGCCGTGATTCGAAGATTCCGCGCGGCCAATGTACCGGTGGGGAACATCCACGATGCCGGCCTCGCTCGCTTACAGCGGTTCCAGGCGCTGTGGGACGGCCAGCCCGAGGCGGTGATGCGTTCGGGTTCGGTGTCGATCAGCGTCGCGCACGCGATGGCCCGATTGCATCTTCTCAGCCGCAAGCATTTCTCGCTTCCGGCCAGTCAAGGTGTGCCTGGCCAGCCGGGCGTTACCGGTCCGCCGGCTGACAGTGCTGAACCGGCTGGGTCCACGGAGTCCGCGAGTCCCTAGGGTTTGCCTGTTCTCAGACTTTTTGCGTGGCGTGCGAGCAGAAGCACGTAGGCCAGCGCGAGAAGGACTTCGACCCCCGCGGCTGGCCGCATGGGCGGATTGCTCCACAGTTCCGTCACGCCGGCGACGAAATAGGCGACCGAGATGAATCCGCCCCAGGTCATCGCGCGCATCCGGGCGCGCAGAATGCCGGCCAGGGGAATCAGCAGGGGTGCTGTGGCCACTGCCGCGAGTACCAGGTTGCGGGGTCCGTGCGGCGGCGGCAGCACCAGCAACCACACCGGTTGCCAGCCCAGCAGGGCCAGCCACGACAGGATAACCCCGCGAGCTCCGCTCACTGACTGAGCCGCAGCGCCATGTCCGCCACGCGGCGTCCCAGGGCACGGCACAGGTCGGATTCGTGCCGGTCCAGTTCGCGGTTTCCTTCCCAGCCGGAGTGATGACTGGCGCCGTAAGGCGTGCCGCCGCCGGCCGTGTCGATCAGGCCGCGTTCGGTGTAGGGCAGACCGACCAGCACCATGCCGTGGTGCAGCAGCGGCAGCATCATGCTGAGCAGCGTGGTTTCCTGTCCGCCATGCAGGCTGGCGGTTGAGGTGAACGCCGCGGCCGGCCGCCCGGCCAAAGCGCCCGAGAACCACTCCGACGCGGTTCCGTCGATGAAATACTTGAGCGGTGCCGCCATGTTGCCAAACCGGGTGGGGCTGCCGACGATGAGGCCGCCGCATTCGGTGAGGTCCTCGCGCCGCGCCCAGGGCGGGCCATCTTCCGGAACATCGGGTGTGTGCTGCTCCAGTCCGGTCCGCACCGGCGGCACGGTGCGCACACGCGCCGCGGTACCGTCGGTTTCTTCAACGCCCAGGGCAACCTGCCGGGCCATGGCTGCGGTGTGGCCGTGCAGGCTGTAATACAGCACCAGGATTTCCAAGTTGATGGCCGCCGGAGTCAGAGGATGTCGAGTACGGATTCGGGTGGCCGGCCGATGGACGCCTTGCCGTTGGCCAGCACGATGGGTCGTTCGATCAGCCGGGGGTGTTCGATCATGGCATCGAGAATCCGGTCGTCGCTCACGCCGGGCTCACCCAGACCGAGTTCGCGAAATTCGGCTTCTCCCTTGCGTACCAGTTCGATGGGCTTCATGCCGAGTTGCTGCAGGATGGTTTGCAACTCTTCCCGGGTAGGCGGGGTTTCGAGATAAAGTGAAAGGTCCGGCTCGATTCCACGGTCCTGCAACAGGGCCAGTGTTGCGCGTGACTTGGAGCAACGTGGGTTGTGGAGCATTCTGACGGTCATTTCAGGCCTCGGGTTAGAATGGCGCACGATGGCGGATGGCCGCCATTCTATTGATTGAATCCGGGTGGGTAAACCGGACGGGTAATTCGATATGCCGGCAAAGCGCACGCCAGCGGGCGGGCAGGACAGAATCGGAAAGTCGCGATTGCGCATCTTCGCCGCGGCGGAAAACCGTCCGCTCGATGTGCAGGACCTGCTGGTCCGCGCCCGGCGGCTGGCGCGTCATGTGTGGCAACATTTCAAGGACGACCGCTGCTTCGAGGAGGCCGCTTCGCTGGGCTATACCAGCCTGATCGCGCTGGTGCCGCTGCTGGCGGTGATATTCGGCATCGTGGCCGCGTTTCCGGTTTTCTCACAGTGGTCGAGCCAGTTGCAGTCGTTCATTTTCAGCAATCTGATGCCGGCGGCGGGCGAGCAGGTTGAAAACTACCTGGCGACGTTTCTGGAGAGTGTTTCCGGGCTGACACTGCCCGGTACCGTTTTTCTGATTCTCACCGCGCTGTTGCTGATGTTCCGCATCGAGGTGGCATTCAACCGGATCTGGCGGGTCGGGCGTTCGCGCTCGTTGACGGCGCGGATCGTCGTTTACTGGGCGGTGCTCACCCTGGCTCCCATCATGATCGGCGCCGCCGTGGCGCTCAGCGCGAGGATGCTGTTCGGTGGCGTGGCCGTCCAGGCGGCGCAGAACCCGGTGCTGTACCGGCTGGGTATTTTCGGCATGACCTGGATGGTGTTCGCACTGATTTTCGTGCTGGTTCCCAACCGCCGGGTGCGTTTTCGCGATGCCCTGGCCGGTGCCTTCGTCAGCGCGCTGCTGTTCGAACTCGCCAAGGTGGGATTCGTCGCCTACGTGAGCAATGCCAACTACACGGTGATCTACGGCGCGCTGGCCACCGTGCCGATCTTTCTGTTCTGGTTGTACCTGGTGTGGATCGTCGTGCTGCTGGGTGCATCGCTGGCGGCATCGCTCACCACCTTTCGCGATCGGCCCCGTGCCGGCGGCGACTGGTCGCGGGAAGCGGAACTGCAGATGGCCTTCCGTCTCGTCGGACACCTGTGGCGGGCGCAGCGGCAGGGACAGACCTGCACCCACGAGGGCCTGCTGGCGCTCGAACCGCGGGTGGGCGAGCGGCAGATGCTGGGCATTCTCGGCCGCCTGGAGGAATCCAGCATCGTGGTCCGGGACGATGCGGGGGACTGGATGCTGGCACGGGATGCCGGCGATCTCACCCTGCGGGTGCTTTACCGCTGCGGCCAGTTTCATCTGCCGGTTCAGGATGGCGAGCCGGTTCATATCGATTCGGATTGGGACCGGGTTTACGCCACGGTGCTCAATCGCGCCCAGCGGGAGGGTCTGCGGCATCTGGACCGGCCCCTGCGTGAACTTTATCTCGAAGGAGAACATGAATGATGGTACGTCCCCTGATCGCCACTGCGATGCTCCTGCTGGCCGTTGTCGCCCCGGCGCCACCAGCCATCGCGGCCTATGAAACCGATGCTCCCGTCGACTTCGCCCTGCCGGTGCTGGGCGGCGGCGAGGCCGCGCTTTCCGATTACCGGGGGAAGTGGGTGGTCGTGAATTACTGGGCGACCTGGTGCGCCCCCTGCCGCAAGGAGATACCGGAGCTTTCCGAACTGCACATCGAACGCGAGGACATCACGGTGCTGGGCCTGGCGTTCGAGGATACCGGCATCAGCGCCTTCGAAACCTTCCTCGCCGAGTTCGATGTCAGCTACCCGATCCTGCTGGTGGACGTTTATGCGCCGCCCGAGCCCTTTGGCGCACCGAAAGTCCTGCCCACGACGATCGTGCTGAATCCCGAAGGGCTTTCGGTGAAGGCCTTTCTGGGGCCGGTGACCCGTCAGGCCATCGAGGACTTCATCGATGGCGGAGCTGTAGGTCCGTGAGTGACCGGCCCTGTCGCAGGTTCCGGGTCACCGGGCGCGTTCAGGGCGTCTGGTTCCGGGCGTCCACGCGGCGTGAGGCGGAACGCCTGGGCCTGTCTGGCCGTGCGGTGAACCTCGCCGACGGCAGTGTCGAAGTCGTGGCCGCGGGTCCGCAGGCGGCACTGGATGCTCTGGCCGCCTGGCTGCGCCGCGGTCCGCCGATGGCGCGGGTCGAAAGCGTGGACGCGGAGGACCATCCCGATCCCGGCATGCAGGGGTTTGAAACGGGCTAGCGCGGGCCGGGTCCGGAACAAGCCGGTCCCATGAAAAGCCGGACTCAGAACAAGCCGGATTGCAACAAGCGGCGCACCGGTGCGAACGACCGTCGATGGATGGGGCACGGCCCGAAGCGTTCCAGGGATTCCAGGTGTTGGCGGGTCCCGTAACCCTTGTGTCGGTCGAAACCGTAATCCGGATAGGTTCGGTGCAGTTCCCGCATTCGGCGGTCACGCGTGACCTTGGCGATGATCGAAGCGGCGGAAATGGCCGGCTCAAGGCGATCGCCCTGGATGATGGTGCGGGCCGGGCAGGCCAGGTCGGGTGCACGATTGCCGTCGATCAGGGCGACATCGGCGGCAGGTGTGAGGGCGGCCACCGCCTGCTGCATGCCGAACATCGTGGCGTTCAGAATGTTCAAGCGGTCGATCTCGTCATGGCTGATTTCGATCACGGACCAGGCCAGCGACCGAGCCGTGATCTCCTCGTAAAGACCGACCCGGGCGGCCTCGGACAGGCGCTTGGAGTCATCCAGTCCGTGGATCGAGTCTTCCGGATCGAGAATCACGGCCGCGACCACCACCGGCCCCGCCAGTGGCCCGCGACCCGCTTCGTCGACACCGGCGGTATGGCGCCCGGGATTCCCGTTCACGCCGACGCTCCGAGCACCCGGATCACCGCATCGGCGGCCCGTTCGCTGGCATTGCAGCGCAATTCGGTACCCAGTGTCTCGAATCGGGACCCCAGTCGCTGCCGGCGCTGCGGGTCCGTCAGCCAGCGAGCGGTTTCCGCAGCCAGTCGCTCGGGCGTGGCCTCGTTCTGGATCAACTCGGGCACCAGCGTTTCGCTGGCGAGGATGTTGGGCAGCGCGAAATGCTGCGGCCGCACCAGGCGCAGGTGCTTTGCCAGATGATAGGTGGCCGGAGCCAGCCGGTAGGCGGTCACCATGGGCCGGTTGATGAGCAGGGTTTCCAGCGTCACCGTTCCCGAAGCGCACATCACGGCGTTTGCGGCCGCGATCACGTCGCGTGGTTGACCTTCGAAGATCTCGAGCGTGGGACGACTGCCGGCCGGCAGGGCTTCCAGCGCTGAACGGAAGCGGTCCGCGACCCGGGCATTGGCCAGCGCCGCGATGAAACGGATGCCGTCGAAGCGTTCGGTGAGCCGCCGGGCCGCAGCGAGCATGATGGGCGCCAGCCGCGATACCTCGGAGACCCGGCTTCCGGGCAGCAGGGCGACCACGGGTGCTTCGGTGGGCGCGAGACCGAGTTCCTCACGGGCGCGGTGCGTATCGGCCTCCGGGGTGATCTGGTCCGCCATTGGATGGCCGACGTAGGTGGCCGGCACGCCGTGACTGTCGTAGAAGGCGGGTTCGAAGGGAAACAAACACAGAACGTGATCGACCGCCCGGGCGATTTTGCGTACCCGGCCCGGTCGCCAGGCCCATACCGTGGGGCTGACGTAGTGCACGGTGGACATACCGTGATCGCGCAGTTGGCGTTCCAGTCCGAGATTGAAATCCGGTGCATCGATGCCGATGAAGACATCCGGCCTGGACTGCAGCAGTCGGGCGCGGAGTGCACGGCGCAGGCGCACCAGTCGCGGCAGGTGACCGAGCACTTCGAACAGCCCGAACAGAGCCAGCTCTTCGCTGTCCCACCAGACGTCCATGCCGGCCGCCTGCATGCCGGTCCCGCCGATCCCGCAAAAACGCGCGTCGGGCATCCGGCGGCGCAGGGACTCGATCAGCGCGGCGCCCAACTGGTCGCCCGAGGCTTCTCCGGCAACCAGTGCAATCGTGGGAGGGGAACTCATGAGGATACGACCCCTGGCATGCCGTCACGCAGGCATCA
This sequence comes from Elongatibacter sediminis, assembly GCF_037892215.1. Taxonomy (NCBI): domain Bacteria; kingdom Pseudomonadati; phylum Pseudomonadota; class Gammaproteobacteria; order Chromatiales; family Wenzhouxiangellaceae; genus Elongatibacter; species Elongatibacter sediminis. The sequence continues at coordinate 195,201 of NZ_JAZHOG010000010.1, read as the reverse complement.
GCGGATCATGCTTTTTTCCGTGGTCCGCAGAAATTCGACCAGGGGTTCGATTTCGCCGGAGTCGCGCGCCATTTCCTGCAACTTGTTCTGGGCTTCGTCCAGCTTCAGCCCGGAGCGGTAAAGCACGCGGTAGGCGCGCCGCACCTGCTGGATCTGCTCGGCGGTGAATCCGCGTCGTTTCAGGCCCTCCGTGTTCACGCCCTTGGCGCGCGCCTTCTCGCCGGACACCGTGACGTAGGGCGGAATGCTCTGGTTCACGTGGCTGGCGAACGAGGTGAAGCTGTGTTCGCCCACAGTGCAGAACTGGTGGATCAGGGTATAGCCGGACAGGATGGCCCAGTCACCCACGCGCACGTGGCCGGCCAGCGAGGCGTTGTTGGCCATGATGATGTTGTCGCCCAGTTCGCAGTCGTGCGCGATGTGGACGCAGGCCATGATCCAGTTGTCGTTGCCAATGATGGTCTTGCCACCGCCCTGGGCGGTACCGCGGCTGAAGGTGCACAGTTCGCGGATGGTGTTGTTGTCGCCGATGATGAGTTCGGTGTCCTCGCCGGCGTACTTCTTGTCCTGCGGTTCCTCGCCGATGGACGCGAACTGGAAAATCCGCGTGTTGCGGCCGATGGTGGTGCGGCCGGTGACCACGACGTGTGGCCCGATACGGCTGCCGGGACCGATGCGTACCCTGGGCCCGATAATGCTGAACGGCCCGACCTCGACGTCGTCCGCGATTTCCGCGGCCGGATCGACCAGGGCCTGGGGGTGAATCCCGCTCATGTTTTTTCTCCGGCGCACATGATGTCGCAACTGGCGACCTTGCGGCCGTCGATACGGGCTTCGCAGACGTACTGACCCATGCCGCGCATGATGCGCTTCTGGATGACATCGAGTTCGAGCTGGTCGCCCGGTTTCACGATCTGCGTGAAGCGGGCATTGTCCAATTTCACGAGGTAGAAAAGCGCTCCTTTTTTGCCGTCCAGCTCGGCAACCAGGTGCGCCAGCATGCCGGCGGCCTGGGCCATTGATTCGATGATCAGCACCCCCGGCATCACCGGTTTGCCGGGAAAGTGGCCGGTGAAAAACGGTTCGTTGATCGTGACGTTCTTGGTGGCGATCAAGCGTTTTTCCGGTTCCGTCTGCAGGGCGATCACGCGGTCGACCAACAGGAACGGATAGCGGTGCGGAAGGTACTCCATGATACGGCCGGCTTCCACCGGTTCGGGCAATACGTTATTGATCATACGGGTTCGGATCCCTCGGTCTTCAGGTTCTTTTCGAGCCGGCGTACGCGGCGCCAGATATCTTCCAGCCGGCGCAACAGGGCCACGTTGCGCTGCCACTTGCGCAGGGGCTGGGCCGGAATGATGGCCGACCAGGTGGCGCCGGTTTCGGTGATGGGCTCCAGCACGGAGCTGCGTGCTCCGACGGTTACCCGATCTGCGATCTCCACGTGTCCGAGGACGCCGGAGCCCCCGGCCAGCAGGCAGTAGCGACCGATGCGTGCGCTGCCGGCAATACCCGTCATGGCGGCGATTGCGGTGTGTGCGCCGATCCGCACATTGTGCGCGATCTGGACCAGGTTATCGACCCGCACATCCTCTTCCAGCACGGTGTCATCCACGGCGCCGCGGTCGATGGTCGTGTTGGCGCCGATCTCGCAATCATCGCCGATGACCACCCCTCCGAGTTGCGGCACTTTCTCCCAGGATCCATCCGCCAGGGCAATGCCGAAGCCATCGGCGCCGATCACCACACCGGGATGGATGATCACCCGGTCACCCAGACGCACCTCGTGTCCGATGGTGACATTCGCGTACAGCCGGCAATCGCGGCCCAGGGTGCTGTTGGCTTCGATGACCGTCCCCGCGCCGATGGCACTGCCGGCACCGATGCGGCAACCGGCGCCGATCACGGCGCGGGGGCCGATCCGCACGTCGGCGCCGATCTTCGCCGTCGGATCGACGGTGGCATCGGCATGAATGCCGGGGGGGACATCCCGCGCCGGCGCGAACAACGCGGCCACGCGGGCGAAAGCCAGGTACGGGTCGGCCGCGATCAGGCAGCGGGTCGGGCAGTCGGCCGCATCGTCTTCGCGCAAAATGACGGCAGCGGCCCGGGTGCCGGGCAGGTCGGGTCGATACCCGGGATTGGCCAGAAAACTGATCTGGCCGCCGGCAGCGCCGCGCAATGTTCCGACGCCGTCCACGTCCGCATCCTCGCCCCGGAGGGTGAGGTCGAATCGTTGAGCGATGTCGGACAGGCGGTGAGCGCTGGGGCCGGCGGGCATCAGGCGGGTCGCGAAAGTCAGCGAACGGGACGTTCGAGCTGGTCGGCGGCGAATTCGATTTCCAGTTGCTCGAGCACGAGATCGGTGACATCCAGCGCCGGGCTGGCGTAAACAACCGGGCTGGAAAGGATCAGGTCGAATCCATTGCGTTTGGCGATTTCCTGCACGGCCACGTTGATCTCCTCCTCCAGCCGCTGGACTTCTTCGGTGCGCCGGAAGGAGAGTTCGTCTCGCAGGTCTTCCTTGCGGCGGTTGATGTTGCGCCGGAGTTCGCGAAGCTCACGTTCGGTCTGGCGGGCATTTTCCGGCGCGAGGTCGCCCTGGGCGAGGCGGTCTTCCAGGGTTTTTGCCCGGAATTCATCCACCTCGATGGCCTCGCTGCGGCCACGGAATTCCTGGTCCAGGATTTCCCGTCCGGCCACGACCTGGGGAGCGTTGTCCAGTACCTGCTTCATGTCCACGTAACCGATGCGCAGGGATTGCGCCCACACCGGCGCCGCCACGGCGAGGCAGGCGAGGACACAGCAAATTGTTCGGACATAACTCCGCATAATCCATAGTGTACACCCGAACACCGGGAATCATGAAGGGCGGAGCCTGGCAGTCGCTTGAAAAAGCTCGCTAGAAGGTGGTTCCGAAGGAGAACTGGAGGTCCTCGGTGCGGTCGCCTTCCTGGTCGCGGAAGGGGAAGGCGTAACTGATGATGATTGGCCCGATCGGTGCTTCCCAGGTGACCGACAGACCGAACGAACCGCGCAGCTTGTCGGCGTCGAAGGCGTCGATGTTCTCGTACACGTAGCCGGTGTCGACGAACAGCGCGATGCGCGTTCCGCTCTGCCCACCCAGGAAAGGCGTCGGGAACGCCAACTCCATGCCGCCGGCGACCTTGAAATCGCCGCCGATGGAGCGGCAGAAACGGTCCTTCGGGCCCAGGGTGTTGTCGTCGTAGCCACGCAGGTCGCGAACACCGCCGCTGTAGAAGTGCTCGTAGAACGGCAACCCGGTGTCGAGCGCGACGACGTCCGACTGGTCACAACGATCCGCGAGCTCGGGCGGCAGTTCGGTATCCTGCGGCGTGGCCAGGGAGTCGTCGTCGTAGCTGTCGTAGGCATCGCCGTAGCCCAGGTTGCCGCGTACCGAGAACACCAGGCCACCCCAGATCGGCCAGTACTTGGCCCCGCGATACAGCAACTTGTAGAACTCGCGCGTGCTGCCCGGCGCGGAGGCCTGCACGGTGAACGACTGAACTGAACCGCGGGACGGATTCAGGAAATGGTTGCGGCTGTCGCGGTTCCAGCTCAAGGTCAGGTCGATGACGTCGAATTCGCGCTCGTTGCTGGAAATGATCCCGTCACCATTGTTGTCCAGAGAATTGGAGAGCGGGTCTCCATTGGTCGGAACCAGGCCGAACTGCTGACAGATATCGGGGTCTTCCGGATCCACGACCACGCAGGAGAAAGAGCCGATATTGATCTGGGTGCTGCGGAATCCGGCACCGGCGCGGAGGTAATCGACCTCGGTCACGGGGATGCCGAAATTCATGCCCAGCGCCCATTCACTGCTGGTAAAGGTCGAGATGTTGGCCTGGCCCTGATCGAATTCCTGGTATCGCGCGTAGAAGCCGCGGCTGACCCCGTCCTCGGTCCAGTAGGGGTTGTCGTAGGAAATGCTCAGGCTCTTGATGATCTTGGAATACGAGATACCGAGCCCGAGGCGTTTGCCGCTGCCGATGAAGTTGTCCTGCTGTACGCTCATCGAGGCGATCAGGCCCTGCACCTGGGAAAAGCCCAGGCCGACCGTAAAGCTGCCCGCCGGACGTTCCTGGACGCGGAAGATCACGTCCACCTGGTCGTCGGTCCCGGTCACCGGCGGGGTTTCGACCTCCACCGATTCGAAGTAGGTCAGACGCTGCATGCGGACCTTGGAACGGTCGATCGCGGCCTGCGAGAACCAGGCGCCTTCCAGTTGCCGCATCTCGCGGCGCAGCACCTCGTCCTTGGTCTTGGAATTGCCGGTGAACTGGATGCGGCGGACGTAGACACGCTTGCCCGGGTCGACGTAAAAATTGATCGAAACCAGCCGGTCGTTTCGGTCGACGTCGGTGATCGGGTTCACGTTGGCGAACGCATAGCCGATGTTGGACAGCACCGCGGTGATGTTCTCGACGCTCTGCTCCACCTTTCTGCGCGAAAATATCTCATCGGGTTCGATCACGATCAGCCGTCGCAGGGTGCTTTCCTCGATGACCATTTCGCCGGTGAGTTGCACGTCGCTGACGCTGTAGATTTCGCCTTCGATGATGTTGGCGGTGATGAAGATGTTTTCCTTGTCCGGGCTGATCGAAACCTGGGTGGACTCGACATTGAAGTCCACGTAACCGCGGTCGAGGTAGAACGAACGCAGCTTTTCGATATCGCCGGAGAGTTTCTCGCGCGAATACTGGTCCGCCTTGGACCAGAACTTCCAGAAGGGCTCGATATCCGACTCGAAATCCTCGCGGATTTCCTTGTCGGTGAAGGTTTCGTTGCCGACCACGTTGATGTGCCGGATCTGGGCGACGTCGCCTTCATCGATCACGATGGCGATGCGTACCCGGTTGCGCTGGAGTTCGGTCACCCGCGCGTCCACGTCGACCGCGTAGCGGCCCTGGCTGAAGTACTGCTTGACCAGTTCCTGGGTCAGCCGGTCGAGCACCAGGCGGTCGAACACTTCACCCTCGGAGAGCCCGATGTCGAACAGAACGCGCAGCAGGTCCTCTTCCTTGATGGCCTTGTTGCCGGTGATGTTGATGTTGGCGATGGCCGGCCGTTCGCGCACGGTAATGACGAGGATGTCACCCTCGCGGCCAAACTCGATATCCTGGAAGAATCCGGTGCGGTAGAGTTCGCGGATGGCCGCGCGGGTATTGGAACCCGTCAGCTCATCGCCGACGTTGATGGGCAGGTAGTTGAAGACCGTGCCTTCGGAAATACGCTGCAAACCATCAACGCGAATGTCCTGAATGATGAAGGATTCGGCCGCGCAGGCCAAATTGACCCACAGCAGCAAGCCCAGCATCAACGCCCATTTTCTCATTATTCGATATGACCTGTTGCGGAGGCGCGAACGGATGCGGGAGTTTATCCGATCAGCCGTAAAATATCGTTAACAAAAGCAAGGCTCATCAGGCCTGCCAGAGCGACCAGTCCAAAATACTGGCCGGCCATCTGCGCCCGGTCGGAGACGGGGCTTCCTTTGACCCATTCTATCAGGTAATACATGAAATGACCGCCGTCCAGAACGGGGATGGGCAGCAGGTTCAGAATCCCCAGGCTGAGGCTGATCGCGCCCAGGAAAAACAGGAAGTTGGACAACCCCCGGCTGGCCGATGAGTTGGCGAACTGCGCGATGCTGATCGGGCCGGAAAGGTTCTTCACCGAGGCGGAGCCGGTCACCATGCGGCCGAGCAGGCCGAAGGTGGCGCCGGTCAGACGCCAGGTCTCGCCCACCGCGGCCTGGATGCCTTCGACGGGTCCATGACGCAACAGGATCGAGGCGCGCTCCCACGCGGCGCGCTGTTCGGCTGACAATTCGGCATTGGTGACTCCGAGAACAAGCCGGCTGGACAGCATCCCGGACCGCTGCCGCTCGGGTCGGACTTCCAGATCGACCCGCGCACCGTCGCGTTCCACCGTCACCGCCAGCGGCTGCCCGGCCGCGCCGTGTTCCTGCACCAGGTAACCCACCCACGACCAGTTTTCGACGTCCTCGCCGGCAATTTCCACGATGCGGTCGTCCGGGTAGATTCCGGCCCGCGCGGCAGCGCTGTCGGGGGTGACGCTTCCGACCACGGCGGGAACCTCGAGACGCCATGGCGTGATGCCGACGGCCTCGAGCACGCGCTCTTCGCTGAAGTCGCTGCCCAGGCGGTCCAGTTCGAGCCGGTGATTGGATTCGCCGCCGTTGGCATCCCGCACGGTCATCTGCACGGGATCGCGATCCAGCGCGTGGGTGATCAGGGACAGCAGTGCGTGCGACCAGGTCCGGGTCGACTGGCCGTCGAGGGCGATGATCTCGTCGCCGGCTTCCAGGCCCGCTTCGGCCGCGATGCCGTCGGTCGCGCCGATAACCGGCCGCGATTCGGGAATTCCGACCATGAACATCACCCAGAATGCCAGTACCGCGAATACCAGGTTGAAGGCCGGGCCGGCCAGTACGATGGCGATACGGTGCCAGACCGGCTTGCGGTTGAAGGCCTCTGCCTTCAACTCTTCAGGCACGTCGCCGTCGCGCTCGTCCAGCATCTTGACGTAACCGCCCAGGGGAATGGCGGCCACCACGTATTCGACGCCATCCTTGCCGCGCCGCGACCAGATCGGCCGGCCGAAGCCCACGGAGAAGCGCAGCACGCGCACGCCCAGGCGCCGGGCCACCCAGAAATGGCCGAATTCGTGAAAGGTGATCAGCAGTCCCAGCGCGACCAGCAGCCACCAGATGGATCCAAGCACTTCGCTCATGTGTATTCCTGCATCAATTCCCGGGCCCGTGTCCGGGCCAGGCTGTCCTGGTGCAGCACCTGCTCCAGGTCGTTCAGCGGCCCGCCTTCGGCCTGTTCCAGTACCGCCTCGACCAGGGCCGGAATGCGGTCGAAGCCGATGCGTCCGTCCAGAAAAGCTTCGACCGCGATTTCATTGGCTGCGTTCAACGTGACCGGCGCGCTTCCGCCTTCGCGCATGGCCTCGAACGCGAGGCGCAGGCAGGGAAAGCGTTTCAGATCGGGGGCGCGAAACGACAAGTCACCCAGTTCCACAAGGTTGAGGCGTTTGACGCCGGCTTCAATCCGCTCGGGCCACGACAGCGCATAGGCGATGGGGGTACGCATGTCCGGCGTGCCGAGCTGGGCCAGCACCGAACCGTCGCGGTAGGCGACCATGGAGTGCACGATGCTCTGCGGATGAACGACCACCTCCAGTTGATCGGGGTCGGCGGTGAACAGCCAATGCGCCTCGATCAGTTCCAGGCCCTTGTTCATCAGGGTGGCGGAATCGACCGAGATCTTCCGGCCCATGTCCCAGTTCGGGTGATTGCACGCCTGTTCCGGCGTGATGTCGGCCAGCTGATCGGCGGGAACATCCAGGAACGGTCCGCCCGATGCCGTCAGAATGATGCGTTCCACCCCGGTCGCGGTCAGGCCGCGCCCGAAATCGCCGGGCAGGGCCTGGAAGATCGCATTGTGTTCGGAGTCCACGGGCAGCACCCGGGCTCCGCCTTCGCGCGCCGCGCGCATGAACACCGGTCCGGCGATCACCAGGGATTCCTTGTTGGCCAGCAGCACTTTCTTGCCGGCTTTCGCGGCGGCGAGGGTCGGCTCCAGGCCGGCGGCGCCGACGATCGCCGCCATGACCGTGTCGGCTTCAGGGGAATCGGCGGCTGCACACAGCCCTTCCGGCCCCGCCAGCACGCGGGCCCGGCTGCCCCGGGCCTGCAGTTCGGTGGTCAGGGCTCCGGCCAGGGACTCGTCGGCGATGACGGCATACCGGGCGTCGTGTTCGGCGCATTGCTCGGCCAGCCGCTCGACATTCCGGTTCGCGGTCAGGGCGATCACCCGGAAGCGGTCGCCGTTGCGCCGGATCACATCGAGGGTGCTTTCGCCCACCGAGCCGGTGGATCCGAGAATGCTGACGCCTTCGCTCATGTGGCCGCGCGCAACAGGTAAACGCCCAGGGCGAAGAACGGCGCGCCCGCCAGCAGGCTGTCGAATCGATCCAGCACGCCTCCGTGGCCGGGAAACAGCCGCCCGCTGTCCTTCAGGTCGACCGTGCGTTTGTGAATGCTGATGAACAGATCCCCGGCTGCCGACACCGCGGCGGTGAGCACGGCGACCGGTGCGACCAGCAGTGCGGGCGACGGGATCGCGGATGTCATTGCCGAGTATGCCGCCGCGACGATGGTGGCGAGAATCAGGCCGCCGGCCAGGCCTTCCCAGGTCTTGCCCGGGCTGATGGCCGGAGCCAGCCGGTGGCGGCCGAAGCGCCGGCCGGTGAAGTACGCGCCGATGTCCGCGGACCAGATGATCAGCAGCAACAGCAAGACCAGCAGGCCGCCGGCAGGCCTGTCATGCAACCAGAACAGCGCATAGGCGGCGAATGAAAGACTGGCCAGGGCCGCGAATGCGGTCAGGAAGCGGTAGTTCAGGCCGGGTGGTCGTTGCGGACGGAAGGTGACCAGGCGCAGCAGCATCAGGCACCAGGACAGGCAGGCGGCGACGAGGAATGCGGCCGCATGGGGCTGCACACCTTCCCAGGCGATGAGCAGCCAGCCGAAGATCGCGGTCTGTGCACCCAGTACCAGCGCGCGGACGGGCCGGTTCAACGAACCCAGCCGGGTGTACTCGTGGCAGCCGATCAGCAGCAACAGCGCGATGGCCATGCGAAAACCGGCCGGCGGCAGGAAAAAGACGATGACGATCGCGGCCACCGCGATGACCGCACCGGTTAGGACTCGGGTGCGTAGCACCGGCCTCAGACCGCCTGCCTGCGGCGTACCTGGTCCCCGGTGCGCCCGAAGCGCCGTTCGCGCGCGGCAAAGTCCGCCAGTGCCTCATCCAGGCAATCCGGGTCGAAATCGGGCCACAGAGTGGGGGTGAAATAGAACTCCGTGTAGGCGGAATTCCACAACAGGAAGTTGCTGATACGGCGTTCGCCCCCGGTTCGGACAAACAGGTCGGGGTCGGGACTGCCGGCGAGGGCGAGGCGTTCGGCCAGCAGGCTCTCGTCGATGGCCGCAGGGTCGAGGTCGCCGCGGACACAGGCCTCGGCGAGTTGGCGGGCAGCCTGGGTGATGTCCCAGCGTCCACCGTAATTGACCGCGACATTCAGTTTCATCCGGGCGTTTTCCCGGCTTTGCTCCATCGCGTTCCGGATGCTCTCCTGCATGGCCTCCGGAAAGGCGGAAAGCTCGCCGATGAAGCGCAGCCGCACTTCGTTTTCGTGCAGTTCCCGGGCTTCCTTGTCCAGAGCCCGCATGAACAGATCCATCAGGCGGCTCACCTCGGCCTGCGGACGATTCCAGTTCTCGCTCGAAAAAGCGAACAGCGTGACTTCCGGTACACCCAGTCGTCCGCAGTGCTCGATGATACGGCGCAGAGCCTTCAGCCCGGCCTGATGCCCCATGGTGCGGGGGCGGTTGCGATGCTGGGCCCAGCGGCCGTTCCCGTCCATCACGAAAGCGATGTGGCGTGGCAGCTTGTCCGGCACCGCACCGGGGTTGGCAGTCGGCGATGAGCGGGCGCTTTTCATGCGGCTGTCGCGGTCCGGTGGGTGTTGGCGATCAACGGACGCGGTGCTCAGATTTCCAGCAGTTCTTGTTCTTTTTCTTCGACGATTTCGTCGACCCGGCCCACGGCATCGTCGGTCAGGGCCTGGATTTCGGTTTCGGCCCGGCGCTCATCGTCCTCCGAAATCTCCTTTTCCTTGAGCAGTTCCTTGACGTGGTGGATGGCGTCGCGCCGGATGTTGCGAACCGCGATCTTGGCGTTTTCGCCTTCCTGGTGCACGACCTTGCCGAGATCCCGGCGCCGTTCCTCGGTCAATGGTGGCAACGGAATCCGGATCACCTGTCCCGCGGTGGCGGGGTTGAGGCCCAGGTCCGAGGTGAGGATGGCTTTTTCGATCAGCGGAACCATGCTCTTGTCCCACGGCGTGACCGTAAGCGTTCGCGCATCCTCGATGGCGACGCTGGCGGCCTGGCCAATCGGCACTTCGCTGCCGTAGTAGTCCACGTGCACATGTTCCAACAGGCTGGGATGCGCCCGCCCGGTGCGGATCTTGGCGAGTTCGTGGCGCAAAGACTCCAGGCTCTTGCGCATGCGGGTTCGGGCGTCAGACTTGATGTCGTCGAGCATGCAGTACTCCTTGGGATGGATTCAGCGCGGCGCAGATTCTACATTCTGCCGTGCGCCGGAAATGAATTCTATCAGAGCTTCCCCGAAAATCGTCCGCGCCGGGTGCGCGGCAGCTCCGGGTCAGGAAACGAGCGTGCCGATGGCCTCGCCGCGGACGAGCCGCATCAGGTTGCCGTCCTCGAACACGTTGAATACGCGGATCGGCATGCCCTGGTCGCGGCACAGCACGATGGCATTGGCGTCCATGACGCCCAGCTTGTGCTCGATGACACGGTCGTAGTTCAGCGAGTCGAACCGTTCGGCATCGGAATTCTTGACCGGGTCGGAAGTGTAGACCCCGTCTACCTTGGTGGCCTTGAGCAGGATGTCCGCTCCCACCTCGATGGCTCGCAGCGCGGCGGCGGTATCGGTGGTGAAAAACGGGTTACCGGTACCGCCCGCGCAGACAACCACGCGGCCTTTTTCCAGGTGCCGGATGGCCCGGCGGCGGATGTAGTCTTCGCAGACATCATGAACGGAGATCGCGGACATCACGCGGGCATCGGCTTCGATGCTCTCCAGGGCGTCCTGCAGCGCCAGTGCGTTCATCACCGTGGCCAGCATGCCCATGTGGTCTCCGGTGACGCGATCGATGCCGGACTCGGCGAGCCCGGCACCGCGGAAAATGTTGCCGCCGCCGATGACGACGGCAACTCCGACTCCGGCGCGCGAGACTTCCGCGATTTCGGCCGCGATCCGCTGAATCATGTTCGGATCGATGCCATAGTCTTCGTCGCCCAGCAGCGCTTCGCCGCTGAGCTTGAGCAGAATGCGGCGATAGGCCTCTTCAGCCACCCTTCACCTGTTGCATGACTTCGTCAGCAAAATTGCTCTCACGTTTTTCGATGCCTTCGCCCACCGCCAGCCGGTTGAAGCCTTTGACCCGCGCATTTTTCTGGGACAGCAGCTTGCCCACGGTGACGTCGGAATCCTTGACGAAGGGTTGTCCGAGCAGTGTGATCTCGGCGAGCTGTTTGCGCAAGCGGCCACTGACCATTTTCTCGATGATTTCGGCGGGCTTGCCGCTGTCGGCGGCCTGCGCGGCGAGGATTTCCTTCTCTTTTTCGATGACGTCCTGCGGAACGTCGTCGTCGGAAACATAGGCCGGGCTCAGCGCGGCAACGTGCATGGCGAGATCGCGGGCGAGTTCGGCATCGCCGTCTTCGAGATCGACCAGCACGCCGATCTTGCCGCCGTGCAGGTAGGCGCCGAGTACGCCGTCGGTGGCGCGCGTGACGAAGCGCCGCACCTGGATGTTTTCGCCGATTTTCGCGACCAGGGCCTGGCGGGCTTCTTCAACCGTGCTGTCGCCGATCCGCGAATCCATCAGATTGGCGATGTCGTCCGACTCCAGCGGCAGCGCGTTCGCGGCCACGGCGTCGGCGAACGCGTTGAACGCGTCATCCTTGGCCACGAAGTCGGTTTCGCAGTTGATCTCGATCAGCACCGCGCGCTTGCCGTCGTCGGCAGCGGCCATGGCGATTTTGCCCTCGGCCGCGACACGCCCGGCCTTCTTGTCGGCCTGTGCCAGCCCGGACTTGCGCAGGTGTTCGACCGCGGCTTCCAGATCACCGCCGGTTTCCACCAGAGCCTTCTTGCATTCCATCATGCCAGCGCCGGTGCGCTCACGTAGTTCCTTGACCTGTGCAGCTGTCACTGCCATGGGTTTACCTCACTGTATCTGTAACGTTCAGGCGCGCCACGCGGTTGTGCCGCGCGGCGCCCGTGGTGGCGGGTTTGCCGGTTTATTCGTCGTCCGCTTTCTTGGCAGCGGCCTTCTTGGCGACTTTTTTCTTGGCGACTTTCTTGGTCGTCTTCGGAGCTGTTTCGGCTTCCGATTCGGCTTCGCTGTCGGCCTTCGCGGCTTCAGGTGCGGCTTCGGCTTCAGGCGTGGCTTCGGCTTCAGGCGCCTTCTCGGCGCTGGCTTCGGCTTCAGGCGCCTTCTCGGCGCTGGCTTCGGCTTCCGCAGCGGGCTCTGCGGTCTCGCTGGAAGCTTCGGCGGCCTCGGCGGGCGCCTTTTCGGCATCGGCCGGAGCGTCAGCGGCGACCGGCGCCTTGCGTGCGGCGACCTTCTTCTTGGCGGCCTTCTTGCGCGGTGCCTTGCGGGCTCCGCCCTTGGGTTTGTCGCTCTTGGACTTCACGGGATTGCCGTCTTCATCCAATTCGATGAATTCGTCGTCGATGTCCACCGCCGGTGCCGAAGCACGCCCTTCCAGAACGGCTTCAGCCGCGAGTTGCGTATACAGGCGGATGGAGCGGATGGCGTCGTCGTTGCCGGGAATCATGTATTCGACTTCTTCCGGCGAGCAGTTCGTGTCGACCACCGCGATCACGGGAATGCCAAGCTTGCGGGCTTCCTTGACGGCGATGTCTTCATGGTTCACGTCGATCACGAACAGGGCGTCCGGCAGACCCTTCATGTTCTTGATGCCGCCGAGGCTTTTTTCCAGCTTGTCCTGTTCGCGGCTGAGCTGCAGCACTTCTTTCTTCACCAGGTGATCGAAACCGTTGTTCTCGCCCATTTCCTCAAGCTGGCGCAAACGCTTCACCGAAGCCTTGATGGTCCGGTAGTTGGTCAGCATGCCGCCGAGCCAGCGGTGGGAGACGTACGGCATACCGCATTTCTGCGCCGCTTCTTCAATGGCGCTGCTCGCCGCGCGCTTGGTGCCCACGAACATGATGGAGCCGCGCCGGGCCGCCAGTTTGCTGATGTAGCTCATCGCGTCGTTCAGCAGAGGCAGCGTTTTTTCGAGGTTGATGATGTGGATCTTCCCGCGTGCCCCGAAAATGTAAGGGGCCATCTTGGGGTTCCAGTAGCGGGTCTGGTGACCGAAGTGCACGCCGGCTTCGAGCATTTGGCGCATCGTGACGTTTGCCATGGTAATTCCTGTATGCAATAGGAATCGCAGCGCCGTAGCGCTGGAGTCCGGGGTTAATCCTCCACGCACCCGTTGCAGAGACCCGTTTATGGTGACGGGCACCCCTCTGAACCGTTGCGGTGCGTGTGCGTATTTGGCGCGATGCCGGCCGATCCAGATCGGTCCGTCGCGCCGCTTGTTTCGAATGTTCGGCGCCTGGTCCGGGTGAAACCCGGGTGTGTTGCCGGTCAATCGAGCCGGCGATTTATACCAGAACGGAAGCGCCTGGGCAAGGGAATGCCGCAAAATGTCCGATGTCGGACGAAAAAGGGCACCGAATTCTGGTTCTGCTCATCCCGGGCCGGATGGGTCCGTTACCGCCGGAAATTGCCAAGAATTTCTATAAGGCTCTGTAACATAATGTGTTTTTGGTTTTTTTGTTACCGGCGCGATGCGTGGCTTTTCTTTGGCATGGAACATGCATTAGAATAACTGCTTTGCAAGGGAATGTATTTGACGATCAAAAGGGAGGCTCATCATGCGTCATTCAATTTGCGTTATTCTCATTATTCTCGTTGCCGTGTTCTCGACCGCCTTGCAAGCGGGTTCACGCGGCGGCGCGGCACACGCCGGCGAAGAGGTCTGCGACGTTCTTCGTGATGGTGACTACACCAAAGGCCTTTACGGTCTGTGCGTTGCTTACTGCCAGGCCGAGGCCCGCAGTGACAAGGTGCTGGCCAACTACGAGCGCAAACGTAACGAGGACGATCCGGACATGCCGTGCCTGGTCGAGCCGGACCCGGTCTGCCCGTGCTGGAGCGCTGAGATGGTCGGTGCGGTGCTCAATGGCAGTGCCACGCCCGTTTCCTGCATGTCGGATGATGCGGCGGAAGCGGTTTTCATCGATTTCGGCGTTCCCAGTTACGAGGCTTTTTCGACGGATGCCTCGACTTGCGCCTATCTGCTGGACCCGGATTTCGTGCCCAACAACGGGGATGAAACCTACCTCCAGTTGCCGCTGCAGGAAGGCGAGGAAGCTGCCTGCCGGGCGGATATCGAAACACTTTGCCAGTTCTGAACGGACCGGCCTGATCGGGCGGCGCTTGACGTCGCACGGTTGAATTTTCGGGGGGGCCTGCGGCCTGGTCGCAGCCCGTTCCGTGCCGCTGCCGGGACGCCCGTCAGCGGCGCGGACTTTCGATCCTTTGCCCTGTGGTCGAAAGTTTGTATGAAAAATCAGGGCATACGAGCCGGATTTGTATCAGGGTTTTTGCTTTGCTACGCTTTCCGGTCGGATTTTCAGGATGAAGATCCGCCAAGGGGAAACCGAAGTTCCACGCCATCGCGGCGGTTCGGCCAACCCGTCACAATTGAGTTGACATGGAGGTCACAATGACTAGCTGCATCTTCGCGGTTGCTGCGCGCAACCCGCTTTCAACATCTGCTTTCCCGGTTCCTGCGTCGTTCGTCGAGAGCGGCGGCACGGGGTAGTTCACGATTTTCTCGCGCTGGAGCCTGTCCCCCAATACGGGCTCCTGCGGGTTCGCCATCTCTCACGATCCCTGTGCCGGCGGACTTGAAGCGAGACGTCCTGGACTCCCTTCTTCCGGGACGTTAAATGGCCGGGAGAGATGATCTCCCGGCCTCTTTTTGACTTGGCACTTCGTATGGGAAGGGGATGTCGTTCATTCGCTTGCCTTCTTACGGCGCTGCGCGCCGCAAACCGGCTGCGCTCTTTCACTCCTACCCCATCGGCTCTTTGAGAGTGGCACTTCGTAAGTGAGGGGGATGTCGTTCGATCGTTTGCCTTCTTACGGCGCTGTGCGCCGCAAACCGGCTGCGCTCTCTCACTCCTGCCCCATCGGCTTTACTTCTTGCGGGCGGGACGTGCTGCTGCCACTGGGTGGGCTTGGGCTTGGCGCCTGGTCTGGGAGGGGTGTCGTAGTGGAAGATGTGGGTTGGGTTATCCGTTGGCGGTTTTTTTGGGGCGGGGTTTGGGGATGTTGGGTTCGTTGGGGGAGTGGTGCTCGTTCAGGGTGCCGGCGGCTTGCAGCAGGCGGGCTGACAGGTCCTGGAAGGTTTCGAGTTCGGCGGGGGTGAGGTCGGCCAGCAGGGCGGCCTGGTAGTCCAGAGCATAGGGGATCACGGCTTCCATGATGGCGGTGCCCCTGGGGGCGCTGACGCGCAGGGGGCGTTTGCGGCGGTCGCTGGCGTCCGTGACGCGCTCGAGGTAGCCCTTGTCCAGCAGCGTATTGACCGCACGGCTCACGGTGACCTTGTCCATCACGGTCCGCTCACCCACCTCGCTCGCGGTAATGCCGGGATAGCGGCCGAGAACGGCCATGACACGCCACTCGGGAACGCTGAGGCCGTGGGTCTGCTGGTAGAACCGGGCGATGCCCTGGCTCACGGTGTTGCTGAGCACGGACAGCCAGTAAGGCAAGAATTCCTCGAGATCAAAATGCCGATAGTGGCCGTTGCGCCTGCCGTCACTCATGGGCCGTGTTCCTTTCGCCTGCTTGAAAGTAGTTGCAAATGTAACTAATATGGGGGCTTCCTGCAACTCAACCTGTGGAGGAGCGTCAGCCCGTGGAAGCCTTGAAACTGGACGAGCAACACGATAATCCGCTGGGGGTCGCGGGCTTCGAGTTCATTGAATTCGCCGCGCCCGAGCCAGAGCAATTGCATGAACTGTTCACGCAGATGGGTTTTTCCGCGGTCGGGAAGCATCAAAGCCGGGATATCGTGTTCTACCGCCAGGGAGGCGTGAATTTTCTCCTCAATCGGGAACCCGGTTCCTTCGCCCTGAAATTCGCGGAAAAACACGGCCCGAGTTGCACCGGTTTCGCACTGCGTGTCGCCCATCGGCAGACCGCTTTTCAGTCCACGGTGGCCAACGGTGCGAAAGCGATGACCGAGGCCGCTGGCTGCGCCATGGATTGTCCCCGGATCGAAGGGGTCGGCGGTTCGCTGCTGTATCTCGTTGACGGTCGGGACGGCAGCCCCTTCAATGCCGAATACGTTCCCGTCGAAGGCGCCGACGTGAATCCGAAGGGCTTCGGCCTGGTGCACGTGGACCATCTGACCCACAATGTGTTCGAGGGTCACATGGATGAATGGGCGGACTACTACACACGCTTGTTCGGCTTTTACGAAGCACGTTATTTCGATATTCGCGGTCAACAGACCGGCCTGCGCTCGCGCGCGATGACCGCGCCCAACGGGCAGATCAGCATCCCGATCAACGAGTCGTCGGAAGCCAACAGCCAGATCAACGAATATCTGGAGGCTTACAACGGTGAAGGCATTCAGCACATCGCGCTGTACACCAACGACATTTACGCGACGGTCGAGTCGATGCGTGCCGCCGGTCTGGGTTTCATGGAAACGCCGGATACCTACTATGAACTCATCGAACAGCGGGTGCCGGAGCACGGCGAGGACATCGCGCGCATGAAGAAGAACCAGATTCTGCTGGATGCGGATCCGGAAACCGGCAGCAAGCAATTGCTGCAAATCTTCACCGATACCTGCATCGGCCCGATTTTCTTCGAAATCATCAAGCGCAAAGGGAACACCGGATTCGGTGAAGGAAATTTCCAGGCGCTGTTCGATTCCATCGAACTCGATCAGATGCGGCGCGGTGTCCTGTAATTCGCCGCTCGCGGAGTAGGTCATGAGCAGAAAGTGGATATCGCATCCCCGCGTCGAGGGCGAGGCCTCGCGGCAGGCGCATTGCGACCTGCCGGAAGGCAGCTACGAGCGCGAACTGGGGCGCGAGGGTTTCTTCGGGCCGGCGACCCACATGTACCACCGCCACCCCCCGACGGGCTGGGCCCGCATCGAGGGTGACGTTAAACCGCGAGCTTTCGACACCAACCACTTCGAAGACTTCGGGCCGTCGCCATGGGATGCGCGCGCGTTGTTGCATAACGCGCACGTGAAACTGCGCATCTGGGAGATGCGCCGGTCGATGGACCACCTGGTGCGCAACGCCGATGGTGACGAGTTGCTGTTCATCCACAGTGGCAGCGGCCGCCTGTTTTGCGACTACGGTCACCTGGCCGTTCGCGACGGCGATTACGTGGTGCTGCCCCGCGGTACGATGTGGCGACTTGAGAGCGATGAGCCGATGCGCCTGCTGCTGATCGAAGCCACCAACGGTGCGTACATGCTGCCGGAGAAGGGGCTGGTCGGCCCGAATGCCATCTTCGACGAAGCCGTGCTCGACGCGCCGGCCATCGATGACGTCTTTCTGGCACAGCAGGGTGAGGACGAATGGGAAGTGCGCGTGCGCCGGCGCGGCGACGACACCCGCATCGTGTTTCCGCACAATCCGCTGGATGCGATCGGCTGGAAGGGCGACCTGTGTCCGGTGCGGGTCAACTGGCGTGACATTCGCCCCTTGATGAGCCACCGCTATCATCTGCCCCCGTCGGCCCACACCACGTTCGTGGCCAACCGGTTTGTGGTCTGCACCTTCGTGCCGCGGCCGTTCGAATCCGATCCGGGTGCGTTGAAGGTGCCGTTTTTCCACAGCAACGACGACTACGACGAGGTCATTTTCTACCACCGGGGTGAGTTCTTCAGCCGTGACAACATCCATCCGGGAATGATCACTCATCATCCGGTCGGCTTCGCGCACGGCCCGCACCCCAAAGCCCTGGAAAATGCCCTGACGCCCCGCAACGATGCGACCGACGAGGTGGCGGTGATGCTCGACGCGCGAGACGGGCTGGACATCGATGAAGCCGCCCGTTCGATCGAGTGGGGCGATTACGTCCGGTCCTGGCAAACCTGAATTCAAGCATGCCCTGTCCGGCAGGGCTCAAGGAGTAACGAGTGAAACTGGCATCTCTCAAAGCCGGCGGTCGCGATGGCACCCTGGTGGTCGTCAATCGCGCTCTGTCGCACTACGTCATCGCCGCGGATATCGCGCCCACGCTGCAACAGGCGCTGGACAACTGGTCGGCGGCCGCGCCGCGCCTGAACGCGCGCTACGAAGAACTCAACGCGGGGACGGCTGAAGGCGCAGAGCCCCTTGTCGTCGAATCGCTGGCGGCGCCACTGCCGCGCGCTTTCGAATTTCTGGATGGCAGCGCCTATCTGCCCCACGTCGAGCGGGTACGGCGGGCGCGCGGCGCCGAGGTGCCGGAGTCGTTTTATGAAGATCCGCTGATGTACCAGGCGGTTTCGGCCGGTTTTCTGGGTCCGCGTGATCCCGTTGTGGTCACCAGCGAGGAGTACGGAATCGACCTGGAGGCCGAAGTGATCGTCGTGACCGACGACGTGCCGATGGCCGTGGGCGCCGACGCCGCCCTGGATCACATCCAGTTGCTCGGCCTGGTCAACGACGTCAGCCTGCGCAACCTGATCCCCGCCGAACTGGCGAAAGGCTTCGGCTTCGTGCAGTCCAAGCCGCGATCCGCGCTGTCCCCGGTGCTGGTGACGCCCGATGAGTTGGGGGATGCCTGGCAAGCGGGCAAGGTGCACCTGCCGCTGCGTTCGCACATCAACGGGGAATGGTTCGGGGAACCGCAGGCCGGCGAGGACATGCAGTTCCATTTCGGGCAATTGGTCGCCCACGCGGCCAAAACCCGGCCGCTGGCGGCAGGCACTGTAGTCGGTTCCGGCACGGTGGCGAACCAGGACGAGAGCCGCGGCGCGTCGTGTCTCGCCGAACGCCGGGTGCTTGAAATCATCGCCGACGGAGCGCCGCGCACGCCCTTCCTGAGCTTTGGTGATTCGGTGAAGATCGAGATGCTCGACGCGGACGGCGTCAGCATTTTTGGCACCATCGAGCAGGAGATCGTCGCTGCCGGGACTTAAATCCCGGCCCGCTATGGGTCATAATCGCAGCCTTGCTCATTCCGCGTGCCAGGTCCATCCGATATGCGTTTACTGTTCCTGATCGCTCTCACCTCGCTGCTCACGTCCTGCGCCAGCGTCAAACCGCAGCCTGAAGCATTCACTTCGGCCGAGCAGGCCATTGCCGCCGCCGTGCGCGCGGGGGCGGAGCAGCACTCGCCCGTGGAATTGCGTTTTGCGCGTGAAAAACTGGCCGAGGCCCGTAAAGGCATGGAGTACAAGCAGTTCGACAAGGCGCTGTACCTGATCGAGCATTCGGAAATCAATTCCGAACTCGCCATCGAGAAATCACGAACGGCTGAGGTGCGGGCCCGTCTGGGTGAGCAGGCGCGGGAAAATGAAATTTTGCGCGAGGATTTCGAACGCACGTTCGGGGAGTCGTTCGAATGACGCGCGGTGCGGTACTGACCGCCGTCCTGATGGCCGTGACGCTCGCGGCCTGCACCAGCGCGCCCAAGAAGGACCTCGCGCTGGAACAGGTGCGTAACCAGCTCGAAGAGCTGAAGTCGAATTCGGATCTGTCGGGGTACGCACCGCTGTCGCTGGGCGAGGCGGAACGGGCCCTGCGCGCCGCGGAAGCCGCGACGGGTAACGCCACCTACCGTAACCATTTGCTGTACATGGCGGACCGTCGCATTCAGATCGCGCGAACCGTCGCTCAGCGTCAACAACTCGAGAACGAGTTGCAGGCGCTGGAGGACGAGCGTAATCGCATGCTGGTTCGGGCGAGTCAGTTGGAGGCCGAAAATGCCCGCATGGAAGCCGAGCGTGCCCGGCTGATTTCGCAGGCGACCGCCGAGGACGCCGAGCGTGCCCGGCAACTGGCCCAGGAAGCCCGTCAGCGTGAAGCCGTATCCGCGCGGACTGCCGAACAGGCACGAGAGGAAGCCGAACAGGCCAAGGCGCTGGCCGAGACCAGCGCGCGTGCCGCGGACCTGGCGCGTCAGGAAGCCGAACTGGCCTCCGAGCAGGCGCAGTCTCTGCGCCGCCAGCTCGAAAACCTGCAGTTGCGTCAGACCGAGAGTGGTGTTGTCGTGACCCTGGGCGATGTTCTGTTCGAAACCGCCCAGGCCGAACTCAAGGAAGAGGCCATGGCCAGCCTGGTCGAAGTCGTGGACCTGCTGCAGAGTGAGCCCGACAAGAAAATCCGCATCGAGGGGCATACCGATTCCGTGGGGAGCGCGGAAGGAAACCTCCAGCTTTCGCAACGTCGTGCCGACTCGGTGCTCGATACGCTGGTTTCGCTGGGCGTGGACCGCGGCCGGGTGACCACCGCTGGCATGGGCGAAGATTTCCCGATCGCCTCCAACGACACCGAGGAAGGGCGCAGCCGCAACCGGCGGGTCGACGTCATCCTGCTCGACGACTGACGTCACCCTTTTTACCAACCCCGAACCCAGAACCGCGAATCGTTTTTCGTTCATTGGGACGCCGTGTCCGGACCGGTTGCCGACCGTGGAATTTTGCGCTAGTGTGAAAGCGTAATTATGGTTTTTCCTTTCAAAAACGAAGTTCGCGGATAATGGCATTGCCGGTGAATATACTCGGCATGCCTGCAACAGAACTTCGACCTGCTCCACCTAAACATTTCGCATCTACCGCCCCGCTCGACGGGTATGCGGGCGTTTGCCCGTGTCCGGCCGGCGTGTCGACGATGCATGAATATGGAGGATTGCGATGTTCGAACACCGCCAGCACGAGATGGAACGACTCATGAAGGAAGACGAAGACTTTCTTCGCATCTTCAATCGCCATCAGGAACTCGACAAGCGGGTGACCGCGGCTGAAACAGGCACGGCTCCGATGGAAGATCTGGCTTTGACCCAGCTCAAGAAGGAAAAACTCTGGGCCAAGGACCAGCTGGCTCGAATGATGGATTCGCAAAGTGCCTGAATGAGGCCTTGCTGGGTCCTGCTCGCGGCCGGGTCATTGACCCGGCCGCTTTTTTTCCCGTCTAATGCCCCCACCTGAATCCTGTCGGCTGGCCCGCGCGGCCGGCGCCCGCGGCTATCGTGGCCGCTCCGGACCGGAGTACATCCCAGCATGGAAGTTTTCGCCAACGTACTGGACCTGATCGGAAACACCCCCGTGGTGCGAATCAATCACCTGGATACCGGGCCGTGCGAGCTGTTCATCAAGCTCGAAAGCCAGAATCCCGGCGCATCCATCAAGGACCGAATCGGCCTGAAAATGATCGAAGACGCCGAGCAGGCCGGTCTGATCCGGCCCGGCGCGACCCTGGTGGAGGGCACTGCGGGCAACACCGGCCTGGGCCTGGCGCTGGTGGCGCAACAGAAAGGCTATCGCCTGATCCTGGTGATCCCGGACAAGATGAGCCGGGAAAAAATCTCCAATCTCAAGGCCATGGGAGCCGAAGTCGTGCTGACCCGCTCCGACGTGGCCAAGGGGCATCCGGAGTACTACCAGGATATGGCCAGGCGGCTGGCCGATGAAATCGAGGGCGCTTTCTTCGTCAACCAGTTCGGCAATCCCTCCAATCCGAAGGCGCATGAGGAAGTGACCGGTCCGGAAATCTGGCGGCAGATGGATGAAAAGCTCGACGCGGTCGTTCTCGGGGTCGGTTCCAGCGGGACCGTCACCGGACTGTCGCGCTATTTCGCCCGCGAGGCGCCGGAGCTGGAGCTGGTGGTCGCCGACCCGGAAGGGTCCATCCTGGCCGAGTACATTAACGAAGGCACCCTGTCCGCCAAGAGCGGCAGCTGGATGGTGGAGGGTATCGGCGAGGATTTTCTGCCGCTGATCAGCGACTTCACGCGGGTGTCCCGCGCCTACTCCATCCCCGACAGGGAAAGCATGCTGACCGGGCGGGAACTGCTCAATCGCGAGGGGATACTGGGCGGATCATCCACCGGAACCCTGGTGGCTGCGGCCCTCAGGTACTGCCGCGACCAGACGGAGCCCAAACGGGTGCTCACCTTCTGCTGCGATACGGGCAATCGTTACCTGTCCAAAATGTACAACGATTTCTGGATGCGCGATCAGGGATTCATCGAGAGCGCCAGGCACGGCGACCTGCGTGATCTGATCGCGCGCCCGTACGGTGAGCACGAAACCGTCACGGTGGGGCCGGACGAACCGTTGGCCAACGCCTATGGCCGCATGAAACTCTACGATGTGTCGCAGCTCCCGGTGATCGAAGACGGGCAGCTGGTCGGTATTGTCGACGAGTCCGATCTATTGGTGGCGGTCGCTGAAGACAGCGCGGCATTTGGCGCGCCGGTCGCTTCGGCCATGGTCACCGAGTTGACCGAGGTCGACGTCGGCGCCCCGGTCAGTGAATTGATGCCCATCTTCAACAATGACTTTGTCGCCATTGTGAAAGATGGCGAACGCTTCCTGGGTCTGATCACGCGTGTTGACCTTCTCAACTACCTGCGCCGCCGAGCCGAGCACCACTGACCTTTTCCGCCGCCGTACATTCCGATCACGATACGCGGCTTGCTTCCACACCCGCCGAGCACAAACATGAACGACAAGAAACGAGACTACCGACTGGCCACGCGCGCCATCCACGCCGGTCAGCAGCCGGACCCGTCCACCGGCGCCATCATGACGCCGATTTACGCGACGTCGACCTACGTGCAGCGCAGCCCCGGCGACCACCAGGGCTGGGAGTATTCGCGCAGCCACAATCCGACCCGGGATGCCTACGAGAAATGTATCGCCGACCTCGAGGGCGGCGCCCGGGGTTTCGCGTTCGCTTCGGGCATGGCGGCCACGTCGACGGTCCTGGAGCTGCTCGATTCCGGCGATCACGTGGTGGCCGGCGACGACCTGTACGGCGGAAGTTACCGCCTGTTCGACCGGGTTCGGGCGCGTTCGGCGGGATTGCGTTTCAGCTTCGCTGCCCTGGAGAAGCCCGGTGCCCTGGAGGCGGCCATGCGTCCGGAAACGCGCATGGTCTGGGTCGAGACCCCAACCAACCCGATGCTCCGCGTGGTGGATCTGGCCGAGGCTGCCGAAGTGGCGCATGCACACGGCGCGGTGCTGGTGGTGGACAACACCTTCGCGACGCCGATGGCGCAGCGGCCGCTGGAACTGGGCGCGGACATTGTCGTGCATTCCGCGACCAAATATCTCAACGGCCACTCCGACATGGTGGGTGGCATCGCGGTGGTTGCCGAGGACGGCGACCTGGCGGACCGGTTATGGTTTCTGCTCAATTCGGTGGGCGGCATTCAGGGCCCGTTCGACAGCTTCCTCGCGCTGCGCGGCCTCAAAACCCTGGCGCTTCGCATGGACGCGCACGCCCGTAACGCGCTCGAAATCGCCCGCTGGCTGCAAGATCATCCGCAGGTCGAGCAGGTGCTTTACCCTGGACTGGAAACGCATCCTCAGCATGAACTGGCGATGCGCCAGATGAACGGGCGGGGCGGCGGCATCATCAGCATCGTCGTCAAGGGCGGGCTGGAAGCCGCGCGCGGCATGCTGGAGCGCTGCGAACTGTTTTCGCTGGCCGAAAGCCTCGGAGGCGTCGAAAGCCTGATCAATCATCCCGCCATCATGACCCACGCGTCGGTGCCGCCCGATCGCCGCGAGCGCCTGGGGATCAGCGACAGTCTGGTGCGGCTCTCGGTGGGGGTCGAGGATGTCGGCGACCTGATCGCGGAGCTCGATCAGGCCCTGAACGGAGGCTGACGCGCTTGCGTCCCTGAACCCGTCCCGGGCCGGTCAGGACTTCAGTTCCGGCCGGTCGCGGTAGAGGTCCAGGGCTTCGGGATTGGCCAGGGCGTCCACGTTGGTGACCGGGCGTCCGTGAATCACGTTACGCACCGCCAGTTCGACGATCTTGCCACTGATGGTGCGCGGAATGTCCGCCACCTGGATGATCCGGGCCGGCACGTGCCGCGGCGTCGTATTGCGCCTGATCAGTTTGCGGATTTCTTCCTCGAGGGCCTCATCGAGGGTCACGCCGTCACGCAGGCGCACGAACAACACCACGCGCACGTCATCATCCCAGTCCTGACCCACGCACAGGCTTTCCATCACGGCATCCAGCTTTTCCACCTGGCGATAGATTTCCGCCGTGCCGATGCGCACACCACCCGGGTTGAGGGTGGCGTCGGAGCGGCCATAGATGATGAAGCCCCCGTGCTCGGTGCGGCAGGCAAAGTCGCCATGCGACCAGATGCCCTCGAAGCGCTCGAAATAGGCCGCCCGATAGCGGCTGCCGTCGGCATCGTTCCAGAAGCCGACCGGCATGGACGGAAACGGTTGGCTGCAGCAAAGTTCGCCGGTTTCCGCCGTTTCGGCCACGCTGCCGTCGTCGCGCCGAATCTCCACCGCCATGCCCAGGCCCGGGCACTGCAGTTCGCCACGGTGCACCGGGATGATGGGGCAACCGAGCGCGAAGCACGACACGATGTCGGTTCCGCCCGAGATCGATGACAGGCAAAGGTTCGGTTTGATTTCCCGGTAAACCCAGTCGAAGCTTTCCGGCGCCAGTGGCGACCCGGTGGAAAGCAGGGTGACCAGCGAGTTGAGTTTGTGTGATTTGCGCGGTTCGATGCCGGCTTTTTCCCAGGCCGAAATGGCCTTGGCGCCCACGCCCAGCACGCTCACCTCGAGTTCATCGACGAGATCGAACAGGGCCGACGGTCCGGGATGGAAGGGAGAGCCGTCGAACAGCACCACGCCCGCGCCGGTCGCCAGTGCGCTGACCAGCCAGTTCCACATCATCCAGCCGCAGGTCGTGAAGTAGCAGATGCGATCCGACGGCCGCAGGTTGGTGTGCAGCACCAGTTCCTTGAGATGTTGCAGGAGGGTGCCGCCGGCGCCGTGGACGATGCACTTGGGCGAGCCGGTCGTGCCGGACGAATAGAGGATGTACAGCGGATGATCGAAGGGCAGGCGCTCGAACCGGACCTCGACGGCATCGTCCACCTGAAAGTCCGCCAGCCACTGGGCGTCGCGAATGCCCGTGAGATCGGCCGAGTCATCGACATACGGAACGACGACGACCCGCTCGATGGAAGGCACCCGGTCGACGATGCCGCTCACGTTCGCGAGGCAGTCGTGCTTCTTGCCGTTGTAGGTATAGGATGCGGCGCAGAACAGAACTCTGGGCTCGATCTGCCCGAAGCGGTCCACCACGCCAGAAACTCCGAAATCCGGTGAGCACGAGGACCAGATTGCACCGATGCTGGTGGTGGCCAGCATGGCGATTACGGTCTCCGGCAGGTTGGGCAGATAACCGGCGACGCGGTCGCCGGCCGTAACCCCGGCATCGCGCAGGCCCTGGGCCGTGCGGGCGACTTCGCGGTACAACTCGTCGCGGCTCAGACTGCGGCTTCCCCCGGTTTCCGGCCGGAAAATCAGGGCCGGCTCCGCGCCGCGGTGGCGCAGCAGGTTCTCGGCGAAATTCAGCCGTGCCTCCGGAAACCAGCGGGCTCCCGGCATCCGGTCGCCGTCGCTCAGGACGGTTCCGCCGGGCGAGCCCACCACTCCGCAGAAATCCCACACCGCGCGCCAGAACGCGCGCGGATGATCGACCGAGTACCGGTAAAGCTCCCAGTAGCCGTTCAGGCCCGGATCCAGCTCGGTGCGCGCGACATCGAGAAAGCGCTTGATGTTCGCGGTCTGGCGACGTGCCGGACCCGGCGACCAGATCGGTTCGCTCATGAATCAGGCCCTAGCCCAACTGTTCCTCGATTTCGGGAATGACAGTGAACAGGTCACCCACCAGCCCGATGTCGGCGACTTCGAAAATCGGTGCCTCGGCGTCCTTGTTCACAGCGACGATGGTGCCGGCGTCCTTGATGCCCGTGATGTGCTGGATCGCGCCGGAAATGCCAAACGCCCAGTACAGGTCGGGGGCGATGATTTTGCCGGTCTGTCCCACCTGCATGTCGTTCGGCACATAGCCGGCGTCGACAGCGGCACGGGATGCACCCACCGCGGCGCCAAGCTTGTCGGCGAACTGGTAGATGACCTCGAACTTCTCGGCGCTGCCGAGTGCGCGGCCACCGGATACCACCATTGGCGCGCTCTGCAGATCGGGGCGTTCACCGTCGCCGCCGGACTGGAGGCCGACCCAGCGGGTGTGGCCGGCACCGCCTGTCGAGGCCTCGCGCGACTCGACGTCGGCCGATCCGCCGGCCTCGGCCTGGGACCAACTGGCGGTGCGAACCGTCATCACCACTTTGGTGCCTTCCGGCGCACGTACCTCGATGATGGCGTTGCCGGCATAGATCGGGCGCTTGAAGGAACCGTCGTCCTGAACTTCCATGACATCGCTGAACTGGTTGACGCCCAGCAGGGCGGCCACGCGGGGCATCAGGTCTTTGCCGAAAGTCGTCGACGGACCGAGCAGGTGGGTGTAATCATCGGCCAGCGCCGCGACTTCCGGGGCCCAGTTGGCGGCCAGCGGGTGTTCCAGTTGAGCCGCGCTGACGCTTACGACCCGGTTGACGCCATTCAGCTTCGCGGCTTCCGCGGCCACGGCGTCGATTCCCTGGCCCAGCACGGCAATGTCGATGTCGCCGCCGATGGCCTGCGCACACGAAACGCACTTGGCCGTGGAGATATTCAGTGCCGAACCGTCGTGTTCGGCAACGATCAGAATCTTGCTCATAACAGCCCCCGGTTCTTCAGTTCTTTGACCAGCGCTTCCGCGCTGTCGACCATGATGCCTTTCTGACGTTGCGGCGGTGGTGAATGGCTGCCGATCTGCAGGTCCGGGCCGGTTTCGACGCCGAGTTCGCCGAACTCCACGGTGTCCAGCGGTTTGCGCTTGGCCTTCATGATGTCGGGCAGCTTGACGAAACGTGGCTCGTTCAGCCGCAGGTCGGTCGTAATTACGGCGGGCAGGTCGACTTCAATGGTTTCCAGGCCGGCATCGACTTCGCGGGTGACCGTGGCCTTGTCGCCGTCCAGTACCACTTTGGATGCGAACGTGGCTTGCGGCCGATCCCACAATGCGGCCAGCATCTGGCCGGTCTGGTTGTTGTCGTCGTCGATGGCCTGTTTGCCGAGGATCACCAGTCCCGGTTCCTCCCGCTCGACGATTTTCAACAGGGCGCGGGCGGCGGCCAGCGGCTGGATCGGCCCGTCGGTGCGAATCTGGATCGCGCGATCGGCGCCCATGGCGAGACCGGTACGCAGCTGCTGCTGGCATTCGTCGCCGCCGGCCGAGACCACCACGACTTCCTCGGCGTTACCGGCTTCCTTGATGCGCAGGGCTTCTTCCAGCGCAATTTCATCGAACGGGTTGACGCTCATTTTGACGCCGTCGGTATCGACGCCGCTGCCGTCCGGCAGTACGCGAACGCGGACGTTGTAGTCGACCACGCGCTTGATGCCCACAAGTATCTTCATCGGATTTCCTGGTGCTGGCTGGTTGGGTGTATGGGTTTGGGTGTCAGGGTTCGCGGACGCCGTTGCTCAGAGGTTCTGGTAATTGGGTCCGGCGCCGCCTTCAGGCGTGACCCAGTTGATGATCTGGTACGGGTCCTTGATGTCGCAGGTCTTGCAGTGGACGCAGTTGGCGGAATTGATCTGCAACCGCTGTTTGCCTCCTTCTTCAACCATTTCGTAGACCGCCGCGGGACAGAACCGGGTGCACGGATTGCCGTACTCCTCGGTGCAGCGGGTGGTGCACACGTCCGGTTCGAGGATTTGCAGGTGGACCGGCTGATCCTCGTCGTGCTCGGTCGCGGCGAAATAAACCGATGCCAGCCGGTCCCGGGGCGGTAGTTCACGCTCGCGCCAGGCCCGGTCGGGCGCCGTGTAGCGGTCCTCGAAGTGCAACGCGGAATGATCCGCGTGCAGGGGCAGGGTGCGCGGCAGCTTGCCCAGGGTCACGGTCTCGATGGCCGAGGTGAGGAAGCCGCGCCAGAAGCCCTTGTAGAAGGCCGGCCGAATGTTCCGCACCTTGTGCAATTCGCTGACGATTTCCGAACCACGCAGGCGGGCGTCGTAGCCTTCGGGGCTGCCGGATTCGGCCAGATGTTCCGCCGCCAGCATGCCGGAGCGGATGGCCTGGTGGGTGCCCTTGACCTTGGGCACGTTCAGCAGTCCGGCGGAATCGCCGATCAGCAGGGCGCCCGGCATCTCGGTGCGCGGCAGTGCCTGGTAGCCGCCCTCGGTGAGGGCGCGTGCGCCGGACGAAAGAATCTCGCCACCTTCCAGCAGGTCGCGCACCATCGGGTGGTGCTTGAGTTGCTGGAAGGCCTCGAACGGCACGAAATCGGGATCGCCGTAGTCCAGCCCCACCACGTAGCCCAGGGCGACCCGGTCCTTGTCCAGGTGGTAAATGAAGCTGCCGCCATAAATGGCAGGGTCGAGCGGCCAGCCGGCGGTGTGCTGCACCAGGCCCGGTTTCGACTTGCCCGGCGCCACCCGCCAGAGTTCCTTCATGCCAATGCCATAGGTCTGGGGCTGCGCTTGTGCATCCAGCTCGAAGCGGCGAATGAGTTGCTTGGACAGGTGTCCTCGGCAGCCTTCCCCCAGCACGGTGACCGGAGCATGGATTTCGATGCCCTGGACGAAAGTGTCCTTGGGCTGACCCTCGCGATCGACTCCCATGTCGCCGATGATCACGCCGCCGACGGCGCCGGCCTCGTTGATCACCACGTCGGAAGCGGCGTAGCCGGGAAACACGTCCACGCCCAGGGCTTCGGCCCTGGGGGCCAGCCAGGCGCACAGGGCGCCCAGTGAGACGATGAAGTTGCCGTGATTGCGCTGCTGCGGCGGGGTCGGAAGCCGGTAGCGCTTGTCGGCCGTCAGATACCACAACTCGTCGTTTTCGACCGGCACACAAATGGGTGGCGGATCGTCGCGCCAATCCGGAATCAGCCGGTCCAGCGGCTCGGGTTCGATGACGGCGCCCGACAGGATGTGCGCGCCGACTTCGGCGCCCTTTTCGATCACGGCGACCGCCAGGTCGGGCTTGAGTTGCTTCAGCCGGATCGCGCACGCCAGGCCGGAGGGGCCGGCGCCGACGACGATCACGTCGTATTCCATGATCTCGCGTTCGGGCATATCGGATTCAGGCATTTTACGGGACTTCCGGTCGGTTCCTGGAGTGTGTGCCAAACCCCGCATTATACCCATTCATGGGGGGGCTGCCTCAAGCAAACGGCCCCGGTTCACTGTTTGGTGGTCAGCTCCAGCAGCGTTTCCAGGATCAGGCCGAGCGATTCCAGAAACTGGCGGTAGCGGACCTCGTCCTGATCGTCGAAGGGCAGGCCGTCGCGCCGGTTCAGCAACTGGGCGACGGCGAACACTTCTCCATCCCGGTTGGTCACGGGCAGGCACAGGATCGAGCGGGTGCGATAGCCAAGCTGGCGGTCGACGTCGGGGTTGAAGCGCGGATCGGTGTAGGCGTCGTCGATTCGTTCGGCTTCGCCGCTGGCCGCTACCGCGCCGGCAATGCCGGATCCCACCGGAATCCTGACTTCTTCGTCGGGCAAATTTTCGGTGATCCGCAGCCACAGGGTGTCGTCGGACCGGTCGACCAGGAACAGCGAGGAGCGGTCGGCGTTCAGCAACTGGCCGAGCTTGCGTGTAAAGGCGAACAGACCCTGCTCGAGCAGGCTCTGAAACGCCCGGTCGTTGGACAGCGCGGTGGCTTCGAGAAAGCGTTGCGATTCGTCGGTGATGTCGCCGAGCAGTGCCGCGAAACCGTCCTCGTCCAGGCCGTCGACCACCTGGCCGATGGGCTGCTTGCTGCGGTTGGTCACCAATTGGCCCATCATCAGGCGGTTATTGGCGATGACCGCGTCGGTGAAGGTGGACAGGCGCCCGTCTTCCAGGTGCACGATGCGGTCGGCGATATCCAGAATCCGGTTGTCGTGGGTGACCAGCAGTATCGTGGTGCCGTGCTCGCGCGCGAGGAATTTCATCCGCTCGACGATTTCGCGGCCGGCCTGCTTGTCCAGCGAGGCGGTCGGCTCGTCGGCCAGCAGAATGCCCGGCTCGGACACCAGTGCGCGGGCGATAGCGACCCGCTGTCTCTGGCCACCGGACAACTGCCCGGGTTTGTGGTCCATGCGGTCTTCGAGTCCGACGGCGGCCAGCATGTCGCGGGCGCGTCTGCGGATCGGCACGCGACTGGCGGATTTCTGCTGGCGCAGTCCCAACTCGACATTCTGCAGCGCGGTCAGGGCGCCGAGCAGGTTGTGCTGCTGGAAAATGAAACCGATTTGCCGCCGCACCTTCTCCAGGGTCGACTTGCGGGCACCGCGCAGTTCCTCGCCGAGGACCTGCACGCTGCCATCCTGGGCCGACCGCAGTGCGCCGACCAGGGTGAGCAGGGTGGTTTTGCCGGAGCCCGACGGGCCGGTGACGATCACGATGTCGCCTTTGGGAATCTCGGTGGAAACGTTGAACAGGATCTGCTTGCGCAGGTTGCCCTTGCCGTAGCTGTGGTTCAGTTCCTTGACCCGTATGGGCGCCGCGCCATTCACTGCGTTCGTCCCTCCCGTTTCTCGATGCGGGGCAGTATGGCCCCGGCCGGTGAGGGCGCGCAAGCCGTGCCGCGAGCCGCGCGGGAGCCGCATGTTTGCGTCCAGGGTTTATAATGGGGACCCAATGGAATTCCGGGCAGGAATTCCGCGTGACAGCTGCTGTCACGGGAGTCAGGGGGTAGCAGGGATGTAGCACCATGCAATTCGATACCAGCAAGCAGTCCGTGGATTTCAGTGATCGTCGTCTCAGTGTGGCGCCCATGATGGATTGGACGGATCGGCATTGCCGGTATTTCCACCGTCTGCTGGCGCCCTCCGCCGTGCTGTATACGGAGATGGTGACCACCGGCGCCGTACTGCACGGAGACCAGGAGCACCTGCTCGGTTTCAACGACGAAGAACACCCCCTGTCACTGCAACTGGGTGGCAGCGAGCCGGATGAGCTGGCGACCTCGGCCCGCATTGCCGAAACCCGCGGCTTCGACGAAGTCAATCTGAACATCGGCTGTCCGTCCGACCGGGTGCAGCGCGGACGGTTCGGGGCCTGCCTGATGCTCGAACCGGTCCGGGTCCGCGAATGCGCGGCCGCGATGCGCGCGGCGGTTGGAATTCCCGTCACGGTGAAGTGCCGGCTCGGCGTCGATGACTGTGACAGCTACAACTACTTCAGTGATTTCATTCACGAGGTGGCCGGCTCCGGCGTGGACGTGTTCGCGGTGCACGCACGCAAGGCCTGGCTGTCCGGCTTGAGTCCGAAGGAAAACCGGGAAATTCCGGAACTGCGTTACGACTGGGTGTACCGGCTCAAACGGGAAAACCCGAAATTGACCATACTGCTCAATGGCGGAGTGACGGGTGCCGAAGACATGCGCACTCACCTGGCACACGTCGACGGCGTGATGCTGGGGCGTGCCGCCTACCACGATCCCTGGTCGCTGACGCGCTGCCAGCGACTGCTGACCCCCGACCAGGCGCTGCCGGATCGCGATGCCGTGATCGATGCGATGACCCGTTACCTGGATCGGCAGGTTCTTTCCGGGGTGCCGGTCAAGTGTGTGAGCCGGCATCTGCTGGGACTGTTTCACGGTCAGCCCGGTGCTCGCGCATGGCGGCGCTACATCGCGGAACACGCCCACCTTCCGGAAGCGGACAGCAAACTGCTGGAGCGCGCGCGCGATGCGATGGACGGGGTCGGAGTGCCCGATCGGGACGCCGCCTGATGATCACCCGGGATCCCGCTGATTTTGCCGCCTTCATCGAAAGCGGGCGGCTCGTTCCCAATGGCCCGCAGGCCCCGCGGGGGGTGTTCATGGTGGAGCCGGTGAATTTCCGCGTCAGCGCCGAATCCGCTCAGGACAATGCCTACATGGCAACCGGCCGGGAGACCGATCCCGATCGCGCGCTCGAGCAGTACATCAAGCTGGTGTCGCTCATCCGGGACATCGGCGTGCCGGTGAAATCCTTTCCGGGCGATCCGCGCACGCCGGACGACGTTTTCCCGAACAATGTTTTCGGTACGGTGCCGGGGCGCCTGGTCGTTGGCAGCATGCTGCATGAAAACCGCCGGCTCGAGGCCGGCCGCCAGGACATCCGCTCCTGGTTCGAGAGCCGTGGTTACGCAATCCTCGATCTATCACAGAAAGAATGCATTGCCGAACTGACCGGCGTGCTGGTCATCGACCGGCCGCGTCACATCGGCTACTGCGGCATGACCGCGCGGGTGGACGATGCCGGGGTCAGGGCCATGCACGAAGCCTTTGGTTTGCACTGCACGTTTCAGTTCGACCTGGCGGCCGGTGAATACCACACCAACGTGATCCTGTCCGTTCTGGCCGGCCGCGCCTGCGTGATGCACACGCACTCGATTGCCGATTCCCATGTCGCGCGCGCCATCGCGGACGCCTACGGAGGGCGCGCCATCTTCCTCGACGAGGCCGAGAAAGCCGCATTCGCGGGCAACTGCATCGCCCTGACCCATAACGACCTGTTCATGAGCCAGGGAGCGGCGGACACCCTGCGCCGCTCCAACCGGGCCCTGCTGGAGACCTGGGGATTTCGCATCCGCGCCACACCGCTGGATGAAATCGAGAAAGCCGGCGGCAGCCTGCGTTGCATGGTGGGCGAAATCTACTGAGTGCAGTTCAGCAGCCATTCAGCCACATACCTTAGAATGTGCGACATTGAATCGGAGTTCGGACGGTGAACGGACTGAGGCGTCAAACCTGCGTGTTTCTGCTGGCGGTCATGCTGCCGCTGGCGGCGTTCGGCCAGAGCCTGGAGCAGGCGGCCCAGGACGCCGCGCGCCGCTACGACGCCAAGGTGCTGTCGGCGCACACCGAGCAGCGGGGCGCACGCAAAGTTCACGTGATCAAACTGCTGACTCGCAAAGGCGTGGTCAAGGTGGTTCGGGTTACGGTTCGGCAGAACAAGGGCCGTTGAGATGCGCGTACTGATCGTCGAAGACGACCCCGCCCTGCGCGAAACACTGAGCGAGTTGATGCGCGAAGCGGGTTACGCCGTCGATGTTTCCGCCGACGGCCGTGAAGGCCTGTTTTTCGGCGAGGAGTATCCGGTCGATCTCGCCATCATTGATCTCGGCCTGCCCGAATTGCCCGGGCTCGACGTGATCCGGCGCCTGCGCGAAGCCGGGCGGGATTTCCCGATTCTCGTGCTCACCGCACGGGGGGACTGGCAGGACAAGGTCAAGGGGCTGGAATCCGGGGCCGACGATTACGTCACCAAGCCGTTCCACAACGAAGAATTGATGGCGCGCGTCAACGCGCTGCTGCGGCGGGCGGGCGGCCATGCGCGACCCGAAGTCCGCTTCGGTCCCGTCACCGTCGATCTCACCGCCCAGCGAGTTCTGCTGGACGATGCGGAAGTCGATTTGACGACGTATGAGTACAAGGTCCTGCAGTATCTCGTGATGCATCCCGGCGCCGTGGTGACCAAGTCGGAACTCGCTGAACACATTTACGACGAGGATGCCGATCGCGACAGCAATGTGATCGAGGTCTTTATCGGGAGACTGCGCCGCAAACTCGATCCCGAAGGCACGTTGCAACCCATCGAAACGCTGCGTGGCCGCGGTTATCGGCTGGCGCTGCAGCCGGGTGGCGGTGACTGACGCGCCGCCCCGCAAGGCGCAATCTGCCCGATTCCCGGTGGGAGCCGTGTCTCTGCGGGTCCGATTCGCGCTGGTCGCCAGCCTCGTGCTGGTGCTGGCGCTCAGCCTGGTGGGGGTCGCGCTGGACACCGCCAACCAGCGCAGCGCCGTGACCGGGCTGCGCGATCGCATGGAATCCTACGTTTACCAGGTGCTGGCCGCCATCGACGTCAGCGAGTCCGGGAGCGTCATCGCCGGCGGGGACCTGGGAGACCCGCGACTGAATCAGCCCGGGTCCGGGGTTTACGTCCATGTGCACGGTGTGGACGATCACTGGAGCTCGCCTTCCAGCCTGGGGCTGCGGGTTCCGGAACTGCAGTCGATGGCGCCCGGTGAATCGGTCTTCCGGATACCCTCGCAAAATCGGCCCTATTTCGCTTTTCAATACGGAGTGGGCTGGCAGCTCGAGTCCGAAGAAGTCCGCCGCTTTACCGTCTCGGTGCTCATCGATCCCGGTGAACTGGAGCGCCAGACCGCCGCCTTCCGGCGCGGACTGTGGCGCACCCTGGCGCTGGCCGGTGTGATTCTGCTGCTCGCCCAGGTCGCCACCATCTACCTGGCGTTTCGGCCCCTGCAGGCGGTGGCCCGCGACGTGGCCCGGGTGGAGTCGGGCGACGCGCCTGCCCTGGACGGCGCCTACCCGGCCGAGTTGGAGCCGCTGGCCCGTAACGTCAATCGGCTGCTGGCCACGGAGAAAGCCAATCAGGAGCGTTATCGGAATGCACTCGATTCTCTGGCCCACAGTCTGAAGACACCGCTGGCGGTTCTGCGGGCGGGTCTGGAAACCCGCGAACAGGCAGCCGCTGCGCCGCTGCGCAAGGCCGTCGAGGAAATGAACCGGCTGGTGACCACCCGCCTGCAGCGCGCGGCGGTTTCGGCGCGGCGAACCATGGGCCGTCCCGAACCGGTGGAGCCGGTCGTCCGCCGGATCATCGCCAGCCTGGAGAAAGTCCATTCCCGGAAAATGATACAGGCCGAGGTGATTATCGACGCTGACGCGATGTTCTGCGGCGAGGAGCGCGACCTGATGGAACTGATGGGCAATCTGCTCGACAACGCATTCAAATATGGTGCCCGGCGGGTACGGCTCACCGCGCGTTCGATTCCGTGCGAGGGTGGACGGCCGGGCCTGGCTGTTCGCGTGGAGGACGATGGACCCGGTATCGATCCGGTGCAGTGGCCCCTCTTGCTCGAACGCGGCGTGCGTGGCGACGAGCGGGTCGACGGACACGGCCTGGGCCTGGCCATTGTCCTCGAGTTGGTGACGGCTTATGGTGGCTCGGTGGACATCGGGCACAGCGAACTCGGCGGAGCGAAAATCTCGGTCGACCTGCCCGGCACCTGAACCGATTCCGGAAACCGTATGAACAACGACATCGGCGCGCTGCTCGACATCATGCAACGCCTGCGCGATCCCGAAAAAGGTTGCTCCTGGGACCGCGAGCAGACCTTCGAAACCATTGCCCCGTACACGGTCGAGGAGGCTTACGAAGTGGCCGACGCCATCGAGCGTCGCGATCTGGACGGCCTGCGCGACGAACTGGGTGATCTGCTTCTGCAGGTCGTGTTCCACAGCCAGATGGCGAGCGAGCAAAATGCTTTTTCCTGGAGTGACGTCGTGTCCGCGATCTGCGACAAGATGGTGCGGCGCCATCCGCATGTGTTCGGCAATGAGGCCGCGGGTGACCGCGACGACATGCGCGACGCCTGGGAGCACGCCAAGGAGCGTGAACGCTCGGACCGGGGCGCGACCAGCCTGATGGACGAGATTCCGCGTGGCATGGCCGAATTGCAGCGTGCGATGAAACTTCAGAAGCGCGCGGCCCGTGCCGGATTCGACTGGCCCTCGGCCGAACCGGTTCTGGACAAGCTCGATGAAGAGACCGCCGAGGTGCGCGAAGCCATGGCCGGCGGCGATGCCGACCGGGTCGAGGATGAAGTCGGTGACCTGTTTTTCGTGGTGGTGAACCTGGCCCGTAAGTTGTCGGTCGATCCGGGCAGTGCGCTGCGCCGCGCCAACGCCAAGTTCGAAAAGCGATTCCGCCAGGTGGAAATCCTGGCCGGCGGACGTGCCGCGCTCGATGAGATGGATCTCGGGCAGATGGAAGACCTGTGGGTGCGCGCGAAGAAAAACGAAGGGGTGAGTAATCATGAATGACTGGCTGATGGCGCAGGGCGTGGCCTCGCCCCTGGCCGGTCTGTGGGTGGGGTTGCTGGCCGGGCTGCTGCTCGCGGTGCTGATCGGATGGCTGCTGTCACGTCGCGCGGCCCGTGCCGAACGGGCTCACTGGGAGCCGGAACTGGCCCGCCGTGATGAAAAGTCCGAGGAATTGCGCGAGGCCCTGGCGCGGGCGGAGCAGCAGTGCGCGGTTCTGCAGTCGCGGGGCGAGGATCGCGAGGCGCATTTTCGCGAACAATTGCAGCAACTCGAAGCCGCTGAAAAACGGCTGGCCGAACATTTCGACCGCCTGGCCCGGCAGATATTCGAGGAGCGCTCCGAAAAGCTGTCCGATCTCAACCGCAAACAACTCGACACCCTGCTCACGCCGCTGGCGGAAAAGCTCACCGAATTCCGCAATACGGTGAACGAAACCCACAAGCAGGAAGTTGCCCAACACCAGGTGCTGCAGGTCAAGCTCAAGGAACTCGAACAGCTCAATGTGCGCCTGCACGACGACGCCACCAACCTGACCCGGGCCCTGACTTCCAGCGTCAAGGCCCAGGGTAATTGGGGTGAGCAGCAACTCGAACGCTTGCTGAACCTGGCCGGACTCGAAAAGGGCCGCGAGTATTCAACCCAGGTGTCGGTCACCACTGAAACCGGTCAGCGGATTCAGCCCGACCTGGTGCTGCACCTGCCCGAGGGCCGGTCCATCATCATGGACTCCAAAGTGTCTCTCAACGCCTGGACCCGGTACCAGGCGGAGACGGAGGAGCCGCTGCGGGTTGGGCACCTGGCGGACCACGTCCGGTCCGTGCGTGAGCACATCAAGTCCCTGGGCGAGAAACGCTATGCCGAGATTGCGGAGCTTCAGGCCCTGGATTTCGTGCTGATGTTCGTGCCCATCGAGGCGGCCCTGATCGAAGCCTTGCAGCAGGATGCCGAACTGCCCGCATTCGCGCTCGAGCGCAAGGTCGCCCTGGTGTCGCCGACCAATCTGTTGGCGACCCTGCGAACGGTCGCGTCCGTCTGGTCGATCCATAAACAGAACACCAACGCCCTGGAAATCGCCAGCCGGGCCGGGTTGCTGTACGACAAGTTCGCCGGATTCGTCGACAACCTGGGTGCCGTGGGCGAACGGCTGCGGCAGGCGCAGAAATCCTACGACGACGCTTTCGGTCAACTGTCTACCGGCGCAGGCAACCTGTTGCGACAGGCTGAATTGCTCAGCCAGTTGGGCGCACGCCATACCAAGCAGCTCGACAGCCGCCTGCTGGAGCGGGCCAGGGAGTCGGACGGACAGGCGAATCCCGGGTTGACCGATGCCGGTCCATCCACCGGATCGGAAGACTGAAGCGCCCGAGTCGGCCACCGGCCGGTGGTAGGTCGCCTGCCTCATGAATGGTTTATTTCATTGACAATTCTTTACTGAATCGGGACAATATCGACACTGGATCGGAAATGAGCGCAAGCAGCCTGTGAGCTGCAATAAAGTGACATTCCGGCCAGAAAAAGCAGGTGAGGGCGTTAACGTTGAGCCGCTTGCCTGTTTTTTTTTGGAGAGATGACTGAACCAGCCAGGAATTCGTCGGACAAAGATGAATCTGCTGGAACAAATAATTATGGAGATACCCATGACGACCAAACGCGCCATTCTTGCACTACTGGCGGCTCTTCTGATTCCCGGCATGGCCTGGGCCCAGGAAGGCACGCGCACGACCTTTTACGTGAACAAGGATTTCACCGACAACAATCCCGGTGAAGTTGCGGTCACGATCACCTGTAACACCGGCCTGCCACTCGAGCAGACCAAAATGATCAAGGAAAGCCCGGAGCACGTGGAATTCGTCGTTGTCGACTTCGATGACGGAGAACTGGACTGCTCGGTGGTTGAGGGCAGCCTGTCCGGCTACGCCGCGACCTACGATGCCTCCGGCAGCGACAGCTCATACGTTGACGACGTGCTCGAAAATCCCGGTTGCCACTTCGACGACATCGCGGATGCCGACGAGAACTTCTGCGTCGTGACCAACGAGCCGGAGCCGGTCACCATCACGGTCACCAAGGAATGGATCTACGCCAACAACAACGGCAACGAGATCAGCGATTCCTTCAACCTGGATCTCGACTGCGATGAGAACATCGAAATCATTGGTTCCGATGACTGGGACAGCAATGGTAACGGATCCCACGATTTCTCGGTTCGTCCGACCTGGGAAGGCGGTACCTGCGATATCGACGAAGGCGTCTACGACAGCGCCATCGAGTCCGATGATTCCGGCTGTCAGAACCTGACCGTTGGCATCGGCCAGGGCGACTCGTGCACGGTCACCAACACCGTGTTCTACGAAGGCATCCCGACCCTGAGCCACTACGGCCTGGCCATCATGGCCCTGCTGATGGCGGGTGTTGGATTTGTAGGATTCCGTCGCTTTGTCTGATCCATGAATCGCGCCTGCCATCGGCGGGCGCATTCGTGATCCGAAAAACCCCGCGGTCTCGACCGCGGGTTTTTTTTGTGGCTGAAAATTTGTGTTCGATGATTGATGATTGAAATTGACATAAATTGACGGTGTGCGCATAATATGGCTAATCGGGGGCTTGTGTCCGGATTGCGTCAGAATGCGCGGCGCGTGGGGCCAGACAAACCGAGAACCGGGTTGGCGGACAAGGCAATGCAGATAGCCTGGCTGCCCAACATTTATTTTGAACTGGGTACACACCTGTTGCGGCTGACCACCCTGTCACGGTTGAGTCTGGTCGAGGGATTGGAGAAATACATCATGTTGAAACGCGCATCTATCGTACTGCTCGCTCTTCTCTTGTTGCCGGGACTGGCGCTGGCGCAGTCTCAGACCCGCGCGACGTTCTTTGTGGGCAAACTGTTTACCGATGGCAATCCCGGTGAAGTGGACGTGACCCTGAGTTGCAATACCGGTTTGCCCCTCAACCAGACGAAATCCATCGCGCCGCTGATCAGCGCCTCGGACTACGTTGACTTCGTGGTCACCGATTTTGACGAGGGCGAAATGGACTGCGACGTGACCGAAAGCGCTCCGGCGGGCTACACGCCGCTGTACTTCTTCGGCCGCACCACCGAAGAACTGCCGTTGTCACTCGCCGACGCCCAGGCAGGCGAAGGTCAGCAGGGCTTTGGCCTCAGCGACGAGGGTTGCTTCTTCGAGGACGTGCCCAACGAAGAAAATGCAGAAGGCGATCTGTTCTGCCTCGTCATCAACTACCCGGATCCGGTCGAAGTCAGCATCACAAAGGACTGGGTCATCGAAGGCGAACACCTCAATGGCGTCAGCACCGACTACAGAGTCTCACTGGTTTGCGACGGCCCGATCGTTTCCGCCAATAACGGGGGTCACATCAAAAACATCGCAGACCCGCTGGCGACCGTGGGTGCAGGCCTTGTTTTCTGGAATTGGAACGGATCGGCCGATGAGACCTTCATCGCCGAAGTACGTCCGGACTCCTTCGGTAGCAACAACTGCCAGGTGTTTGAAACCGTTTTCGACAGCGCCGTTGAAGTGGACAACAACTGCGGAAGCATCGATATCGACGTGGGCAACGACGTGAGCTGCACCATCGTCAACACGGTGTTCTTCGAAGGCATTCCGACCCTGAGTCAGTACGGCTTGGCCATCCTGGTTCTGCTGATGGCTGGCGTCGGCTTTGTCGGCTTCCGCCGGTTTGCCTGATCACTGATGCCCGAGTCCGCGTGAGCGGGCCGGCATGAAGTCAGGAAAAATCCCCGTGGCTGCGTGCCGCGGGGATTTTTTTTTGACAGTGCAATAAACTTGCCTACCATGCGAGCCTATCCACGATTCCTGCGCCTGACGGCGGCTGTTCTCCTGTTGCTGCTGTACGCCATCCCGGTCGATCTGGTCGCGCAGTCAGGCACACCGTCGGGCGAGACCGCCGAAATACTCGTGTACAAGAAGTGGATTGGTGCCAGCGGAAACGAGGAGGCCGTGGAGGCGCACCTGCTCTGCGAGAACGACGTTCGGTTGCCACCTCTCCGGGTGCACCGCGACCGGCCGGAAGCCTGGCTGCTTTCCTCCGTCCCCGACGAGGGCATCCTGTGCTCGGTGCTCGAAGTTGAGCGCGACACCTTCGTGGCTGATATGGAGGATTGCCGGGACCTGCTGGTCGTGCCCGGGCGTGGCGCCGAATGCACCCTGGTCAACACCAAGGTCGTCAAACGCATCGATATGTTGAACCGTTACGGTCTGGTCATGATGATCGCCGTCATGTTGGGCGCCGGTCTGGCGGCGGTCCATCGACACACGCGCCTGTGATCCGGGCTGCCGAAGGGTTGACGTAAATTGACATACCTTGACGGAGTGTGTATAGTGACACCATAACACAGGGCGTAAGAACCAACAGACCGGCGGAATGCCGGTCTGTTTTGGTTTTCAGGGGTGGAAAATTCGTCCGCAATCAATGTTTTCGGGCGATGCACACCCGGTCATGGCCCGCCAGATCCTTCACGCACTGAATCTCCCGGTAGTGGTGCTGATCCAATAGCGCCTGCAACGCCTCCGCCTGATCGAAACCGTGTTCCAGCAGCAACCAGCCGCCGGCCTGCAATCGTGCGCCGGCCGTCGCGGTGATTTCCACGAACGCTTCCATCCCGCTCTGGCCGGGCGTCAGTGCCATTTCCGGCTCGAATCGGCAGTCGCCGGTGCTCAGATGCGCATCGTCCCGGGCGACATAGGGTGGATTGCTGACGATGAGATCGAAGGATCCGTTCAGCGGCTCCGCCCAGTTTCCGGCATGAAAGCAGACGCGGTCGAGTCCGTGACGCCGGGCGTTGCGTTGGGCCAGGGCCAGTGCCGCCTTGCTGCAATCCGTGGCATGTACCTCGCAGGCCGGCCGTTCCCGGGCGATGGCCAGTGCGATGGCACCGCTGCCGGTACCCAGGTCCGCCACCCGGCGGGACGAGGCGGCCGGTAGACGTTCCAACGCGCATTCCACCAGCAGTTCGGTTTCCGGACGTGGAATCAACACGTCGGGGGTAACCTCGAGGTCCAGGGTCCAGAACGGCCGCCGGCCGATCAGGTAGGCAATGGGTTCTCCCTGTTGGCGCCGCCGCACCAGTTCCAGGAAGCGACTGCGACGCCTGGCCGGAACATCCAGGCCTGGATTGGCGTACAGGAATGAACGCTTGACCTCCAGCGCATGGCCCAGCAGCAATTCCGCATCGATGCCTGCACTGTCCGAGGCGGCGAGTTTGCCACGTGCCAGATCCAGCAGGTCGCGAATGGTCATCGGTTTCGGCCCGGCCGCTCAGGCATCGGGTGCAGCCCTTGCTCCGGAGCGGGCGGGTACGAGGTGGCGCCAGGCCGTCCGGCCCCATCGCTTGAAATCGGAAATGATCGTGTAGAGCGAGGGAATCAGGAACAGGGTGATCACCGTCGCGAACAGGATGCCGAACGCCAGCGATGTGGCCATGGGAATGACCAGTTGAGCCTGCAGGCTGGTCTCCATGACGATGGGGATGAGCCCGAAGAATGTCGTCAGCGAAGTCAGCAGGATGGCCCGGAAACGCTTGCGCGCGGCATCGAGTACGGCCTGCTCCAGCGGCACGCCCGCCGCGCGCTCCCGGTTGATGAAATCAACCAGGATCAGGCTGTCGTTCACGACGACTCCCGACAGTGCGATGATGCCGAAAAAGCTCAGCACGCTGACCTCGATGCCCAGCAACAGGTGCCCGACCAGGGCGCCGATTGCGCCGAACGGTATGACCGACATGATGATCAGCGGCTGGCCGTAGGACTTGAGCGGGATCGCCATCAGGGCGTATATCAGGAACAGGGCGAGGGCCGCGCCCTTGAGGAGGTCGCCGGAAACCTCCTGCTGGCTTTGCGCTTCACCGCTCAGGCGGTGGCGGACACCGGGAAACTGCGCCAGGATGCCCGGCAATACGCGCGTGATGATGTCCCGGTTGATCTGCCCCGGTTCGTAGTTGTCCTTGTCCACCCGGGCGGATATCTGCACGGCGCGCTCGCGGTCGTAACGGCGGATTCTCGTGGGGCTTTCGGTCATCTCGATTTCGGCCACCGCATGAAACGGCACGCGACCGCCGTCGGGCGTCCGGATCCGGACGTTGTCGAGATAGCCCACCGAATCGCGCTCGTCTTCCGGGTAGCGCACCATGACCTTCACCTCGTCCTGGCCGCGCTGAATTCGCTGCACTTCCTCACCGTAGAAACCGGCCCGGAGTTGCCGCGCCAGGTCGGCCAGCGACAGGCCCAGGGCCTCGGCCTCGGGCTTGATGTTGAGCTTGATTTCCGGTGTCCCGCGCTCATGGGTGTTGCGCACGTCGTAAACGCCTTCGTACTCACGCACCCGTTGTTCGAGGAGCCTGGCGGCGCGAGCCACCTGCTGTATGTCCGAACCGATCAACTGGATGGCTATTGGCGGTCCTCCGCCCGGCCCTCCGGTGGCGCCTTCGAAACCGAGCGTTTTCACGCCGGGAATGTCGCCGACTTCCTCGCGCCACCGCCGCAAAACCTCGGGTCCCGTAATGACATCGTCATTTTCCTTGACCAGTTCTGTGATCAGGAGGCCGGAAACATCGTTGCGGGCAAAGGCCACGACACTGGAGACCACCGCGCCGGATTCCACACCCTGTTCCTCACTGACCTTGCGATCGACCTCCCACAGCCCCTGCTGCACCCGGTGCAGGGCATCGTGCGTTTGCGCCGGCGGTGTGCCTTCATTCATTTCCACGGTTACCTGCAGGAAATCCGCGGTGATGTCGGGAAAGAACACGAAACGCAGAATCCCGCCCATCAGCAATCCAATGGACAGAATCAGCGTTGCGACGAAGATCGACAGGGTCAGGTAGCGCCGCCGCAACGCGGCCCGTAGTGCGGGCGCGTATACCCGGTCGACAAAATGGTGCAGACCTTCGCTGAAAAAGCGCTGGAAGCGAATGAATACGTTGTGCGTGTCCTGCGAGTAATGGCGGACTTTCATGTGCGCCAGGTGGGCCGGCAGGATGAGTTTCGATTCGACCAGCGAAAACACCAGGCACAGAATGACGACCCAGCCGATCGCGGCGAAAAACTGACCGGTCACGCCGGAGATCAACAAAATGGGCAGAAAGGCGGCAATGGTGGTCAGTACGCCGAACGTCGCGGGCACTGCCACGTGCAGCACCCCCTCGACGATGTGATCCACGGAATGGCCGCGGGCACGCATGTTGGTATAAGCGCTTTCGCCGATGATGATGGCATCGTCCACCACGATGCCCAGCACCAGGATGAAGCCGAACAGGCTCAGCATGTTCACCGACACGTCCAGGGTCGGCATCAGGAAAAACGTGCCCAGAAAAGCCACCGGCAAGCCGACCATCACCCAGAAAGCGAGCTTCAGCCGGAGGAACAGGGCCAGAATCAGGAACACCAGGGCTGCGCCCATGACCAGGTTCTTGATCATCAAGTCCAGGCGGCCTTCCAGGTAGTAGCTGGTATCGGCCCAGGCTGCCACCTGCAGATCGGCCGGCAGCGACGCCTTCTGGCGCTCGACGTACTGGCGAACGGTTTTGGCGATGTCCAGTTCGCTCTGGTCGCCCACCGATAGCACCTGGATGGTGATGGCCGGTTTGCTGTTGTATTCGGAAAAACGTTCGGTTTCGACGAAGCCGTCATCGATGTCCGCAATGTCGCGCAGCAGCAGACGGGTGCCATCCGGATTGGTGCGCACCACGATTTCTTCGAAATCGGCGCCGGTGTAGGCCTGTCCCTTGGTCCGTACCAGCACGTCACCGGCATCGGACCGGATCGAGCCCGCCGACAGGTCGAGCGAACCGCGGCGGACCGCATTGGCCACGTCGACCAGGGTCAGTTCGTAGGCCTGCAGGTCGAATTCGCTGACCTCGATGCTGATCTCGTACGGGCGCGACCCCAGGATTTCAGCCCGCGTCACGCCGGGCAGGGTGACGATGTCGTTCCGGACCCGCTTGGCGTATTCCTTGAGGGTGCGCTCATTGACGTCGCCGTACACCGATACCATCAACACCTGCTGTTCGAAAGTGGTGCGCGAGATGATCGGTTTCTCGGTGTTGTCCGGAAAGGTGGAGATCGCGTCGACGCGGTTTTTCACCTGGTCCATCACGTCGGTGACTTCGTAGTCCGCATGCACCTCGATCTGTACCGACCCACTGCCCCGGGTGGCGGTGGAAACGATTTCCTCGATGCCTTCGATATCCTGGATGGCCTCTTCGATCTTGATGACCGCGCCTTCCTCGACATCTTCCGGAGTGGCGCCCAGGAATGGCACGACAACGGAGATGAAGTTGGTCTCCACCCGGGGCTGGGTTTCCTTCTTGATCGTGAATGCGCTGTACAGGCCGCCCGCAATGAGTATGCCCATCAAAAGGTTGGCCGCGACCGGGTTGTTGGCGAACCAGGCAATCAGGGCTTCGAAGGGACTGTTGCCGGCGGGCTTCACTGATCGGCCTTTGCGTCTGCCAGTGAGGCCTGGTCGGACGGCGCTCCGGGTGTTTCGTCGCTGGTCAGGGCAAGCCGCATCCCGGGAATCGGTGCACTCATCGGTGTGCTGATGACCCGCTCACCGTCACGGATGCCGCCGCGAACGTAGATGTGATCGGCTTCGGACCGCAGCAGGTCGACCGGGCGAATTTCGAGTTCGTTCGACTCGTTGGCGATCAGCACCGTGTCATTGGTGCGCAATACGGCGCGTGGCAGCACCACCACGTTGTCCGCGGGAATGCCCTCGATTTCCGCACGCACAAAGGTGCCGACCCGCAGGACCTGCTGGTCGCTGATGCCGAGAACGCCGTAGGGGTCGACGACCTGCGCGACCGCGTAAACCACGCGGCTCGTCTCGTCGATGACGCCCTCGGTTCGGATGATTTCCGCG
Organism: Elongatibacter sediminis; assembly: GCF_037892215.1. Lineage (NCBI taxonomy): Bacteria > Pseudomonadati > Pseudomonadota > Gammaproteobacteria > Chromatiales > Wenzhouxiangellaceae > Elongatibacter > Elongatibacter sediminis. Next base: position 150,613 of record NZ_JAZHOG010000010.1, on the reverse strand, counting down.
TGCCACTCCCCGTTTACCCCGCTGCTCTCAGCGCTCAGACGCACCTGCGGGCGGCTTTCGCTATCGCCTCCCGTGGCCGCTGGCAACTTGAGAAACGCCAGGTCACGGCTGGTCAGCGGCAGGCGGATTTCCGCGGTATCGATGGCAAAGGTCACCCCCAGGCTGGTGCCCGGTGAAACGTATTGGCCAATATCCACCTGCTTGGCCCGCACCAGTCCGTCGTAAGGCAGACGGATTCGCGTGCGTTCCAGGTCGCGCCGGGCTTTCTGCAGATCGGCTTCGGCGGCCAGCACGCCGGCCAGGGCCTCGGCGAGTTGAGGCTTGCGCAGCGTCAGGTCCGATGGCTCGCCTTCCCGTCCGAGGTTCTGCCAGTCGCGCAGGGCCTGTTCGGACCGCGCTTTCTGATCCGCATACTGGGCCTGGCGCGACGCCAGGTTGGCCTCGGCCCGCTTGAGCGCGGCTTCGTAGTCGCTGGGGTCGATCTGCAGCAGCACCTCGCCGCCACGAAAGAAACCGCCGGCGACGAAGTTGGGCGACACGTTCACGATGCGGCCGGAAACCTCAGGCACCAGTACCGTCTCGGTACGCGGGCGCACGGCGCCCTGGGAGACCACCGTGAGGTTCAGCGATTGAACCTGGGCGGTCTCGACTTCGACCAGCACCGCTGCGGTTCCCGATTCCTTGCGTTCGGGATTGCGGCCCTTGCCGAGCGAGACCAGTGCGGCAAAGGCCACGATCGCGAGGCCGAGCACCAGCACGGGCAAGAAAATGCGCAGGAATTTTTTCATTGGCGATTATTGATTCCCGCGAGAATGGCGGGCTCCCCACAGTCTGACAACAGATCATTATCACAGTTGCATACCGGGTCGTCATAGGGCAAAAGGCATGTACAATACGAGATTTACTGCGGCTGACACGGTTGCGGGTGACACGGTGTTCAAGAAACTGCGCAATCTGGCCGCAAGACGCGAGAAAATGGGCATAACCCTCAAAAGCAAGGAAGAAATCGAAGAGATGCGCGTGGCCGGCCAACTGGCGGGCGAGGTGCTGCGCATGATTCGGCCTCACGTGAAACCCGGCATCACGACGGGTGAACTCGACCGCATCTGCCACGAATACATCACCGAGACCCAGCAGGCCATTCCGGCGCCGCTGAATTACCGCGGTTTCCCCAAGTCCATCTGCACCTCGGTCAACCACGTGATCTGCCACGGCATTCCCGGTGACAAGGTGTTGCGCGACGGCGACATCATCAACATCGACATCACCGTGATCAAGAACGGCTGGCACGGTGATACCAGCAAGATGTTCCAGGTCGGCAAACCCACCATCAAGGGACAGAGGATCAGCGACATTGCCCACCGGGCCATGGTCACCGGTATCGAGCTGGTGCGGCCGGGCGTTCGCCTGGGTGACATCGGTCACGCGATCCAGACCTATGCCGAGGGTGAAGGCTGTTCGGTGGTGCGCGAATATTGCGGTCACGGGATCGGCCGGATCTTCCACGAAGACCCGCAGGTACTGCACTACGGCCGCCCGGATACCGGTGAGGTTCTGGTGCCTGGCATGGTGTTCACCATCGAGCCGATGATCAACCTGGGCCGGCGGGATACACGTCTGTTGCCCGATGGCTGGACGGTGGTGACCCGCGACCGCAGCCTGTCGGCGCAATGGGAGCATACGATCGCTGTTACCGATGACGGTTACGACGTTCTTACCCGCCTTCCCGACGACCCGCTCTAGGCATCATGTACGAAAGGCTTTCGGCACCGCAGGCTTCACGCGGCTGCCTCGATCCCGCCACCCTGAGGGCCATTGACGAGGCCTGCCGCGCCGCGCCGCCACGCGCCGGTGTCGAGAACCCGGAAAAGGTCTCGATCGAAGAACTGCGGGAACTGCTGCGCACTTCGCTGGAACAGGCGGACGAGCGGCTCGCCAGGCGTTTCTGGGACGGCGAGGACGTGGTGCAACTGGTGCGTGCACGGGCCTGGGTCGTGGAGCAATTGCTGCTGCTGGCCTGGCACCGCCTGGTTCCCGGGCTGGAGTCGCTGTGCCTGATCGCAGTGGGGGGATTCGGCCGCGGCGAGTTGCATCCGCACAGCGATGTCGACCTGCTGATCCTGCTCGACGACAGCCTTGCGAACGATCCACCGGCCGAACCGCTGGAATCGTTCATCCAATTGCTTTGGGATGCCGGCTTTTACCTCGGCCACAGCGTGCGCACGGTAGGCGAATGCGTGGAGGAAGCGCGCGACGATGTTTCCACCGCCACCACGTTGATGGAGTGCCGCCTGCTGGACGGTCCCGATTCCCTGTTCCTGCAGCTCGAGCGGTCACTGGATCCGACGGCCCTGTGGCCGGCCGACGCCTTCTTCGAGGCGAAGTTCGAAGAGCAGCAGGAACGGCACGCGCGCTTCCACGAAACCGCCTACAACCTCGAGCCCAACATCAAGGAAGGCCCGGGCGGCTTGCGTGACATACAGATGATTGGCTGGGTCGCCAAGCGCCACTTTGGCGCGCAAACGCTGCACGGCCTGGTCGAGCACGGTTTTCTGACCGAAAACGAACACACCGACCTGGTCAACGCCCAGAGTTTCCTGTGGCGGGTCCGCTTCGCGCTGCACCGGCTGGCCGGGCGTGCCGAGGATCGACTGTTGTTCGACTTTCAGCGGGATATCGCCCAGCGCTTTGGCTACAGCGATTCCGAGTACAGCCTGGGTGTCGAGAAATTCATGCAGGCCTATTACCGCACGGTCATGCAACTCGAGCGCCTCAACGAGCGCCTGCTGCAGTTGTTCCAGGAAGCCCTGTTGTTTACCGGTGAAGAGCCGATCCGGCCGCTGGGCGACGAGTTCCAGGTGCGCCACGGATTTCTGGAGACCCGCGACGAGGGCGTGTTCCTGCGCCGGCCCGCCGCACTGATGGAGATGTTCCTGCAGCTGGCCCGCCACGAGGATCTCCGCGGAGTCACGGCCTCGACCATTCGCCTGGTCCGCGACAACCTGTACCTGGTGGACGACGCGTTCCGCGCGGACCCCACCGTCAGCGACTTTTTTCTCGACTTGCTGCGCCAGCCCGAAGGCGTTTACACCCAACTCCAGCGCATGAACCGTTACGGTCTGCTGGCCGAGTTCATTCCGGCTTTTGGCAACATCGTGGGGCGGATGCAGTACGACCTGTTTCACGTCTATACCGTCGATCAGCACACCTTGTTCGTGGTGCGCAATCTGCGCCGTTTCGCTTATGGCAAGTACCGCGAGCGCTTTCCGCACGTGCAGTCGGTATTCCAGCGCATCGCGCGGCCGGAACTCCTCTACCTGGCCGCGCTGTTTCACGATATCGCCAAGGGTCGCGGCGGCGATCATTCGGAGCTCGGCGCCGTCGACGCACGGGAATTCTGCGACAAGCTGGAGATCGATACGGGTGATGCGGAAATGATCGCCTGGCTGGTACAGCAGCACCTGCTGATGTCACGCACCGCCCAGCGCAAGGACCTGACCGATCCGGCGGTCATCCAGGAATTCGCGGGTATCGTCGGCAATACGCGATACCTGGACTACCTGTACCTGTTGACGGTGGCTGATATCGCGGCCACCAACCCGAAGTTGTGGAACAGTTGGAAGAACGGGCTGCTGTGGGATCTTTACCTGCAGGCCGGTGCGGCGCTGCGCCGCGGCCTCGATAATCCCATGAAGCGAGCGACGGCGATCCGTGAAACGCGATCGGGCGCGCTGAGCCGGCTGCTGCGGCGGGAAGTGTCGCCGGCGGCGATCCGGAAAATCTGGCGCACCCTGCCCGAAAACGCCTTCCTGCGACTGACCGTGGATCAACTGGTCTGGGCCACGAGCGAGGTGCTCCGCAGCCCCGATCCGGAACTGCAGATCGCGGTGCGGGGTGTGCAGCCGCACGGCGTGTCCGAACTGCTGGTGTGCGTTCCCGACACCGAGGGCCTGTTCGCCTCCATCACCTCGGTACTGGACGACATGGGTCTGAACGTCATGGCGGCGCGAATCCTCACCACCAAAAATGGCCGCAGCTTCGATCTGTTCCAGTTGATGGACCAGCACAATCGCGTTCTGAACCAGCAGGACACCGCCGAGTTGATTCAGCGTCTCGAAGCCGCCACCGCGACGGACGAGGTGCGCCCGCCAGCGCAGCGCGCGATACCGCGGCGCCTGAAGCATTTCATCACCGGGCCCTCCATTCGATTCGAAGACCGCCCGGACGGACTCGGCACGCGGCTGGAACTCGAATGCAATGATCAGCCCGGACTGTTGTCCCAGGTCGCGACCACCCTGTCGAGGCTGGGTGTGCAGGTGCACGACGCACGCATCGCGACATTCGGTGAGCGGGTCGAGGATACCTTCATGGTCAGTGACCGCGACAACCAACCCCTGACCCGGGAAGCGCGCCAGACCCTGGCCGACGAAATACGGAAATCGCTGGAGAAAGATTGATATGACCCCACCGAACACGGAACACCCTTTGAAGAACCTGATCGAACAGGCCTGGGAGGAGCGGTCCGCGCTCAATCCGGCCAATGCCGGCACCGATTTGCGCGCCGCCATCGAGGACTGCCTCGACCTGCTGGAAACGGGCGAACTGCGTGTTGCCGAACCGGCGTCCGAGTCGGGCGGCTGGGTGGTGCACGAGTGGCTCAAGAAAGCCGTTCTGCTGTCATTCCGGGTGTCGCGAAATGAAGTCATGGAAGGCGGGTTCACCCGTTTCTTCGACAAGGTGCCGCTGCGCTGGGGCGGCGAGGTGGACAGCGGAATCGCCCATTCGGGTGCGCGAATCGTGCCCCCCGCTACGGTGCGGCGCGGCGCCCACATCGGGCCGGATGCGGTGCTGATGCCCAGCTATGTCAACATCGGCGCCCGGGTGGGCGGCGGCACCATGGTCGACACCTGGGCGACCGTGGGGAGCTGTGCGCAGATCGGCAGCAACGTGCACCTGTCGGGCGGGGTTGGCATCGGCGGTGTGCTGGAGCCGTTGCAGGCCGCACCCACCATCATCGAAGACGACTGCTTCATTGGCGCCCGGTCGGAAATCGTCGAAGGCGTGATCGTCGAACGCGGCAGCGTGATATCCATGGGGGTTTTCATCGGTCAAAGCACCAAGATTTACGACCGTGAATCCGGTGAGATCCTGCGCGGGCGCATTCCCGCGGGTTCGGTGGTGGTGCCGGGCTCGCTCCCGGCCAGTGATGGAACCCATTCACTGTCCTGCGCGGTCATCGTCAAACGGGTGGACGAGGCGACCCGGGCCAAGACCAGCGTCAACGAGATTCTGCGCCATGCCGGCTGACCCCCGAACCGGTTTGACCGTCTACGGGCTGAAAACCTGCGATACCTGCCGCAAGGCGCGGCGCTGGCTGGACGGGAACGGCATTGCATACACCTGGGTCGACGTGCGCGACGACGGCGTGCCCGAAGCCCGCTTGCGCCGGTGGGCGGCGAGCGAGACGGCGGCGGATCTGCTCAATCGGCGCAGCACCACCTGGCGCTCGCTGGATGATGCGGAGCGTTCGCGGGCCGACAGCGACCTCGCCGGGCTGCTCGGTGAGCACCCCACCCTGATCAAGCGCCCGGTGTTCGAGCGCGGTGAACGCCTCCTCGGCGTGGGCTTCACCGCCGAAATCCAGGCGGCTCTGGAGCAACAATCGTGAGTCAGTCGCCGGTGGTCGAACTGACCCGTGAACTGGTGGAACGGGCGTCCGTCACTCCGGACGACGCGGGCTGCCAGCAACTGATCGCGCGGCGGCTGATACCGCTGGGTTTCGAAGCGCGATGGTTTCACTGTGGCGAGGTGAGCAATGTGCTTCTGACCCGCGGGCGGGGCAGCCCCTCGCTGTGGTTCCTGGGGCACACCGACGTGGTGCCGCCCGGCGCCGACGAGCAGTGGACCGTGCCGCCGTTCGAGCCGGCGGAACGCGATGGCTGTCTGTACGGCCGTGGCGTGGCCGACATGAAGGGCGCGGTCGCCGCCATGATCGTCGCCCTGGAGGCGTTTGCGCGGCAGACACCGGACACGGCATCCGGGCAGGTCGGATTGTTGCTGACCAGCGACGAGGAAGGTGACGCCGTGGACGGTATCGTGCGCGTTGCCGAGGTGTTGTCGGAACAGGGCGGGGCGCCCGATCACTGCCTGGTCGGCGAGCCTTCCAGCATCGAGCGCCTGGGCGACAGCGTACGCATCGGCCGGCGCGGCTCCATCCACGGCCGGCTGCGCGTCGACGGCGTGCAGGGCCACAGCGCCTTCCCTCACCTGGTGGACAATCCCGCTCACCGGCTGGCGCCGTTCCTGACCGAACTGGTCGAAACCCGCTGGGATGACGGCAACGATGACTTTCCCGCCACCAGTTGCCAGGTCGCCTGGATCCGGGCCGGGCAGGGTGCGCGCAACGTCACGCCGGCCGACGCCACCGTCCAGTTCAATCTGCGGCATTGCCCCGAGTCCACTTCGCGGGAATTGCACGATCGCATCGAGGCGATGATTTGCCGCCACGGCATCGAACGCTACGAGTTCACCTGGGAGGTGATGGGCGAACCCTTTCATTCCGCGCCGGGTGCGTTGCGCGGGGCGGTGGTCGGCGCCTGCCGCGACGTGCTGGGGGTGGAACCGGACCTGAATACGGGTGGCGGTACTTCCGACGGCCGCTACATAGCGCCGCTGGGTTCCGAAGTGTTGGAGCTCGGATTGCTCAACGCCACCATCCACAAGGTCGACGAGAACACACCCACCGGCGATCTCGATCGTCTGGCCGACGCCTACACGGAAATCCTGCGCCGCGTATTCGCATGACGCATCCGCTGCGCCCGGCTTGATCGAAATCAGGCCGGGTGATTGAAGCGCGGGTGAAAAACCCTCAAATAACGTACATCCGGCTGCTCGGGCAGCCCGCAATATTTGAGGAAAATCAACCATGCGAATGGACAAACTGACCAGCAAGTTCCAGCTTGCCCTGGCCGACGCACAAAGCCTGGCCACCGGGTTGGACCACCAGTTGATCGAGCCCGCACACGTGATGGTGGCGCTGCTCGACCAGGAAGGCGGTTCCATCCGTCATCTACTGACCCGGGCCGGCGTGCGGGTCAATCCCCTGCGCTCGGATCTGGGTGAGCGTCTCGACAGCCTGCCCCGCGTGAGTGGCGCGGCCGGCGAAATGAGCCTGTCGAACGACCTGCTCAAACTGCTCAACATCACCGACAAACTGGCCCAGAAACGGGGTGACCAGTACATCGCCAGCGAACTGTTCGTGCTGGCCGCCCTGGAGCTGAAAGGCGAGTTGGCCGACCTGCTCAAACAGGCCGGCGCCAGCCGCGAGGCCGTCGAGAAAGCCATCGATGAAATGCGCGGCGGCGAACAGGTGGTCGATCCGAACGCCGAGGAAGCGCGCCAGGCGCTGGAAAAATACACCATCGACGTGACCGAGCGGGCCGAGCAAAACAAGCTCGATCCGGTGATCGGTCGTGACGAGGAAATCCGGCGCTGCATCCAGGTGCTGCAGCGCCGCACCAAGAACAACCCGGTACTGATCGGCGAACCCGGCGTTGGCAAAACCGCCATCGTTGAGGGCCTGGCGCAGCGCATCGTCGATGGCGAGGTGCCCGAGGGCATTCGTGGCAAACGGGTGCTGTCGCTGGACATGGGCTCGCTGCTGGCCGGGGCGAAGTTCCGCGGCGAATTCGAGGAGCGTCTCAAGGCCGTGCTCAACGACCTGGCCAAACAGGAAGGCAACGTCATCCTGTTCATCGACGAACTGCACACCATGGTCGGCGCCGGCAAGGCCGAGGGCGCGATGGACGCGGGCAACATGCTCAAACCGGCGCTGGCGCGCGGCGAATTGCACTGCATCGGCGCCACCACGCTGGATGAGTACCGCAAGTACGTGGAGAAGGACGCCGCGTTGGAGCGTCGATTCCAGAAAGTCTTCGTCGGCGAGCCGTCGGTGGAGGACACCATCGCCATCCTGCGCGGCCTGCAGGAGCGCTACGAGGTGCACCACGGCGTCGACATCACCGACCCGGCCCTGGTGGCCGCGGCCACCCTGTCGCACCGGTACATTTCCGATCGCCAGTTGCCGGACAAGGCCATCGACCTGATGGACGAGGCGGCCTCGCGCATCCGCATGGAAATCGACTCCAAGCCGGAAGCGCTGGACCGCCTGGAACGGCGCCTCATCCAGCAGAAAATTCAGCGCGAGGCGCTGAAGAAGGAATCCGACGAGGCCTCGCTGCAGCGCCTGCAGGATCTCGAAGAGGAAATCGCCACGATGGAACGCGAATTCTCCGACCTCGAGGAAATCTGGAAGTCCGAAAAGGCCGCGGTCCAAGGCACCACCCACATCAAGGAAGAACTGGAACGCGCGCGGGCCGAGCTGGAAAACGCCCGCCGCGCCCAGGACCTGGCGCGCATGTCGGAGATCCAGTACGGCAAGCTGCCGGAACTGGAAAAACAACTCCAGGACGCCGAGAAGGGCGAACAGGAAGACTTCCAGCTTCTTCGCAACCGCGTCACCGAAGACGAAATCGCCGAGGTGGTTTCACGCTGGACCGGCATCCCGGTATCGCGCATGCTCGAAGGCGAGCGCGACAAGCTCCTGCGCATGGAAGAATCCCTGCACCAGCGGGTCATCGGCCAGGACGAGGCGGTCAGCGCCGTGTCCGACGCCATCCGCCGCTCGCGCGCGGGTCTTTCCGATCCCCGCCGGCCCATCGGGTCCTTCCTGTTCATGGGCCCGACCGGCGTGGGCAAAACCGAACTGTGCAAGGCGCTGGCCGAGTTCATGTTCGATACCGAGGAAGCCATGATCCGCATCGACATGTCCGAGTTCATGGAGAAGCACTCCGTGGCCCGGCTGATCGGCGCGCCTCCCGGCTACGTCGGCTACGAGGAAGGCGGCTACCTCACCGAGGCCGTGCGCCGGCGTCCGTACTCGGTCATTTTGATGGACGAGATCGAGAAAGCGCATTCGGATGTATTCAACATCCTGCTGCAGGTACTCGACGACGGCCGCCTGACGGACGGGCACGGCCGCACCGTGGATTTCCGCAATACCGTGGTGGTGATGACCTCCAACCTCGGCTCCAGCCGCATCCAGGAACTGGCGTCGGGCGACGGGGACTACGAGACCATGAAGAGCGCGGTGATGGAAGTCGTCGGCCAGCACTTCCGCCCGGAATTCATCAACCGCGTGGACGAACTGGTGGTGTTTCATCCGCTGGATGCCACGCAGATCCGCGAAATCGCCGGAATCCAGATCGGCTATCTGCGCAAGCGGCTGGAGGCCAATGGTTACGCGATCGAGGTCGGCGATACCGCGCTCGACCTGGCGGGCCAGGCCGGTTTCGACCCGGTCTACGGTGCCCGGCCGCTCAAGCGCGTGATCCAGCAGCAGATCGAAAACCCGCTGGCGCAAAAAATCCTCAGCGGCGAATTCGCGCCGGGCGACACGATTCGGGTGGATGTATCCGGTGGCGCGTTCACGTTCGAAAAGTAATCGGCGTGCAGGTCTTGCCCGCGGTGGGTTCGTGCCTTCAGCGTGATGGCAGAACGTGGCGTGCCCGCGGTTCCCCCAGGGCGCGCAGGAACTGGCCGAACACCTGGTAGCTGAGCTCGACCGACTGGCCGATCAGGGCGTGGGTTTGTTCCCGCAGGCTGGCCGGGTCCTGGCCGCCGCCGCGGATTTCGAGTTCGCGGCGGTAGTCCGGGTGGGTGAGCCAGCGATTGATCAGGCGTTCGTCCAGTTCCAGGTGGCACTGCAGGCCGTAGGCGTTTTGGCCGTAGCGGAAGGCCTGGTTCTCGCAGGCCGCCGAGCGGGCCAGGTGGACCGCTTCCGCCGGCAGGTCGAAGGTGTAGCCGTGCCACTGAAACACGGGATGCGGTTCGACCAGGGCGCAGAACATCGGATCCGCGGCGGCCTGTGATGTGGGTTCGAGGTGGAACCAGCCCAGTTCCCATCCATCCAGAGCCCGCACGCCGCCGCCCAGGGTATAAGCGATCAGTTGCGCGCCCAGGCAGATGCCCAGTACCGGAATATCGCGCTTCAGGGCTTCCTCGATGCACTGCATCTCCACCCGCAGGTGCGGATAGCGGTCTTCCTGGTCGGGCATCTGCGGACCGCCCAGGATGATCAGGGCCTGGTAGCGGGTGACGTCCGGCCTCGCGTCGGGTTCGCGGTGAAAGTTGACGTAGCGGATGCGGTGGCCCCGGTCCCGGATCATCGGGTCCAGGGTGCCGAGCGGCTCCGCGGCGACATGCTGGAAGACGAGAACCTTGGCCATCGGCCGGGCCGGCCTCAGCTCATCGGCCGCACGTGCCCGTCGCCGCGAACCACCCATTTGTAGCTGGTCAGTTCGGGCAGGGCCATGGGTCCGCGGGCGTGCAGTTTCTGGGTGCTGATGCCGATTTCCGCGCCCATGCCGAACTGCGCACCGTCGGTGAACGCGGTCGATGTGTTGGCGTAGACGGCGGCAGCGTCCACCCGGTCCAGGAAGCGTTCGATCACGGCCGGGTCTTCGGCGACCACGGCTTCGGAGTGTTTCGAGCTGTACTGGTGAATGTGCTCCAGGGCTTCATCCAGGTTCGCCACGGTTTTCACCGACATGCGGTAGGCCAGAAACTCCTGCCCGAAATGCGCCGGTTCGGCGCGGTTGAGCCGGGCCGGGTAGTGGCCCTGCAGCGCGGCATGGGCCTCGTCGTCGGCGAACACCTCGACTTCGTATTCGGTGCCCAGGCGATGCAGCAACCTCGGCAGGCCCGGTAGCAGGTCGCGGTGCAGAACCAGCGTGTCCAGGGCATTGCACACGCTGACCCGGCGTGCCTTCGCGTTGGTGATGATGGACTCGGCCTTGTCGGGGTCGGCGGAGGCATCGACGTAGGTGTGAACGATGCCGGCCCCGGTTTCGATCACCGGGATGCGGGCGTTGTCACGCACGAAGTCGATCAGGCCGCGCGAGCCGCGCGGAATCGCGAGGTCGATGATGTCCACCGCCTGCAGGATGTCCGGCAGCCATTCGCGCTCCGGCGGCGCCAGCAACACGACGCGTTGATCCAGTCCGTGCGCCGCCAGCACCTCGTGCATCAGCCGGACCGCCACCGTATTGGTGTCGTGGGCATCGCGGCTGCCCTTGAGCACGCAGGCATTCTGCGTGCGCAGGCACAGCGCGAACACGTCGAACGTGACATTGGGCCGGGATTCGAAGATGACGGCGATCACCCCCATCGGCACCCGAACCTTGCTCAGTTCCAGACCGTTGTCCAGGGTGTGGCGCTCCAGCACCTCGCCGATCGGTGACGGCAGCGCGGCGACGTTGCGCAAGTCGCCGGCGATGGCCTCGATGCGGCCGGGATCGAGCAGCAGCCGGTCGAACTTGGGGTCGTCCTCGGCCATGCGAGACAGGTCGCGCAGGTTGGCCTCCAGTATTTCCGGGGTGGCTGCGGTGATGCGGTCCGCCAGGTCGTTCAGCACCGCAGCGGTGGCGTCGGGGCCGAGGCCGATCAGCGAGCGTGCGGCCTCGCGGGTTTCGATCAGCCGTTCGCGCAGCTGGTGGTGCCGGTCATCCGCGGTCGGGGATTTCATGGCCGCTTCGTTCATTGCGTGTGTACTCAGTCAGAAAGATAAAGGTAATCGTAATGGATCAGGGCCTTCTGTCCACGTTGGCCCTGCAGTTCGCGGGCTTTTTCGTGCCCGTAGCGGGTGCGCCCGCAGCCCAGCACCGAGCCCTGCGTGTCGCGGATTTCAATGACATCGCCTTTTTCAAACGTTCCGCTGACGGTCTCGACGCCGACCGGCAGCAGGCTGGCCAGCCGATTGCGGTCGCGCAGCACGGCGGCCGCACCGTCATTGACGACCACGCTTCCGGTGGTGGTCGATTGTGCCGCCGTGGCCAGCCAGCGTTTGGCCGGTGAGGTGTCGCGGCGGGAAGCGAACCGGGTGCCGAGGTCATCGCCCCGGACGATGTTCCGCAGCACGTCCTGCGCCGCGCCATCGGCAATCACCACGTCGATGCCGAGTCCGGCCGCCTTGCGCGCGATGGAGATTTTGCTGTGCATTCCGCCCCGGCCCAGTGTCGAGGTGCCTTCCACCACCAGTTCCTCGAGCTGGTGGCGCTGTTCATCCCAGGTGGCGATCGGCTGGCCGTCGCCGGCCAGCACGCCGGGCACGGTGCTGAGCAGGCACAGCAGGTCGGCGTTCAGCATGGCGCTCAGCAGCCCGGCCAGCTCGTCGTTGTCGGTGAACATCAGTTCCGTCACCGCCACCACGTCGTTCTCATTGACGACGGGTACGACGCCGGCCTGCAGCAGCGCCTCTATGCAGGCACGCATGTTGAGGTAATGCCGGCGGGTCTGAAAGTCCGAGCGGGTGGCGAGCACCTGGGCGACCGCGACATTGCGCTCCCCCAGAAAACGGCCCCAGGTTTCCATCAGCCGCACCTGGCCGGTGGCCGCCAGCACCTGTTTGCGCGTGACCGGGTCACCGATGCTCCCGAGCCGCCGGGCGCCGGATTCGGTGCGCAAAACGCCCGCACCGGCGGCGACGGCGCCGGAAGAGACCAGCACGATCTGCCAGTCCGCCGCGGCGAGATCGGCGATCTGCGCGGCGAGGCCGGCCAGCACCTTGACGTTGAGTTCCCCGTCGGAGCCGCACAGAACCTGGCTGCCCACCTTGATGACCGCGCGTTTCATGCCCGTCTTGCGCTTACAGGCCCAGGACGTCCACGCCCTGCTCGAACACGACGTCGACCGGAATCGCCGCAGCCGCCAGCCGGTCGAGATCGGCCTGCAGTTGATCGTCGACGGCGGCCAGTTCGCGCACGAACGCGTCGACCGCCGCGTAATCACCATCGCCCTGCAGCGTCAGAATGCGGCGGCTGAGATCCTCGATGGCCTGCTCGAAGGTGGGAACGTCGATCCGGTATCGCCCGGTATCCGGATCGCGGGTGAAGGCACCGGCCTGGCGGAAAAAGTTGAAGCGGATCATGTTGGCCTGGCCATGCGCGCTGGAGGTGCCGAACCGGATGGAGCGGAAGATTCCGGCCATGAAGGTCACGTAGTCGTCCATCAGCTCACCTTCGGTGATCTCGCCTTTTTCGCGCAGCTTCTGAATCATGTACAGGCCCAGGATGTCGGCTTTGCCCTCCTCGATGGCCGACGCGTGGTCCTTGAGCGCCTGGCGTACGGTGTTGCTGCCGTCGAGCGTGTTCTTGACGCCCAGGCCGTGCGCGACTTCGTGGAACATGGTCTCGCCGAAGAAGGCGTCGAAGGTGATGAACGGCCGCTGGTCTTCCGCGATCAGTTCATCCGCGATCGGCAGCAGGATCTGGTTGTACTTGGCCAGCATCGCGTTCTTCAATTGCAGGCGCCGTGTTCCTTTTTCCAGTTGCACCTGCTCGTCGTTGGGCAGATTGATCGCGATGGTCTTGCTGCCGGCGTTGCTGTGACCGGCGTAATAGACCACGTCGTAGGCATTGAGGTCGGCGTCGGCGCCGGGCGTCTCCTGTTTGTATTCATCCGGCACCGGCAGTCCGGTCTGCAATTCCGGCAGATACTGCGCGAAGCGGGCCAGCCGCGCGCTCCACTCGAGATCCTTGATCAGCACGTAGGACTCGTAGGCCGCGCGGTAACCGAACAGCCGGTCCTCGTAGGTTTCGATGGGGCCGATCACCAGTTCGATCGGGTTGTTCTTCATGTCCATCCAGGCCAGGTCCGAGGCCTGGAACTCGTCCGTCACCAGCGCCTGGGCCCGCATCCGCAGGTAGCGCGCGAATTCCGGGTCCTCGGCCAGTTCGGCCGCCTGCCGCAACAGGCCCGCGGCCCGCTCCAGTTCAGGGGCGTAAGCCTCGTGATAGGGCACCAGGGTCAATTCGCCCCGGGCGTCGCGTTGCACCAGGGTGTACAAACCCCGCTTGCCGGCCTGCTCCCAGGCTTCGAACTCTTCCCGGCTCATGTCCTCCGGGTAGAAGCGGGCACCCAGGGGCTTGGGTCCGGCGCTCTCAATGAAAGGCCGGTCGCCGTCCAGGCGGTCCCAGGGGCCGTAGTTGATTGCGGCGAAGCGCCGGGTGGCTGGATCGTCGATCGATTCCAGCAGCGCCTCGCGGTCGCCCCAGGCCTGACGCCAGAACAGCTGGTCCATGATGTCGGAGGCCTCGATGAGCAGCGGAATCATCTGCTTCTGCTGCTCACTGAGGTGGCCGAGGTCGGCAGTCAGGCGGACGGTGGCATAGATATCGAAGCGCGAAGGGGCAGGCATGGTCTCGCCAGCCTCGTCCGCATCGGCGGTACTTTGCGTGGTTGGTGCGGCAGGTGGCTCGGCAGGTGCCGCCGTGCCGGGCTCCGCAGACTGCTCGCAGCCGTTCAGCAGAAATGCCAGCAACAGGATCGGTATCAGCTTTTGCATGGGTGGAAGCTCTCGTGTCGCTTGTGATGTGGGCCCTGGGCCAAGCCGGAGATATTAGCAGTTCCCGGGTAGGCGGTGGCGCTGGAAAAATCGCCAAAAGCCCCCAACTACCCGGGGCGTAACTTATAATTCAACGTTTCGCCGGCTGCCTGGCCAGCCGGGCGGAATGCAACGTCAAGCAGGAATGAGACCATGCCAATCTACGAATACCGTTGCCAGTCCTGTGGCCACGAACTCGAAAAATTACAGCGTATGAGCGACCCGGTACTGACCGATTGCCCCGAGTGCGGCACCGATCAGCTGCGACGGCTGATTTCCGCCGCCGGTTTCCGGCTCAAAGGCAGTGGTTGGTATGAGACCGATTTCAAACAGGGTAACAAGCGCAACCTCGCGGACAGCGGAGACAGCGGATCGTCCGGATCTTCTTCCAGCGGGACTTCCGGCAAGAAAGCGGCCGGTAGTGAATCCAAGAAGACCACCGATTCGTCGAAGAAGTCGACCACCGGCGGTACTGCCGACGCAGCCTGACACCCGTCACCGCGGGCCGAAAACCAGGCAACGCGATCGCGTTGCCGTGAACGAGTGAGAAATCCATGAACCGTAGCCACTACTGTGGAGAAGTCACCGAAGCGCTCGCCGGTCAGTCCGTCACCCTGTGTGGCTGGGTGGATCGAACCCGCGACCTGGGGGGGCTGCTGTTCATGGGCCTGCGCGATACCGCCGGGGTGGTCCAGGTCGTGGTGGAGCCCGACAGCGAAGCGTTCCCGGCCGCCGAGAAGCTGCGCAACGAGTTTTGCGTGCAGGTGACCGGAACCGTGCGCGAACGCCCCGAAAGCCAGTGGAACGAGCAGATGGCGACCGGGCGGATCGAAGTGGTCGCAAACGCCATCGAACTGCTCAACGCCTCGGCACCGATGCCGTTGCTGATGACGGACGAGGACGGCGAGGAAGTGCGCCTGAAATACCGCTACCTCGATCTGCGCCGGCCGCGCATGCAACGCAATCTGAAAGTGCGCGCGGCGATGTACCGGGCGATTCGCAACAGCCTGGACGAGCGGCGCTTCGTTGAACTGGAGACGCCCATCCTGACCCGGGCGACCCCGGAGGGCGCGCGCGATTATCTCGTCCCCAGCCGGGTCCACGCCGGCCAGTTCTTCGCCCTGCCGCAGTCGCC
Source organism: Elongatibacter sediminis (assembly GCF_037892215.1). NCBI lineage: Bacteria > Pseudomonadati > Pseudomonadota > Gammaproteobacteria > Chromatiales > Wenzhouxiangellaceae > Elongatibacter > Elongatibacter sediminis. Next base: position 135,038 of record NZ_JAZHOG010000010.1, on the reverse strand, counting down.
CCAGCTGTTCAAGCAGTTGCTGATGATGTCGGGCATGGACCGCTACTACCAGATCGCCCGCTGCTTCCGCGACGAGGATCTGCGGGCCGATCGCCAGCCGGAATTCACCCAGCTCGACATGGAACTGTCCTTCGTCAGCGAAGAAGAGGTGCAGGCGATTTCCGAGGACCTGATCCGCGAGGTGTTCCGGGACGTGCTCGGCGACGATCTGCCGCAGCCCTTCCCGCGCCTGAGTTGGCGTGAAGCCATGGAACGTTTCGGGTCCGACAAGCCGGATCTGCGCATCCCCGGTGAGTTGGTGACCGTGGACGGTCACGTCGCGCACCTGGAGTTCAAGGTGTTCGCCGGTCCGGCCGCGGCGCATGACCAGCGGGTGGCGGCGCTCCGCGTGCCGGGCGGCGCTGAACTCTCGCGCAAGCAGATCGACGATTATACGAAGTACGTTGCCCGGTACGGCGCAAAGGGTCTGGCCTGGATCAAGGTCAACGATGCCGGAGCCGGATTGGAAGGACTGCAGTCGCCCATCGCCAAATTCCTCGATGAGGGGGCCTGGTCGGGCATCGCCGAGGCCAGCGGCGCCGCGACCGGTGACCTGCTTTTTTTCGGGGCCGGCGACTGGCAGACGGCCAGCACGTTCATGGGCCAGTTGCGGCTGAAACTCGCCCACGACCGCGATACCGTCGAGCCGGGCTGGAAGCCGTTGTGGGTAACGGAATTCCCGATGTTCGAATGGGATGCCGAAACCGGGCGCTACTATGCCATGCACCATCCGTTCACGGCGCCGCTCGACCCCGACCCGGAAGCGCTGCGCGCCGATCCGGCCGCCGCGCTGTCACGCGGTTACGACCTCGTGCTCAACGGCTCAGAACTGGGTGGCGGCTCCATCCGTATCCACGACCCGAAATTGCAGCAGGTCGTGTTCGATCTGCTGGGCATCGGTGCCGAGGAGGCAGTCGAAAAGTTCGGCTTCCTGCTCGAGGCCCTGCGTTACGGTGCACCGCCCCACGGTGGTATCGCGTTCGGCCTGGACCGATGGGCGGCGCTGTTGACGGGTGAAGAGAGCATCCGTGATGTGATCGCCTTCCCCAAGACGACCACCGCGCAATGCCTGATGACGGCCGCGCCGTCGGCGATCGCCGACGGGCAGCTCGCTGAGCTGCATGTTCGCAGCGTGGTGGAAGCGGACCAACCGGATGCATCAAACGAGGCGGGCGAATCGGACTGATCCGCACGGTTGTGCGGCCCGGGGGCCAGGGACTTCTGGCACTGCCGTCGCGGTCATTCCTTGGTATCATGCCCGGCTGATAGCCGAATACCGACTACCCAAGCGGATCAGGAGAGAATTTCATGAAAATCAGAGTCCTGCTGGGAGCGGCGCTGGCCTTGATGCTGGCGGCACCCCACGCAATCGCGGAGAAACTTCCGCTCGAAACCTTTTTCAAGAAGCCCCAATTCACCAATTTCCAGATTTCACCCAACGGCAAGGAACTGGCCGCCATGGCGCCGGTCAACGGCCGGCTGAACATCGTCATCATCGACCTGGAAACCCGTGAGCCGCGTGCGGTGACCGGGATGAGTTCGCAGGACGTCAGCGGATTCCTGTGGGCCAATAACGAGCGCATCCTGTTCTTCATGGACAAGGACGGCTCCGAGTCGTTCGGCATTTTCGCCGTCAACACCGACGGCAGCCTGTTGCGTACTCTGGTCGAACCCGTCGAAGCCCAGCTCAAGGGCGGCAAGGCGGTGATCAAGATCACCAGCATCCTGGATACCCTGGATGAGGAAAAGGACTGGGTGCTGGTCAGCTCCAATGATCGCCGTGCTTCCTATCCTGATGTGTTCAAGATGAACATCATCAATGGCCGCAAGAAGATCGTGCAACGCAATCCCGGCAACATCACCGGCTGGTTCGTCGACTGGGACGGCAACGTGGTTGGCGCCGGTTTTCAGGATGGACTGGATACCGGCTACCTGCGCCTGGCCAACCCCGAAGAGGACGAATGGGAAACCATCGTGCGGGCCCGCTTCGACGATCCGTCGTTCCAGCCCGTCGCCATCACCGCGAATCCGGATGTCGGTTACGTGATGTCGTGGCTCAATCCGGACGGCAGTGTTCGTGACAAGGCGGGACTGTTCCGATACGACTTCGCCAAACGCCAGTTCGGTGAACTGATTTACGAGCACGACGAAATCGACTGTTGCGGCGTGATCCAGACCGAGAAGAAGCGCGACATGATCGGTGTGGCCTACATGGTCGGCAAGCCCGAACAGGTGTACCTCGACGAGCGCTGGAAAGGGATCATGGAATCCATCGACGCGGCGCTGCCGGACACGGAGAACGTGGTCACCAGCGTGGATGACAACGAGACTACCGGTGTCGTGGCCTCGTACAACTCGAAGCAGCCGCCCCGGTATTACCTGTACAACTTTGCCGAAAACACCCTGGAATGGCTGGCCGATTCGCGCCCCTGGGTGGATGCCGAAAAAATGTCCGAAATGCGTCACATTTCTTTCCAGGCGCGTGACGGCATGACCATGCACGGTTACCTGACCGTGCCGGCGGGAACCGACGGTGAGAATCTGCCGCTGATCATCAACCCGCATGGCGGCCCATGGGCGCGGGATGGCTGGGGTTACAACCCCGAGGCCCAGTTCCTGGCCAACCGCGGCTATGCCGTGCTGCAGGTCAACTTCCGTGGTTCGGTCGGTTTTGGTCGAAACCATTTGATGTCGAGCTGGAAGCAATGGGGCCAGGCCATGCAGAACGACGTGACCGATGGCGTGAAATGGGCCATCGAACAGGGCATCGCCGATGCCGACCGGGTGTGCATTTACGGCGGCAGCTACGGTGGCTACGCCACCATGGCCGGCCTGACCTACACGCCGGAGCTGTACAAGTGCGGCATCAATTACGTGGGTGTGACCGATCTGCCGCTGCTGTTCGAAACCGCGCCGGACGCCTGGGCCTCGGGCCTGAAGCAGATGGCCATCATGGTCGGTGATCCGGACAGCGAGGAGGAGTTCCTCGAGGAATGGTCGCCCAGCAACCATGCGGACAAAATCCAGGTGCCGGTCTTCATGGCCTACGGCCTGCAGGATCCCCGGGTCAACATCCGTCACGCCCGTGTGATGGAGGACGGTCTGGAGGAAAACAACGTGCCGTACGAACTGATGATCAAGAAGGATGAGGGTCACGGTTTCCAGAAGCAGGAAAATATCTATGACTTCTACGGTCGCATGGAGACCTTCCTGGCCGAGAACCTGAAGCCGGAATCCGGGCAGCAGGAAAGCCCCTGAACGGTTAGACTGAGGGCCATTGGCCCGAGATCGAGCGGGGCCGGCAATTTGCCGGCCCCGTTGTTTTGCGGCCCCGAAATCGCGTTCCACATCCAGGCAGTACAGCTGTTGAACCAACCGGCAGACACAAGGCATCAGGGCGTCGCAGCCGCCCTCGGCGCATTCATCATCTGGGGCCTGGCCCCGATATTCTTCAAATGGATCGCCTCGGTCGATCCGTTGGAGATCATCGGCCACCGCATTCTCTGGTCGGTGCCCATGCTGGCCGGCTTCCTGTTGCTGCGCGACGGTCCGGGCTTCTGGCGCCGCCTCAAGCTGCCCTTGCGTGACATCCTGATCCTGGCGTGTTCGGGTGTACTGGTCAGTGCCAACTGGCTGATTTACGTCTGGGCGGTCAATACCGACCGGGTGTTGTCCACCAGCCTCGGCTACTTCATCGGCCCGCTGGTCTATGCCCTGCTCGGATTTCTGTTTCTGGGCGAGCGCCTGTCGCGGATTCAGACCCTGGCCCTGGGCCTGGCCGGTCTCGGAACCGCATATCTCGCCTGGACCCTGGGCGTGGCGCCTTGGATTTCCCTGGGACTGGCGTTTTCTTTCGGTTTCTACGCGCTGGTGCGCAAGCGGCTCGCGGTCGGACCCATGGTGGGCCTGTTGTGGGAGACGGCACTGCTGGCGCTGCCGGCGCTGGTGTTCATCGGGGTACGCTGGAGTGACCAGGCGCTGCAGTTCGGCCAGCAATCGCTGCGCATCGATATGCTGCTGGTTCTGTGCGGCCTGATCACGGTATTGCCACTGGTGTGGTTCAACCTCGCGGCCCGCAGCCTGTCGCTGACCGTGATCGGTTTCCTGCAATACCTGTCGCCCACCCTGACGTTTCTGCTGGCCGTGTTTTTCTTCGGCGAGCCATTCACGCCCGGTCATGCCGTGGCCTTCAGTTGCATCTGGACGGGGTTGTTGATGGTCACCCTGGAATCGGTCTGGCGTTCCCGCCGTGCCCGCCTCGCATGAGCGAACCGGCACCGGTCGTTCTGGTTCACGGTCTGTTTTACGGGCGTCTGTCGATGGCCTTGCTGGCGCGCCGCCTGCGCCGCGCCGGATTGCGTACCCGCAGCTTCGCGTACCGCCCGACCCGCGACGGCCTCGATGCCGCGGCGCGGGCCCTGGCGCGCTTCGCGGCCGCTGATTGCACGCGCCCGCCGCATTTCGTCGGTCACAGCTTCGGCGGACTGGTCATCCTGCGCGCGCTCGAACTGCAGCACGATCGGGATCCGGGGCGGGCGGTGCTGCTCGGCAGCCCACTGCAAGGGAGCCGGGTGGCACGGCAGTTGTGCCGCTGGCGCCCGGGCAGGGCCTTGCTGGGCGCGGCGGGTCCGGAGCTTGTGGCGGGCTACGATCGTATTCGGTCGGGCTGGAAGGTCGGTCTGATCGCCGGCAACCGGTCACTGGGTCTGGGCCGGCTGGCGGGCATTCGGCTGGGCCGGTCGGACGGTACCGTCGCGCTGGACGAAGTGATGGCCGGCGATGCGGCGGACCGGGATGTCCTGCCGGTGTCGCATACGGGACTGCTGGTGTCGGGGCGGGTCGCGGAACGGGTTGCGGCGTTCCTGCAAAACGGCCGGTTGCGGAGTCTTCCGTGATAAAATGAGCGGTTTGAGCCAACCGCAAGAGGACGCATTCTCATGGCCGGGCATAGCAAATGGGCCAATATCCAGCACCGCAAGAAAGCCGTCGACGCCAAGCGAGGCAAAATCTTCACCCGGGTCAATCGTGAACTGACCGTCGCGGCACGCGAGGGCGGAGGCGATCCGGACGCCAACCCGCGCCTGCGCCTGGCCGTTCAGAAAGCCAACGCGGCCAACATGCCGAAGGACACGATCGAGCGCACGATCAAAAAGGCCACCGGCGAACTGGAAGGCGTTACCTACGAGGAGATTCGCTACGAGGGATACGCCCAGAACGGGGTCGCGATTTTGATCGAAACCCTGACCGATAATCGTAACCGCACCGTGGCGGAAGTCCGCCATGCGTTTTCCAAGCACGGCGGAAACCTCGGAACCGACGGTTCCGTGGCCTATCTGTTCAGCAAGGTCGGCGTCCTGAGTTACGCACCGGGCACCAGCGAAGAGGCCGTGATGGAGGCAGCGCTGGACGCGGGCGCGGAAGACATCGAAACCGCCGACGACGGTTCCATCGAGGTGCTGACCACGCCGGAGGATTACCACGACGTGCTCGAGTCCATGATCGCCGCCGGGCTGGAACCGGCCGAGTCGGAGGTGACCATGCGCGCCAGTACCGAGGTGGAACTCGACGTGGAAACCGCCCGCAAGGTGCTGGGCTTTCTCGACGTGCTCGAAGATCTCGACGACACCCAGGCGGTGTATTCCAACGCGGACATCCCGGATGAAGCCTACGCCGATTGAGCGCAGACAATCACCGTGGCGCGGCCTGACGCGCCGGCGCACGGGCGGACTGGCCTGACGTGCGCATCCTGGGCATCGACCCCGGTTCCCGCATCACCGGATTTGGTGTGATCGAGACGCGTGGGCAGCGTCATGGCGACGGCGCGGTCTGTGTCGCGCAGGGCGTCATCCGTACGCCCCGGGGCGAATTCCCCGACCGCCTGGGCGCGATTTTCAGCGGTATCCAGGAACTGATCCAGGCGCATCAGCCCACCCAGGTCGCTGTCGAAAATGTCTTTGTCAGCCGCAATGCGGCGTCGGCGCTGAAACTGGGTCAGGCACGTGGCGCCGCCATCGCGGCCGCCGTTTCCCTTGGGCTCCCCGTTGCCGAGTATGCGCCACGCCTGGTCAAGCAGGCCATTGTCGGCCGGGGCGGAGCGGACAAGGCCCAGGTGGCGCACATGGTCGCGATGCTGTTGCGCTTCAACGAGGTGCTGGCGGAGGACGCCGCCGACGCCCTCGCTGTGGCATTATGTCACCAGCATACGCGGCAGACCCTGGAACGCATGCAGAACCTGCAGGGATGACATCATGATCGCCCGCCTCTCCGGAACCCTGATCGCCAAGCAACCTCCGCTGCTCGTCGTGGACGTGGGGGGTGTTGGCTACGAGGTGGAGGCGCCGCTGACCGTGTTCTACGACCTGCCGGAAACGGGCAAGCCCGTGGTTTTGCTCACGCACATGCAGGTCAAGGACGATGCCCACACCCTGTACGGATTCGCCAGCGAGGCGGAGCGCGTACTGTTTCGTCAACTGCTCAAAATCAGTGGCATCGGCGCCAAGCTCGCGCTGACGATACTGTCCGGCGCCAGCGGTGGCGAGCTGGCGCAATTCGTCGCCGAAGGCGACACCGCCGCGCTCACCCGCCTGCCGGGCATCGGCAAGAAAACCGCCGAACGCATCATCATCGAGTTGCGCGACAAGCTGGATAATCTGCCGGCGACGGGCACCGCGACCACGGCGGGCGGCGACGCGGCCGCCCCGGGCGCCGCGGCGGAAGCCACCCGCGCCCTGGGCGCCCTGGGATTCAAGCCGCAGGAAGCCAGCCGCATGGTCCGCCAGGTGGCGCAGCCGGACATGAGTGCCGAGGACATCATCCGTCTGGCCCTGAAATCCACCGTGAAGCCCTGAAGCCATGTCGTCACCGGTCAATGAAGAACGAGTTGTCGATCCCGCCGGCATCGGAGACGACCCCGAGCTGGATCGCAGCCTGCGGCCCCGCACCCTGGATGAGTACGTCGGCCAGCCGGCCATGCGCGAAAAGCTGGGCATTTTCCTGGCCGCCGCCAAACAGCGCCAGGACGCCCTCGACCACGTGCTCATATTCGGACCGCCGGGATTGGGAAAAACGACCCTGGCGCACGTCATCGCCAACGAACTGGGCGTTGGCCTGCGGCAGACCTCGGGGCCGGTGCTCGAACGCGCCGGCGACCTGGCCGCGCTGCTGACCAACCTGCAGGCCGGCGATGTGCTGTTCGTGGACGAAATCCACCGCTTGTCACCGGTGGTCGAGGAAGTGCTGTACCCCGCACTGGAGGACTACCAGCTCGACATCATGATCGGCGAAGGGCCGGCGGCCCGCTCGATCAAGCTGGAGCTGCCGCGTTTCACCCTGGTCGGGGCCACCACCCGGGCCGGGTTGCTGACCTCGCCGCTGCGCGACCGTTTCGGCATTGTCGAGCGTCTGGAGTTTTACAGTCCGGACGAACTGGCGCGCATCGTCACCCGTTCCGCCGGCATCCTGCAGGTGGAAGTCGACGACGCGGGCGCGATGGAAATCGCGCGGCGTTCACGCGGAACGCCACGGATCGCCAATCGCCTGTTGCGCCGCGTGCGTGACTTCGCGGAAGTTCGCGGCGACGGATCGATCGACCGCGACATCGCGACCGCTGCGATGAGCCTGTTGCAGGTCGACGAAGCCGGTTTCGACACCATGGACCGGCGCTTGCTGCACATGATCATCGAGACCTTCGATGGTGGCCCGGTCGGGGTCGACAGCCTGGCCGCCGCCCTGTCGGAAGAGCGCGGTACCGTGGAAGACGTGCTCGAACCCTACCTGATCCAGAAGGGCTATCTGGCGCGAACCGCACGCGGCCGTGTCGCGACCTCGCGGGCTTATCGCCATCTCGGGCTGAAGGTCCCGGGCGGTCAGCCCGGCGGGCTCTTCGAGGATAATTGAACCGCGCCTTTCGGGCCGGAATACTGAACTAAAACACCGGGCCTTGGTCTGGCTTGACAGAATAATTTTGAAGTCGGAGTGGATGCATGAGCACTGATTTGCAGATCTGGCAGTTGGTCCTGCATGCGAGTTTGCTGGTGAAGGGCGTGATGGCCCTGTTGCTGCTGGCATCGATCGCGTCATGGATGATCATCTTCAACAAGCGCCAGATTCTGGCCCGGGCCCAGTCGGCGGCCGATGCGTTCGAAGAGAAGTTCTGGTCGGGCACCGACCTGGGCAAGCTGCACGAGAACATCAGCGGCGCGCACCGGGTCACCAACGGCATGGAGCGGATATTCGAGGCCGGTTTCAGTGAATTCGACCGCCTGCGCCACCAGGGCAGAATGTCGCCGAGCGCCATGGTCGAGGGAGCCCAGCGTGCCATGCGCATCGCGCTCACCCGCGAAACCGAAGATCTCGAACACCGGCTGAATTTTCTCGCCACGGTGGGTTCCACCAGTCCGTACATCGGGCTGTTCGGGACGGTGTGGGGCATCATGACCTCGTTCCAGGCCCTGGCCAACGTGAACCAGGCCACCATCGCCATGGTCGCGCCCGGTATTTCCGAGGCCCTGGTGGCCACGGCCATGGGCCTGTTCGCGGCCATTCCGGCCGTGATCGGGTTCAACCGCTTTTCCAACCAGGTCGATCGTCTGGAAGTGCGCTACGACAATTTCAAGGAAGAGCTCTCCAGCATCCTGGAACGTTACGCGCACGGCATCGGCCAGGAGTAGACGACGATGGGAGCGATCAAGGGTCGCCGGCGGCCGATGGCGGAAATCAACGTGGTTCCGTACATCGACGTCATGCTGGTGCTGCTGGTGATCTTCATGATCACGGCGCCGCTGCTGAACCTGGGCGTTGAGGTGGAATTGCCCAAGGCCGACGCGGAGCCGCTCGACACCGAGCAGAACGAGGAGCCGATGGTCGTGACCGTGATGCGCAACGGCGACCTGTACCTGAATGCGGGTGGCGACCTCGACGGCACCTCCAGCGGCATGATCGATCCCGATACCCTGGTGCAGACGGTTTCCGCCATCGTCCGCCGCAATCCCGAGCTGCAGGTTCTGGTGGGTGGCGACGAGCAGGTCGCCTATGGCGCCATCTACAACGCCATGGTCCTGCTGCAGAAAGCCGGCGTGCAGAAAGTCGGCCTGATGAGCGATCCGCTGGATACCGGGATGGATGACGCGTCCGGCCCCGGGCCCGGCGCCGACGGCTGATACCGGGGCTGCCGCCCGCATGAATCTGCGCCGTGAATTTCGCACACAGATGGGCCCGCTGGGGCTGTCGCTCGGTGTGCATCTGCTCATCGCCCTGCTGGTGGTGCTGGGAACGATCAACTGGAAGCCGTTCCGCCAGCCACGACCCGTGGGCCTGACCATCGAAGCGGTAATCGTCGATACCAGTGAAATTCTCGAGCAGCGCCAGGAGGCCCAGCGCGCGGCCGCCGAGGCCGAGCGGCGAGAGCGGGAGGCGGAGCGCCGCCAGCGCGAACTGGAAGCCCAGCGTGAACGCGAAGCCGAGCGGCAGCGCGAGCAGGCACTCGAACAGCAGCGCCAGGAGGCGCTGGAGGAGCAGCGCCGCCGCAAGGAGGCCCAGGACCGGTTGCAGCAGTTGCGCATGGAACGCGAACGCAAGCGGGAAGAGGAGCGGCTGCGCCAGCAGCGCGAACTGGACCGGGTGCGGCAGGAGCGTGAGGCCGCCGAACGTCAGCGTCAACTGGAGGAAGAGCGGCTCAAGCAACTCGAGGCCCGCAAGCAGGCCGAAGCCGCCGAGCAGCGTCGCCTGGCGGCGGAAGCCGAACGACAGCGCCAGGCCGAAGCGGAACGAAAAGCGGCCCAGGCCGGTCGAATAGCTTCACTGGAAGACGAATACGAGGCGGCGATCCGGCAGGTGGTGACCCAGAACTGGCTGCGGCCGCCGACGGCGCAGGCGGGTCTGCGGTGTACACTGCGCATCGTGCAGATTCCGGGCGGAGAGATCATTTCCGCTAACATTGCCGGGTCGTGCAACGGCGACGAAGCCACCCGGCGGTCCATCGTGGCCGCGGTTGAACGGCTCGACGCCCTGCCGTACCGCGGTTACGAAGACGTCTTTAAACGCGAAATCACATTCATATTCCGATACGACGGTGACTGAAAACGTGAAGAATAATCTGCTGATCCTGCTCCTGCTGTGGCTTGCCGCGACGCCGATCGCGCACGCGCAGCTGACCATCGAAATCATCAGCGGCAACCCCAGCGCGCTGCCCATCGCCATCGTGCCGTTCCAGTGGCAGGATGCCCGGCCTCAGCCGCAAACCGGCGTGGCCGAAATCGTCAGCAACGACCTTTACCGGTCCGGCCTGTTCGACCCTCTGGATGAGCAGGACATCGTCGACCGTCCACACGACGCCGAAGCCATCCGGTTCGGCACCTGGCGCCTGCTGAAGGTGGACTATATCGTGATCGGCACGGTGCGGCCCGCTCCCGACGGCATGGGGCACGAACTCGTCTACCAGTTGTTCGACGTGCACACCCAGGAGAACCTGCTTTCCCAGGTCACCACGGTGGGTGAGGGCGACCTGCGCTTCGGCGCGCACCGGGTGGCCGATGCCATTTACGAAACCCTGACCGGTGTCCCCGGCGCATTTTCCACCCGGATCGCCTACGTGACCGCCACCGGAACCGGCGGCGATGCGCGCTACGAACTGGTGGTGGCGGATGCGGACGGATTCGGCCCGCAGACGGTGGTGGGTTCGCCCGAGCCGCTGCTGTCCCCGGCGTGGTCGCCCGACGGCCGCCGCCTGGCTTACGTGTCCTTCGAGAAGGGCAACTCGGCCATCTACGTGCAGGAAGTTGCGACCGGTGCGCGTGAACTCGTGTCCAGCGGCAAAGGCATCAACGGTGCGCCGTCGTTCTCGCCGGACGGCCGTAAAATGGCCCTGACCCTGTCGCGTTCCGGCAATCCGGAGATATATGTCCGCGACCTGGAGTCCGGGCGTGAAACCCAGCTCACGCAGCACTGGGCCATCGACACCGAGCCCACCTGGTCGCCGGATGGCAAGACCGTTTATTTCACCTCCGACCGGGGGGGCAAACCGCAGATTTACAAGGTGCCTTCGGGTGGCGGAAACCCGGAGCGGGTAACGCTTTCCGGAAATTACAATGCGCGCGCCAGCGTGGCACCGGATGGACGTAGAATAGCTGTAGCGCAGGGGCGCGGAAACGAGTATCGTATCGCCGTGTGGGATACCGAGTCCGAGCGGTTTACCGTGCTGACGCCTGGTGTGCTGGATGAATCACCCAGTTTTGCGCCCAATGGCAGTATGGTACTTTACGCTACGCGAGAAGGTATGCGAGGTGTTTTGTCTGCTGTGTCGGCGGATGGCAACGTCCGTCAACGGTTGATCCTCAGCGAAGGTGATGTTCGAGAACCCGCATGGTCGCCTGTTATCAGGTAGTATATTTTTGCAGTTGATTGAACGTTCGCGCCCTCAGGCGGCGCATGTAACAAAAACCAGGAGGTAATAAATGAACACCGCTCTGCGATGGCTCGTGGCAATCACGGTTGCGATGGCGATTGCGGCTTGCCAGCCCAAACCGAAGCCGGATGAGCCGGCGCCGGTGGTGGAGGACACCACTCCGCCGGTGGTGACTGAGGCCGCTCCTGACCCGCGTGACTACACCGATTCCCGCAATTTCGACAACCCGGAAAGCCTGTTGTCGAAGCGCGTGATCTATTTCGATTTCGATAAATCGGTCGTCAAGCCGGAATATCGTCCGGTACTGTCAGCGCACTCCGCTTATCTCGCCGCGCACTCCACGGCTCGTGTCACGCTCGAAGGACATGCCGATGAACGTGGTACCCGTGAGTACAACCTGGGCCTGGGCGAACGCCGCGGTAATTCCGCGATGGGCCTGATGTCCGCACAGGGTGCTCGCGGCAACCAGTTGACCGTTGTCAGCTACGGTGAAGAACGCCCGGTATGCCGGGTCAGCGACGACGACTGCTGGTCGCAGAACCGTCGCGTGGAGATCGTGTACACCGCGCGTTGAGCATGTTCGAAAGCAGCGTTAAAAAAGCCATGATGGCCAGCTTTGTGCTGGCCATTATGGTTTCGGCTCCCCTCCTGGCGCAGACCGACCCGGCGGACACGGGCGGCAATGTCACCGCCAATCTTGTCATTCAGGTGCAGGAACTGCAGGACGAAGTCCGTAGCCTGCGCGGCCAGGTCGAGGAACTGCAGCGCGAACTCGACAATCTGCGTCAGCGCCAGCGCGATCAATATCTGGATCTGGATCAGCGTATTTCCGGTCTGCGCGCGCCGGATATGGCGCCGGTCGGCGCCGCGGCCGATGCCGCCGCGGATCCGGGCGCCGTCGCTGGCACGGTTGCCGGCGCCGAGGGCGTTCCGGTCGAGGAGCGTCCCGAAGTTCGGGCCCCGCTCGAAACCCCGTCCGAAACCGTTCCGCTCGGCACTCCGTCGGTCAGCAGCCAGGCCGCTGCGGCCAGCCCGGAAGCGGAAAAAGCCGCCTACGAGCAGGCCTTCCAGGCGCTCAAGGAACTGCGCTACGCGGACGCCGCCCAGGAGTTTCAGGGCTTTCTCGATCGTTACCCGCAAAGCGACTACGCCGACAACGCCCAGTACTGGCTGGGTGAGTCCTACTACGTGACGCGTAATTACGACATCGCCCTGTCTGCGTTCCAGCGCCTGCTGGAGCAATTTCCGCAGAGCAGCAAGGTGCCGGACGCACTGCTCAAGATCGGCTACACCCACTACGAACTCAAGCAGTGGGATCAGGCCCGGGCCGCACTGGCCCAGGTTCAGGCCGATTACCCGGACACCACCCTGGCGCGGTTGGCGGAAAATCGGCTGCGCAGCATGCGCATGGAAGGTCATTACTGATCCGTCCGGTGGTGTGCTTCGGCCCACCACGTGGACCGGCTAGAATAGCCCCATGAACACCGCCGCCGAGCGGTATGTCCCCGAATCGCGCGAGGGCATGCTGAAAATCACCGAAATCTTCCATTCCCTGCAGGGCGAGGCGGCCCAGGCCGGACTGCCGACCGTGTTCGTGCGCCTGACCGGGTGTCCATTACGTTGCACTTACTGCGACAGCGCTTATGCCTTTACCGGCGGCGACTGGATGCACATGGACGACATCCTGCAGGAGATTGGCCGGCACGGTACGCGGCATGTGTGCGTAACGGGCGGAGAGCCGCTGGCCCAGAAGCGTTGCGGTCTGCTGTTGAGCCGGTTGTGCGATGCTGGCTTCAGCGTATCCCTGGAAACCAGCGGCGCGGTCGACATTCGTCAGGCCGATGAACGGGTCATCCGCGTGATGGATCTGAAGACCCCCGATTCCGGCGAATCGGACCGGAATCGATGGGATAACCTGGCGGCGCTGACGCCCCGCGACCAGGTCAAGTTCGTCCTCTGTTCCCGCGGCGACTACGAGTGGGCGCGCGACCGGGTCGCCGAGCACGCGCTCGCCGAACGCTGCGAGGTCCTGTTTTCGCCGGCGTGGGGTGAGGTCGAAGCCACCGACCTGGCCGACTGGATCCTGGCGGACCACCTGCCGGTTCGTTTCCAGGTGCAGTTGCACAAGCTTTTGTGGGGCGACGTGCCGGGTAAATGAATCCTTCCGCGCGCAACGACCCTGCCCACGCCGTGGTGCTGGTCTCCGGCGGGCTCGATTCCGCCACGGTGCTGGCCATGGCCCGTGCTGAAGGTCTCGAGTGTCATGCACTGGCGGTTGATTACGGCCAGCGCCATTCCGCCGAGCTTCGGGCCGCCGAGCGGGTGTGCGCGGCGGCCGGGGTTCCGCTCAAGGTGGTGCGGGTGGACCTGCGGGCCATCGGTGGGTCCGCCCTGACCGCGGATATCGATGTGCCCGAGAACGGCAGCACGGGTATTCCGGTGACGTACGTGCCGGCGCGCAACACGATCATGCTGGCGCTGGCGCTGGGGCACGCCGAAGTGATCGGCGCCGAGGTGATTGGCATCGGCGTCAACGCGGTGGACTACTCGGGTTACCCGGATTGCCGTCCGGAATTCATAGCCGCGTTTGAGCACCTGGCGCGGCTGGCGACCCAGGCCGCGGTGGAAGGGCGGCCGATTCGCATCTTCACACCGCTGATCGATCTGACCAAGGCGGAGATTATTCGTCGCGGAACGCAACTGGGCGTGGACTACGCGCTGACGGTGTCGTGTTACCAGGCGGATGACGCGGGACAGGCCTGCGGCGTGTGTGATTCCTGCCGTATTCGCCGCGCCGGATTCGAAGCTGCCGGACTGCCGGACCCGACCCGCTATCGTTAACTTTGGCAAGTGTCCGTGAATGCCGGATCGACCCGGCCGCTGAACGGCGTCTGCGGCTCCGCCCGCCGCCGCCGTGGGCAACTTGAGGCGGCCATTCTTTTCCCCTAAAATGCCGCCTCCCTCCGGCGGGCCGTTAGCTCAGTTGGTAGAGCAGTGGACTTTTAATCCATTGGTCGAAGGTTCGAGTCCTTCACGGCCCACCATTTTTCCCGGAGTGCAATGCAATCCCGCCAACAGCCTAGGGTGCCAGTGACAGCGCCCGGGCAGCAGTCATGTTCGGTTCCAGTTCGAGTCGCGCTTCCATCGGGCCGGCATTGGTGTCGGCCGTCAACTGCCACAGTCCGGCGGCGGCATCCGGCGCCAGTACCCAGGTGCGTGTACCGCCCGGCAGCAGGTAGTCGGACATGTTGCGTTTATGGATGGAGTGGCCGCCGGGGCCTTGCAGGCTGGCCGAGTGCAAGCGCACGTGGGCCTTGCCGCTGTTACCCGCCTGCAGAACCACCTCGCCGGCCGGATTGCGTTCGATGCTCCAGCGCAAGCGCGGATTGACCCGGCCGGGCGGCCGCAGAAACAGCGGAATGTCCGCGCGCTGGAACACGCGTCGCCGGATCGTGAGTGACGCAGGGGATCCCGCGTCGGTCACCTCCCGTGTTTCGGTGACCATGATGCGAAAAGCTTCTTCTTCCCAGCGCGGCCCCGACAACCGGAGTCCGACCCGGATCCGGGCGACATCGCCGGGCTTGATGTTGACCCGCTCCGGATGCAGGATCAGGCGCGTAGACGGGGTCAGCCGTTCGCGGCCGTTGTCCTGGGTCCACTGCCGGACTTCGAAATTCACGACGGCTTCCTGGCTGCCCGGATTGCGAACCACGATGTCCGTGGCCGGCCGCACCGCGGACAGGCTGAGTTCCGCCGGTTCGACGATGAGCGTGTCGGCCCGGGCGTATCCCGGGAAGAGGGACAGAGCGAGGCCGATGGCCGCCGCGCTGCGGAAAAATGTTGATAGTACGGTCGAGTGCTGCATCGTTCCTCCTTGAAACATGCATTATTCAATCCGTGAAAAATGCTTTATTCAGTGGGTTGGCGGGGAACCGGGAAAGTCCGATCCTGGACGTTCGATTCCGGATCCTTTGCGTACAACCTGCCTTACTGAATGCAATCTGCGTGCCACTAAAAGGAATGCATAGAAATACGCATTACAACAAAGAGTTACGGTTCTCGCATCCAAGGTGACGGGGTTCCCGGGCCGACAGCTTTTGTCACAGACTGACGTGACGGGGCGTGACGGGGCGTGACGGGGCGTGACGGGGCGTGACTGGGCGCGACGTGACGGGGTTTGGGCGGGCGCGATGCTGAGTGGGCGGAGGCGACGCGATGCCGCCCCGGCCGAATTTGCATAAATTGACAATTCTGTCGATGTTGGCACAATACGCTCCGGATAGCTGAATCAGCTATTAGCTTGAGTGGCTCTTCGGAAGGGAATCCGGGTGTGCGGCGCAGGGTTGCGCGTGCCAAAGCGTGTACTGGCTATGCCAGCAGGGCAGGATTTTCGGCCTACACGCGGACGGGGGTTGCTCTCTAAATTTTGAAATCCGCTCGATAAATAAATTCGGCGCTGGCCGAAACGGAGAGACCAATGGATGTGCGGAACTTAGGGGTTTTCATGAAACAAACGCTCATAGCGGTACTGTTGATGGTGCCGGCACTGGCCTGGGCCACCGAATCCATCACATCGGTGAGCATCGACGATACGAGTCCGGTGGCGGGGCAGACAATCAACGTCACCGTCAACGCCAACCTGTCCAATAGCAATGACGATTGGCGCGAAACCAAAATTGAACTGAATACCGGGGGGGGCGCGGCCGAATACTCCTTGTGTTCCAACATTCCCTCGCCCGATATCGTGAACTCCAACAGTTCGCCTTCCCGGGTCATTGCGGTCACCGTACCCGGTGGTCTTGCCGCCGGAACCTACGAGGTTCGCGTGTGGGGCTACAAGAACACGACGACCTACTCGGGAGGTGCATCGGGCGCCGAAGACGACCCGCCGACCTGCGATCCGACCGGTACTGACAATCCATTCCCCGATGCCGGTTTCGACGCCGGTGATATCACGGTCACCGTTCCCGAGGCCGACATCGCTCTGAGCTCGACCGAATCCATCGATCCGGTGGTGGCGGGTTCCGGAGCGGGCAATCTGACTTATGTCATCACGGCGAGCAATACCAGCGGCACTGATGTCACCGGCCTGACGGTCAGCGCCACCGTGAACTGGCCGGTCGGCGTGTCGGTCGATTCGGTCACTCCGTCCGGTTCAGGTAACTGGAGTGCAACGTGGCCCGGCACCTGGGACATCGGTAGTCTGGCCAATGGCGCCAGTGAGACCCTGACCATCGTGTTTACGGCCTCCCCCAGTGCTGCCGTGGGCACCGATGTCATCAGCCTCAGCGCCAATGTTTCGGCAATGGACCAGACGGACACGGACAGCAATAACGACAGCACAGCGCAGACCACCTCGATTGCCCGTGAAGTGGACATTGTGGTGACCAAGACCGAGTCCGTCGACCCGGTCGTGGCAGGCTCTGGCAACAACAACCTGCAATACACGATTACGGTAACCAACACCGGGCTGTCGGATGTGACGGGTGCCACCATCAGCGAGGTTCTGACCCTGCCGACCGGTGTGACAGTGTCGTCCCTCTCGCCAAGCACCGGTTTGATCGGCGGCTCATCGCCCAACTATAACTGGAGCGGAGTCGACATCCCTGCCGGTGGCTCTGCCACGCTTGACGTGTACCTGACGGCCGCGTCCAACGCCGAGGTCGCAACCGACTCGATCAGCGACACGGCCACGTTCACCGGTTCGACCGGTGGCGAGACCATCGTCAACACCGGTGACGACACCGCCACCGAGGCGACCTCGGTAGCCCGCGAAGTGGACATCGAGGTCACCAAGACCGAGTCGATCGACGCGGTGGTGGCGGGTTCCGGTGACAACAACCTGACTTACACCATTACGGTGACCAACTCCGGTTTCTCGGACGTGACCGACCTGGTGATCAACGACTCCACGACCCTGCCGGCCAATGTGACCATCGACTCGGTCACTCCGAGTTCGGGTTCGTGGGTAGCCCCCAACTGGACGGTGAGCATTCCGGCCGGTGGAACGGAAACACTCACCGTGGTGCTCGACGTGCCGCTGACCGCGGACGAAGGCACCGATGTGGTGAGCAATACCGCCTCGGTGACGGGCAGTGGCGGTGGTGAAACCATCGTCAACAGCAGTAATGACTCGGCCACCCAGGCCACGTCGATCCGCTGGCCGGAAGCCAGCTTCGATGTGATGAAGGAATACACCTCGGGTGACGGCGGTCCGGTGAACGTGACCCTGGAGTGTTCCGACACCAGCGGCCTGCTCGTCTATGCGCCGCAGCAGGGCTCCACGACGACCACGTTGACGGTGCGCCGCTTCGACATCGACCCGGCCAGTGCCGGCACCAGCTGTACGGTGGTCGAGGATGTGCCGGACGGATTCGCCGAAGCTGCGCGCTCGGCCGACTGCGACGTCGACCCGACCGCGGACAACTTCGATTCCGACCCGTACGCCTGCACCATCACCAATACGCCGACACGGGCGACCTTCGAGGTGCAGAAGCGTTACATGGACGGCAACAACGACGTGCCGGTAACGCTCAACCTCTCGTGCAACACCGGCCTGCCGCTGGATCAGAGCCGCACGGTGTTCCCGGACAACGAAGGCAACTTCGGCAACGGTCAGTTCGAAGTGAAGTTCGTGGTGGAAAGCTACACCGACGGCGAGCTGGACTGCACGGTGACCGAAGAGCCGGCGCCGGGTTACAGCGGTTCGTACAACTGCGCCGGTAACGCCAACACCGACTGCGACGTGGGTGATCCTTCGGGGATCCCGAACGACAACTTCTTCGAAGGTCCCTGCGTGTGGGAAGACATCACCGCCGACGGTGAGAACGGAGCCGAGATGAAGTGCGTGATCCGCAACTACCCGGATCCGGTGGACGTGGTGATCGAGAAGGACTTCGTGCTCGAAGGCAACCCCAGTGGGGTGGACACCGATTACGACCTGACCCTGTACTGCTCGGGTGAGATCATCGGCGGTTACAAACTGGACGAGAACGTCGAATCGCCGGCCGGCAAGCCTGGTCCTGGCTGCGGCCTGTTCAAGCCGGTACAGGAATCGGGCCAGGGCATCATCGTGGTGCAGCCGGAATGGTGCAAGAGCTTCTCGGGCAGTGCGCCGGACCTTTACGAGGCGCAGGTGATTCCGGAGTATCCGTACTCGGAGTGCTACGTCATCGAGCGCGTGTACGACAGCGCGATCGAAGTCGACAACGACTGCTTCGGTTTGCAAGTGAGTGCGGGTCAGGGTGCTTCGTGCACGGTGACCAACACGATCTTCTTCGAAGGCATCCCGACCCTGAACCAGTACGGCATGGCGCTGCTCGCGCTGCTGATGCTGGGCATGGGCTTCATCGGCTTCCGGCGCTTCGCCTGAGGTCATTGGTAAAACCGGGGTCAGAGTAAGTCCCTTGCTCTGATCTCACGCTTCCAACCCCGCGGCGGGTCACTGCCGCGGGGTTTTTGTTTTGTCAGCGATTCGGCCCGCGGCTGATTCCCGCGCTACGATGACATATTTTTACAATTGATGTTAAGCTTAATACGAGAGGGATTGGCGCATCCGAATGGAACGTTTGGACCGTGCGAATCAAGTAGTGGAATGACCATTTGAACCGAATCGCCCGGACAACTCCGGGAGCGGATTCGAAAGGCATGTGCTGGAACGGGGCAGCGCTTGCATGGGCACCCACCGTAAGGTGGCAAGCGACCTGGAGGGAGAGACTCGATGAGATTCATTAAGATTCAATGTGCTGCGCTGCTGGGATTAATGATGCTGGCATTGATTCCTGCGACCGCATTGGCTCAGGAGTCACGTATAACGGCGATCAGCAACCCAACCGTGACCGAGGGCGATGCCGGCACGACCAATGTGCAGTTTGAAATCACTTGCCAGTGCGACCTGGCTGTTTCTGCCACGGTGCAGTGGCAGTTGAACGACGGTACGGCCACCGCGGCGGACAACGATTACAACGACACCTCGGGTAATTTCCAGGTTAATGGCGGTTCGGGCGTGGAGACCTATTTCGTCAATGTGACGGTGAATGGCGACACCACCCCGGAGCCCGACGAGACCTTCGAACTGGAACTGACCAGTGCCTCCGTGGGTTCGCCGAGCTTCTTCATTGATGACGATACAGGCGTCGCCACCATTGAGAATGACGATGTCGACGCGGATATTTCCCTCATCTCGAGTGAATCCATCGATCCCGTGGTCGCGGGATCCGGAGCGGGCAACCTGACCTACGTGGTCACCGCTGGCAATAGCGGCGTCGATGCCACCGGAGTTGCAGCTAGCGTCACGGTCATGTGGCCGGCAGGAGTGACGGTTGATTCCGTGACCCCGTCCGGTTCCGGTACCTGGAGTGGCACTTGGCCTGGCACCTGGACCATCGGAAATCTGGCCAATGGAGCCAACGAGACCCTGACCGTCGTGCTGACCGCCGGGCCGAGCGCGGAGGTATCCACGGACGCCATCAGTCTGAGCGCCAATGTTTCCGCCCTGGACCAGACCGAGACCAACACGGGCAACAACAGCACAGCGCAGCAGACTTCCATTGCTCGCGAAGTGGACATCGAGGTGACCAAGACCGAGTCCATCGACGCGGTGGTGGCCGGTTCGGGTGACGACAACCTGACCTACACCATTACGGTGACCAACTCCGGCTTTTCGGACGTGACCGACCTGGTGATCAACGACTCCACGACCCTGCCGGCCAACGTGACCATCGATTCGGTCACTCCGAGTTCGGGTTCGTGGGTAGCCCCCAACTGGACGGTGAGCATTCCGGCCGGTGGAACGGAAACACTCACCGTGGTGCTCGACGTGCCGCTGACCGCGGACGAAGGCACCGATGTGGTGAGCAATACCGCCTCGGTGACGGGCAGTGGCGGTGGTGAAACCATCGTCAACAGCAGTAATGACTCGGCCACCCAGGCCACGTCGATCCGCTGGCCGGAAGCCAGCTTCGATGTGATGAAGGAATACACCTCGGGTGACGGCGGTCCGGTGAACGTGACCCTGGAGTGTTCCGACACCAGCGGCCTGCTCGTCTATGCGCCGCAGCAGGGCTCCACGACGACCACGTTGACGGTGCGCCGCTTCGACATCGACCCGGCCAGTGCCGGCACCAGCTGTACGGTGGTCGAGGATGTGCCGGACGGATTCGCCGAAGCTGCGCGCTCGGCCGACTGCGACGTCGACCCGACCGCGGACAACTTCGATTCCGACCCGTACGCCTGCACCATCACCAATACGCCGACACGGGCGACCTTCGAGGTGCAGAAGCGTTACATGGACGGCAACAACGACGTGCCGGTAACGCTCAACCTCTCGTGCAACACCGGCCTGCCGCTGGATCAGAGCCGCACGGTGTTCCCGGACAACGAAGGCAACTTCGGCAACGGTCAGTTCGAAGTGAAGTTCGTGGTGGAAAGCTACACCGACGGCGAGCTGGACTGCACGGTGACCGAAGAGCCGGCGCCGGGTTACAGCGGTTCGTACAACTGCGCCGGTAACGCCAACACCGACTGCGACGTGGGTGATCCTTCGGGGATCCCGAACGACAACTTCTTCGAAGGTCCCTGCGTGTGGGAAGACATCACCGCCGACGGTGAGAACGGAGCCGAGATGAAGTGCGTGATCCGCAACTACCCGGATCCGGTGGACGTGGTGATCGAGAAGGACTTCGTGCTCGAAGGCAACCCCAGTGGGGTGGACACCGATTACGACCTGACCCTGTACTGCTCGGGTGAGATCATCGGCGGTTACAACCTGGACGAGAACGTCGAATCGCCGGCCGGCAAGCCTGGTCCTGGCTGCGGCCTGTTCAAGCCGGTACAGGAATCGGGCCAGGGCATCATCGTGGTGCAGCCGGAATGGTGCAAGAGCTTCTCGGGCAGTGCGCCGGACCTTTACGAGGCGCAGGTGATTCCGGAGTATCCGTACTCGGAGTGCTACGTCATCGAGCGCGTGTACGACAGCGCGATCGAAGTCGACAACGACTGCTTCGGTTTGCAAGTGAGTGCGGGTCAGGGTGCTTCGTGCACGGTGACCAACACGATCTTCTTCGAAGGCATCCCGACCCTGAACCAGTACGGCATGGCGCTGCTCGCGCTGCTGATGCTGGGCATGGGCTTCATCGGCTTCCGGCGCTTCGCCTGAGGTCATTGGTAAAACCGGGGTCAGAGTAAGTCCCTTGCTCTGATCTCACACTTCCAACCCCGCGGCAGGTCACTGCCGCGGGGTTTTTTCATTTCAGGACATGCCACTGAACAATCCGGGCATCAGCACGCTGAAGCGCAGGCTCTGCAATGCAGTCAGTCGATGGACTCGAAGTGTCAACTTATGTATATTCGCGCTTGCATCAATGCAGTTTCGCCAGCGGGCGTTTCCGCGGACGCAGAAATCATTCGAACACGGGCCGGGTAACCGGGTCCGCTTCAAGAGGGAGAATTCACATGAGTTTTCGGGCTGGGGAAGCACGGACTGTTTCCAGAGCACGGTGCGCCGCGATGGCCGCCGTCGCTGTTCTTTTTGGTGCGACGGGTCAGGTATTGGCTGGCGAGAATGACGGTCTGGGCGATGGTGAAGAGCCCCAGGGCGGGTTTTACAGCGGACCCATTACACCGGGGGCGGCATGGTATGAAACCAATGATGTGCCGCCGGCATTTAACTGGGGTGACGGCGAACCGGTTTTCGCGGATGACGGACCCTTCACGTTCGACGGCAGCTATTGTGTCTACGTGACCGACGCCTATGCTACTGGCGATGAGTTTGCGGTGTACGACAATGGCGAATTGCTCGGCAATACTTCGGCAGTGGCGGGGGGGGACGGTTTTACCGGTGATCCGGATGTTGCTTTCGCTGACCCCGCGTATAGCAGCGGCGTGTTTCCGGTGGGGCCGGGCAGTCATTCCATCACGATTGAAGTGACCGCCAACCCGTTTGGTGGTGGCGCAGCCTACATCCAGGTCGTCGACTGCCCCGCCGATGCCGGCGAGAACCGCACCACGATCAACGTGACCAAGGACTTCAGCGACGACAACCCGGGCGAAGTCGAGGTGATGATCAGTTGCAACACCGGCCTGCCGCTCGAGCAGACCAAAATCATCAGTGAAAGTGAACCGGTTGAGTTCGTGATCACCGAATTCGACAGCGGTGAACTGGATTGCGCAATCACCGAAGCCGGGATCGTTGGCTACGATGCCGGATACGACAACGGGGTCACCACCAGTGACACCAGCTGCTCATACGAAGATCTGGAGGGCGGTCTGGAGCTGTCCTGCGACATCACCAATACGCCGGCACCGGTGGACGTGGTGATCGAGAAGGACTGGATCATCGAAGGCGCCGACGGCTCGCAGGGCGTGAACACCGACTATCGTCTGACCCTGTGGTGCGATGCTGAAATCATCGGCGGTATCAACCTGTTCGAAATGACGCAGGGAGCGGGAACGGGCAACATCATCGGCCCGCCGGGCTGCGGTCTTGTTGTGCCGGGCGTGGAAAGCGGTCAAATCATTGTTCCCCTTTATGACTGGTGCAAGTCGTTCAACAGTGACGGAGACGACGTGTTCAACGCCGAAGTGATTCCGGAATACCCGAATTCCAACTGCTACGTGGTCGAAACCGTGTACGACAGCGCGGTCGAAGTCGACAACGGTTGCGGAAGCCTGACGGTGAGTGCCGGCCAGGGCGCCTCGTGCACCATCACCAACACGGTGTTCTTCGAAGGCATCCCGACCCTCAACCAGTACGGCATGGCGCTGCTCGCGCTGCTGATGCTAGGCATGGGCTTCATTGGCTTCCGGCGCTTCGCCTGAGGCACTGAGACCGACGTCGGGGTCAGGTTAAGTCCCTTACTCTGATCTACCCATCGAACCCCGCGGCAGGCGACTGCCGCGGGGTTTTTTTGTGCGAGGAAGCACACATTTGCGTTCTCCGACAGGGAACGCGGGGCTGCCAAGTGGCCGTAAAATTGAACAATTCCGGCACTTCGCGCATAATTTCCGCTGCGGCATACTGGCCGAGGCTGGTTCACGAGAATGGCATGGGTGCCGCCTGAGTGGGCGAATTTTTCCCCGAACTGAGGAGTGAGTCATGTTGAATCGTATTCTTCTCGCAGCTTTCGTGCTGTGTGCTTTGCCGGGATCACTGTGGGCGCAGGAGCCGGAACCCGGTGATACCCGCGTCACCTTCACGGTGCAGAAACTGTTCATGGACGGCAACGATGATACCGATGTCGAACTGAACATCTCCTGCAACACCGGTATTCCGCTGGATCAGTCCAAGACCGCGACCCTCGTCCCGGGCCCGCTGGGTTCCCCGGCGACGTATGAAGTGGAGTTTGTGGTCGAGCAGTACGACCAGGGCGAACTGGACTGCACCATTGCCGAAACCCCGGTTCCCGGGTACCTGGCGTCGTACAACTGCGACGTCGCGGTCAGCGGCAGTTGCGATGTCGGCGATCCGTCGGGGATTAACTACGACAGTTTTTATGAAGGCCCCTGCGTGTTCGAGGACATCGACAACGCCAACGGCTCGCAAAGCCCTTGGGAAAACCTCTGCGTGATCCGCAACTATCCGGCCCCGGCCGATATCGAGATCACCAAGGACTGGATCATCGAAGGTTCAGACACGTCCCAGGACGTCAGCACCGACTACCGCCTGACCCTGTGGTGCGATGCCGAAATCATCGGCGGTATCAACCTGTTCGAAGTGATGCAGGCCGGAGGTTCGGACAACATCATCATCGGCCCGCCGGGCTGTGGCTTTCTCGTAAAGGGCGGGGAAAGCAACCAACTCATCCCCATCTACGACTGGTGCCTGTCTTTCAACGGTGAAGGCGATGATGTCTTCAATGCCGAAGTGATTCCGGAATACCCGGATTCGAACTGCTACGTGGTCGAAACCGTGTATGACAGCGCGGTCGAAGTCGACAACGGTTGCGGCAGTTTGACCGTCGCCGCCGGCGGCAGCGCTTCGTGCACGATCACCAATACGGTGTTCTTCGAAGGCATTCCGACCCTGAGCCAGTACGGCCTGGCCATCCTGGCCATGTTGATGCTGGGTGTCGGCTTCGTCGGCTTCCGCCGCTTTGCCTGATCGGCGGGCTGACCGGTTAAGGGGCTGCCAAGCAGCCTGAACCGTCAGTCAGCACCGCAACGGAACAGGGGCCAGGGCATATGCTCTGGCCCCTTTTTCGTGCCGGGCGTTGGGGAAGTGGCAGACCTGAACGGCACCGGCCGGCGCCCGGGAAACTCAGGGGGTAGCCGCTGTGGCCGGCCACTCGATCAGGAAGGAACCACGCAGTTCACCCACCGAAAAGCCGGTGGCCTGATCTTCCGGGTAGTGCCGCGCCAGCGCCTCGCGCACCTCCGGCGCGAGCTCGGTGCCGTGACAGGCCAGGCACAGTGGCTGGGTGCCGATGGCCTGCATGTAGCGGGCGCTGCCGTCTTCCCGCACCGTGAAATGCGCCGCAGGCGTCTCACCGGCCGCCATGGCCTGGCGGAAGTTCTCCAGCACCACGCGGGCTTCCTCATCGGGTGCATTCATCGGGTTGCGTACCCGCAGCGCGGTGCGGCCGATTTTCGTCGGCCCGTTTTCCGTCAACATCTTCGCCGCGATCACGGGCGCCTCGACCTGGCACACATCAATGGCCGCCACCGGCCCGCCAGTGGTCATCGCGGCCTTGAGTCGAGCGCCCAGCTCGGACTGCAGGCGCAGCGCATAGTTTTTCGACAGGGCCTTTCGCGGATCGTCGCCCGCGTGGGCGGCGGTCAGCATCAGCAGCCCGGCCGCCAGCAACAGCGCACTGCCGATGATGCGGTAGCGGCTGCTCCCGCCGAAACGACGCAGGGCATCCGTGCGGGCGGGGAGAGCGGAAGGATTCGGTGCGGAGTGTCTTGGACTGCCTGGCATGGTTGACCTCGCTGGAGACTTGGAAAAAAGCCGTACTGATATTATATTAGAAATTACTGAAGTAGTGTACAGCAACCAGGGAGAATCCCCATGTCCGCCAACACGCCCAACCATTCGCCCACCAATGCGCCCGTCCAGCCGCCCGCCCACAACTTCCGCGACCACTGGGTCCTGCGCATCGCCGGTCTGCTGGTGCTGCTGAGCCTGGGCTTGTCGGTGCTGCACAGCGAGTACTGGTTGTGGCTGACGGCCTTTGTCGGTTTCAATCTCTTCCAGGCCTCGTTCACCGGTTTCTGTCCGCTGGCCATCATCCTGCGCCGCCTGGGCGTTGGCACCGGTCCGGCCTTCTGAATCTGGCGGCCGCGGCGTGTGTGTGATGTCGACCGAAAGTCCGGCCGGCACGCCGGGTCAACCCGAACATTCCGCCAACAATTGCGCCGACCTCTGATCCGACCCACTCCTCCAATCGCGCCTAATCCGTCATGACCGAACCCCCGCAGCGAACCATCGACAAAGCCGTGCGGGAAGCGCTCGATCAGGCCTACGGGATCAACGCAACTTTGCAGCGATTGCCGGGCGAAAACCTCAACTTCGAGGTCGTCGCCGATGACGGCCGCTGCTGGGTGGCGAAAGTCGCCGGGGATCAGCAGCCGCCCGAGTTCACGGCCCTCGAGCACGCCGCCCTGCAACACGCCAGCCGATCCGAAATCAGGCTCGGTCTCCCTCATATACACGAAAATAAATTCGGTGAACTGGAGACGGTGTTGGAGCTTTGCGAAAGTTGGTCCAAGCGGTTGAGAGTCATACATTTTATTGACGGAACGGTGTGGCCCGAAACAACTGATATATCAGAAAATCTGCGCTTCGACCTGGGGCGGAATCTGGCTCGGTTCGACGCGATCATGGCCAATTTCGACCATCCCGAAGCGCACCGTCATCACCGCTGGGAACTGGCCCGGGCCGACCAGCACCGCGACGCCGTGAGGCTGATCGGGGAGCCGGAGAAGCGCGAGCTTCTGAACTGGGCATTCCATCAATTTACGAATGACATTTCGCCTGTTCTGAATCGTCTTTCGGACCAGTTCATCCACGGCGACGCCAACCGCGAAAACCTGCTGATCCGAGGCGAGCGCCTGATCGGACTGGTCGACTTCGGCGACTGCTGCTGGAACCCCTCGGTGTGCGAACTGGCCATCGCCATCACCTACCAGATGATGGACGAGCCCGATCCCTGGGCGGCCGCCGCCCCGGTGATCGCCGGCTTCGAGTCCGTTCGCCCGCTGAGCGATGAGGAGCGCGCGCTGCTTCCCGGCCTGGTCGCCGCCCGCCTGGCCAACACCCTGGCGGTGTGCGCCGAGCGCCGCCGCATCGACCCCGACCACCCCAACTGGTTCGTCAGCGAAGCGCCGGCGTGGCGGTTGCTCAATCGCCTCCGCCCGCCGGTGGCCGCGGCCGTGTAGGACATCTCCGCGGGCCGCTGTCAGACAATTCCCCAAAACCCGTTTTCGGGTAAATCACCCATGGATTCGCCATTGTCCGGCGAGCTATTTCTGCAGCCCTGATCCAATGCATTCGCACATACCCGGCGAGCCGATTACAGGCTCGGAGGGGTGCAAGGGGGAGTCATGTCTGCAGTCAGCTTTTCGAACTCGGGTACCGCTTCGATCGTTCGGGTCGGTGTGCTCTTTGCCACGATGGTTCTGCTTGTGTTCTCCAGTCTGTTCGTCAGGACTGCCGCGGCACAGGCGCAGCCCAAGCCTCGCTGGATCAACGCTCAGCCGGTGGTGTCGGACGATGGCCATGCCGTGTTGCGCTGGACGGTGGACGGCAATGGGCGGGTCCCCCTGTTTAGGCTGACCGAGGACCACGCCGGCGCGCGCCGGCTTGGATTCACCGATGTGGCTGAAGCGCGCCTCTATCGGGTTCGGCCCGGCACCTACACTTTCCGGGTCCAGGCGTGTACCCGAGACGCCTCCGGCTACCCGGATTGCGGGAAACCGTCCAAACCACTCAAGCTCATCATCAGTGATGCGATCGAAGCCGGTTTGAGCACGCCAAGGCCGATGCATTCGCAAAGCCTCCGGGTATCCACGGCCGCGGAGGGTCCGGGCCTGCTGACACCGGGACTTTGGAGCAACCCGGATCGATCGGGTCACGGCTGGAGCTTCTACTGGACCAGCCGCCTGAGTTTGCCTGAATCACACGAATTGCACGGACCGGGCTACGACCTGGTGGGGTTCTGGTACACCTATGAGGCCAAAGCACGGTATCTCGACGGCCCTGGCGATTGTGGCGAAGGTGGCGGAGGGAGCGAGTGCTACTGGGTCTACGACGACTATCGGCCAGTCGTTGCGCGACTGAATCTGGCTCGGACATCAGCCGGCACTTACAGCGGGAGCGCCCGCATCACACGTGCGGGGGGTGAGTTCGACTCTGGAAATGTAACGGTGACCTTCGATTCCGCTGGAACGACGGCACAGGTCGATTGGGCGATGGATTTCGGGCGGCAACACCTCGAAGGGGAGGACACCATACGGCTTCTCGCCGGAACCGACGGGTCGGGTGACGACCTCGCGAGCCATTTTGCTGGCCTGTGGTCTGCACTTTCGTCCGATACGGCTCTGGTCGCCGCGGATGTCGGGTCCATCAGTGAAGCCGTCGAAGTGGTGTTCTTCGATGCGGCGGGTGATCCGGGTTGGATGCAGGCTTCGTACTATGGGGATCCTGATCCGGCGAGGACCAGTCTGTGCTTTTACTATCCTTATCAGGGGTATGCGCCGAACGAATCGGGCCGGATATTTTTTCACGAGTCGGGGTGTGACGCGGATAGGACTGCCAGTCTCTCGAACCGCAATGGCTATCGGGAATTCAGCGGCACCGAAGCGGCGAAACTGTGGCTTGACTACATTCTTCCCGACGGGCACCGGGTTCGTTACGGAAGCGCCAGTTTTCCATTCCTGCTGCGTAAGCGCGCCAGCTTTCACCGCATCTGGTTCAGGGGCAGTGACCGCTGCCAGATCAGTGATGCGGTTGCCGAATGCGAGGTGCCGTTGACCTGGTTCACCGACGGTCATTATCCCGAAGCGGCCGTGCATGTTCGAAATCTGGAGAATCAGCAAAGCAACCTGGTAAACGGTTCCGCATTTCCGGCCGTTGAGGACTTTTCAGCCGTTCTGACCCAGGCGGGCACTTACCGTTTCGAGTTGCGCATGAAGGGGACTTCGCAGTCCACATTGCTGGCCCAGACCGGCCCGTTTACCGTCGAGCAAGCCGGACCAACCCTCGTCTCACCCACTGACCTGGTTGTCGAATGGCTCGATTTTTCCGCCCGCCGCTACCAGTTGTCGTGGCAGCACAGCCAGTCGGCTCAAGTCGATCATTACGAACTCACGGAAGTCGATCCGGCAGGTGCCAGTACGACTTACTCCGTCTCGCCGGGTAGCAACCGCAGCCGTCAATTCAGCAAGTCATCGGGTCCGTTCGGCACTCATGTGTATCGTGTCGCGGCCTGTAAAGCGGACGGCGTGTGCAGCGCGCCGGCGCCCGGGCTCGAATGGACGGTACCGCCGATCGAAGAGGATCCGGAAGACATTCAGTTTCCATGGTCGGAAAACGCGTACGGCACGCTGGGGGAGAATCAGAGTTGGGATTACGCGCTCGGTTACCATTTCGTACCCGCGGTGGATGGTGCAATCGTGCGTCTGGGAGGATATTTCTCGGGCGTCAGGCTGGTCCGGCTGTACGAGCGTTCAAGCGGCCGGCGCCTCGCGTCCGTGTGGATCGGTTCAGACAACCGCTGGAATCATGTTGCGATTGAACCGGTGCCAGTCCGCGCGGGAGTCGAGTACACGGTCGCAGCCTATCTGCAGGGGAGTGGCGCATCGTACCGCTACGGTGTGAGCCTGCCTCAGACCTTCGGCGACATCACCATCCTCGGGGGCACATCGGCCAACACCTCCTCGAACTGGGATGCCATCCCCACCAACAGCATTTCGTGGATCATTTACGGTCAGGCGGATATCGGTTTTCGGCCTTCGAGTGGAACGCCACCCCAGCCGCCGGTGATCGATCCCATCGACGACCAAAGCCACGAGGAAGGCGACAGCGTGTCGCTTTCCGTTTCTGCCTTCGATGCGGACGGCAGCATTGTTTCCTACAGCGCGGGTGGGAATTTGCCGGCCAATCTGGTCATCGGGAGCAGCGGTATTATTTCCGGCACCCTCGCGCCCGGATCGGCCGACGCCAGTCCGTACCGGGTTACGGTTACCGTGACTGACGACGATGGTCTGACCGCACAGACCGCGTTCAACTGGACGGTCCAATCCGTGTCTTCGCCCAATACGCCCCCGGTCATCACGCAGCCGGAAGACCAGGAACATGTGGCCGGCACGGCCGTGGCAACCTTTTCGATCGCCGTTGCCGATGCGGACGGTGATCCGGTGACCTGCTCCTTCAGTGGTCTGCCGGCCGGAATCTCCGAGCCTGAGGAATGTACGCTGGCAGGCGAACTGACGGCACCGGCGGGAAACTATACGGTCGGGGTTGTCGCCAACGACGGTCAGGAGGATTCAGAGCCGGCGCATTTCATGTGGACGGTAACCGCGCCGGGCAGTGACGCCAACCCGGAGGTGCCGCCGGCTCCTGCTGCCATGCCGTCGATGACACCTTCAGCGGCGTCATCACGCGTGGGTAGCACGGCCGGCGCGTTTGCCGTCGATGAAACCGGTAATGCCCAGTACCGCATACCCATTCTTGCCGCACCCGGTTCGGGCGGGTTCGCGCCGGATCTGGCTTTCGTCTATTCCAGCAGCCACGGCAATGGGCCGTTGGGAATGGGCTGGACCCTGTCCGGGACCTCAATGATCACCCGTTGTCCGGCCACGATTGCAGTGGATGGGCCCGAAGCGACTCGCGGCGTGACCTTGACCGGCGCCGATCGCTTCTGCCTGGATGGCGAGCGACTGGTCGTAGTCAGTGGCGCCTATGGAGAGAATGGCGCGGAATACCGCACGGAAGTGGATGGAATCGCCCGTATCGTATCGATGGGCGATGTTGGCGGCGGTCCCGCCTACTTTACCGTCTGGCGCAAGAATGGGACCCGCGAAGATTTCGGTCGTACGTCCGATTCGTTCATCGAAGCGCGCAGACCGGGCGATGGCGGCACGGCGCTTTTATGGGCACGAA
The DNA here is from genome assembly GCF_037892215.1 of Elongatibacter sediminis. Classification (NCBI taxonomy): domain Bacteria; kingdom Pseudomonadati; phylum Pseudomonadota; class Gammaproteobacteria; order Chromatiales; family Wenzhouxiangellaceae; genus Elongatibacter; species Elongatibacter sediminis. The sequence goes on along the minus strand of NZ_JAZHOG010000010.1, from coordinate 104,499 downwards.
ACCGAATGACCGATACGTCCGGCAACTACATCGATTATCACTACGATGAGCTCGGAGGGGCTTCAACGTCGCCTGTGGAGTTCACGCTCGACAAGGTCACTTATACCGGAAATGAACGGGCGAACACGGCTGCGTACGCCGAGATCGAATTTCATTACGGTGCCGGCAGGCCGGATGCGACGACTGCGTATCTGGCGGGATCGAGCCAGAGTCAGACGCGGCTGATTACACGCGTCGACTCACGTGCCCGGGTCAACGCCAACAGGTCGCTCGAATCTCTGCGCAGCTATCTGCTGAATTACGCGGATGACGGTCAGGGGCGCAGAGTGCTGACCTCGCTCACGGAATGCCGTGACTCTGGCGCTTCACGGTGCTTCCCGCCCACCCGTTTTGACTGGAAACCGAGCCGCCACGCGATCAATGGCAGTGGAGTCTCGGTAGGCGGCCTGTTTGACAGCAAGCACGTAGCCACCGCGGTTGCCGATGTCAGCGGCGACGGCCGCCCCGATTTGCTGCTCACCCGGCGACAGGGCAAGGGCTTTGTTCTCGAAGTGGCGCCGGCGTTGCCTTCCGGGGGCTTCGGTGCCCGCGGACAGGGGTATCCGATTCCATCGGACGGCACTGATCACGCGCCGGTCCGGGTTCACGCCATCGATCTGAACGCAGACGGGTTTCAGGATTTGGTCTATCCCACCGCCAATGGCTGGAGAGCGCGACTGTCCGACGAAACACGCTTGTCGGAGGAAATCAGTGTGGGTGGTGGCTGCTGCAATCTGAGTAATCCGCCCCTGGTTCGCGTCATGGATTTCGACGGTGACGGCCTCAGTGACCTGCTAACCCAGCGGGCAGATGGTTCCGGTGAAAACGAACTGGTCTGGCTGCGCAATCGCTATTCCCCCGCCGTTCCCGGATCCGTGGAGTTCGATGCGCCGGTTCCCCTGGCGGTCGCAGTGGATACATCCCTGTTTCCGGCGCAATCGTCCGGTGGGTGGCAGCGGGATGACGCTTTAACCCGGTTGCAGAATACCAATGCCTCCGGCGCGGCCCTTGCGCGCCCGTTCGATTACGACGGGGATGGCCGGGTGGATCTGCTCGTGCGGCTGAGCCGCCGCTACATCGGCTGTGGTAATTCCTGCAGTGCGGCGGTGGACACGCCCGCAGGATCGACCACGGTGCTGACGCGGTTTGCCATCGAGCAACCGGAGAATGGTGATGTGAAATCCATTCAATCGACTTCCGAGGCCTGGGCCAGCTTCTACCTTGTGTTGCTGGCCGATGGCCAGAACGGTTTCGTGCAAGCCGGTGTGGTGGGCACCGGTACCGATTGCACCGTTGCCGACGCCTGTGAACCATTCAGTGACCTGCCGGCCGTGCGCCGGGCAATGCCGGCGGATATCAATGCCGACGGGCTGGCTGATTTTGCGTTTCTGGATGCATTCTACGATTGGCGGTATCGGCTGAATTCCGGTGCGGGTTTTCTTCCTCAGTCGGTGCCGTTGGTTGAATTCTCCGACTTCGCCCAGAGCAGTCGGGCCGGCTTTGTCGACATGACCGGCGATGGATTCCCCGAGCTGATCTATCCAAGTTCCCTGAGTTCCTCGGGCGCCACCTGGCAGCAGCATGACAATCAGTTTGGCCACGCCTTCGCATCCGCGCGGAATACCGGAATCCGGTTTGGTAACGCCGAGGAGTTCGACCAGAGTCTGCTGGCGGACTTCGACGGTGATGGCATGCTGGATAACCTGTTTATCGATCTCGATTCCCGCGGCCGTGTACGATCGACGACCACCCGATTCTATGCCGGAGTCAACTCGGCTGATGGATCATCGTCACTGGCGGTAAATCGGCTCAGCCGTATCACCGATGGTTTCGGCGCCGAAACAATTCTGGACTACCGGCCGCTGACTGATGCCCAGGTTTACACGCGGTTGCGCAACGCGGCTTCTATGGATTGGGGTGGCTTCGCAGCCTATGACTTCATCGCCCCGTTGTACGTGGTCAGTGAAGTGGCCGTCAGCGCACCGCAGGCTGCCAATGCGAACGCCACACGGATATCCCGTTATCACTACGTGGGTGCCCGGTTACAGACCTCGGGACGGGGTTTTCTCGGGTTCGCCGAAGTCATCGCCTGGGATCCGCTCCTGAAGATCCGCTCGCACACGCGCTATCGCCAGGACTTCCCTTTCGTGGGAATGGTGGGCAGTGAAACCCGCTATCTGTCTGGCGACAGCGAAAGGTTTGATCCGATCAACGATCCCTGGTCCCGCGCACCGATAGTTTGGGGAGCAGTGACCTCCGATTCTGGAGTTCCCGCCGGGACCAGCGGTGTGCTGGTAAGCCATGCGGTCAACGAGTGGGCTTCGCGATCGGAGGGATCGGCGGCACCTGCCCGGTTCATTTATCCAGCCAGGCGACTGGAACGCTTTTACACCCTGGCGGGTGACTTCAGTCACAAGATTTTGTCGACGACCACGGTAGCGAATCCTTACGGCAACCCCGATAGCACGGTGGTGCAGACCTGGGAACAGGATGCCGGCATGCCGGTGTCCACCCTGACGACCCGACGTACCTGGTTCAATGATCGCGATAACTGGCGAATCGGACGAGTTCTTGCCGAGTCCGTGGTGCACCAGAGACCAGTCGCTTCTTCCACGACCCGCAACGTGACCTATACCTATTCAACCGCCACGGCCCAGTTGACCGGGGAGACGCTCGAGCCCGGTAACGCAGCGCTCGAAGTGAACACTGATTATGTACTCGACTCGTTTGGCAACCGGATTGTGACGACTGTAACCGGGGCGGGTATGGCGAGCCGCACCCGCAGGGACACGTATGACAGTCTGGGGCGGTTTGTGAACCAGACCTTCAACTCGTATGGCCAGTCCACGCTCGTCGTGCTGCGGCGCGATGTGTTCGGCAACATCATGCAGTCGCGCAACATCGACGGTGTGTTGTCGGTATCGGCCGCCGACGACCTGGGGCGGCCGTTCGTAACCTGGAACCAAACCGGCGCGTGGAGCAAGACCCGGATGTCCTTCGGGTCGGGGGTTCATTGTCCTCAGTCCAACACGGCCTGGCACACCATTGAGACGGCTGGCGGCAGCGGCGCGCGCTATACATGTTTCGATCGAACAGGTCAGATAATTCGCCAGGCGAACCCCGGGTTCGACGGCACGATGGTCCGCGTCGATACGGAGTTCGACCAGGCAGGCCGCAAGGTGCGTGAGTCGGTGCCTTACTTCGCTGGCGCCACGCCTTACTGGACTGAAACCACCTATGATGCGGCCGGTCGCGTCAGGGCTGTGCAGGCTGCCGATGGTAACGACTTGATCATGGACTTCGATGCAGCCGCGACCTTCTGCGGCGTGCCGGGAGGTCCTCGGCAAGTACTCAGCCGCAACGGGCTGGGACAACGCAGGCTTGAAATCAGCAACGCTCTGGGGGAAGTCGTATCCGTGGTCGATGCCGATTGCGGCAGAATCGATTACCACTTCGACGCGGTGGGAAATCTGGTCCGGCTGGTCGGTGCAGATGGTGTGCAGGTCAGCATGAGTTATGACCTTGCCGGCCATCGCACGATGCTGTCCGATCCGGACAAGGGAATCTCGCACTACGCTTACAACGCCCTGGGTGAAGTCACTCGCCAGCTCGATGCGAAGTCCCAGGCCATCGACCTGGAACACGACCTGATGGGCCGGGTTACACGGCGCTATGAACGCACTGGGGTATCCAGTCTGGAGGATGAGTCCTACCAGACCGTGACCACCGAGCAGACCGAATGGATTAACGACTCGACATCAGGTGTGAAAGGCAAAGGCCAGTTACGCTCACGAAAATTGCGCAACGGCACTGCGGGTGAGTGGGTTCATGCTCAGGAGTTTGCCTACGATGAGCTCGGTCGTATGAACGCGAATACATCATCTCAAGGTGCGCTTGCGTTGACCGAACGTACTACCTTTGACCAGTACGGGCGGGTCTTTCAACAGTTCGATGCCTCAGGCGACAGCCGGGGAATCCGATATCACTACAATGCCTACGGCTATCTGGAGAAACGGCAGGAAGCGCGTGAAGGTGTCGCCGGCGCCGCCTATCAATGGGTGCGTGGCCAGGACGCGCGCGGCAATGCCACCCAGGTCATTCTCGGAGACGGGTTGGAAGCGTACGCCGAGTACGACACGGCTTCGGGTCGGCTGGTGGCGCTCGATGCATACGGATCCGATGGCGTGGAGATTCAGCGGCTCAGCTACGAGTTCGACAGCCTGGGCAATTTGCTGGGCCGGCACGACACGTCGGGCAGCCGCGACCTGCAAGAAACCTTTCGATATGACCTGATGAATCGGCTGAAGTCGGTGATGCTGAGCTCTGAAGGGGCGGAGGCTGTGGAGACCTTGCGCCTAGAATACGATGCGTCCGGAAACATTGTGCACAAATCCGATGTGGGTGAATACCTGTACGGTGCAAATGGGGCCGGTCCGCATGCCGTCACCCGGGCAGGCGGGACAGCCTACACCTATGATGCCAACGGCAACCAGACCGGTTCCACAGACGGACGGCTGATCGACTACACGGTTTCGGATCGTGCCGAATGGATTAGAGATGGAAGTCAGGAGACGCGGTTCGTCTACGGCACCGGCCAGAAACGCATTCGCCGCGAGGATCAGAACAACGTGGACGGCGCTACCACCCGTTGGTATTTCGGCAGTGTCGAACGCATTTCCGAACCCGGCGCACAGCCCTATTTCAAGCGGCATATCGACGGGGTCGCCCTGGTCGATTATTACCCCGCGACCGGTGCTTCACACGTCTGGTATCTGCTGCGTGACCACCTGGGCTCGATTCATACGGTGGTCGACGAGTCCGAACGCGCTGGTGGTTCGTTCAGTATGTACTTCAGTGCTTTCGGTGAACGCCGTAATCCGGACGGGCGAACCCGGCCGTCGGTGTCCACACTACAGACCCTGAATCGTTTCTCGACCCGCGGCTTTACCGGGCACGAGCACGCGGACGGCATGGGTATCGTCCACATGAACGGCCGGATCTACGACCCGAAACTGGGCCGCTTTCTGCAGGCCGACCCCCTGGTTCAGGCCCCGCGGAACTCCCAAAGCCTGAATCGTTACACCTACGTATTCAATAACCCCCTTTCCTACACGGACCCGACCGGAAATTTCGGCCTGAAGCGCTTCTTCAAGCGCTGGGGGAGGGTGATTGCTGCGGTGGGTCTCTCCATCATGCTGCCCGGAAGTGGTGGTTGGTTGGCAGCGATGGGCATTACCAATTCCTTCGCCCAGGCGGTGCTGACCGGGTTCATCACAGGAGCGATTGGCAGTGGAAGCATGAAGGGAGCCGTGGTCGGGGCATTTGTGGGCGCTGCCCTATTCGGCTTAAACAGGGTGTTCACACAGTATGGCGGAACTGGAGCCTTGGATTCTTCCCAAGTAATACCCTCAGAAGACTCACTGAAGCACTTATACGGTCCTGGTGGTCCAGGAGAGGGTTTCTATCGGGTAAGTGTAGACCCTGCAACCGGAAAGTTCGTGGATATCAGTCCAATGTCTATGGCAGATTTCCGAGATGGGGACGTTCTATTCAGCAATGGAATGCTCAATACTCTGCAGGATGGAATTGGCAACGCAACCTCGCATCTCCATCAAATTAAACTGCTTGAATCGCAGTATATTTTAAATTTCAACAGGTCGGTCAGCTTCATGGGTGATCTGAGAGAAGCGGCACTGGATGTGATTGGTGCCCATACGGGTATTGCTCATTCAGATCTCGCCAAGAGTTTGGCTCAGTCCCTTCATGTGGCATCAGAAAATGGTGTAACCGGGTTGACACTTGTTGGCCATAGTCAGGGAGGGGCTATTACGGCGAGTGCGCTCAGGTTGGCCAAGGCTACAGGTCTGAACTTGTCGAGTGTCAGTCGGGTTGCATTGCATGGTGCGCCGATCAATGCTGCGTTCGCTCGCAGGTTCTTGGGGAGCGAAGGGCGATTTCAAGTCACCTCGAGAGCGCAATTTGGTGATGCTGTGCATGTCTTTGGTGGGTTGAATATCGCAAACCCGCTCCAGATACCCGCAGCGTTATTGAGAGCTCCGCACATGTTTGGGGGCGATCCCATATGGAGCCCCCATACCGTACCATGTGGGGGTGGAAGAGCTGGACTATGTGCGCCGTGAGGGGATCAACCATGAATCAAAGGATATTGAATATAGTACTTCTCTTGGGGTTGGTTAGTCTGCCTAGTTGTGCTCCTGCGCCAATCTTGCCGGAATCTGACTCCGGCTCCTGGGACGAAGTCGTACTACTGATTGATGATGTGTCAGCCAAGGTCTCAGTTCCGATAAGCAAACTACAAGGATTAATTGACAACCCCATCGAATTGAGTCGAGAGCAATTGGCAGACAGAGGCTTCGGCCTGGAAAAAGGCGCTGTTTTTCCGGTTATCCTCAACTTTGATCAAAGGCGAAAAGATAATGGCAACAGGATGCAGTCAGATTTTAGTGTTCGTGTAGGCGTTGATATGGTTCCAGGCGTGAACCTTTTTTCTCGCTCGCCTCAGGATGCCCTGGATAAAATGGAAGCAGATTTTTGGGCTATGTTTGATGACTCGAAGGAGTCATCGAAATACTGGAAAGAACTGCATCGCAAATCATTTCACAAGTACGAAATTTATGAGAGCGAAGGGCGTGTTTGGGAGCGTAACTTTTCTGAAGGGGTTCTGAGCAGCGTATATGATCTTTATCGTACGCCTCTCGTGCATGACATCTATTTGAATATGGTTTTTGTCTACGACCGCCAGCGTTGGAAGACTGACAAGTCATGGTTCGCAAGTCGTCAGCTCATTGTTCAGAAAATCATCGACTCGGTGTCTATTGAGTGATTTGTTAACAAAATCCCGGGGGAGAGACTCCGCTGAAATCCGCTTCGGGAAGATGGCGGTGAACGCAGTGGTCGCAGTGACCCTGCCGCTTCTATGTGCCTGCTCGGCACCGCCCGATTTGACAATTCCGCGTCCTGACGCAATCAGCGATGGGAAACTCGCAAGCAAAACCACCCATCACAAGACACATGGATGTCCGAATGTCTCGGGCAAATTTGCTCTTCTGCCCAGGGAAAAGAATTTCCCGGACGAGCACCCGTCAAGCATAGCCTTGGGCGAATATGCGGTCTTCGAGTTCGTGCCGTTGCATCGCGCAGAATTTGAAGAGCTTCAATCGAGCGAACAAAATTTGATCCGCACGATCGGGCAACTGATTGTTTCACAAAGCACGGAAGCAAAGCTGAGCCTGACTATCGTGTGGGGGGATGATAGACCTCCAAGGCGGTACACATTTTCGCAAGTCCAGGGCGATTTCCAGTGCGAAGCAGGGGCTATCGTTTTTCCAGTCCGTTCGTTTGAGGGCGGGCTCGAAGGGCAAATACTCAGCGGTCAGAGCAGAACCTGGATGACCCGAGAGGAGGGAGGCCTTCTCATGCTGCGCGTGTCGGGGCCGCTGCGGTCGTCCCGACCGCCAGGGCAGGTTCGCTTCACCGAGGAACGTGCCCGGTTTCCGTCAATTGCCGACTAACAGTTTGTCGGGTCTTCTCCCGGTTACCAGGCGTAACTCGTGCACTTTGAGATCACGAGTGAACTACAGGGGATCAAGACCATTGCCCGGGGGCATGGTATTCGTGATCTGAAACGCTTGTGCAAGAAATATGGCACGGGTAGCTGGAGAAAGCGAAAGGGATTTGCCACTATTCAGTTCCCGGATGGTTCCGTACACCAGGCTGAGATACATTGGTATGAAGCTACCGGAATCGGCAAAAGGGAATTCAAACTCAGGCGCTTACTCGGATGACAGCCAGGAATCGACAATTCGTCATATGCACGAACAACGCCGGTTACGAGGTGTCGCTCGAGGTTCGCAAGCTTTACCAGGTTGTGCCTGATCCTGCGGCTGAGAAATCCGGCCAGATTCGCGTCATTGACGAGTCTGGTGAGGACTATCTCTATCCCCCATCCCTGTTCGTGCGTGTCGATCTTCCAGCCGCCGTGGCGGAGCAGGTTGCGTCCGTCGCGTAACATAAACCTCTTGAAGATTTCGCCAGCAATGCTGGCTGCTCCGCATCGCTAGCTCGCATCCCGCGGCTTGTACTCCGCCTTCAGGGTCTCCTGCACATCGTGCGGCACCGGGTCGTAGTGGCTGAACTCCATTGTGAAGGTGCCCTGGCCCTGGGTCATGCTTTTCAATTCCGTGTGGTAGTCCGAAAGTGAGCTGAGTGGCATGTCGGCCTGCACGGTCACGAAGCCGCCGCTCAGGCTCTCGGTGCCGCTGATCCGGGCTCGGCGGCTGGCCAGGTTGCCGGTGATGTCGCCCATGTGGGCCTCGGGCACGGTCACGTCCACGTTTACGATGGGTTCCAGGATCTGCGGGCCGGCGTTGCGTATGCCGTCGAGAAAGGCGTTTCTGGCGGCGATCACAAAGGCGATTTCCTTGGAGTCCACCGGGTGGTACTTGCCGTCGTACACGGTCACTTCCATGTCCTGCAGCGGATAGCCGGCGATGGCGCCTTCGTCCATGATCTGGCGGATGCCTTTTTCCACCGCCGGGATCAGGCTGGTGGGGATGGCGCCGCCGACCACTTTGTTGTTGAAGGTGAAGCCTTCGCCGCGGCGCAGGGGTTTCACCCGCAGGAACACCTCTCCAAACTGGCCGGCGCCGCCGGTCTGTTTCTTGTGGCGGTAGTGGCCTTCGGCGGGGCGGGTGATGGTTTCCCGGTAGGCGATGCGTGGCGGGCGCGTGTCGACTTCCACGTTGTAGCGCTTGCTCATACGTTGCAGCATCACCCGCATGTGCAGTTCGCCCAGGCCGCGCACCACCGTTTCGTTCAGTTCCTGGTTGTGCTCCACGTTGAAGCACGGGTCTTCCTCGGTCAGGCGGTGCAGGGCCTGCGCCAGTTTCTGCTCCTGGCCGCGGCTGCTGGGCTGAATCGCCAGGCCGTACATGGGTTGCGGGAAATCGAGTGGTTTGAGGTGGAGGTTATCTTCGGCGTGCGAGTCGTGCAGGATGGCGTCGTAGTGAATGTCGTCCACTTTCGCCACGGCGCAATAGTCGCCTGGGATGCCGGCATCGATCTCCTCGTGTTTGCCGCCCTGCACGCTGAACAGGTGGCCCACTTTGAACGGCTTGCGCGCATCGCCGATGTAGAGCTGGGTATCCGGCTTCACCGTGCCCTGGTAAATGCGAAAGATACTCAGTTTGCCGACGAAGGGGTCGTTGCTGATCTTGAACACGTGAGCGACAACGTGCGCGTTCGGGTCGGGGGTCACATCCACTTTCTCGGCATCCTCGCCTTCGCCCTTCAGTACCGGCGGGGCGTTGCCCTCGGTGGGGTTGGGTATCAGGCGCTTGCACAGGCGCAGAAATTCACCCAGGCCGGCGCCGGTCACACCCGAGGTGAAGCAGATCGGCACCAGGTGGCCCTGGCGCAGGGCACGCTCGAAGGCGTCGTGCAATTCCTCCCGGCTCAGCGATTCGCCTTCCAGGTACTTCTCCATCAGGTCTTCGCTGGTCTCCACCACCTGGTCGATGATGGCTTCGTGCGCTTCACCCAGCGAAAAGATGTCGGTTTCGCCATCTTCCTGGAAGAAACAATCGCGCACGGTGGAGAGATTGTCGGCCGGCAGGTTGATCGGCAGGCATTCCGGGCCGAACTCTTCGCGGATCTGCTTGATCAGCCGGGTCAGCTCGGCGCCTTCCTGGTCGATTTTGTTGACGATGATGATGCGGCACAGCCGACGGCGTTTGGCCCGCCGCATCATGCGGCGGGTGGAAAGCTCGATGCCGCTGCTGGCGTTGATCACGATCGCGGTGGTTTCCGCCGCCGCCATCGCCGTCAGGGTGGGGCCGCGGAAGTCGGGGAATCCGGGGGTGTCGATCAGGTTGATGTGCACACCCTCGAAATCCAGGCTGGCGATGGCCGAATCGAGGGAGTGCTGGAATTCTTTTTCCATCGGATCGTGGTCCGTGGTGGTGGTTCCACGTTCGATGGTGCCGACCTCGCCGATCACGCCGGCTTTCTGCAGCAGGGCTTCCACCAACGTTGTCTTACCCGCACCCGTGTGTCCGACCAGCGTGATGTTGCGAATATCTTCGGTGCGGTAGTTCGGCATCGGCGTATTCCTCTGCTGTCGCGGGTGGGATAATCATCCTAGTACAGAAAGCAGGAGTACGGAACCCGGGGCGATTTTGGGGGTCATAGAATTACAGACGTCGGAATGTGGCCGGCCTTGCCGGTTTCCGCTCTGGACATTCCCTCCGGAATGTCAGGTTGTCTTAACACTCCCTCTTGGCGGCGCCCTCCCGGGCGCCGTTTTTTTAAGGACCGGATTCGGGCAAAGCCGGGGCGCTGATCCGGTGTGCCTGTACAAGCCGTGGCGAGTTCGCTAAGTTGCAGCCACTTGCCCGGCCCCTTTTCGCCCGGAGCCGCATCATGGCGGTACGACATGCCCGCTGACTGGATCATTCTCAAATTCGGAGGCACCAGCGTTGCCGGAAGGCCGCAGTGGGAAACCATTGCCCGGCTGGCCGCCCAGCGCCGTGAGGCCGGTTTCCGGGTGCTGCTCGTGTGCAGCGCGGCATCGGGAGTGACCTCCGCCCTGTCGGCACTGGCTGACAATCCCGGTGACACAGGGGCTCTGGCTGACATCGACCTGCGCCACCGGCGACTGGCCCGGGAACTGGAGGTGGACGCGGAAGCCTGCCTGGCGGAGGCGCAAAAGCGCATCCGCGCCGCGCTGGGACGCCTGGCCGATGGCGACAGCCTGGCACCGCGGGCCGACCTGCTGGCCACCGGTGAGTGGCTGAGCACGCAACTCGGCGCCGCCTTTCTGCGCCAGCGTCTGCCGGTAAGCTGGGCCGACGCCCGCGAGGCGTTGCAGGTCGTCGATGAACCGGACCTGTCGCCGGTGCGCCGCTGGCTGTCGGCCACGTGTCAGCCCGGAGCCGATCCCGGCCTGGCACGGCGCTGGTCGCAACTGGAACCGGTGGTGATCACGCAGGGTTACGCCGCCCGCGATGAAGAAGGCCGCACTCGTGTGCTCGGGCGTGGCGGCTCGGACACGTCGGCCGCCTTGCTGGGTGGCCGCTTGAACGCCGACCGGGTGGAAATCTGGACCGATGTGCCCGGCCTGTTCAGCGCCGATCCGCGCCGGGTTCCGCAAGCCCGGCTGATTACCCGGCTGGGCTACGACGAAGCGCTGGAAATGGCGTCCAACGGCGCTCGCGTGGTACACCCCAATGCGATCCGCGCGGCGCAGGTCACCTGCACGCCGTTGCGCGTGCTGGACACCACGCGGCCGGAACTGCCCGGCAGCCTGATCGCCCGTCACATCGACCCGGTGCCGGGGGTCAAGGCCATCACCTGCCAGGCCGACATGATTGTGCTGTTGTTGCGTAAACGCGACCACCGCCGGGAGGTGGGCTTTCTGGCCCGAGTATTCGAAATCGTCGGCCGGCACGGAATTTCGGTGGACCTGGTGTCCACCTCGGAAACCACCACCTCCGTTGCCATCAACGGCGCGGCGAACCACGTCGACGCTGCCGGGCTGCAAGGCCTGGTGAGCGACCTCGAATCGCAGTGCGCCGTCACGGTGCACCGGCGCTGCGCCTGCGTCAATCTGGTCGGCCGCGAGGTGCGCACCGCACTGGCGAACCTGACCGGCGCGCTGGCGCTGTTCCGCGATCATCCGTTGCTGATGCTGTCGCAGTCGGCCAACGATCAGTGCCTGAGTCTGCTGGTCAAGGCCGGCGCCGACGAGGAACTGATGCGCCGGGCTCACGCGATTCTGATTCCCGGGCCGGAGGATTCGGGCGGCGTGTTCGGTCCCGCCTGGGCCGACCTGGAGGGAGTGGTGTGAGCGGCGCTGTCGCCGATCCCCGTGCGGCCCGGGTGTTTCACTTTGTCGACTGCGGCTACGATGCAGCGCGTGGCGAGGCACGGCTGGCCTGGCGGGTGGACGACGGTCCGGAACTGATCGAGCGGATCGTGTTCCCGGGCGCGCCGGAACCGGCCGGCGCCGAGCGCAGAGCCGCGTTCGACGCGGCGCTGCAACTGCTGCACTGGCTGGCCGGCGTCAGCTACTGGAAGGCCGGGCTGGCGCCCGAAATCCGGCTTAACCGGCCGCCGCCACCGGCCATCGCTCACTTTCTCACCGACGTGTACGTCAAGGGGCTGGCGGAATTCGGCTTCGTCAACGACGTGGACGTGGCGGGCCGCCTGTCCGTTCCGGCCGGTCCCGGGGAGCCGTCCGAGCCGCGGCGGGTCGGGCTTGGCGAAACCGCGCTGGTCGCCCTGGGCGGCGGCAAGGACAGCCTGGTTGGCCTGGAGTTGGCGGCTCGGGCGGGCCTCCAGGTCCGGCCATGGTGCGTGGGTGAATCGCGCCTGATTGGCGACACCGCTGCGGCCGCCGGTCTGGACCTGCTGCGCATTGGCCGTCGCCTGGCCCCGGAATTGAAAGCGATGAACCAGGCCGGCGCCTGGAACGGGCACGTTCCAGTGACGGCCATCAACTCGGCCATCGGTGTTTGCGCCGCCCTGCTTTACGGCTGCCGCTACGTGGTGTTCTCCAATGAACGTTCCGCCGATGAGGCCACGTTGACCGGCCCCGGCGGCGAAGCGGTGAACCATCAGTACAGCAAGAGCAGTGAATTCGAAGCCGCCTTTCGCGCCGTGGTTCGTTCCTGGGTGGCGGCCGATCTCGAGTACTTTTCCATCCTGCGCCCGTTTTCGGAACTCGACATCGTGCGCCGGTTTACGGGCCTGGAACGCTTTCACGGCGTGTACTCGAGCTGCAACCGCAATTTTCACCTCGACGGACCGGTGATCCGCGGCCGCTGGTGCGGAAACTGTCCCAAGTGCCGTTTCGCGGCGCTGTCCCTGGCGGTTTTCCTGCCGCCGCGGCGGGTCCGGGCCATCATGGATGCCGACCTGCTGGACGACCCGGCCCAGGAAGCCGGGTTTCGGGCCCTGTGCGGGCTGGGAGCTGAAAAGCCCTTCGAGTGCGTCGGCGAAGTCGGCGAATGCCGCGCCGCGCTGCGGGCGCTGTCCGGGCAGCCGGAATGGCGCGAGCATGCCATCGTGCGCCGGCTCGCGCCGGCCCTCGATGACGTCGCCATGCCGGCTCTGGAGGATTTGCTGCAGCCGTCGTCGCGGCACGGCATTCCGCCGGACATCGCTGCCCGGATGGAAGGCGTTCCGGGATGAGTGACCGCTGCGGCGCTGCGCGGCACATCGCCATTCTTGGCGCCGGCCGGGAGGGTCAGGCGGCGCTGCAATGGCTGCGTCGCCACGAACCCGGTGCCCGTCTGACCGTCATTGCGGAACAGGCGCCCGATGCCGCGTTCACCGCGTCGCTGACCGGGACAGAACGACTGTGGGTGGAGCCGTTCAGCGCCGACCGCCTCGCGGCGTTCGACCTCGTCGTGCGCTCACCCGGCGTCAGCCCCTACCGCGAGCCGCTGCGCGTCGCGCGGGAGCAGGGGGTGTGCTTCACCACCGGCACCAACCTGTGGTTTGCGGCGCATCCCGCGGCCCGCGCCGTGTGTGTGACCGGCACCAAGGGCAAGAGCACCACCTCGGCCTTGCTGGCCCACCTGTTGCAGGCCGGCGGGCAGCGCGTTCGTCTGGCCGGCAACATCGGTGCGCCGCTGCTGGCCTGTGATGAGGACGAAGTGGATTGGTGGGTGATCGAGCTTTCCAGCTACCAGATCGCCGATTTCGATGGCCAGCCCGACCTGGCGGTGGTGCTGAACCTGTCGCCCGAGCACCTGGACTGGCACGCCGGCGTGGACAACTACGTGCGCGACAAACTCAGGCTCGCGGACCGGGTGCGGCCCGGCGGCCTGCTGGTCAATGCGGCGGATCCCGGCCTGCGGGAGCGTTTCGGAGGGTGTGAGGGCATCACCTGGTTCGGTACGGCCGCAGGCCTGCACGCCACGGATACCGGCATCCGCATGGGTTCACGAAGCCTGCCGGTAACAATGCCGCAATCGTTGCCGGGTCGGCACAATCGTGAGAATGTCGCCGCCGCGCTGGCGTTGGTACGCCTGGCGGGGGGCGATGTCGAGGCCGCGGCCGCGGCGGTGCAGAGCTTTACCGGATTGCCGCACCGCCTGCAGGTGCTCGGTGAGCGCCAGGGCGTGGGTTTCATCGACGACAGCATCGCCTCGGCGCCGGTCGCCACCGCCGCCGCCCTGGAAGCGCTGGCTCCGCGGCCGGTGATCCTGCTGGTTGGCGGCTTTGACCGGGGCGTCGACTGGAAGCCGTACGTGGCGGAATTTTTGCGTTATCCTCCGCATGCCGTCATCGGCCTGCCGGACAACGGCGCCGCCATCGTGGACCTCTTGCGGAACGCGGGCCTGAACTGCGCCGGCGGCCTGCACATTGCGGCCGGCCTGGACCAGGCGGTCGACCGCGCGCTTGCCCTGGCCCGGCCGGGTGATACCGTGCTGTTGTCGCCCGGCGCGCCGAGTTTTCCACGGTTCGAGGACTATCGGGCGCGCGGATTGGCGTTTGGCCGGGCGGCCGGGTTTTCCGCGCGCAGTCAATGAACGGACGGGCCGTGGGCGGGGTCGGATCAGGAAATGAAAAGAGGCCGCGGGTCAGGGAGTGAGGAGTGCAGAATTCGCCCTGTAAGGTATGAGGGAGAGACCATCCCGCGGCCTCAGTAACATAGACCGCCAAGGCGGCAAAAAAGTTTCAAAAATCAGGAGAAAGTTGTGACTGAATCATCGACGGCCGCCAGCGCGGTCATGCACACCAGCAAGGGCGTCATCAAGCTGCGGCTACATGCCGACAAGGCGCCGGTAACGGTGGCGAATTTCGTCAACCTCGCAAGCCGGGGTTTTTATGACAATTTGACCTTTCACCGCGTCATTCCGGACTTCATGGTGCAGGGTGGGTGCCCCAACGGCACCGGCACCGGCGGGCCGGGCTACCGTTTCGAGGACGAATGTTCGCCCGATCTGCGCCACGATCGTCCGGGTGTGTTGTCGATGGCCAATGCCGGTCCCGGCACCAACGGCAGCCAGTTCTTCATCACCCACGTGGAAACCCCCTGGCTGGACGGCCGCCACACGGTATTTGGCGCGGTGGTGGACGAAGCGGATCAGGCCGTGGTCGACGCCATTGAGGTCGGCGACACCATTGAATCGATCGAAATTTCCGGAGTGGACCCGTTGCTGACCGACCAGGCCGCTCGCATCGAGACCTGGAACGCGGCACTGGATCAGTAATCCCGCGGGCTGCCGCGCCCGTTGCGGGTGTGCGGCGGCCATGTCCGGCCGCCCCGGCTCAGAACCGCCGGTCGACTGCGTACTCGGCCAGTGCGGCCAGCGCTTCTTTCCAGCGGGATTCGGGCAGTCCGCCGATCGCCTCGAGGGCGGCGTCGGCGCGCGCCCGTGCTTCGGCGAGCGATGCCTCCACCGCGCCGGTGTCGTGGATCAGCCGCAGAATGTCGGGCAGGCTGCGGGTGTCGCCGTCGCGGATGGCCGCGTCCACCCGCTGCCGCTGGTTTTCGTCCAGGCGCTCCCGGCAAACGATCAGGGGCAGGGTGGGCTTGCCTTCGGCCAGGTCGTCACCGACGTTCTTGCCCAGGGTGCCCGCGTCGGACATGTAATCGAGCACGTCGTCGGCAATCTGAAAGGCTATCCCCAGTTCGCGTCCGTAACGCCCCAGCCCCGGTTCATGGGCCGCGGTTCCGGCCAACTGGGGGCCGAGCCGGCACGCGGCCTCGAACAGTTGGGCGGTTTTTTTCTCGATCACGCTGAAGTAGCGTTCGCGGGAGACATCGGGGTCGTGCATGTTGAGCAATTGCTCCACTTCACCCTCGGCGATGCGGTTGGTGGTATCCGACAGCAGGTCCATGACTGGCATCGAATTCACGTCGACCATCATCTGAAAAGCCCGTGAATACAGGAAATCGCCCACCAGGACGCTGGCTGCATTGCCCCAGACGGCGTGGGCCGAACGCTGGCCGCGGCGCAGCTCGGACTCGTCCACCACATCGTCGTGCAGCAGCGTGGCGGTGTGAATGAACTCGATGACCGCGGCCAGGGTCACGTGGTGGCGGCCGTCATAGCCGCAGGCGTTTGCCGCCAGCGTGACCAGCATGGGCCGCAGCCGCTTGCCGCCGGAGCCGATGATGTATTCCGCGATTTGACGAATCAGGACAACGTTGGAATCCAGGCTGTCGCGGATCAGCATGTCGACCGCATCCATGTCGGCCTGGCACAGCGCCGTGATGGCGTCGATGGCCGGGCGGCCGGATTGGGAGTCGGGGGTCTTGGCGTGTGCCTGTTCCATTGCGGGCATGCGGTTCCTGGGGTGCGGTCGGGTCGGGCTGTCGGGCAATTATAGGCTGAGGCCCGCGGGGTACAAACCGCCACGTGCGCTGGCCGGGTTATTCCCTCGTTCGCTTTCTGTCGCCGGCTTTCTATAATGCGCGGTTTCAGCGAGGATCTTTCTTTGGCGCTCACCCCCGAAACCCGGCGCGAGTTCCGTCTGGCCGCGACCTTGTCGGGCGTGATCGGCCTGCGCATGCTCGGCCTGTTCCTGATTCTGCCGGTTTTCATGGTCCTGGCGCGGGACGTACCGGGGTTCACGCCCTGGCTCGGTGGTCTCGCCCTGGGCGCTTACGGCCTCACCCAGGCCCTGCTGCAGCAGCCTTTCGGTTGGCTGTCGGATCGCCTGGGGCGCCGGCCGGTGCTGCTCGGCGGTCTGGTGCTGTTCGCGCTCGGTGGGGTGGTTGCCGCGACCGCCGAGTCCATGACCGGTCTGGTGGTTGGGCGCGCGCTGCAGGGCTGCGGCGCGGTGGCCGGTGTGGCCATGGCCTTCGCCGCTGATTACACTCGCCCGGAACGCCGGCCGGTCGTGCTGGCCGTGATCGGCATCGGTATTGGTGCCGCGTTCCTGCTCTCGCTGCTCGCCTCGGTGCCGGTGGCCAGCCGCCTGGGCCTGTCCGGCCTTTTCTGGCTGACCGTGGGGCTGGCGGTAGTCGGTATGTTGCTGGTGCTGACTACCCCCCGCGGCGGCGCGGTGGCGACCGATGCAGCCTCCGACGCGTTGACCACCACCCCGGAAAGCCGGTGGGAGATCCGCATCCTGGCGGCGGCCGTGTTCCTGTTGCATGCGGTGATGACGGCGCTGTTCGTCGTGCTGCCCGGCCGGCTCGAAGTTCGCTACGGGCTGGAGCTGGCCGCGCACTGGCACCTGTATGTGCCGGCGATGCTGGGTTCGCTGATCTTCGCGCTGCCCGTGCTGGCCTGGACCGGGCGAACCGGTCGCGAGCGTACCGTGCTGCCGTGGGCCTTCGCGGTCCTGGGGGCGGCGCTGCTGTTGCTGCAGGCCGCCAGCGATGTGACCTGGGCCGCCGTGGCTCTGGCCGTTTACTTCAGTGCCTTCAATGTTCTCGAAGCGGCGATGCCGGCGCGGGTCGCGCGGCTTTCGGGAACCCGTGGGCGCGGCCGTCGCATGGGTCTGTACAGCACGTTCCAGTTTCTCGGCGCCTTTGTGGGCGGAGCGGGCGGCGGTCTGGTGCTGCAGCGCTCCGGGGCGGCCTCCACTTTGCTGATCGCGGCCGGTCTGAGCCTGCTCTGGAGCGCCGTCATCGCGGTGGTGAGGTCGCGTTGATTTCTCACAAGGCGTCCGGATTGACTGTGCTAAACTCCCCGCCCTGAAACACCTTTCACTGAACGGATAAAAAGGGTGCCTGGCGGTACCCGCAAGGAGATGCCTGATGGCACGTGGTATCAACAAGGTCATCCTGGTCGGTAATCTGGGCGCGGACCCGGAAACCCGCTACACGGCGAGCGGCGCGGCCATCACCAACATTCGGGTCGCCACCACCGAAGCCTGGCGCGACAAGCAGAGCGGCGAGCAGCAGGAGCGTACCGAGTGGCACCGCATCGTGTTTTTCAATCGGCTGGCGGAAATCGCCGGTGAATACCTGCGCAAGGGCAGCCAGGTGTATATCGAAGGCACCTTGCGCACGCGCAAGTGGCAGGACCAGAGCGGACAGGATCGGTACACCACCGAAGTGGTCGCGAACGAAATGCAGATGCTCGGCGGCCGCGGGGGCGGCGGAGACAATTACGATCAGTCGTCCCAGGGGGGTGGTTTTCGCGAAAATCGCCCGCAGAAACAGCCCGCCAAGCAGCAGGTTTCCGAATCCCCGGCCGATGACGGTTTCGCTGAAGACGACATTCCGTTCTAGTCTCGGCTTGCCCCGGCCATGAGTACACTGCTGGTCACCGGCGGCGCCGGATTCATCGGCGGCAACTTTGTTCTGCGCTCGCTGGAGCGCGATCCCGAACTGCGGGTGGTCAATCTCGACCTGCTGACCTACGCCGGCAATCTTGATACGCTGGCGCCGGTGCTGCAGGACGAACGCCATGAGTTCGTACACGGCGACATCGCGGATGCCCCGCTGGTCCAGCGCCTGCTGCGGGAATTCCGGCCGGACGCGATCGTCAACTTCGCCGCCGAGAGCCATGTCGACCGGTCGATAGACGGACCCGCCGCATTCGTGCAAACCAATATCGTCGGCACCCTCAACCTGCTGCAGTCGGCGCTGGAATACTGGCGCGAACTGCCGGCGGAGCAGGGCGCCGCATTCCGTTTTCTGCACGTTTCCACCGACGAGGTCTACGGCAGCCTGGGCGAGGAAGGCAGCTTCAGGGAAACCACGCCGTACGCGCCGAATTCGCCGTACGCCGCGTCCAAGGCCGGGTCGGACCACCTGGTGCGCGCTTTCCATCACACCTACGGCCTGCCGGTACTCACCACCAATTGCTCCAACAATTACGGCCCGTACCAGTTTCCGGAGAAGTTGATTCCGCTGGTGATCCTGAACGCGCTGGCGCTCCAGCCCCTGCCGGTTTACGGCGATGGTCTGCAGGTACGCGACTGGTTGCACGTGCACGACCATGTCGACGCGATTGCCACGGTATTGCGCGGCGGGCGCTGTGGTGAGGTGTACAACGTCGGTGGTCGCGCGGAGCGCACCAATCTACAGGTGGTCAGGGCCATCTGCGCGGCACTCGATGCGCGGGTGCCCGATAGCGGATTCGGCGATCGCACCCAGCTCATCGAACACGTCACCGACCGGCCCGGCCACGACCGCCGCTACGCCATCGACTGCAGCAAACTGAGCACGGAGCTCGGCTGGAATCCTTCGGTCGACTTCGAGACGGGGCTGGCGCAGACTGTCGACTGGTACCTGGAAAACACACGCTGGGTCGAGCGGGTACGCGACGGCAGTTACCAGGGTGAACGGCTCGGGCTGGCCGGCGCAGAGGCCTGAGCGGCGGCCGCGGAGGAACTCCTGATGAAGCGCAAGGGCATCATTCTGGCGGGCGGCAGTGGCACCCGGCTTTACCCGCTGACCCGGGTGGTCAGCAAGCAGTTACTGCCGGTGTACGACAAACCGATGATTTTCTATCCGCTGGCCACTCTGATGCAGGCGGATATCCGCGAAATCCTGGTGATCACGACCCCGCACGAGCAAGGGCTGTTTCAGCAACTGCTCGGCGACGGCAGCGACTGGGGGCTGCGCATCGAGTTCGCGGTGCAGCCCGAGCCCGAGGGCCTGGCACAGGCTCTGATCATCGGTGAGGAATTCATCGCGGGCGCGCCCAGTTGCCTGATCCTGGGTGACAACATCTTCCACGGCGGAGGACTCAGTGATGTGCTGGAGCGGGTCACCCTGCAGGAAAACGGCGCGACCGTGTTCGGCTACTGGGTGAAGGATCCCGAGCGCTACGGTGTGGTCGAGTTCGACCGCGATCTGCGCGTCCGGAACATTGAAGAAAAGCCCGAGAAACCGCGCTCACACTATGCGGTGACCGGTCTTTACTTCTACGACGGACGGGCCAGCGAATTTGCCCGCGAACTCAAACCCTCGGCTCGTGGAGAACTTGAAATCACCGACCTGAACCGCTGTTATCTGAAAGACAGCAGCCTGCGCCTGGAGCGCCTGGGGCGCGGCTACGCCTGGTTGGATACCGGCACCCACGAATCGCTGCAGCAGGCCGCGAGTTTCATCGAAACCATCGAGGCGCGCCAGGGGTTGAAGGTCGCCTGTCCGGAAGAGATCGCTTACATCAAGGGCTGGATCGACGACGCCCAGGTGCGGCGCCTGGCCGAGCCGTTGCGCAAGAGCGGATACGGCGACTACCTGCTGCAACTCATCAGTCGCGGGCGCGAGGCATGAACTGCATCGAGACCGGCATTCCGGGTCTGGTCGTGATCGAGCCCGACGTGCACGGTGACGACCGGGGGTATTTCAAGGAACTCTGGAATACCGAACGGTTCCGCGATGCAGGCCTGCCCGGGCACTTCGCCCAGAGCAACGTGTCACGCTCGGGCGCCGGCGTCGTGCGGGGTCTGCACTACCAGTATCCCCATCCGCAGGGCAAGCTGGTCTCGGTGCTCGAAGGACGCATTTTCGACGTCGCGGTGGACATCCGTGCGGATTCACCGACCTTTCGCCGCTGGGCCGGGGTCGAGCTGTCAGCGGGCAACCACCGCCAGTTGTACGTGCCCGAGGGCTTCGCGCACGGTTTCTGCGTGCTGGGCGAAAGCGCCCTGATCACCTATCTGTGCACCACCGTTTACCGCGCCGACTCCGACGCCGCCGTGGCCTGGGACGATCCGGACATCGGCATCGACTGGCCGATCGAACCCACGCAGATCTCACAGCGTGACCGGGCCGCGCCACGCTTGCGCCAGGTGGCCCCGGAAGATCTGCCGCGGATGGCCGTATGAACATTCTGCTCGCCGGTGCGTCGGGGCAACTGGGCCAGGAACTGGCTCCGCTGCTGGGGGCACTGGGGCGGCTGATTCCCGTCGACCGCGCGCCGGGGCTTCCCGGTACCGTGCAAATGGACCTGACGGATTTCGAAGCGGTCGGCAGGCTGCTGGACGAGCGGCGGCCGGACGCGGTGGTCAACGCGGCCGCCTACACGGCGGTCGATCAGGCCGAATCCGCCGTTCACGATGCGTTTCGGCTCAATGCCGGCCTGCCCGATACCCTGGCCCGCTGGTGTGCGCGCAATGATCGGGCCTTGCTGCACTATTCGACGGACTACGTTTTTGACGGCAGTCTGGATCGGCCCTGGCGCGAGCAGGACCGTCCCAATCCATTGAGCGTGTACGGTGAAACCAAGCTGGCCGGGGAGTGGGCCGTGACCGCGAGCGGATGCCGCCACCTGGTGCTGCGCACCTCGTGGGTGTATTCCACCCACGGCAGCAATTTCGTGCTCACCATGCTCAAACTCGCCCGTGAGCGTCCCTCCCTGAGCATCGTCGGCGATCAGCGCGGTTGCCCCACCTGGGCTCGAAACCTGGCCCGGGTTTCGGCCGATCTGCTCGGTCGCCTGGTGGCGCCGGCAGAGGAGGAGACGAGCGCAGCGCCGCACGGGATATATCACTACTGCGACGACGATGCGGTGACTTGGTATCATTTCGCGCGACTGATATTCGAACAGGCCGTCACTCTGGGGCACCTGCAGGCCATGCCGCGGCTGCAAGCCATCGCTTCCGCGGAGTTTCCGCAACCTGCCCGCAGACCGGCCAATTCGGTGCTGGATACGACAGCCATCCGCGCGGCTTTCGGCGTTCAGCCGCCGGAACTCGCGGCTTCGCTGCGGACCTGCCTGGAGGAACTCGAACCGTGAAATTCAATTTGACCGCGGTGGCGCGATGCCGCTGATCCCCGTCATTCTGTCCGGTGGGGCGGGTACGCGCCTGTGGCCGGTGTCACGGCGCGCGCACCCGAAGCCGTTCATGCGCCTGGTGGACGGCGAATCGCTGGCGGAAAAGACGTTTCGCCGGGCACTGTCCGTTGCCGCCGGTGGCCCCGTGCTCACGGTCACCAGCCGGGATTACTATTTTTACACCCGCGACCTCTACGACGGCATCGTGGGCGAGGATCACGAACATCCCTTTCTGCTGGAGCCGGTAGGCCGCAATACCGCGCCCGCGATCGCGCTGGCCGCGTTGTATCTGGAACGCAAGTTCGGACCGGAAGCCAGTTTGCTGGTTCTGCCGGCCGATCACCTGATCCGGGACGAGGCGGCATTTCGGACGGCGGTGGATGAGGCCCAGGCGCTGGCGGCGCGGGACTACCTCGTGACCTTCGGCATTCATCCGACCCAGCCCGAAACGGGTTTTGGATACATTCGCAAGGGTCAGCGCATCGAGAACTCCTCGGGCCGCGAAGTGGCGGCCTTCGTTGAGAAACCGGACGCCGAGACAGCGCGTGAATACGTGGCTTCGGGCGATTACGACTGGAATTCGGGCATGTTCTGCTTCCAGGCGGGTGCCTTCATCAAGGCGCTGGAACAGCATGCCCCCGACGTGCACGAGGCTGTGACGGCCTGCTGGGCGGGCATGGACCGCTTCCGCCAGCCGCTGGAGATTCCCGCCGAGGAATTCGGCCAATGCCCCGCCATTTCGGTGGATTACGCGGTCATGGAAAAATCCGATCGCAGCGCGGTCGTGGCCGGAGACTTCGGCTGGAGCGATATCGGCTCGTGGAAGGCGATCAGCGAGTTGTACGAATCCGACGCGGCGGGCAACCGCATTCACGGCCGGGCCGTGCTGGTGGAAAGCACCGACTGTTTCGTGCAGGGCGACAAGCGGCTGGTAGCCGCCGTCGGGGTGAAGGACCTCGTCATCGTCGATACCGGCGATGCGGTTCTGGTGGCCGACCGCGAGCGTGCCCAGGATGTGAAGGAAGTGGTCAACCAGTTGACTGATCTCGAAGACGAGGCGGCCGAATTCCACCAGACGGTGCACCGGCCGTGGGGCAGCTATTCCGTGCTCGAAGATGCCGACGACTGCAAGGTCAAGCGCCTGGTGGTCAAGCCCGGACAGGTGCTGTCCCTGCAGAAGCATCACCGCCGGGCCGAGCACTGGACGGTGGTACGCGGCACGGCCAAGGTCCGCCTGGGTGACCGCGAATTTCTGCTGGAGGCGAACGAGTCGACCTATATTCCCACCGGCACGCTGCATCGGTTGGAAAACGCCGGTACCGGCGATGTCCATTTGATCGAAGTGCAGACCGGTGACTACTTCGGCGAGGACGACATCGTCCGTTATGAAGACATTTACGGACGGGTACAGGCGTGAGCGTCGCGGCCGGGACAGGCAGGGGAGGCAGGTTCGGAATTTTGTCCCCGGCCATGTTGATCGTCGCCTGGACTGCCGGATTCATCGCCACGCTGGGTCTCGCGTCCTGCAGTAACGTATCGACCCGCCCGGCATCGTCCGGCGAGGCGGCGTACACGGCGGCCATCGAGGACTGGCGCGAGCGGCGCGATGCGGGCCTGCGTTCTCCGGACGGCTGGTTGACCCTGGTGGGCCTGGACTGGCTGCAGCCGGGCGCCAACACCATCGGCAGCGGTTCGGACAATCGCATTCGCCTGCCTGGCGGACCGCAAGCCTGGGGCTCGGTGGTGCTGGACGGTGACAGCCTTCGCTTCGAGCCGGCTCCGGGAGTGCCGTTGACCATCGATGGCGAACCGCTAGAAGTGATGCTCGCGAAAGCAGTTGGCGGGTCGGTGCCGCTGGTGGCCGACAACGCCGGTGACCCGACCGTGGTGGCCAGCGGCACTCTCAGCTTTCACGTGATATTCCGGGAATCCTACGCCCTGCGCGTCCAGGATTCCGAGGCGGAGACGCGAACCGGTTTTCGCGGTGTTCCGACCTATCCCATCGCACCGGACTGGCGCATTGACGCCCGCTTCGAGCCGGCTCCGTCCGGAACCACCATCGACATTGGAGACGTGCTCGGGCACGTCACCGCCAACCCGGTGTTCGGTACGATCGAATTTGAACGCGAAGGGCGGGTACATCACCTGGTCGGCGTGGGCGAGGCCGATTCCGACAGCCTGTGGTTCATTTTCGCCGACCGTACCAGTGGCCACGAAACCTATGGCGCCGGACGCTTCGTGTACAGCGACGGGATGCCCCGCGAAGGTCACCTGGTGGTGGATTTCAACAAGGCCTACAACCCGCCCTGCGTATTCACCGAGTATTCGACTTGTCCGTTACCGCCGCAGGCGAATCGCCTGGATTTGGCGGTTCGGGCGGGCGAGAAGGATTATCACCCCTGACCATCGGGGGCCGTTCCGGGCCGAAAAAACGGAGCCTGCGGACGCTGGGCGAGAAAGTGGGCGAACAGGGCGGCCCAGGGGGATGAAAATACCGGCGCCCGGCGTGGTGGGGACTGGCTTGATTCCGCGGGTTGTTTTTTCATCTCGTACTCCTGCCGGTTCTCCCGGTGGTCCGGACCATCATTGTCCTGTTGCCTATAAAGACCGGCCAAACACGTGAAAGTTGGCGTCGTTCGGGCGTCGATGCCGACGGTCTGGCGACACAAGGTCTCGTTCTGGCGCTTTTCGTCCGCGACGCTTGTGCTCATGACCGGCTCCGTCCCGGGCCGCGGCCCAGTTCCCGGTCAATGCTGAATTCCTTCGAGGTCACGTAGGCCTCCATTTTTTCCAGCCGCAGATTCAGACTCTTGAAACGGTGACTGAGGGCGCTGAACACCTCGGCCGGGGCATTGCTGACGCCGCGCCAGAAATTGGCCTTGTCGTTATCCACATAAAGTTCTTGCGGCTTCACCGGGATCACGATGGCCAGCACGATGTAGGACACGATGACGAACGGGATGAATGGCGGAAACAGAAAAGTCAGCACCACCGCGACCCGCACGCCTTTGCGATTGAAGCCAAAGTAGTCCGCGATACCGGCACACACCCCGGCCAATACGGCATTTTTCTTGTCGCGATAAAGCCGGTGCGGGTTTTCCCTCTGGTAAATCTCGCTCATGTACGGCTTCTCCAGTCGGGCGCTTCGATGTCCAGAATCCGTTCCAGGGTCTTGATACGCTCTTCCATCCGGTTGGTGGACTCCCAGATTTCACTCAGCATTTTCTCGTCTTCCCTCGTGAGACCCTTGGACGTCTTCATCTTGGTCATGTAGTGGAACACGATCCAGAGTGGCAGACAGACCGTGACCAGCAGAATGGGAATGGCATCAGGCATCAATCGTTCTCCTTGCCGCTGTCAGCTTCCCGCGTCGCGGCTTTTTCGGACGCTCCGGCGTTTGCCGCATCGTTCCCGCCGCGCATCCGCGTTTTCAGCTTTTCGAGTTCCTCCCGGACCCGGTCTTCGTCTTCCAGGCCGGCGATTTCATCGGCCAGGGTGCGGTTGTGGCCCATGGACTCGGCTTCGGCTTCGGATTCCACCCGGTCGATTCGACGTTCGGCGTTCTCGAACCGGAACAGCATCTCGTCGATGCGGTCACTGTGAATGTGCTTGCGTGCGGCCAGTTGGGATGTGGCGGTCTTGTGCCGGATCACGATGCTGCGCTGGCGTGCCTTGGCGTCGTTGAGCTTGCTCTGCAACTGGGTGATGTCGGTATTGAATTTCTCCAGTTGGGCGTCGAGGTGTCCGGCCTCTTCACGCAGTTGCCTGACCTGGTCGTCGATCGCCTGTTTTTCAGCCAGTGCGGCCCGCGCCAGGTCCTCCCGATCGCGGCGCAGGGCCAGTTCGGCGCGGTTTTCCCATTCGCCGATTTCCCGCTCCAGGTACTCGACGTGGCGCCGGTTCTCCTTGCTGTCGGCAATGCAGCGTGCGGCCGCCGAACGAATTTCCACCAGGGTGTCTTCCATTTCCTGGATCATCAGGCGGATGATTTTCTCCGGATCCTCGGCTTTTTCGAGGACCGCATTGATATTGGCATTGACGATGTCGCTGAAGCGCGAAAAGATGCCCATGGGCCGATCTCCTGAGTACGATGGTTTCTGCCCAGGAGTAATGCATGGTTCATGCCATCGGTTCGCGTAATTTCAAGCCATTGATATTTAAATTGAAAAAATATTATTATTGGGATTCTTCCTGTGTGACCTCCAGTGCGTTGGCCAGATCCGCCAAATGGTGGTGGAAACTTGCCGCTCGCCGCGCGGTCACATGGAGCGCACCGTTAGCCGTTCGTACCGGTCGCATTTTGACCAGCTTGAGGGTTTCATGGCGTGGCGTTGAGGGGTCCTGTAAAATGACCGACTTTTGGCACGCCGGCGGCTGGCCGGAAACCACAAACACCAGGAGGAATTCTCGATGCGATTGTTATTCGCGCTCTTCGTTCTGACGCCATTCATGGCCACCTCGGCCATGGCGCAGGACGTTACATCGCCCAAGGGCAAACTCAGCTACTCCGTGGGCTGGGACATCGGCGAAGACATCAAGCGGCGCGGCGCGGAATTCGACGTCGAATCGATTATTGCCGCCATTCGCGATTCCGTCGCCGGACGCGACCCGCAGGTCGGTAGCGAAGAAATGGTCGCCCTGCTGACCGAACTGCAGCAGAAGGTCCGCCAGGAGCAGGCCGAGGCATTCCGTAAGCTGGCCGAGGAAAATGCCGCCAAGAGCGCCGATTTTCTGGCCAAGAATGCGCAGAAGAACGGCATCGTGGCGTTGCCCAGCGGTGTTCAGTACCGGGTGATCGAAGAAGGTGAGGGCTCCCGCCCTGGTATGGAAAGCACCGTCAAGGTTCACTACCGCGGCTCCAAGATGAACGGACACGAGTTTGACAGTTCGTTTGCGCGCGGCGTGCCTGAGGAATTCAAGGTCAATGCCGTATTGCGCGGCTGGCAGGAAGTTCTGCCGCTGATGAAGACCGGTGCCACCTGGCAGGTATTCGTACCGCCGGAAATGGCGTTTGGTGCCCGTGGCAATCCGCCGGTCGGCCCCAACGAGGCACTGACCTTCGATCTCAAGCTGGTGGAAATCGTCGAGCAGTAACGGTTTTCCGCTACTGCCCGAACCTCACTCCACGATGGCCGATGCCGCACGCATCTCGGATCCCGTGCAGTCCCCGTGTATCGGGGTCTGTACCCTGGGGCCCAACGACCTGTGCATCGGTTGCATGAGAACATCCCGGGAGATCGGCGACTGGCTCGGCTACAGCGAGGCGGAACGCAAACGCATCACCGCGGAGCTGCCCGGCCGGCTCGAAGCCCTGTTTTCGATGTGACGGCCGGGATGGCGCCGGTCCGGGATCCTCAGTGGCATGATCGCCTGAGGGCCGCGGTCACGCCGCTGGCCTCGGGGGTGCGCAGCCTGAAAGTGGCGGGTTACCGGCCGAGCGGCACCACCGGCTGGCGGCCCAATCGGACCGCTGCCGTGCTCGTTCCCCTGCTGGACCTCGACGAGCCCGAAGTCGTCCTCACCCGCCGCGCCGATCATCTCCCCACCCACGCCGGACAGATCAGTTTCCCTGGCGGGGCCGCCGAAGAAGACGACCGCACGGCGGTCGACACGGCCCTGCGCGAAGCCTGGGAGGAGATTGGCCTGCCGGCCGAGCGGGTCACCCCCATTGGTTTTCTCGACCGCATGGATACGATTTCCGATTACCGGGTATTGCCGGTCGTCGCCCTCGTGCGCAGGCCGGCGGTGTGGCGGCCCGACCAAAGCGAGGTTGCGGAAGTCTTCAGCGTGCCCGTGTCGGTGGCCCTGGACCGCAATCGCTACGAATCGCGCATCGTGACCCGGGACCAGGAGCGATTCACGATTCATTCCCTGCAGTGGGGCGAGTACACCATCTGGGGTGCGACCGCCGCCATGCTGCTTAACCTTGCCCACCGCCTGGAGAGTGCCAATGTTCGCTGATCTGCTGGTCGATGCCGCCACGCTGGAGCGTGGTCTGGGGCAGGGCCGCCTGCTTGCCGTCGACTGCCGTTTCGATCTTTCCGACCCGAATCGGGGGCGCGCGGTCTACCTCGAAGGTCATGTGCCCGGAGCCCGTTACGCCCATCTGGACGATGACCTGTCCTCGCCGGTCACGCCCGCTTCCGGCCGCCATCCGTTGCCGGACACCGGCCGCTTCTCCGCCTTTCTGGGGCGTATCGGATGGCACCCCGAAACCCGGCTGGTCGCTTATGACGAACGCAACAACGCGATGGCCTCGCGTTTGTGGTGGCTGATGCGTTATTTCGGTTTGCCGGCGGCCCTGCTCGACGGCGGGCTGGAGGCCTGGCAGCGCGCGGGATTCCCCCTGCAGCCGGGTGAGCCCGACTATGCGCCCACCGATCCGCCCGAGCTGAGTCCGGCTGGGGCCATGACGGTCTCGGCGGCTCAGGTTCTGGACGCGGTGCCACGGCGTGAGCTGACCCTGCTGGATGCTCGCGCGCCGGAGCGGTACACCGGCGAGGTGGAGCCGCTGGATTCCCGGGGAGGACACATTCCCGGCGCAATCAACCGCCCGCTGGGCCTGAACCTGGAAGCCGACGGCCGCTTCAAGGCCGCGGATCGCCTCGGTGAGGAATTTCGTGAGCTACTCGGCGACGCGGATCCCCGCGCCGTGGTCAATTACTGCGGCTCCGGCGTGACCGCCTGCCACAACCAGTTCGCGATGGAACTGGCGGGCATCGAGGGGGCCCGGGTCTACCCGGGCTCATGGAGCGAGTGGACGCGGGACCCCGCACGGCCGGTGGAGACCGGCCGGGACTGATTGCTCGTGGCGGGCCGCTCGGGATGAACCCCGCGTCCCCGGTCCGGGGACGCACCGCCTATTTCTTCTTGAGGCGCTCCAGCATGGCGTGGAGTGTGTTCTGCGTGGTCTCCGAAAACCAGATGTCGGTAAAGGTTTCCACACTGAATTCGTTGGATTCGTCGAAAAATCCGATCAGGTCCCGGCGGAACATCGCGCGCGTCAACAGCATGGGCTGGCGCGGTAGCGCCAGCAGGTTTTCGCACCACGCAATGGCCCGGTCCACCGTGGCTTCCGGGTCGGATTCGATTTCATCAATCAGTCCGATGTCCAGCGCCTGGTCCGGGCTGAGCAGGCGACCCGGCACCAGGATGTTCTCGGCCGGGTGCGGCCCGACCAGGCGGACCAGCGCGTTCTTGATGACCGAGGACACCACCAGGCCCACCTGCACCTCGTTCAGGCCGGTTTTGAAGTCGCCGCTGGCCATGATCCGGTAATCACCGAACAGCGAAATAACGATGCCCCCGGCGGGAGCGTGGCCGGTCAGCGCAAACACCGTCGGGACCGGCATCTCTGCGATCGTGCGCAGCAGGTGCAGGAACGAGCCCCAGAAGCGGGTAATGCCTTCGCGGTTCTCGTGTAACAGGGCGGTGATGTCCAACCCGGCGGAGAACAGCCCCGGCCGGCCCGAAATAACCACGGCATCGGCCTGGTCCCCCGCCTTGGCCAGTTTGTCGGTCAGCAGCGTGACCAGTTCGGGATTCATGGCATTGACCGGGGGGCGGTCCAGCCGGATCTCTCGGACCCGGCCGTGATCGGTGATTTGCAACATCTGGGGGACTCCGCAAAGCGTTCAGCCTAAGTTCAGACACGCCAGTCTAGACTTTGCACCCATGGAGCGCAAAAGGAGGTTACACCCATGAAAACCCGCATGATCATTCTCGCAACCGGCCTGGCGGCACTGGCCTTTTCCGCAAGCGCGATGGCTCATGGCAGCCGCCACGACGACGGCCTTTCCGGCAGCGTCACCATCTGGTCCGGGCCACACGCTGGCGTGGCTTATGCCGGCACCGTGAATTTCGGCGGACCGATCTACGCACCCGCGCCACGTTACCGCGAACGGCTTTACTATCGCGATTGCGGACACTGGCATGCCCGCGGATTCCGGCATACGGTCCGGCATGCGTATCGACAGGGTTACGCTCATGGCCATTACAAGGCCCACAAGAAACACCGCAAGCACCATGCAAGTCACCACGGTCGTCATCACTAACATTCGCTGATGTGCTCCAGGTGACGGCCTGGGACCGGCGGGGCGGACTTACCGCTCCGCCGGTTTTTTTTGCCTGCCGCAACCCGCCCGTCTACCAGGTGTAGTGCGCCGTGTAGCGAATCACGGCTTCGCCTTCAGACGGAATCCGCACATCGAACCGGATGCGGTTACTGTTTTCCTTGCTGAATTCCGCCGTCGCGTCCTCGATGGTCCAGTTGGCTGCCCGGTAGAGGTTTTCGAGCACGACCACATTCGTGGCCTCGTCCTTGTGGTTGCGCAGTTTGATTTCGAACGTCTCCCACAGGTTGCGGGTGCGGGTATCAACCCGAAAATCCGTTTGCGTCCGCTCGCCCACCACGTCGAATGCATTGCCCATGCGGATCAACACGTCCTCGTTGCGCGGTGTGTGATCGATCACGTCCTCGCCGATGAATTCGAGGCTGCCGTCGTCGGTATCGAGTTGATTGACGCGCATGCGTCCGGCCGGCAAGGGGCGGCCCAGTCCGTTTCCGGCCTCATTGGCGAAGCGCAGAAACACGTTCACCTCGCCCTGGCCCTGGCGGCCGTACTGCTGGTCGAGTTGCTGATGGCCCCGGTACGGAATCTGCAGGGTGGGCGCGAACACCAGTTCCTTCTCGCAGTCCACCCCCGCGGCGGTCGGCATCAGTTCGATCTGCTTGGTCGAATTGTCCGGCAGGTCGGTGCGTCGGCCCAGCGTGTAGAGGTGGTACTCGAAAAAGGATTTCTCCGCGAATCCCGCTGAATCCTCGGCCATGGCCACCCGGTACATCACCTCGCGTTGTTGCCGCGGCGGCTCGGCGCGGTGCACGTCGCCGGCAATCAGCTTCAGCCGCGAGGCGGGATACGAGGCACCGGACTGGTTGATGATGCTGACCCAGGCCGACAGGTCCATGGAGCACCCGTTCGCCTCGTCGAGGATGATGTTGTAATCCGCCCACCAGGTCATGCCCTGGGTTTCGTAGGCGATGCGGACCTCTTGTTCCCCTGCGGCCGGACTGTCGAGCAGCCACTCCAGGGTCGGTCGCGTGATCAACCCGCCCGGCAACTCCGAAAACGCCACGTTGGCATACTCGCGCACGGCCGCCACGCTGCCGTCGTCCAGTTGCAGGGTCAGTCCGTCGCCAATCCCCAGCAGGCGCCCGGTGAGCCGGTCCACGGTATCACCCCGCACCTGCTCCACCGTGATGGGCTGACCGAGATACCGCTCCAGCAGTTTCGCCTGGCTGACCAGGTCGAACTGGAAACTCTGTTCCAGAACTCGCGTCTGCGGGCGGTCCAGGGAAGTGAAGGTCACGGTGGTCGGGTCGATCAGCGCGGCCACGTCGGTCACGCGTAACGTACTGGTGCCCCGGTCGATCCGGTAAGGGCGGTCGTGCCGGATGATGGCGTAGCCGGGAACGTTGCCGCCCTGGTTGCGCCCGCCGCTGGGGCGGTACCATTCGGGCGCGACCGCGCCGGGTTGCATACGCGAGTAGATCGTGATGGAGTCATCGCTTTCGGGTGCCGCTTCGAGCGCCACGGCAACGCCGCCATTGAGAAACAATATCGCGATCAGGAGTTTATTCATGTTCGGTTTCCTCTTCAGTCCCGTCCGTCATCGTGTCGGTCAATCGGGTGTCGGTCAATTGCGTGTTGGTGAATCGCGTGCCGGTCTGCTGTGCGTTTGTGCCCTGCTTGCGGCGTTGGCCGGTTGCGCACCGCAATCGGCCCCCACGCTGGAACTGTCCGATGCCTGGGTGCGTGCCATGCCACCGGGCGCCGGCATGACCGCGGCCTACGGTGAGTTGACCTGGACCGGCCGCGAACCGCTGGT
Organism: Elongatibacter sediminis; assembly: GCF_037892215.1. Lineage (NCBI taxonomy): Bacteria > Pseudomonadati > Pseudomonadota > Gammaproteobacteria > Chromatiales > Wenzhouxiangellaceae > Elongatibacter > Elongatibacter sediminis. Next base: position 72,850 of record NZ_JAZHOG010000010.1, on the reverse strand, counting down.
GATCAGCGAGTGGCTCAGCGATGCCCACGCCGACGTCAGTCTGCACCGAACCGTGCGTCGCGACGGGGTCAGCCGCATGGAAGCAGTACCGCAACCGGCCATCGATCCGGGAGAATCGCTGCGCCTGGAACCGGGTGGTTTGCACCTGATGCTGATGAAATCCACCCGGCCGCTGCAAGCCGGCGATTCCGTGGTTCTCACGGTGATATCGGACAGCGGCCGCAGCTTCCAGTTCGATCTGCCGGTGGAGGGGCGCTGATCCGTGGTGGCGTCAGGCTGATTTCAGCCGTGCCGGCGTGCCCAGTATCCGGGCCAGGAACTGGCCGGTAAGGGAGTGCTTGGCGCGGGCGACGTCCTCCGGTGTTCCGGTGGCGATGATCTGTCCGCCGCGGTCGCCGCCTTCCGGTCCCAGATCGACAACCCAGTCCGCCGTTTTGATCACGTCGAGATTGTGCTCGATCACCACCACGGTGTTGCCGTGGTCGCGCAGGCGGTGCAGTACGCCGAGCAGTTGCTGGATGTCCTGAAAATGCAGGCCGGTCGTCGGTTCGTCGAGGATGTACAGGGTTTGCCCCGTGTCGCGCTTGCTCAACTCCTTGGACAGCTTGATGCGCTGGGCCTCGCCGCCTGACAGGGTGGTCGCGCTCTGGCCCAGGGTGATGTAAGACAGGCCGACGTCCGCCATGGTTTGCAATTTGCGGGCGACGGCCGGCACCGAGGAAAAGAATTCCAGCGCGTCCTCGACCGTCATTTCCAGCACTTCGTGGATGTTTTTGCCCTTGTAGGTAACCGTCAGGGTTTCCCGGTTGTACCGCTTGCCGTGGCAGACGTCGCAGGGCACGTAGATATCCGGCAGGAAGTGCATTTCCACCCGGATCAATCCGTCCCCCTGGCAGGCTTCGCAGCGGCCGCCCTTGACGTTGAAACTGAAGCGGCCGGGTTTGTAGCCGCGCGCCCGGGCTTCCTGGGTGCCGGCGAACAGGTCGCGGATCGGCGTGAACAGGCCGGTGTAGGTCGCCGGGTTCGAGCGTGGTGTGCGGCCGATCGGCGACTGGTCGATATCCACCACCTTGTCGAACAGGTCCAGGTTTTCAACCGACTCGAACGGGGCGGGTTGCGCGGTGCTGCCGTACAGTTCACGGGCGGCCAGGCGGTGCAGGGTGTCGTTGATCAGCGTCGACTTGCCCGAGCCCGACACGCCGGTCACGCACACGAACAGGCCGGCGGGAACCTCCAGGTTGACCGCCTTGAGGTTGTTGCCGCTGGCGCCGACGACCTTCAGCACCTTCTCGGGATCGGCAGCGGTGCGTTTGTCGGGAATGTCGATTTTGCGGGTTCCGACAAGAAACTGCCCGGTCAGCGAATCGGGATCCGCCATCAACTCCGCCGGCGTGCCGTTGAACACGATATGACCGCCGTGCACGCCGGCGCCGGGACCGATATCGACCACGTAATCGGCCTCGCGAATGGCTTCCTCGTCATGTTCGACCACGATGACGGTATTGCCCAGATCACGCAGCCGGGTCAGGGTCGCCAGCAGCCGCGCATTGTCGCGCTGGTGCAGGCCGATGGAGGGTTCGTCGAGGATGTACATCACGCCGACCAGGCCGGCTCCGATCTGGCTGGCCAGGCGGATGCGCTGCGCTTCGCCGCCGGACAGCGAGTCGGCCTTGCGATCCAGGGTCAGATAGTCGAGCCCCACGTTGACCAGGAATTGCAGGCGCTCGTGGACTTCCTTGACGATTTTATTCGCAATCCGGCCGCGCCGGCCTTCCAGGTCGAGTTCGTCGAAGAATTCCAGGCAGCGGGAGATCGGCCAGGCCGTGATGCTCGGCAGATTCGTATCCGCCACGAAAACGTGCCGTGCTTCCCGGTTCAGGCGCTGACCTTCGCACAGGCCGCAGGGTTTCTGGCTGATGTACTTGGACAGTTCCTCGCGCACGATGCGGGAATCCGTCTCGCGGTAACGCCGCTCCAGGTTGGGAATGATGCCGGCGAAGGTGTGGCGGCGTTTGCGCGAGCCGTTCTCGCCGAGATACTGGAATTCGATAACCTCGTCGCCACTGCCAAACAGGACGATATCGCGGATTTTCTTCGGCAGTTTCGCAAATGGCGTGTCGACATCGAAATCGTAGTGTTTTGCCAGCGCCTGAATGATCTGAAAATAATATGCGTTGCGCCGGTCCCAGCCACGCACGGCGCCCCCGGCCAGGCTGAGCTGGGTATTGCTGACCACCCGTTCCGGATCGAAGAACTGGCTGATGCCCAGACCGTCGCATTCCGGGCATGCGCCGTTGGGGTTGTTGAACGAGAACATGCGCGGCTCGAGTTCCTGCAGGCTGTAATCGCAGAACGGGCACGAATAACGCGCGCTGAACAGTTTTTCCTCGAGTTCGCTGTCTTCGTCCATCGGGGCCAGCAGGGCCAGGCCGTCGGACAGGGTCACGGCGGTTTCGAAGGATTCGGCCAGGCGCTGCTTCATCTCCTCGCGCACCCGGAAACGGTCGATCACCACTTCGATGGAATGCTTCTTGCGGAGCTCCAGTTCGGGCGCATCGTCCAGGTCGCAGACCACGCCGTCCACGCGCGCCCGCACGAAACCCTGGGCGCGCAGCTCGTCGAACAGTTGCAGGTGCTCGCCCTTGCGGTTGCGTACCACCGGCGCCAGCAGCATCAGCTTGCTGTCCTCGGGCAGGGCCAGGGCGTGATCCACCATCTGGCTGATGGTCTGGGCTTCGAGCGGTATGTCGTGCTCCGGACAGCAGGGCGTGCCGACCCGCGCGAACAGCAGGCGCAGGTAGTCATAGATTTCGGTGATCGTGCCCACCGTGGAGCGGGGGTTGTGCGACGTCGATTTTTGTTCGATGGAAATTGCCGGGCTCAGGCCCTCGATGTGGTCGACGTCCGGCTTTTCCATCATGGACAGAAACTGCCGCGCGTAAGCCGACAGTGACTCGACATAGCGCCGCTGACCCTCGGCGTAGATGGTGTCGAAGGCCAGCGAAGATTTACCCGACCCGGAAATGCCGGTGATCACGATCAATTGATCGCGCGGCAGGTCGAGGTCGATATTGTCGAGATTGTGGGTGCGCGCACCCCGAATCAGAATCTTGTCCATAGGTCGCCAAATACGGAAGCAAACAGGTAACTATACTCCTCGTTCGGAGGTGCCCGCAAAAGCCATTTGGAAACCGATATTCCCCCATTCTGATATTCTTGGACGATGATGTCCGCAGAGGTCCGAAACGCCCCGAAAACGGCCGCCGCGCCGGAATCGCCGGCCCATGCGCTGGTGCGTGGCGGACTGGTGAATCCGGATCTCGATTTGTCTGCGCTGGCCGTCGAATTCGCCGCAAACGGCGTGCTGCAGGTCGAAGACGCGCTGCGCCCCGCAGTGGCGGATGCATTGCACGACTGCCTGGCCGGGCAGGTGCCCTGGTCGCTGGCCTTTCGCGACGCCGAGGGACCGCGCAAGCTGTGGGCCGAGGAACTGGCCGAACTGGACGCTGCGGAGCGCGCGCGGCTGGATGAAGACATCATCGACATCGCGCGGGAATCGTTCCAGTTTCGCTACGACAGTTTCATGATGGTAACCGCCTACAAGGAAAAACGGCATCCGGAGCTGGTTCTGCACCGTGTCATCGAGCAGATCAACAGCCGCGGCTGGCTCGAAGCCATGCGGCAGATAACCGGTTACGCCCGAATCCGGCGCGCGGACGCCCAGGCCACCCGTTACGTGGCGGGGCATTTCCTGCGCCGGCACAACGACGAAAACGACGAAAACGACCGGCTGTGCGCTTACGTGATCAACCTCACCCGTGACTGGCAGGCGGACTGGGGCGGGCTGTTGCAGTTTCTGGACGGGGAGGGTGAGGTCACCCGCACCCTGATGCCACGCTACAACTCACTGGCGCTGTTCCGGGTGCCCGCCGACCACTGCGTGTCGCTGGTGGCGCCCTTCGCGACCGGGGCCCGCTATGCGATTACCGGCTGGCTTCGAACCTGACCACCGCAGGGAATACACTTTCGATGTTCATCATCCCCGATTTGCTCGATACGGCACAGCTCAGGGAAATCCGCACGCTGCTCGCGGAGGCCCGCTTCTCCGATGGCCGCCAGACGGCCGGCCCCGGTTCGCGCAACGTCAAGAACAACCTGCAGGGCGACCCGTCGGACGAGCGCATCCAGCAGGTGCAGCGGCAGGTGCACGAACGCCTCACCGGCCATCCCCAGTATCGGATTCTGGCGGTGCCGCGCATCGTCCGGCCCATGACCATCAACCGCTACGATGAGGGCATGTTCTACGGTGATCACATGGACCACCCCTTGCTGGCGGGCGATCCGCCGGCCCGGGGCGACGTGTCGACGACCGTGTTCTTCAGCGCGCCGGATGAATACGAGGGCGGGGAACTGGTGGTCAACAGCCAGTCCGGAGAACCCCGGACCTTCAAGCTGCCGCCGGGCCATGCTGTGTGCTACCCGGCCGGAACCCTGCACCGGGTGAACCCGGTAACCCGCGGCTCGCGCCTGGCCGCCGTGACGGTGGCCGAGAGCCGGATCCAGGACGTCACCCGGCGCGAACTGTTCAGCGATGTGTCCCAAATCACCCGCTGGGTGCAGGACGTCGCGGCGGACACCCCGCAGGAACGCCTGGCCAACAAGGTGTACAACAACCTGATGCGGTTGTGGTGCCAGCCCTGAGTGAGCATGCCAAAGCCCCGCTGGGAGCGGCCCGCGCGGCTTGACCCCGGGGGTCAAAACCGCTAACATTCTCGCCCTTTTGTAGGGCCGTTCTCAAACCGGAGCTGGATTCCCATGTACGCTGTATTCAAGACTGGTGGCAAGCAGTACCGTGCCGCTGCCGGTGACACAATCAAAGTAGAAAAAATCGATGCCGAAACGGGCGCGACGGTCGAACTCGACCAGGTGCTGATGGTCGGCGAAGGTGAGGACGTCAAAATCGGTTCGCCCTATCTCGACGGTGGCAAGGTTACGGCCAAAGTGGTCGAGCATGGCCGGGGCGACAAGGTCCGCATCATCAAATTCAAGCGCCGCAAGCACCACATGAAGCGTGCCGGTCACCGGCAGTACTTCACGCGGCTGGAAATCACCGGTATCGACGCCTGAGTCGGCCGGGCAAGGAGAATTGACTCATGGCTCATAAGAAAGCGGGCGGCAGTACACGCAATGGCCGCGATTCGAATCCCAAGTACCTGGGTGTGAAGCGCTACGGCGGTGAAGCCGTTATCGCCGGCAACATCCTGGTCCGCCAGCGCGGCACCCGGTTCCACGCCGGAGACAACGTCGGTGTCGGCCGCGACCACACCCTGTTCGCGCTGTCCGACGGCAAAGTGGAATTCGAAAAGCGGGGCAAACCCAAACGCCAGTTCGTCAGCGTCAAGTCCGCCTGAGACCCAACGCCAACGACTGAAAAAACCCCGCCCCGGCGGGGTTTTTTAGTTTCACCCCGGGCCAAGAGCCAAAGGATGCTGCCGGTTTGCGCCTTGGGCAAAAGACGGCCACTGCACCACACGTAAAGAATCTGCCCCGCCGGAAGAAGTAAAGCCGCTGGGACAGGAGTGAAATCGTGCTGCCGGTTTGCGCCTTGTGCAAAAGTTGGCCACCGCACCACGCGTAAAGAATCTGCCCCGCCGGAAGAAGTAAAGCCGCTGGGACAGGAGTGAAATCGTGCTGCCGGTTTGCGCCAAAGGCGCAAGAAGGCAGTACTATTTCACGACAACCCCCTCACATACAGAGAACCCAAGATGAAGTTCGTTGACGAGGCAACCATCACCGTAACCGCCGGCAAGGGTGGCGATGGTTCCGGCTCGTTCCGGCGGGAAAAATACATTCCCTTCGGCGGTCCCGACGGCGGTGACGGCGGGCGGGGCGGCAGTGTGTTCCTCGAGGGCGACTCCGGACTCAACACCCTGGTCGATTTCCGCCATCAGCGCCAGTACAAGGCGCAGAACGGACAGTCTGGTGCGGGCCGGCAGATGACCGGTAAGAGCGGCGAGGATATCGTGATCCGGGTACCCCTGGGCACCGTGGTGACCGATGCGGAGACCGGCGATGCGTTGGGTGACGTCACCGAACACGGCGAGCGTTTGTTGGTGGCGAAGGGTGGCCGCGGGGGGCTGGGTAACGTGCACTTCAAGAGCTCGACCAATCGCGCGCCGCGCAAGACCGTGCCCGGCACCGCGGGCGAGAAGCTTGAACTGCACATGGAACTCAAGGTACTGGCCGACGTGGGTCTGCTGGGCTTTCCCAATGCCGGCAAGTCGACCCTGATTCGCGCGGTCTCTGCGGCCCGGCCCAAGGTGGCGGATTATCCGTTTACCACCCTCTACCCCAACCTGGGCGTGGTGCGCATCGACACCGAGCGGAGTTTCGTGATTGCCGACATTCCGGGCCTGATCGAGGGCGCGGCGCAGGGCACGGGCCTGGGCATCCAGTTTCTCAAACACCTGCAGCGCACCCGGCTGCTATTGCACCTGGTGGATCTGGGGCCGGTGGCGTTGGAAACCGACTGTGCGAACCAGGTACGGCAGCTGGAAACGGAGATGGAGCGTTTCGATCCCGGTTTGCTGGACAAGCCCCGCTGGCTGGTGTTCACCAAGGGCGACTTGATGGAATCCGCCGAGGCGGAGGCCAGGGCCCGGGAAGTAATCGACGAACTCGGTTGGCAGGCGCCCTGGGCGCTGGTGTCATCGGTGACCGGAGTGGGAACGCGGGAATTGATGCAGCGGGTTTCGGATGCGCTGATCGAGATGGACGAGGTAGCGGCGGCCGCGGCACCGCCGGTCGATGAAGCCGCGGAGGCGCGGGCTGACCTCGAAGAGGATTCCGGCGCCCATGGCGACGAACACGATTAGCCGTCACGAAAAAACCCCGCCATCGGCGGGGTTCTTGCATATTGCATCGGCACACTGTGGTGCCACGGGCATGGCCCGGAGGGGTGATCCCTCAGGACATGGCCTTGATGTGGGCATTCAGGCGCGATTTATGCCGCGCTGCCTTGTTCTTGGCCATCAGGCCCTTGGACACCGAGCGGTCGATCGCGGGAACGGCAGCCTTGTACGCGGTCTGGGCGGCGGACTTGTCGCCGGCGGCGATGGCTTTGTGCACGTTCTTGATGGTCGTGCGCACGTGCGAACGCTGACTGGCGTTGTGGCGACGGTGCGCTTCCGCCTGACGTGCCCGTTTGCGAGCTGATAAACTGTTGGCCAAGGTACTCTCCAAGCAAATGTTTCGAAAATCGAGCCGGCTATTCTCTTATTTTTCGCCGGTCGGGTCAACGTTTGAGCCGGGTCCGCCGGCTCCCGGGCAGGGGATCGAAGTCCGTTGAAACTGTTCAGGTCCACCCTGACGGTTGGCATGGCCACCATCGTCTCGCGCCTGCTCGGCTTTGTTCGCGACGTCATATTCGCGCGATACTTCGGTGCCAGCGGCGCAACCGACGCCTTTTTCCTGGCCTTCAAAATCCCCAACTTCATGCGCCGGCTGTTCGCCGAGGGCTCGTTTTCACTCGCTTTCGTACCGGTGCTGTCCGAGGTTCGGGCCACCGGCGACCAGGCCGCACTGCGCGACCTGGTCGACCACGTCGCCGGCACCTTGCTGGCGATCTTGCTGGTGCTCACCGCCATCGGGATTTTCGCCGCGCCGGCGGTTCTGGCAATCTTCGCGCCGGGCTGGCTGATCGAGGGCCGGCCGGAATTCGCCCTGTCGGCCGACATGCTGCGGGTCACGTTTCCGTACATCCTTCTGATTTCGCTGACGGCCCTGTCCGGCGGCATTCTCAACACCTTCGATCGCTTTCTGGTGCCGGCGCTGACCCCGGTGTTGCTGAACGTATCGCTGATCGCGGCCGCCGTTCTGCTGTCGGGGCGCATGGAAGTGCCGGTGAAAGCGCTGGCCTGGGGGGTGCTGGCGGCCGGTTTCGCCCAATTGCTGCTGCAGATTCCGGCCCTGATGCGGCTGGGACTGCTGCCGAGGCCGCGTTGGGGCTGGCGCCACAGTGGCGTTCGCCGCGTGCTGAAATTGATGGTGCCGACCCTGATCGGCTCCTCCGTCGCCCAGGTGAATCTGCTGATCGACAGCATTCTGGCCACCTTCCTGGTCAGTGGCAGTGTGACCTGGCTGTATTACTCCGATCGGCTGATGGAGTTCCCGCTGGGTGTTTTCGGCGTGGCGTTGTCGACAGTGATCCTGCCCAATCTGTCACGCAAGTTCGCGCAGAAGAGCCCGCAGGCATTTTCGGTCACCCTCGACTGGGCCTTGCGCCTCGCCGTGGTCATCACATTGCCGGCCGCGGTGGCGCTGGTGGTTCTGGCCACCCCGGTGCTGGTCACGCTGTTCCAGTACCGGGCGTTCGAAATGAGCGATGTGGAGATGACGGCTCTGAGCCTGTCCGCTTACGCGCTGGGGCTGCCGGCCTTCATTGCCGTTAAAGTACTGGCGCCGGGCTATTACGCGCGCCAGGACACGGCCACCCCGGTGCGGTACGCGATCACCGCGATGGTCACCAACATGGTTCTCAATTTCCTGTTCGTGGGCACCCTGGTCGCGATTGGCTTCGCCGGGCCACATACCGGACTGGCGCTGGCCAGTTCGCTGGCCGCCTACGTCAATGCCGGATTGCTGTACCGCGGGTTGCGTGCCCAGCAGGCCTACCAGCCCGAACCGGGCTGGTCGCGGGTGGCCGGGGCCGCCATAGTGGCGTGCGTGGTCATGGCTGGCGTGCTGGCCTGGCAGGCGGGTGTGGATGAAAGCTGGGCGGCCGCCGGGGCATCGCAGCGGGTCACCCGGCTGGCGATCCTGATCGCGGGCGGCGCCCTGGTGTATTTCGGGGTGCTGTTCGGCGCCGGTCTGAGGCCCCGTCACCTGGAGAAAGGTGCGGTATAATCCGCTGCTTTTGAGCCAGCATCCATGGCCGCCCTGTGTGGCGGTTCCTGAACGGACTTTCACTACGGAAATCGAGGGCAACGTGCGCGTCATGCGGGACAGGCCGGCCGCGACCGGCGCGGGGCATCACGGCCCTTGTGTGGTTACCATCGGCAACCTGGACGGCGTCCATCGGGGGCACCAGGCCCTGCTGCGCCGCTGCCGCGCCCTGGCCGGCGCTGAGGCGCAGGTCGCCGCGGTGACTTTCGAACCGTTGCCGCAGGCGTTTTTCCGGCCCGAGCAACCGCCTGCCCGTCTGTCGACCGTGCACCAGAAACTGGCTTTGTTGCGCGACGCCGGTGTCGATCTGTGCTGGCTCATGCGTTTCGACCACCAATTCGCCACCCTTTCCGCGGTGGATTTCGCCCGCCGGGTGCTGGCGGACACCCTGGGCGCAAGCGAAGTCGTGGTGGGCGGGGATTTTCGTTTTGGCCACCGCCGCGAAGGTGATGTTGAACGCCTGACTGCCCTCGGCGTCGAATTGGGCTTCGGGGTCACCGTCGAGCCGCCGGTCAGCGGACCGGACGGCCGGATATCCAGCACGGCTATTCGGGCCGCGCTGGCCGCGGGTGATTTTGCGGCCGCCGAAGACATGCTCGGGCGGCCATTCCGCATGGAAGGTCATGTCATTGCCGGCGAACGGCTGGGCCGTGACCTGGGCTATCCCACGGCAAACCTCAGAATCCGGGCGCGGCCGAGTCCGTTGAGCGGCATTTTCGCCGTTCGGGCCCGGGTCCATGAGGGCGCATCGCCGGGACGCTGGCTCGGAGGTGTTTCCAGCATTGGCATCCGCCCGACCGTCGGCGGCCGTGAACCGTTGCTGGAAGTGCACCTGTTCGACTTCGACGGCGATCTGTACGGCCGCCGTCTCGAAGTGGAATTTGTGGCAAAGTTACGGGAGGAAGCGCGATTCGACACCCTGGACGCGCTGGTCGATCAAATGCGCGCCGACGACGCGGCGGCGCGCGCTATTCTGGCGCGGCAAGAGCCCGGCAGCGACTCGAACAACGATTGAATGAACGGAACAACGACACGCATGGACTACAAGGACACCATCAACCTGCCCCGAACGGCGTTCCCGATGAAGGCCAATCTCGCCAACCGGGAACCCGGGATGATCGCGTCGTGGGAGGAGGCGGGTCTCTACGCCCGCCTGCAGGAAGTGACCGCCGATCGGCCGACCTGGATTCTGCACGACGGCCCGCCCTACGCCAACGGCGACATCCACATGGGTCACGCGGTGAACAAAATCCTCAAGGACATCGTGGTCAAGTCGCGCCTGATGGCCGGTTTTCGTTCGCCGTACGTACCGGGCTGGGACTGCCACGGTCTGCCGATTGAACTGCAGGTTGAAAAAAAGCACGGCAAGGTCGGCAAAAAGCTCGATGCCGCCGAGTTCCGTGCCAAATGCCGGGAATACGCCGGCAAGCAGATCGAATTGCAGAAGACCGGGTTCCGGCGCATGGGAGTAGTCGGCGACTGGGACCATCCGTACGAGACTCGCGCGCGCCGTTACGAGGCCGACATGATCCGGGCGCTTGCCGCCATCGTCGACGCGGGTCACCTGACCCAGGGTGCCAAACCGGTGCACTGGTGCTTCGACTGTGGCTCGGCGCTGGCCGAGGCCGAAATCGAATACCGCGACAAGACCTCGCCGGCCATCGACGTGCTGTTTCCGGCGGTCGACCGCGACGCCCTCCTCGCCGCTTTCGGCGTCGAGGACCCGGGCGGAGCGGTCGGCATCCCGATCTGGACCACCACGCCCTGGACCCTGCCCGCCAACCAGGCCGTGGCCTTGCACGCCGAACTGGACTATGTGCTGGTCGCGGCCGCTCAGAACGGCAACCCGCTGGCGCTGGTGATCGCCGCCGACCTGCTGGATGCCGTCGCTGAACGACTGGGGCTGGAATCGCCCCGGGTGCTGGGGACGGTGGCCGGGGCCGCGCTGGAGCACCTGCAACTGCGTCATCCGTTTTACGACCGCAGTGTGCCGGTGATTCTGGGCGACCACGTCACCACCGAGGCAGGAACAGGCGCCGTGCACACGGCGCCCGGTCATGGTGAGGAGGACTTCGCGGTCGGTCGCAAGTACGACCTGCCGATTACCAACCCGGTAGGCGGCAACGGGCGCTACCTCGAAGACACCGAGCGCTTCGGCGGCGAGAATGTGTGGAAAGCCAACGACAGCATTATCGCGGTGCTGGCGGAAAACGGCGTGCTGCTGCACAACGAGGCCTTCGAACACAGTTATCCCCACTGTTGGCGGCATAAATCGCCAACCGCGTTCCGCGTGACCCCGCAGTGGTTCATCAGCATGGACCAGGCCGGCTTGCGCGAAAATGCCGTGGCCGCCATCGGCGGCGTGCGCTGGGTGCCGGAATGGGGTGAGGAGCGCATCCGCGGCATGGTGCAGAACCGGCCGGACTGGTGCATTTCGCGCCAGCGTACCTGGGGCGTGCCGATCACGCTGTTTATCGACCACGCGGGTGAAAAACTGCACCCCGACACACCGGACCTGATGCAACGCGCGGCCGACCTGGTCGAGCGCGAAGGCGTGGACTGCTGGTACCGCGACGACATTTACGAGCGCCTGGGCGTGGACCCCGAGGCGTGGCAGCGGGTCACCGACATCCTCGACGTGTGGTTCGATTCCGGCGTCTCGCACCGTTGCGTGCTGGACGAGCGCGCGGAACTGCGCCGGCCGGCCGAACTCTACCTGGAGGGCTCGGACCAGCATCGCGGCTGGTTCCACAGTTCCCTGTTGACCTCGGTGGCGATGCACGGCGAGGCGCCGTACCGCCAGGTGTTGACCCACGGCTTCGTGGTCGATGCCGAGGGCCGCAAGATGTCCAAGTCGCTGGGTAACGTGCTGTCGCCGATCAAGATCATGAACACCCTGGGCGCCGACGTGATGCGCCTGTGGGTGGCGGCCGCCGATTACCGCGGCGAGATGTCCGTGTCCGACGAGATTCTCAAACGCGTGTCCGATGCCTATCGCCGCATCCGCAACACGGCCCGTTTCCTGCTCGGCAATCTCGACGGATTCGAGCCCGGTGATGCGCTGCCGGCGGACGAACTGCTGCCGCTCGACCGCTGGGCGGTCGACCGGGCCAGCCTGCTGCAGGCCGAGGTCGAGCGGGCCTACGACAACTACCATTTCCTGCAGGTTTACCAGAAGGTGCATCATTTCTGCGCCTTCGACATGGGCGCGTTCTACCTCGATGTGATCAAGGACCGGCTGTACACCACCGGGCGCGACAGCCATCCACGGCGTTCCGCGCAGACCGCCATGTATCACATCCTCGAGGCCCTGTTACGCTGGATCGCGCCCGTGTTGAGCTTCACCGCGGAGGAAATCCATGCCCACGTGCCGGGCGACCGGTCGGACAGCGTATTGTTCGAAACCTGGTACCGCGGCCTGTTCACGTTTGCCGATCCGGACACCGAACGCGGTCGCTGGGAACGCATCCTGGAAGTGCGTGAAGCGGTGAGCAAAGTGACCGAGGAGGTTCGTCGGTCGGGTCGTGCCGGCTCCTCACTGGCGGTGGAAGTCGACCTGTGGGTGAGCGACGAGCTGAAAGGCGAGATCGACTGGCTCGGTGACGAGTTGCGTTTTGTTCTGATTACCTCGGATGCCCGCGCGCACGCGCTGGATTCCGCGCCGGCGGAAGCCGAGCGGGTGCAGTTGCCGCACGGTGAGCTGGCCATCCGGGTGACCCCGACCGAACACGAAAAGTGTGTGCGTTGCTGGCATTACCGGTCGGACGTCGGCAGCCACGCCGAGCACCCGGAGCTGTGCGGGCGCTGTGTAGAAAATGTGACGGGCGCCGGCGAGCGGCGCCGGGCCGCGTGAGCCGATGAACGAACCGGGCGACCAGGCCAGCCCTCCGTCGCGAGAGCCACCCGCGCCATATTCCTGGGTGTGGTTGTTCGTGTCCGCGGCGGTGGTGTGGGCCGACATGGTGACCAAGGAGTGGGCCAGCGAGGTGCTTACCCTGTACCGGCCGCGCGCCGTGTACGACTGGCTCAACCTGACCCTGGCACACAACTACGGCGCCGCTTTCAGTTTTCTCAGCGACGCCGGTGGCTGGCAGCGCTGGTTCTTTACCGTTCTCGCTTCGGTGATCAGCCTGGCACTGATTGTCTGGGTGCTGCGTCTGCCGCGCCGCGAGTGGCGCACCGGGTTGGCCCTGGCACTGGTGATCGGAGGCGCCATTGGCAACCTGGTCGACCGGATCCAGTACGGCTACGTGGTCGATTTCATCGACGTGCATTACGCCGGTTGGCACTGGCCGGCGTTCAACGTGGCCGACTCGGCGATTACCGGAGGCGTGATACTCTTGCTGCTGGACGCATTGCTGCAAACGCTGCGGCACCGGAAATTGAAATCATGAACATCCTGCTCGCCAACCCGCGCGGATTCTGCGCCGGCGTCGACCGGGCAATCGACATCGTCGAACGGGCGCTGGACCTGTTCGGCTCACCGATCTACGTTCGCCACGAAGTGGTGCACAACCGCAACGTGGTCGACCGCCTGAGCCGGGAAGGTGCCGTCTTTGTCGACGAATTGACCGAAGTGCCGGACGGCGCGACCGTTATTTTCAGTGCACACGGAGTTTCCAAGGCCGTGCGCCGCGACGGCGGCGAGCGTGAACTCACCGTTTTCGACGCCACCTGCCCGTTGGTGACCAAGGTGCACATGGAAGTCGCGCGGCACTGCAAGGCCGGACGCGACGTGATCCTGATCGGTCATGCCGGCCACCCCGAAGTAGAGGGCACCCTGGGGCAGTGGCTGAATCAGCCGCCGCGCGACAACCGGATTTACCTGGTGGAAACAGTCGAGGACGTCGCCGGGCTGGAAGTCGGCTATCCCGACGACATCGCCTACGTCACCCAGACCACTCTGTCGGTCGATGACACCCAGGGCGTCATCGCCGCATTACGGCGTCGTTACCCCGCGATTGTCGGCCCGAAGCATGACGACATCTGCTACGCCACCCAGAACCGTCAGGATGCCGTCAAGGAATTGGCCGCGCGGGTGCAACTGCTGCTGGTGGTCGGGTCGGTCAACAGTTCCAATTCGAATCGCCTGCGTGAGCTGGCCGAGAAGCAGGGCGTTCCGGCCTACCTGATCGACGGGGCCGACGACATCCACCGCGACTGGCTGGACGGAATCGAATCCGTCGGGGTCACGGCCGGCGCCTCGGCACCGGAAAGCCTGGTCGCCGAAGTCATCGAGCGTCTGCGCCAGGAAGGCGGCACCAGTGTGCGCGAACTCGACGGCATCGAAGAGAACATGCGCTTCGCCCTGCCGCGCGAACTGCGCATCCGGGTACGCAACTCCGCCTGACGCCACCCCGGACCTCCAACCCCACGGTTGCCGGGCTTTCGCCCCGGGCAGGCCACTGGTTGAATCAGCGTCCCGCCCAGCAACGTCGCCGCAGTTCGTCCGGCCCGCTGATGGATCGATTCCCGGTCGAGTGCAGACTCAGACTCCCGCACGGATCCGCCCGCTGCCGGCCGCGCGGTTCGGCAATCACGTTGAAGGCCGTTGCGGCAACCGTGTTTTCAGGCTCGAATCGAATCCTGTACTGCCGCCCGATGTTCGCCGGCAGGCACCGCGTGGTATCGAAGTGAAAGGTGCGGGAGCGAATCCGTTCCTGGCAGTGTGCAGCTTCAATCAGGCGTTCGATAATGGCTGCACGCTGAGCCCGCAGGGCCTGACGCTGGTAGCCGGGAACGGCCAGACCCAGCAGCACGGCCAACAGCCCGGTGGCGATAACCAGTTCAATGAGGCTCATTCCCGCCGCACCTTTCCAGCCCGGTCCTGGCATCAGCGGCGCGCCCGCCAGGCCATCCCGCCACAGTCGTACCAGGGTTGGAACGGTGCGCAGAAGGCGGCCCAGTCGGTCGGCTCCGATTGTGCGGTACCCGCGACCCATGGCCGGGCGACAATGGCTTCGGTGACGGCGACGAGACCGGCCTGGCGGCCGGTACCACGACCCAGGATACGGTAGTAGCCGACGCCCTCCACCGGCGGCGCCGACTCCGGTACGGTCAGCTCTTCCGGTCCACGAAAGGCCACTTCTTCAATGGTGAAGCGTGGCGCCTGCGCCCAGGGCAGTTCGGGAACATCCGGCTCGGCGGCGCTGACCGGGTCGGTGCCGGGCAACCTGCCTTCACGCTGCCACCACGAAGCGGGCTCGAATTCGGGCAGGGCGGTCCACTCGCCAGCGGTTCGGATCAAGGTATCGCTGGGCGCGAGAAAGCAATACGCCGCGCAGCCGGGGGTGCGCCGATCTTCGGGCGTGCCGAGCAATACGGCCAGTCCGCCGGCCAGGGCCTGATCGGCATTGGCCCGGGCCGATGTGCTGTCGTCGAGATTGGCGGCCATGCGCTCCTGCGACAGCATGTCGGTGGCCGCCACCATGGCCAGCAGGCTCAAAGCCGCGAGCAGTACCAGGCCGGCCAGCAGCGCAATGCCGCGCATGCCGGGAATCCGGGACGGACGCCGCACGGCCTCTCCGTTCATGGCGCCCGCCCCCGAAAGGCCTGAGCCACCGTCACCACCCGCCTCAGGCGGCCGTCCCGGGTGGTGACCACGTGGTCCAGTACGTTGTGGCTGACGGTTGCGATGGGTGCCACCACCTCGCGGCTCGCCAGCAACACGGCAAGCTGTACCCCGACGATGAGGGCCGGATCCGTCCAGCCGCCACCGCGCATCCAGCGATCGGCGGCACCGTCGCCATCGCTGTCCTCGGCGAACAGCGCCTGCACCGACTCGGCACCCGGAATGACGCCCTGCCGATTGATCTGCGTGGTCAGGTGATCGGGATCCGGGCCGTAACGGCAGGTCAGCGCCACGTTGCCTGAGGCGTTCAGTTCCAGAACCGTTTCCTTCAGATGGAAAGCGGGCAGCCCCGAAGGGCCACTGAAGGGATTCAGTTCACCGAAACAATTGCGATCAGACCAGGTGCGCAGGCGGACCCGGTCGCCGTGTGCACGCACACCGTCCTCGCCCCATGCACCGACCGCGTCCGGACTTTCGCTGGCCGACCAGGGCTGCGCAGAAAAGCCGGCCTGGCGCAGGATGCCATTGAGACGAGCAGCCGTGAAACGCGCGCGTTCCTGCAATTCTCCGATGGCCTCCTGCTGTCGGAAACTGCTGCGCGCGCCAGCCGCCACCTGCACCAGGCCGGCAAGCAGCATCGCCCCGATGGTCGCGGCAACCATCAATTCGACCAGGCTGAAGCCTCGCTCCATCTGACAGGTGCCGGCCATTTGGCGCTGGTGTCCCGCAAGCATCGCGCCGGCTGTACGGTATTCGGAGAGTATTCCCATGGCCAGGTTCATTCGGCAATCGTCCGCGCAAAGCGACCCGTCCCGGTGCCCGGCAGGCCGGGTTCGACGGGACCGGTCCAGAACACCTTCACCACCGCCGGTCCGCTGCCGCTGCAGGCGGGGGCTCCGGCGTCGCCATCCTCAGGCGAGTCATCGCGACAGACCACCCCTTCGGCCGACGCCAGACTCTGGCGCAGGTCGAACTGCCAGCGGGCGAAATTCCCGGCGGCCCAGTCCGCGTCGCCGCACGGCGCTCCGGCCACGCAATCGGTGGCTGGCGCCTCCGGCGCCATGAAATGCCCCAGCGAACCCGGGTTCATCAAAATCAGCTCGGCCAGCACATCGGCGTGAGTCACCGCCGTCGAGCGGTCGCGGGCCGCTACCGAGCCCTGCACCGACTGCATCAGCATCAGTGATACACCGGCCAGCCCCAAAGCGAACACCACCGCGGCGACCATTACCTCGACCAGCGAAAACCCCGATCCGTGCCGCTCGATGCAGCGCCGGTTCGTATTCCGCTTGCGTCTGCGTTTCATGGCTGCCCCTCCACATTGGCCCGGCGGACCGGCTTTCAAAAGCCAGCCCTCTCACGGCTTTCAGTGTGGCGGTCACGAGGCCTGGGCGGCAGCGGAAATCGACCCGGCAAGCTGTAGGAAATCAACCCGCCGAACGCGTGCCAATCTATTGTTTATCCGGGGAGATTTGCCTATACTTGCGCCCCTTCCAAGTGCCGGCATAGCTCAGCTGGTAGAGCGGCGCATTCGTAAGTAGTTGGGAGTGCTATTAAAAACAAACAGTTAGATTATTTTAGGCTCTTTTTAGGCTCAAAATTGCCGGGTTAGCTCAGCTGGTAGAGCACATCATTCGTAATGATGGGGTCAGGTGTTCGAGTCACCTACCCGGCACCAATTCTCTAGTATTTCCAATTCTGGAACTCACACCGCCTCTTGCCAACATAGTGGGGTCTGTTAACGAGGTGGAGAATTAGACTGGTTGCAGCGGTTGAGAATTGAGCAAAAGCTGGCATTTTTACTTCATCTTTTTCTGCAAAAGCCTGGTGCTTAAGTTGTTCGCATCTACTGGCAATACATTGAGTTTCAAAAGTTGTGTGTATCTTGTGAGCAAATTCGTTTCGCACATCACGTATCAGATCAAGGTCGTGCCTCTCATCCTCAGAAATAAGACCCAGAAGAAAGCAGGTTGTTATCCTTGCACTGAATGATTGAAGTGGTGCGTAACCACCCTCAACCAACTTCTTAGCTTTTGGTGACTTGAGGAAGAACGCTTGAAGCATTTGACCCAACTGCTCTTCAAGATAGCTTGACGAAATAAGAACCTGACCTCGATGACTTTCTTTGTTCAGGAGTTCGAGGAACGGAAAAAAATCCTTGAGATGTGGATTTGCCTCTATGAATTCGTCAAGCTCTTTCATCGAAATATTATATGACAAGCTAGTGATTTACTGATTTTTGAGGCTCCCCATAATCTCACTTCTCATACAAGAGTTTTTGATCAAACCGTCTGTGTGACCGGCTTCATAGATGGTGCCCCACCATTCGATGATGAAGTGAATAAGCCCAGGTGGAATCTTCTCGGGATCGTGGAAGATGCCTTGCTTCAAAAGCTCCTCTTTTACTTCGGTGTAGTGCTGTCGTGTATCAGGATCGAAATCAGGAAATTCAAATATCTTTGCCATTATTGCCTCCTATTCTGTCCCAAGCATACACGTATAAGCTACTGTTTAATATACATTTTAAATTCAAAAAAGAAGCCCACAATAAAGTGGGCTTAATTCAAAAAAGAACTAGTGGCTAACACGAGAGCACACGCCATCAATAACTTCATGAAGCTTTTGAGTGGTCTGTGGATTCTCAGTGATTGTGCCTTCCAACGCTCTTGTTGCGGCGTTAAAGAGTCGCCAAGCTGTGTAGTCCTCGAAGCCTTCAAACGAAGGTTCGTGCCACTCACTTTGAACATCTCTGATTCGAGTCCAGTTCATCACGCCTTGACGAAACATCTCGATCATGGCGTGACTCGCTAACTCAAGGGGGATGTTGGTCGCCTTGTACCGATCAAAGGTGATCTGTTGTTCCTGTCTTGCTCCCGCAAGTGGTTCAACTATCTCCATAACCAGTCCAGGCAACTCACGTTTTGCGTTTGCGGTGTGCTTCCTGCGGATAACGTGCTCTCCCATGAAAGAGAGGTTATCGCAGACAAACACTCGTGCGCCCATTGATATTCCAATAGGGAAACGCTTGTCATGGCTGTTTCTCAAGCCAACAGTATCGGTGTAATCACCGTACTCTGACTTTAGGGTTAGAACGCCAAAGTAACGCATACCATCGGGGGTGATCCCGTGGTGCTCCTCCGCTACTACATGACCGAACATGCCAAGTGCATAGCGCACATGGTCAACCAGGGAATGATGAGCGATAGGAACATGCGTTCTTGTGGCTTCTGGGGTGAAGGCTTGTTGAAGTTGGCTTAATGAAACTTCTTCCGCGCCTCGGTGAAGCATCAGACTCATAGCGCTATCTCCTTTTTGCAAAAGTGCAACAGGACTTTCCTGTGAACTGGCAACGAGGATTCGCAGCCAGTTTTCTGGAAGCTATGAGTGTCGATGCTTAATCAGAAATATTTACTCCAGTCCCTGTTTTGTAGCCGGTTTCGAACGAAACCTCGTTTGCTGTATTCCTTTGGGATGGATAGATCAAGTAGTCGTTTGAGATCAATGTCGTTGATGCCAGATTCCTTGAGGAGCTTTGCCCACATACCCTGGTATTTGTCTTTTGCATAACCGATGTTGACAAGCAGTCCCATCATTGCCCGGTGTCGTGCCGGGATTTTTTCTTCAATAGTGAACTCTCTTTTTTTGAACTGTGCTTTTTTCATGCTGGTTGGTACAGAAAGGCTAAAAGCCCGACTGTATGCGTGACTGGCCTCGGCAATTCTGCTGTGGTTTTCTCCCCACATTGCCTCCCCTCAGACTGTAAGTAGAGTCAGTGCTCTGCTCTACCCCGAGTATCACGACGCTCAAAGGTCTAGGCTACGTCGTGAGTGACCTCATGCCGTATTGGTTCAGGGATGCTGCCCTGACATCAGGTGATGAGTCCTGGCATTTAATTGAAGCGTCCAGCGAGGGGCTGCCAGGTTCGCCCACCTACCTCGCCAGCTGATACGTAAAAACCCCGTCACGAGGACAGGGCTTCTAGTTTGGAAATACTTGAATGCCTCACGAAGAGGTTTTTACGTACAACGCACAATTGTCCATTCAAGCATTCCATACACTTATTGAATCACATATTAGGAACTGGTCAATGGGGTGACAATGTGGATAACATTTCTGGAAATATTCAAGATATATGCGCGTCGAACTAAGACGCGCTCCAGGTCACAAACATTGCTTCAATAACGCATTGATTTTAATCCATGCCCCGGTGGCCTTCCCTTCAATATCCGTAATCTTTGAACCTATCCTTGCTAGTCAGACGTTGGAATTACAACCTTGATGAGTCTTTTAACTTCGACATATAGCAATAGCTCATCGTCTTGGCCAATAGGGCGGGCATGCATTGTGTCGAGACGTATCATATATAGCCGCTGAAAACTTTCTCGCACGCCTTCTGGGCGCCCAAAAAGTCCAGAGAACACCTCCCGCCAATTGTCTTTCCTGCAGATGACACGCTCGTAGTCAGTGAAGTCCGCGAAGGCAATTAGTGGCCATTCACCTCTACCGGCTGAAACTGCTTTTTTCTTTTTCTCCATCCATTTCTCATAGAGACCTGTGGGCAGCCGGTGTTTCGGCCATTCTGGCCCAAATTCTTGTGTCATACGGCGATCAATAAATCTACGCAGATTCGTTTCCAATCTCAAAAGCCAGTCGTGAGCCATGTTGGTGCGAATGAGCGCTTGTTCTTCAAATTCTGTTTGAGGAACGGGTGGGCCATATCCAACAACCACCGAAGGCGGCTCGCGCCTTAATCCAGCGGTGCTTACACTCTCCAGAAATGCAGGCGCTGGAAAATCTGTGAGATCTGAATCAAATCCAAGACCGACATAGAATTCCGAACGGGCCACTAAGTCGGTGGCAATGTTTGAGGGCCACGAAATTGGATCTCGCCAGTCGCCAAGGCTCTCACGAAGCGCAATACCTATTTGGTCTTCAAAGGCTGGAATTTGCTCTAGCGCATGCCCGATGCATTGAAGTTCCGAAAAGCCTCTCACGGACTCAAGCGCTCGCTGGGCATCAAGCCATGGAGTTCTCATGGCGTCCATAGCCCTTTGAATTTCGGAATTTTGGTCAGAGAGCTGTTTGGCTACTTGTGATAATCGACCAAAACTAGACTCATGAACCAATTTCGAAATTTGATCGGAGTCAGGCAGGATGAATCGACTGTTGTATTCAGCCATCAACTCCTGTGTTCTCTCAAACTCGCCCTGCCACTTTGACGCTTCATCAAAAATACCGCCTGCACGGAGCTCCGCGAATGGCCCTTCAATCGAATGCATGAGTTTCTGATGACGCTCGACGTCTTCAAGCGTCCGATGAATGGCGGAGTTACTCTCCATAGCTCTCGCTGCTTTTAAAATAGGGCTTTCCATGGCCTCAGTAGCCGATTTCATAAGTTTGCGGTTCCTCTCCATGCCTTCGATAGCCCTGCGCGAGACCAAATCCAAGTCACTAATATTAATCACATCTTTTCCTTAGGCTTATTTATTCTGAACTGGGGTAAAGTAGATCGCATATCAAGTAATCCCCTCACTCCCATCCTCGTTGTGTCTTACCACAACGAAAACACTTTCTGTACGGTCCGTACCTTCCTACTTTCTCATCCTGTGGGCCACCGCAGAAATCACACCCATAGTTTTCATTGGAGCTCCATGAGTAGAGCAGCTGTATACGTTCGAGCAGTTTCACCAGTCCCAGGCCAAATGGAACCAGTGCAATCCAAATGGAAATCGAACTAATGTTTTCAGCTAATCCAACAAGAATAGAATTTTCGGAAAACGATCCGACAACGAAGACTTTCAGGTACAAATAAACAGCGCCGGCAATAAACCAGAGAGCTAGCGGACGCAGAAACATTTTAATCAAGAGATTTAGGTCCATTTTTTACTACCGCACTTGGAATTTCCCATCCAATACTGAACTAACGAATTCTCAAAATGTGAGAATGAAAGTTGCACCCACAGTGCGGGGAAGTCGTTGAGTTTTTGAATTTATCTCAATTTCTGTTTTGCCAGCTTTATCACTCGTTCCGATCCCTCCACCTCTACATCAAGCTTGTCGATTGATCGCCCGCGAACTGTAACCTTGGGATGCTCTCCAGTTATGGGGTCTCGGACTTTGCGCAGTTTTTGTGTTAGGTCCTTCTTTATGCCGTTCAGCATCGCCTTCTCCATCTCGCTGGCGATTCTATCCGGGCGGACTTTTCGCCCGTTGATTTCGAATGACACATTTATCATGGATTTCTCCTATTTCCGCCGTTTCTTCATCGTTTCCACGACTGCAGTCGATTTCCGTCTCTGAGCCGTTTTTACCGGAATAAATTGGCCGGTTTTTGCGTCTCGGCCGACCTTGTAAGTTTTTGACTTTCTTGGCATGTCACAGCTCCAAATTAACTAATGGTTTACAAAATCATATAAGAATGTAATACTGTAAACCACAAAAGTCAAGATCAAAATGTTGAACAGGGATCGCTATGATTGGTGAAAGACTAAAACTTGCTAGAAAAAAGTCTGGGTTTTCCCTTCGTGCCTTGTCAGAGCACATAGATAGCCTTGTATCCGCTCAGGCTATTGGCAAATACGAACGAAATGAGATGATCCCAGGCTCCAACGTTCTGATTGCCATATCAAAGGCTGTGGGTGAGCCTATTAGTTTTTTTATGAATCCTCTTGGGGTTTCGCTCGCCGAAGTTGATTTCCGAAAAACTTCCGGGACTTCTGTCAAGGATCGTGCACGTGTTGAAAGCGCTGTCCTCGATCATGTTGAACGTTATTTGGTTGTTGAAGAGTTATTGGAACTTGATAGTGCGATATGGGACCAGCCATTTAGACCCAAGAAACTTAAGGAAATTAAAGATGCAGAAAACCTCGCCGCAACTTTGCGCGAGAAATGGGATCTTGGGTATGACGCGATACCGGATATGACTGAATTGCTCGAAGAGCACGGAGTTAAAGTCATACAAGCAGAATTGCCGCCGAAGGTGTCCGGTATGACTTGTCTCGTCCAAAGGTCAGATCACCGTGCGTCAGTACCCGTGATTGTTGTTAATTCTACCCATAATTTAGAACGTCGACGATTGACTCTCGCGCATGAACTCGCTCACCGTCTCATTCATCAGAATAGCGAAGCAGATGTCGAGAAAGTGGCGAATCGTTTTGCTGGAGCGCTACTTATGCCAAGGGACTACATTCTGGAAGAAGTTGGAAATCGCCGTAACGCCATTGGCTATCAGGAAATCATTGATCTTAAGCACATGTACCGTGTAAGTGCCGCAGCGGTTCTCGTTAGGTTGGAACAATTGGGTGTAATTAGTCATTCAGCTATGGTCTATGCATTTAGAACCATGTTTCGAGGATGCCGAACTGTTGAACCCGTGCCAATCAATGATCCTGATGCTGAGAATGCGAAGCGCTTCGAGCGACTTTGTTATCGTGCGCTGTCCGAGCAGTTAGTCTCACTTTCGAAAGCGGCAGACTTGCTTCGAATTCACACCAATGAAATTGAACGAGCAGTTCGGGGACCAGAAGTCGTTGCAAATAGTCATTAGTGATAGCTCTGTCATCATTGATCTAGCAAAAGCCAGCTTAATTGAAGCGGCTTTTGCCCTTCCTTTTGATTTCAGGATTCCAGATGTAATGTTCGAAGACGAGTTGCTTGATCTTGGTGCCTATGATCCTGGCGATTTACTAAATGCGGGATTAGCGAAAAACTCTCTAGATGGCGATGGTGTTGGGCTTGCGATGCAATATGGCGAAACCTACCTGTCGTTGTCCACCAACGATCAGTTTGCTCTTGCGCTCGCAAAAATTGAATCCGCCATCCTGCTAACAGGAGATCGCAGACTTTCTAATGCAGCGAAGGACCAGGAAGTGGAAACATTTGGCTTGCTTTGGTTAATCGATGAGCTAATTGCTCAAGACGCCCTAGGTCGACGGGTTCTCAGAAATGCACTACAGATTTTCGATGATGATCCGCGCGTCGGATTACCCAGCAGTGAGTTGCAACGCCGAATCCAAGGACTAACCTGATTGCCCCTGAATTCTCATCATTACCGGTTCTTATTTGCCGTACTCACAAGATTCCAGAAACTCTCTTGAATAATGTTGGTATCCCTCCTAATTGTGAGTATCGAAAAATAAGGCGGCACGAAATGACACAGGATGAGTACGTCGAAGGAGTATTGCAAAAATACGCTACGAACAAACTAGCGGCTCAAAAAGCTGCTGAAAGCATTGCTGCGTCAATTCAAGCGTGGGCAGGAAGTCAACTATCTAAACTTTCTTATTCCGGATCTTTCGCAAAAGAAACGACCAATAGCCTTTCTACAGATGTTGACTTGTTTATTTCACTAAAGTCATCAACGAAGGAAACTCTTAAAGAGGTTTACGAGAGTCTATATAAATGGGCTAGAAGCAATGGCTGGTCGCCGATTAGACAAAACGTTTCAATTGGAATAACGCTGTCAGGAATGAAGATTGACTTGGTGCCAGGCAAGAAACAGACTGGATATCAAAATGTCCATAGCCTGTATAAGCGAAAGACAGGCTCTTGGACTCAAACTAACGTCAAACTGCATGTAGATACCGTGACGAGTTCTGGAAGGACAAAGGAAATCCGCGCGATCAAGATTTGGCGCGATCTTCATGGACTATCTTTTCCGTCATTTTATTTGGAACTTATGGTTATTGAAGGACTAAAAGGGAGATCAATATCCAATCTTGCGGCTAATGTGCTTCATGCCCTCGATTACATTGGTACTAATCTCGCAACCAAACGAATCGTAGACCCAGCAAATACAAACAACATAATTTCAGACGACCTTTCGGCGACCGAGAAAGGCAATGTCGCCCGGAAGGCAAAAACGAGTACGGCTAAACAGTATTGGAAGGAAATCATCTGGTGACAGGTAGTGTTGACGAAAATCACAATAGATTGAATGAAGTCTATGCAGGGCTGCAGGAACAGTTACGAGCAGGTTTAGCTTCAAGCCGGTCTGTCATCGATCATCCCGGTGCCAAGGGCTCCGGAACGGAGGCCAATTGGCTAAAGATGCTTCAAGACCATCTGCCACACAGATATCAAGTTGAGACAGCATTTGTTGTGGATGCAGAAGGCCAGCAAAGTGAGCAAATAGATATCGTTATTTATGATCGGCAATATACTCCTGAGCTGTATAACGTTGCCGGGCAAAAATTAATCCCTTCTGAGGGAGTTTATGCGGTATTGGAAGTAAAGCAGACGCTAGACAAGGGCAATGTTGAATATGCTGGCGGTAAGATTTCTTCAGTTCGCCGGCTCAATCGAACGAGCGTGGAAGTAGTACACGCGGGAGGCGAATATGCTCCTCGTCCTAATCCTCCGATATTGGGCGGAATCCTAGCCACCCAGAGCGAATGGAATCCTCCTTTGGGAGAGGCGTTTCACAATTGTTTGGCTGAGAGACCCGAGGAGGAGAAACTGAATTTCGGATGCGTTCTTGACGCAGGCGGGTTCGAAGTTAGTTATGACGGCGATGAATTAAAAACACAGATCAGCTCTCGCGAACACGCATTGGCATTTTTCTTTTTGAGGCTTCTTCGCAGTCTTCAACGAATAGGTACGGTTCCCGCTCTTGATTATGATGCTTACTTGGCCGCTTTTTGTCTTGACTGAATACATGGTCATGGCCCCTTGCACCTGACGGCTGTGTATGAATTTGGAGGCTCCGAAAACAAAATGGCGAAATTACGTCTATTAATAGTTTATCTGTACGTTTTTGGAACCGTGAATATAGTCACATCCTTTGTTGTCCCAATATTTTTTGGCGACGTGTTGCTTTGGCACCCACGAAACTTGGCGACCGATCTGATGGTTGGCAGTGTCTACTTGGCAATGGGTATCGTAATGCTGCCGATCGCGCGCTTTCCAACCCGACATAAGGCGTTTATCGATTTTCTGATTTTTGCGAATGTCCTGCACGCCCTGGTTATGTTCATAACTGCTCAAAAACCCAGTCAAATCTATTTGGACGCTGCGTATATTGGGCTGGCTGGAGCGATTCCATTTGCGCTGTATCCCTGGCCTTGGTCTGAATTCTTGCGGTATCGTGTTTCGAATTGATTCCGCTCAATACTCAACAACGAAGTATGGATTTCTTGCTCCTCAAATTCTCGGACTGGAATTAGTAAGTGTGTCTGCGAGAAATATAGGCATGGGCAACCCTAACAAATATGTGCCGGCCTTACGGTTTCACTGGTTGACCCGGATTTACGACCCATTGGTTGCGCTAACCACTCGAGAGTCAACCTTTAAAGAGGAATTGGTTAATGAGGCCGAAGGAGCACATCCGACAGTCATTCTAGATCTTGCCTGCGGGACCGGCACTCTGAGTTGCTTACTTAAGAAACGGTTACCTGACAGCAGAGTATGTGCTCTGGACGCCGATCCCGAAATACTGGAATTAGCCGAAAGAAAAGCCCTAAAGGAACAGCTCAAAATTGAATTCAATCAAGGTATGTCCTTTGACATGCCATTTGATGACAACAGTTTTGGTCTTGTTACATCCAGTTTGTTCTTTCACCATCTGAATTTGGAGAACAAGCGCCGAACACTGACAGAGGTGTCGAGGATTCTGAAGCCAGACGGTCGCTTGGTGATTTGTGACTGGGGCCGGCCAAGCAATATTTTCCTGAAAGCATCCTTTAACCTCGTCCGGATGCTGGACGGTTTTGAAGTCACAAGGCACAACTACGAGGGCCAGCTTCCAGCCATAATCGATGAAGCGGGATTCCGCAATGTGATCCGGACAAAGTCCATCAATGCACCACTTGGAACTCTGGATTTGATTACTGCGGAACGTGCATAAAGAACCGGGTGCCGACAAGTTGTCCACACCCGGCTCTCCATATGGAAGTATCAGTCGCTGAAGCTTTTTCGCATGAACTCCAACACTGCTTCCATTTCACCCTGATTCAGGTTTGGATCACCCCCGCGAGGCGGCATTGCCATCGGTGATTTCGGTGACTTGAAGCCATCCCTGATGTGTTCCAGCAATATTGCATCCGACTGCGCCATTGGGCCGTCCGCATCGGTGAAGTCAGGAGCGCCAGGAACAGTGCCTTTGCCGTCGGCGCCATGACACGCAACGCAAACTCTGCCGTAGACCTCCTCTCCTGATCGCGCGGTACCACTTCCAGCCTGGGCGACTTCTGTTGAAAGACTGACCGGCCAATTGTTGGCCGTTTGCAGGTACTCGAGCACATCCCGAGTCTGTTTTCCAGTCAGTCCTGCCCTGACCCGCATGTGGAATACGCTGGTGGTCCACTGATCATCTCTCAAATCCTGTGGATCACGTGCGTTGTGACAGCGGTTGCAGTTCTCGGCCCAGGTCCTGGCACCGTTCTGTGCATCGCCTTCTTCGAGGTAATCCGTTGCAAGCATTGGTCCTGAAAGGATCATCCCGCAAAAAAGCACCATCCATATTGTGCCGACACGTGGTCTGTTTTGTATACTAATAGTCATTTCCATAACCTCCATCAGAAGCCGTAAGCCAGTTGGAACAACCAACGATTAGCATCAGTCACGCTTCCCGGCAATCCATCATTAAACTCGTAAGTGAACTTGCCGATAACACTGCTGGCGAACAGGTAATTGACGCCGAATGCCCATTGCTTCTGGCTCTCGCTTGAATGAGCGGAGTCAAAATCTGTATACCGAATAGCCGTCTCCCAATTGGTTTGCGGGATGAGGTAAGAGGCTTGCCCATACCAGGTTTGCCAAGTGGCACCGGGCGAAGCTGTCACGCCAACGTTATCCGCCCCGACCTTCGTTTTAACAAACTCACCTCTCAGCAAGAAGTTGTTGAGGTTCCAGGCGACATCGAAGCCATAAACGTCGTAGTCACGTGCGGGTTCCGAGCCGAAATCGACAAGAAGTTCTTCCTCATCATGCTCTTCTTCTTCCTCGTCATGCTCATCCCCTGGCTCATCTTCATGGTCACCCGGTTCCTCCTCATGTTCGTCCGGTTCCTCACCGTGCGCCTCCTCAATGCTGGTCACCGAGGCTTTACCGGTCGCGAGGGAAAACCCAAGTTCCAAACCTGGTGTCGGCAGCCATGCAAATCGCCCGCCAAAGACTTTGTCTCCATCCCTGTCGCTACCGAAAGCTTCAGCCTCAACACCACCCAACTCGAACTCGCCATCCTCAAATGCCGAGATCAGTTCGGGGCCATTACTGACGAAGGCAGCGTAATTGGCGTAGGTATCGCCTATCTTGAAACCACCTCGGGCCTGAACGCCAAGGTCCGATACCGGTGCAGCACCGTCATGTCCGAAACCGGGCGGTGCTGAAACCAACTTATTGATCCAGGAAGGGTGCAGGTTTTGCCGGAATTGTCCGATCGGGCTTAGAAACTTACCGCCCACTAGCGTCATGTAATCGTTAAGGAAATAGTCGACTGTCAGGTACTCCAGCGCTGTATCAGTTTCCCCTTCATCGTTTACCGAGATTTCCATCTCGGCCTCCAGCATCACCAGGTCACGGTATTGAAAATGGAAAATGGGGGAAAAAGTGCCTATTCCAAAACTGCCATCTTCACTATCCTGCTTCGTGTAACCCACATCGGCATAACCCGCCATATGTATCAGCGTGTTAGGTTCCTTCCATGCAGCAGCTTCTGCAATGTCCTGCTTGAGTTGGTTAACCTGCGTTTCCGTGTCAGTTTTGGATGCGTATTGTGCAAGCGCCTCCTGCACTTCCCGTAACTGCTCTTGTAGCGCTTCTACCTGAGCTTGTAGTTGTTCATATTTTTCGTCTTCGGCGGCCGCTGGCGTAGTGACCAGCATCAGACCCAGCAGCGCCAGACCAGCGAAAAACCTTGTTCTGTGTTTCATTTTCAGTTCCTCTTGTATTACCTGCGTATGCAGGATTTTGGCCAGGCACGGAATAACGATAGACCCGAAATCGGGAATGCATCGGTTGGCCTGAGTTCAGATCAGGAAGAGAAATTGAAAATAGGAGGAGGGTTGTCAGGTGGTCGTGCTAATAATTTATGAAGGTCGTCAGCGCAATCAAATCCCTTTGGCTGCGCTGAAAACACAGGTGATCTTCCGTTCACTGGAAGAATGAACATGGCCGTCGACGTACTGCAAGACCATTCGCAGCCAGAACACATGGCCTCTTCGCCTTCACAGTCAGCGCAATGACTATCTTTTGAACCATCCAAAGTTTTTGGAGGTGTTTCGGGGTGGCATATTACAACGCTGGCTTCAATATCACCCATGGCCATCGAGGCCAGGCCTGTTCCACTGGCTCCGAGATTCAGGAGCAGCAGGAAGCAGAGAAGCAACTTGTTAGTCAACCCATTCATTTCAAGCCATAGACCTTATGATGTGGTCTCAACAACGGTTTGTAGTAGCCTGTTTATAACAATATTTTTCCGTCACCGAATTGATCCAGATCAGAAAAATGCTGTTACTGGGAAACTCCGCTCAGCGCAGTGCCTGTTGCCCTTCCAACACCCGATTGATGCAGTGAGTGCGCCACGCGAAGTCATCTGATCGCGCAAGTGAATCAATTGCGCTTCATGTCCGTCTCCTTGCATGAAAACGAGCTCTACTAAGTTCACACCGGCACCCAAATTGCAGGCGCAAGTCAGCAGGACAATAGATATGAAACGAGAACTAACCCAAATCGACAGAATTGGCGCTTAAGAAAAATCTATTGGTAGCGTGGTTTAGCTTGAAAATCCGCGAAGGCACCGTGCAGTGCTTGACTCTGAAGTGCACTTTAGGGATTAGAATACAATCCAGGAGCGAATATATGTCGGCATTACGCATAGGACAACTAGCAGCAGAAACCGGGGTTACCGTGGAGGCCATTCGCTACTACGAGCAGCAGGCCCTGATTCCCGAGGCACCTCGCTCACCTTCCGGATTTCGCTGCTTTCCACCCGACACGGTCAAACGCGTGCGCTTTATTCAGCGGGCCCAGGATCTGGGCTTCTCCCTGCGCGATATACACGGCTTGCTCGGTCTGCGCAATGAGCCGGGTGCCAGCTGTGCTGCGGTCAAAGCACGAGCTGAGAAAAAACTGTCCGAGGTTGATCGAAAGATCTTCGAACTTATGCGGATTCGCACTGCGCTCGCCAACCTCAGCGAACAGTGTGTGGCGCAGGCTGATCTTGGTGACTGCCCGATCCTGGATGCCCTGGAAGATTGAATATGAAGTCTGGAATACAAGTTGACCTGGTTTACGAACGTAGCTGTCCCAACGTCACAACAGCCCGCACGCGACTGCTGGACGCATTCCAAAACGAAGGAATTCAGCCCCGCTGGCACGAATGGGAAGTAAACCGCCCCGAAACACCGAAACATCTGCGCGGCTGGGGATCGCCTACCATCCTGGTCAATGGCAAAGACGTCGACGCGGGCCTTCAGCCAGCTGACGGCGGCAGCTGCCGCCTGTACATGACGCCTGGTGGGCACGACGCAGCGCCGGGTGTGGCACAAATTGCCGCGGCCCTGCGCAGCAGGGGTGGGTCTGCCGGTCTCGGTCTAGCTACACTGCCCTCGGTGGGCATTGCCCTGCTGCCAAAACTGACCTGCCCAATCTGCTGGCCCGCCTACGCGGCACTGCTCGGAGCGTTCGGCGTGAACTTCGTCAACTACACGCCGATGCTCCTGCCCGTGCTGACTGCGCTGCTAGCGCTGGCACTGGTTGCTTTGGCCTACCGCGCGCGCTACCGGCGCGGCTACGGGCCGTTCTGGCTGGGTCTGCTGGCTAGCGGGATCATCCTGTTCGGAAAGTTTACCTGGGGTAACGATCCTGCCGTATATGTCGGTAGCATGATCCTGCTCGGCGCTTCGGCTTGGAACGCGTGGCCCCGGGGCTGGCCGGCCCGAAAGAGCCGGATTAATTGAATTCATACCCAAGGAGACAACCATGAATACACGTCGAACCATTGAAATATTCAGTGCCGGTTGCGGCATCTGCGATGACACCATCAAGCTCGTCAACGAAATGGCTTGCCCGTCCTGCGAAATCAGCGTACTCGATATGAAAGACAAACACGTTGCAACCCGAGCCCGCTCACTGGGTATCAAGTCGGTTCCGGCGGTGGCCATAGATGGTGTGCTGGCTGACTGTTGCTCAGGGCGCGGCGTCGACCGCGACACGCTTTCCCGCCTTGGTGTGGGCGACCCGGGCTAGCGCTATCGCCCTCAAGATGGAGGGGTAATTTCTAACATCAATTTACGACGCTTTGCGTTAGTGAGATCATACTCGCGCGTCCGACGTTCCTGTGCGGTTCCACGACCTCGCCGCTTCGTTCCATGAGTTCAGAAACCGTTACATCATCCGCACCTAATAGAATCAGAGCCCGTGTCCTGCCATCAGGGAGATGGCTTTAACGCCACCAAACTGCAAGCCGGGTCCAGTTTCCCTGTCAGTGCTCATGATCATGTCCATCGTCCTTATGGTCGGGTTCCTCTTTGACTGCATTCTCGCCGTCGGTATGTGAATCCCCGTCGTCATGGTCACCGTGCTCGTGATCGCCTTGCTCGTCGGTGTGATGATCATCCGAGGAAGCATCAGCTTCGACATGATCATTATGGCCATCGTCACTGTCGTGATGACCCTTTCCTTTCGCATCGTCAAGAAACGCCTGGTAACTTTCCGCATCGAGTGTCGGGAGCTTCATCATGAACGCGACGACCGGCCAGATTTCTGCATCTTTATGTGTGGCACCCCATGCCGGCATTCCAGTCATCCTGATGCCATGCTTTGTGGCCCAAAATAGCTCAGCCGGTGTATTGCGAGCCGCAACCTCTGCAAGGTCTGGTGCCGCGGGGTTCAGGCCTTGGCCCATGGCCTCGGGATTTTTTCCCGGTGCCCCATGGCAGCCTGAGCACATCGCCTCAAAATCATTAACACCAGCCTGGGCCAGTGATTTGCCGCTCAGATCGGGTACAACGACGCTTTTGGCGCGGCGCTCAATCGAAGCATGGGATGTTGTGGACAAAAACCAGTTGATGAAGCCACTGTGCGGAGAGCTGGCACTTACGTCGACCATTCCGGAGTACGCCAAACCGAGCGCTCCGACAATAAAGACAACTGACGTTATCAGAAGAGTAGTGATTATTTTCATGGTAATTTTATTCCCAAGTCATGGTATTGCTGTTAAAAGTCCCGCACTCACCTCCAGGAATCACAAACGCTAAGGGTCGTGTTCAGCCCTGTCGATAATTGGTGAATAATGCGCATCGGTACCGCCTCATCACTCCAGGTCTATTCACCAGGAGCTTCAGCTTCAAAGCAATGATATATGTGTCAAATAACCTTCCCAGTGGTTACGGTTACAATGGACGTTTCCACGAAATTTACCGGAGGACTGCGCCATGCCCCGTCCAACTCGTTACACGAACATTCTGCTGGCTATTGCCCTTTCCTACTGTGTTGTTTCCATTCCCGCAGTGGCGGATCCCAGCGCCGACGAAGCTCGCCTCCTGGAGATCATCGAAGCGGTTCGTCTCGGCTGGCTGGAAGCCGATGGAACGCCGTTCAGGGTGCATTTTCTGGACTTCGAAGGCGCTCGCTATATCGAATCCGGCGGACAGAATGATGGTCTTACAGACCTGATAGAGCATCACGTCGAACCGGAAGCCGACGCATTTGAAGGATTCGAGCTTTCGTTCACTAATCCAGACGTCTATTTGGAAAATGGCTTTGCCTGGGTCGTCGTCGATACTGAAATCCGGGCTGTGGTCAAGCGTGACGACCGGGAAATCCACAACCGGGGCTATCAGACATTCCTGTTTCGGCAGATCGAAGACGATTGGAAAGTGGTGCACACTCATAGTTCCTCTCGGCCGGTCAAAAAGTGACCGGACAACAGTATGCGCGAGCCACGTCAAGGGGACGATCCGACATTGAACTGGAGCGAAGCACTACACTCATTTTCAGCATAAATCTCCAAAGGACTGACTGCCAGATTGAAATCACAATGGTTCAACGAAGTGTGCGCCTGAGACCCAGGTAGAAAGTGTAGGAGCCCGTCCAGGCAATCAACATCAATCCGTTCAGCGCCTCGACACCGGTCAGAAAACGCAGATGCCCACCGGGAAAAATGTCACCAAGGCCCAGAGAGGTAAAAGTCACGCTGGAATAATAGAAATAGTCCAGGAATGATTCTGGCCGCATGCCGCCAAAGCTCCCAATCTGAAAAAACTGCTCACCCAGCCAGAACCCTCCCGCGTATAACAAAATTTCGGCCAAATGCGCCAAAAAAGCCACAAAAAACACCCATGCCATTAACGTGAGTGCTCGCCATTGAGGTTGGCAAGTATTTTTCGCCAGCACCAACATGCCAAAATGTAGCAAGCTCGTCATGGCAAACAGCAACATGGCCAAAACGACGGAAATTGTCATTTTACGAAAAGCTTCAACAGCATTTTGGCGTGCCGGAACCTGTTAGTGACAGGACCGGGACGGACGGAATTTGCCATTCTCATCGTGCGTTCAACCTTCAAAGCGCCACCCTGAACTTTCGAGTGGTTCAGGGCTGAATTGATTTGAATTTCAGGCTCGAACATCTAATTCGCGGCGGCGGAAGACCAGTGAATGTGACGAACCTTCCAAACACCGTCAGTCCTTGCCAGCACCAGTGTTTCCGTGCTGTTCAGGTCCAACTCTTTGTCGCGAAAACTGCCATTGAGTCTAGAGCGCGTTGTTACTACAGCCATATTTCCGGCTTCAAATACGTTGCGATCAAGGACCTCCCGTTCCATTTCCTCCATGAATTTCATGTCGGAGTGCATGTGGTGACTGGCGTATTCTTCAAGTGAGCTTTCCACGCCGCCTGATTCGAAAATCAGAACTTCCGGATCCAGAATTTCCTGCAGACTTTCCACATCACCCGAGGCGATGGCGGTATGCAGGGCGTCAGAGACCGCCACAGGTCCCTCTGGCACCGGTTCAGCCAGCACTGGGAATGTGGCAGTTGCTAAAATGGCAGTCATACTCAGGACCGTGGTCCATCTGGTAGTTCGGGAATATGTATTCATGGTTTTCTTCCTTTGGTTTAAAATTAA
Organism: Elongatibacter sediminis; assembly: GCF_037892215.1. Classification (NCBI taxonomy): domain Bacteria; kingdom Pseudomonadati; phylum Pseudomonadota; class Gammaproteobacteria; order Chromatiales; family Wenzhouxiangellaceae; genus Elongatibacter; species Elongatibacter sediminis. The sequence continues at coordinate 39,271 of NZ_JAZHOG010000010.1, read as the reverse complement.
TACGCCAACAATCGATTGATCGGCTGACATAGTGTGGAGATGCGCACACGATCCGGCTGCGGAGCGCCAACAGAGACAGGCTAAACTGTGCTGCGTCAATAGCCACAAGCACCAAAATTTCCTGTTACGATTCGAGCCATCCAATTTCTTTGCTGGAATAGCCATCACGATTTCACTCTGGACCGGCGATTGACTGCATAAATACCCAACAAACTGAGGCCGATCCCGGCGAGTTCCAGGGCGTGCAGCGATTCTGCAAAGAAAATGACGCCCATAAACAAACCGAAGATTGGCGTCAAAAATGTGTAGGCATTCAGTTGACTGAGAGTCGCTCGGTCCAGCAAGGCAAACCACAAGGCAAACGCCATTGATGTGCCCAGGACACTCAGCGCAAGGAGATTTATGATAAATCCGGTTGACCAGTTGACTGCACTGACATCCTCGATCGCAAAGGCGAGTATAGCCAGTGGCAATGCACCAATCAGCAGCTGCCAACCCATCGCACGCAAAACATCCACGCGACCAGCCAGTGACTTCAGCATGACATTACTCACAGCAATTCCGATGGCCGCCACCAGGATGAACGCGATTCCCTGTATTTGTGAATCTGCGCCGGACAGATTCGGTGCACCGATCAGCACAATTCCACCGAATCCTGCCACCAGACCCCATCGCTGAAACGTCGATAACCGCTCCTGCAAAAAGACCCATGCCAGTGCTGATGCAATCAGTGGCTGGGTATTGGCGATCACCGTGGCAAGGCCCGGCGATACGCGTCCACCGCCATAAAACATCCCATAGAAACCCAGGCTCGTTGCAGTAAAACCCACAACCGCGAGCCCACCCCAAGCTGACCGATCCGGGATTGCAGGACGCTTAAGCCATTGTGCTACCGCAATAAGTACTAATCCAGACAAGGAAGCACGTAGTCCAGCAAAGGCCATTGGAGGTGAATTTCTTAGTCCCACATTGATGAGGGGAAAGCACACTGCCCACAGGAACATGACCAGTACCGCCCCAATCGCTATTCGATATGAGATTTTCCCGGCTGAAGCTTCACTGGATTCCACAGGGCACATGGAGGCTACCGATCGCTGTCAGAAAGCGCTGCTGTCAGCGATTCACGGTATGGTGAAAGGTCGGAATCATTTGCTCTCATCGGTTTTCGCTCCGCCAGGCCATTGCCAGTCTCTGATTTCGGGCATGTCCTCGCCATGTTCGTTAATGTACATGCGGTGCTCGACTAATTTCTCCCGTACCCATTGCTTGATATAGGCCGCCCGCGAGGCAGCAGCGGGCACACGGTCTGCCACGTCGGCCACCAGGTCAAAGCGGTCGAGATCATTGAGTACGGTCATATCAAAGGGCGTCGTGGTGGTGCCCTCTTCCTTGTAACCCCGCACGTGCAGATTGCGGTGGTTCGTACGCCGGTAGGTCAGTCTGTGAATCAACCAGGGATAGCCATGGTAAGCAAAGATGATCGGCCGATCGCTTGTGAACAGTGCGTCGAAATCCTGATCCGATAGACCGTGCGGATGCGCTTCGCGTGGTTGTAAAACCATCAGGTCGATGACGTTGACAACGCGGATTTTCAGTTCAGGTAACAGGCTCCGCAGAATAGACACCGCGGCCAGGGTTTCAAGTGTTGGAACATCGCCCGCACAGGCCATCACAACGTCTGGATCAGCGCCCTGATCGTTGCTGGCCCATGGCCAGATACCCGCGCCAGCCTGGCAGTGCTTGACCGCCGCATCCATTTCGAGCCACTGGTGCTGCATCTGCTTGCCAGCGACAATGACATTAACCAGGTTTTGCGAACGCAAACAGCAATCCGCTACACACAAGAGGGTGTTGGCGTCCGGTGGAAGGTACACACGAATGATGTCTGCCTTTTTATTGACCACATGATCAATGAAGCCGGGATCCTGATGGGAAAAACCGTTGTGATCCTGGCGCCAGACATGTGAAGTCAGCAGGTAGTTGAGGGACGCGATCGGACGGCGCCAGGGAATCTCCTGGCTGGTCACCTTGAGCCACTTCGCATGCTGGTTGAACATCGAGTCCACGATATGGATGAACGCCTCATAACATGAAAAGAAACCATGACGCCCGGTCAACAGATAACCTTCGAGCCAGCCCTGGCAGGTATGTTCACTGAGGATTTCCATGACCCGGCCTCCGGGCGAAAGATGGTCATCGTCATCGTGCTTTTCTGCGATCCAGGTCCGTTCGGTTACCTCAAACAAGGCAGACAGCCGGTTTGATGCGGTCTCGTCCGGACCGAATACGCGGAAATTGCGCGTTTTTTCATTTTGGTGCATAACATCACGCAAATAGCCGCCCAGTTCGCGAGTCGCCTCAGCCTTGGTCTTTCCAGGCGCCGGCACTGTGACCGCGTAATCCCGATGATCGGGCAGGCTTAGATGCTTAAGCAGCAAGCCGCCATTGGCGTGAGGAGTGGCGCCCATCCGTCGATGATGTGGAGGGACCAGGGCGAGCACCTCCGGGTGGGGCCTGCCTTCTTCGTCGAATAGTTCGTCGGGACGATAGCTGCGCAGCCAACGTTCGAGCACGGACAGGTGCTCCGGGTTTGCCGCCAGGCCGGACAAAGGAACCTGGTGCGATCGCCATGAGCCTTCAGTGCGCTTGCCATCCACTTGTTCCGGCCCGGTCCAGCCCTTCGGGCTGACCAGCACGAGCATCGGCCAGAGTGGGCGGTGCAGGTCGCCTTGTTCGCGGGCCCGCTCCTGGATCTCGAGAATTTCACGGACAGCAACATCCATTGCTGTCGCCATCGCGCTATGCATCTCCGCCACATCGGTGCCCTCGACGAAATGGGGAACGTATCCATAGCCTGACAGCAGTTTTTGCAATTCTTCGCGAGAAATCCGGGCCAGGACGGCAGGGTTGGCGATCTTGTAACCGTTAAGGTGCAGAATCGGCAGCACCGCACCGTCGGTTGCAGGGTTCAGGAACTTGTTCGAATGCCAGGCAGTCGCGAGCGGCCCGGTCTCAGCCTCGCCGTCACCGATGACGCATGCGGCGATCAGGTCCGGATTATCAAACACCGCGCCGAAGGCGTGGGAAAGCGCATACCCAAGCTCACCTCCCTCATGAATTGAACCGGGTGTTTCTGGGGCAACATGGCTGGGAATTCCGCCGGGAAAGGAAAATTGTCTGAACAGACGGCGCATTCCTTCTTCATCCTGCGAGACATCCGGATAGACTTCGCTGTAGGTTCCCTCGAGCCAGGTATTCGCGACAAGCGCGGGTCCGCCATGCCCGGGGCCGGTGATGTAAATGACATCAAGGTCGTTAAGCCGGATTACCCGGTTGAGATGGGCGTAGATAAAATTCAGCCCCGGGGTGGTTCCCCAATGCCCCAGCAAACGCGGCTTGACGTTTTCGAGCGTCAGGGGCTCCCTCAGCAACGGATTATCCTTAAGGTATATCTGGCCAACAGAAAGGTAGTTGGCGGCACGCCAATAGGCATTCAGTTCATCAATCTCTTTCGCGGCCAGGGGGTGCTGTACTTTCATCGGTTTGTCCTGTTCCCTAAACGGTTAGTTTTCAAATGTTTCTTCCTGCCTGTAGCAACGATTCTGCCTGGTCGGCCATGACCGCGGCCTCGTTCGGCGGTATCACCCAAATCTGCACACGACTGTCGCCTGTGTGGACGGGTGTCGGCGCTACAGGGACAACTGAATCATTGAGTCGCTGATCGATACGGATTCCGGCCCACTCGAACCCCTCCAGTATGCGCTGCCGGATAATTGGGGAGTTCTCGCCAATACCACCACCGATCACGATCGCCTGTGCGCCACCCAATACCGCCAGGTAAGCACCGATGTAATGGCGAATCCGGTGACAGAACATGTCCACGGCAAGGCGTGATGCAGCACTATCTGTCGCCAGCAGGACTCGCATATCTGAAGTCTCGCCAGAAACGCCCAGCAGGCCAGATTCCCGGTTCAGAATTTCGCCCAGCTGCGTTGTCGTCATTCCAGTCTGATCAAGCAGGTGCAGGACGGCGGCCGGATCTACGTTCCCGCATCGCGTCGCCATGATCAGGCCCTCGAGTGGTGAGAAACCCATCGATGTTTCCAGGGGCTGGCCACGACTCGAAGCCGTGACCGAGCAGCCCGATCCGAGCTGCAGGGAAATGACCTTTCGTTCGGCGCACGGCTCGCAATGAAATTGCCATTGTTCGAGCATGGACTGGTGCGCAAGGCCGTGAAACCCGTATCTTCGGAGCCCGTGACGGCGTGCCAGTGCAGTAGGTAATGCGTATCGAGCCGCCGCTTCCGGCAAGTTGGCATAAAAGGAGGTATCGAAACATGCGCCTTGTAAAAGGTCTGAACCAAAGGCTTGTCTGGCTGCTTGAACCCACTTCAATGCCGCCTTGTTGTGTAATGGCGCAATCGAACTCAGCCGCTTGATTTCTGCCAACACCGATTCATCTAGAAGGGTGGGTGAAGTCAGAGTTGTCCCGCCGTGTACAATCCGGTGGATGACCAGCCTGGGCCTTGCCAGGTCTTCGCTATCCAGGAATTTGCTAAATACTTTGGATCTGGCATCGGGCGCTGGGGACAGGTTAACGGCAGCCAACGGTTCTGCCTGCTTGGCCAAGGACCAGAAAACTAACCGCAAGGAAGAGCTGCCGGCGTTAACGGTTAACACTGAATCTGCGCCACGCAATGAATTTGAACTGGACACGGTATCGCTATCCTTTTCTGCCTTCAGTGAGCGCTTTTTTCCGAACCATGAACTGACCCAGGGCAGGGTGCTTGAAATGAGCGTGCCGCAGGACCGCCCAGTGATCGTGCAGATAGCCTTCAATAAATTCGATAACGTGGCCAAGCGTGATTGAGGCATATCGCTGCCGGCCAGTTCGGTTCAGTGTTGAGCCGAAAGCAAGCAACCTGACGCGATGTCCTGTATGAGTCACGACTGATCCTTTCCGAATCAGGGCCGCTGCAGTCTTCGAGGCGTGCCCCGCTGAACAGCAACCGAAACGGGCCAGGACTACCTTCAAGACATCAGGGTTGAAGGCGGTCGGATTGATTTCGGCACGACCTTCCTTGACCTCAGCAATCAGCATATCGGGCTGTCCGCCATCTATGCCCAGTTTGGGATCGGGCTGAAAAGCAAAACTGCTTCCACCTCCCGGTACAATCCGACCCGCTCCGGCAAAGCGTACCGCCAGCACATCGAGATCGGTGGCAGTGGAGTATTGTTTTGGGCCCAAAGCCTCGATAACCGGATATTCGGCCACTGTGAAGTAACCGTTTATCTGCAGGTATGCTTCTACGATCGCAACAGCGTGATCCATCTTCTTAACTCCAATTGGCCTGGTTTGCTCCAATACTCATGGTAGACATGCGCAGCCATCAGTTTTGTACTGTTCGCATGGGGGTGGTTGTCCTCAAACTAAACACGCGCAATGCCACGGTAATTTGCCACGCCAACGGCGAAGCGCGTTTCACGTGCCAAGTGATCTCGCATGGCTTCCAGAGCATCCGGTTCACCATGTACCAGTGTGATTTTGCTGTTGTCACGTAAATTCGATTGAGACAGCCAGCGGTGCATTTCAACGTAATCGGCATGACCGGAAAGTCCGCTGATTACTTCGACTCTTGCCTTTACGGGTATCCACTCACCGTGAATTTTGACGCTCTCAGTGCCGGCGAGCATTTTTGCGCCTCTGGTGCCGCCCGCCTGATAACCAGCGAAAAGCACCGTGGTGCGGTGATCCCTCAAGAGACGTTTGAAGTGATGCAGGATTCTCCCGCCGGTGGCCATGCCACTGCCAGCGATGATGACATGAGGAAATCGGAGGCCTGCCAACGCTTTCGAATCTTCGACGCTGCGCGTGTAATGGGTCGTATCGCACATCGCCCGACACTGCGGTTCGCTCAGGCGATGATGCTCCGCGTAGCGGCAATAGATGTCGGCCACGCTGATCGCCATGGGGCTATCGAGATAAACCGGAACATCAGGAATGCGGTTGGTTTGCTTGAGCGTGGTCAGCACGTGTTGCAGGGATTGCGCACGCCCTACGGCAAAGCTTGGTATCAGCAGCGCTCCACCGTTGCTGGCCGTTTCCTTGACAATATGCTCGATCTGATCAACGGGATGGCTGTCGGGGTGTGTACGATTCCCGTAGGTTGATTCCAGGACCAGCAGATCAAGGCCGGGAAGCGGGTCGGGAGATCGCATCAAAATATCTGCCGGCCGGCCCACATCACCCGAGAAACCGACACGCTTTCCCTCACCCTCGACGATGACGCTGCCGGCGCCGAGAATGTGCCCGGCACTCTGCAAACGGATGGTCAAATCTCCCACCTGGAAATCTTCTCCAAACTCGACAGACTGAAATAGCGACATGCTCTTCTCAGCGGTTTCCCTGTCATAGAGCGGGAGAGGACTTTCGTGCTTACTCAGTTTATGTCGAGCATGGTATCTGGCGTCCTCTTCCTGGATATGGCCACTGTCCGGGAGCAAAATGCCGCAAAGCTCTCTGGTTGCCGCATGGGTGAAGACCGGACCCCGGAATCCACGGCGATACAGCACTGGAATGTACCCCGAATGGTCGAGATGGGCGTGACTGAGAACCACCGCATCGACATTGGCGATGTCCAGTGGCGGGTCTTCCCAATTGCGTCTGCGCAGCCATTTGAACCCCTGGAACAGCCCGCAATCCACCAGCACACGAGTTGAGCCGCATTCCACCAGGAATTTGGAGCCGGTTACCGTTTCCGTGCCGCCCAGAAAAATAATTCTCATGGTGCCACCTCAGCCTGAGGAACCCGGACTGACAAACGCTTTCCAGTTTCTCTTTCGCGGAATGAACATCGGTACGCGCTCGCGGTAATCGAGATACGCCTCACCGAATTGTCGCACCATTGATTGCTCTTCTTTTCGGGACAAAAGAACATAAACTAGGACAATGACCGGAAAGAGACCGACCGAAAACACGGTTGGCCAGTGCACGACCCCCTCACCGAACAGCGCGAGGAACAGGCCTGTGTATTGGGGATGTCGCGCCAGGCCGTAGAGCCCGTCGGTCGCCAGCCGCCCCGCCTCGTGTGCGCGATACAGTTCCCGCCAGCCCTGAATAAAGATTCCGATGCCGGCGAACAACAAAACATAGCCCAGTATCATGGAGATCATCATCCCGGTTTCACCCAGCCCGATGAGCGATGACCAGAGATTGGCACTGAGATTCGTCCGGTCGAGCCCCGAAAATCGCGCCAACAGGTAAATCGTCAGGGGAAACCCGTACATCTCCGCGTAGAGTGCGATGATGAAGGCCTGAACCACGCCGGCCCCGGCCCATTCCCGCCAGGACTTTGGTGAGAAATAGCGGTAGAAGAACCAGGATGCCACCACGATCATGATGGCTGCCAGGCCCCATGCACCGGAATGCAGGATATTTTCATTCATGACTTTCGCCTCCCGCCGTCTTGCGGCGCGTAATGTCAATGGGCTGCGCTTCAGACTCATCGAGACAGTGTTTCTCCACCTGCAAGGTGACGAAAAAGAACCCGAAGCGTTTACGAAGCAACGTGTGGGCCTGCCGGAGCATCTCCTGGGAGTCCGCATCATTCTCAAGGCGTAAATGCCCGGAGAACAGGTAACGTCCGCTGGTGAGTGCCCAGGCATGGACGTGATGAACGTCGCTTACACCATTGAGGTCACAAAGAACCTCCGTAATGTCTGAAAGGGCGACATCTTCAGGAGTGCCTTCCATCAAGAGATGGGTTGCATCACGCAGGATGCCCCAACTCGCCCATAGCAGGACCAGGCCGAATGCCATGCCAAGGAGCGGATCGATCATCAAAAAGCCGGTATAGCGGATGACAATCGCTGTGACTATGATCAGAATGCTGCCGACGAAGGTCTGCAGGATGTGCCACAACGCGCCCCTGACGTTCAGGTCGCTCTTGCTTTTCTTCCAGATCAGACCCAGGGAAATGAACTCGGTGAGAAGCCCGCCGGCCGCAGCCCACAACATTGGCGTAGTGGGCAGGTCGAGGGGTTGATTCAGCCGCATGGCACCCATGACCAACACCACCAACGCCATGGCCAGCAAGAAACCACCATTGACCAGAGCACCCACAATTTCCGCCCGATACCATCCGAAGCTGCGGTCCTCGTCGGCAGGGCGCCTGGCGAGTCGGGCAGCGGCAAGCGCGACCAGCACGCCGCCCACCGCCGAAAAGGTATGCAACGCATCCGAGATTACCGCAATTGATCCGGTCCAAAGGCCGATGGCCAGCTCAATGAGGAAATATATCCCGGTCAACCAGCCGGAAATCACCATCGCGCGATCGTCGGAGGGCATGTGACTACCGTGAGATTGACGAGTTTGATTCATGGGTTCACCCGCGTGAATCCTGGTGCAGTATTAACCAGTGCGTTCCGGGCACGAGACGGCCAAGGGCCGCAGAGCAACTGGTCACGATGCCATGGGAGACGTAGTTTGTTCATCTCTATTACTCCTCTAACGCTCCAGGGGCACACGCCGTAACCGCAGCGAGTTCACTACCACCGATAGCGATGATGCGCTCATCGCGAAGGCGGCGAAGATCGGACCGATCAGGATCCCGAATAACGGATAGAGAATGCCAGCTGCGATGGGCACGCCTGTAGCGTTGTAGATCAACGCAAAAAAGAGGTTCTGGCGGATGTTACGCATCGTGACGCGCGCCAAACGGCGGGCGCGAACAATTCCGTCGAGGTTGCCCTTCACCAGGGTGAACCCGGCACTTTCGATCGCCACATCGGCGCCTGTTCCCATCGCGATGCCAACATCGGCCTGGGCAAGAGCAGGTGCGTCGTTGACGCCGTCCCCAGCCATGGCGACTTTGCGGCCGGCATCCTGTAGCTCCTTGATAATCGTGGCCTTGTCCTCAGGCAACACTCCAGCTCGGATTTCGTCAATGCCGAGCCGGTTGGCCACCGCTTTGGCAGTGCGTTCGTTATCGCCTGTGGCCATGATGATGCGAAAACCGAGATTATGCAGCGCCTTCAGCGCATCCGGCGTGGTCTGTTTTACCGGATCGGCGACACTGACGAGGCCGGCGATTTTGCCGTCGAGCACAACAAACATCACCGTTTCACCCTGGTCGCGACGGGCGTCGGCTGTATCATCCAATGGCCCGCCCTCGAGTCCGAGGGTTTTCATCATCGCCAGATTGCCAAGCGCCACCTGTTTTCCATCGACCACGCCCTTCACGCCTTTACCGACAACAGCCTCGAAATCCCCTGCCTTGCCAAGTTCGACGCCGCGCTCTTCGGCACCCGCGACAATGGCCTCGGCCAGCGGATGTTCGGAGCCTTTTTCGAGCGTGGCGGCTAATGCCAGCACCTCGCTCTCCTCAAAACCTTGTTCGGGCAGAACCGCTACCAGCTTGGGCTTGCCCTCGGTCAGCGTGCCAGTCTTGTCGACGATCAGCGTGTCCACCTTTTCGAACCGCTCCAGCGCCTCCGCGTTCTTAATCAAAACGCCCGCCTGCGCGCCGCGGCCCGTGGCAGTCATGATTGACATCGGCGTGGCGAGTCCCAGTGCACAGGGGCAGGCGATGATCAGTACCGCTACAGCGGAGACCAGCGCATAGGCATAGGCCGGGGCTGGCCCCCAAATCGCCCAGGCAACGAAAGCCAGCACCGCAACGCCTATCACTGCAGGTACGAACTTGCCGGCAACCATATCAGCCCATTTCTGAATTGGTGCACGGCTCCGCTGAGCCGCGGCCACCATCTCAACGATCTGCGCGAGCATGGTGTCTGAACCCACTCGGGTCGCTTCCATGACCAGGCTGCCGGTACCATTGATCGTGGCACCAGTCAGTTTGTCGCCTGCGACCTTTTCTACCGGTATCGGCTCGCCGCTGATCATGCTTTCGTCGACCGATGAGCTACCCTCGAATACCTTCCCGTCGACGGGTACCTTGTCGCCAGGCCTGATTCTCAGCCTGTCGCCGACCTGCACCTGTTCCAGTGGCACTTCTTCTTCGGTCCCATCCTCGCGAATCACGCGCGCCGACTTTGCGGCGAGATCGAGCAGCGCCCGGATGGCCTTGCCGGTGCCTTCGCGGGCTCTGAGCTCCATCACCTGCCCCAACAGGACCAGCGTGACAATGACCGCCGCTGCCTCGAAATAGACGCCGACAGCCCCCGTTTCCGGGTTACGGAATCCGTCGGGAAAGATACCCGGCGCGATCACCGCGACCATCGAAAAGATGTAGGCTGCAGCCACGCCCATGCCGATAAGGCTGAACATGTTGAGATTCATGGTGCGGAACGAATTGTAGCCACGCACGAAAAATGGCCAGCCCGCCCACAAGATCACTGGCGTACTGAGCGCCACCTCGATCCAGACCGACGTGGTTTCGCCGAAAAACTCTCGGATCGCGGTGATGCCCACGTACGGTGACATTGTGAGAATTAGCAGCGGAATCGATAAGATCACACCAACCCACATTCGGCGTGTGAAATCCACAAGTTCCGGGTTGGGCCCTTCATCCACAGCCGTGGGGCGCTCGGACTCGAGGCCCATGCCACAAATCGGGCAGGAGCCGGCCTCGGTTGACCGCACCTGCGGATGCATGGGGCAGGTGTAGACCGTGCCTGAATAGCCGTTGGGAACCGTGTCATATTGCGCTGACGTATCAGCCGCAGCTGCAGTATCCGATTGGCAGTGATCGTGATGATGGTGGTTTTCGTGTTCCACGTTGTTTCCTCCTATTGGGAAATCAATTTGAATTTGTTTTTTCTAATTACCCGGCGTCGCGCGTTTCGCGAGTGGGGTCATGAGTAAGGGGCCTATGACCGCAGCGGTAACGGCCATGACGAGGATGGCCGCGTAAACGGGTTGCGTCAGATGACCCTGCTTCAATCCCAAAGTCGCAATAACTAACGCGACTTCGCCCCTGGCCACCATTCCGAATCCGACTAACCAACGGTCCCGCCAATTGGCAACACTCGCTGCCCCAATAATTCCCCCAAGGGTTTTGGCAAGAATTCCAACCGCGATGACACTCAGCAGCAACCAGAGCGCATTGGCTGCGCTCAATGCAGTCCAATCAAACTGCACGCCGATCATGACGAAGAAAAATGGCATAAACCCCAGCACCAGGGGACGGAGTGCCAGTGCTCCTTTTTTGGCCTGGCTTTCGGGCAGCCCTCCTGCAATGCTAAGACCCGCGAAGAAGGCACCGACCACCAGAGACATGCCAAGGCTGCGGGTAACAACCGCACCCAGGGCAATCATTGCGACGGCCCACAAACCTTGAGCGAATGGGTGGGAAATCAGCCTGAAACGGAATGCCCATACGGTCGCTGTTCGGCCGACCCAGTAAAGCCCTCCAATTGCCAAAAAGGCACCCAGAAAAAATTTCATTGACTCAGCGGGTCCGTAGCCACCACCCAATAATCCATGGGCCAGGCCCAGGAAATAGAGCACGATCAGATCATCGAGTACTGCTGCTGCGATGACGATTTCTGCAATCCGGTGTGTAATCAGGCTGAATTGCTCCAATACCTGCACCGTGATACCGATGCTGGTTGCACCCAGTGCGAGGCTCAGATAAATGGTTTCTTCGATGGGGAAATCGAATGCCTGGCCGATGGCATATCCTCCACCGATGCTGAATGCAATACCAAGCAAGGCAACCTGTGCGCCGGCCCAGCCCCCCGCTTTCAATCGTGGGAGCCCAAGCCCCATCGCGACGACTCCCAGGAGCAACACAACACCTATTTCTCCAAGATCATGCAATAGCACGCTGTGAGGCACCCACCCCAGTACGGCGGTTCCCAGGATTACACCCAATACAACCTGAGCCACGGCATTGGGAAATCTGTAGCGCATGCTGAGCCAGCTAATCAGGCCGCCGAGCAGAAATACCAAGATGATGTCCAGCCACTGCGTCATTCGTGCGAACTCTCGTTTTCTAAAAGCCGATTCACGCCGTGTGCCAAGGCGTGGGTGAGATCGATCCCGTTGCTGGGATGCGTAATTGTGTTGCAAGTAACGATGTCCGAGGCCCCAGCGTCCTTGAGGCTTTCGTAAGCGTCACCGGCAAACACCGCGTGGACACCAACACATACCGGTTTCGCATAACCGGCCTGCCGCAGGTGACCAATGGTTTCGATCATGGTGCGTGCCGTTGAAATGATGTCATCGACAAGTACGGGGGTATGCTCGCGCCACGGTTCCAATGGCGGGACTGCGATTTCCACATCGCGATCACCGCGCCTCTTCTTGGATAACACAATGAACGGCGCGTCTGCCATTTGGGCTACCTCGCTCACCCACTGCTCACTTTCAAGGTCGGGACCGACGATGACCGGGCGATCGACATTTTTGCTAATCCAGGACGCCACGCTAGGTGCGGCGTGCTCCACACGGGTAGGTATGGAATAGATCTCCTCAAGGCTCGTGTAGCGATGCAGATGCGGGTCCACGGTGACCAGTCCGTCCAGGGTTTCACTCAAGAGGCTTGCGAAAATACGCGAAGTAATCACTTCACCCGGCTGGAATCTCGCGTCCTGGCGCATGTAAGGCAGATAGGGAGTGACCAGGATGACGCGGCCTGCGTCCAGAATGCGAACAGCACGTGTGGCGTAAATGAGAGGCAGCAATTGGGGATTGGGATGAAAAAGATTTACAGCCAGGACGACGTCGTTTCCATTGCATCGCGTTTCTCCACGCACGTAGGTCTCACCGTCCGGAAATGAGCGCATCGCTATGCCGCCTAGTGGCGCATTCAATGCCTTCGAAAGAGCCGCGCCAAGAGTCTCGTGACCCGGCAGGGAAAACACTATGGGTTTCATTACTTTGAGCCCTCCATCTAATCGATCGCCACGAGGTCAGGGTGCCGGCTGAGATAACCGAGCGCGTAAGCAAGCTCGCCCGGAGACTCGGCATGCACCGTCATGATCGGTGCGCCAACCTCGACGCAATCTCCAAGGTGTACGTGCAGGTCCACCCCGGCAGCGGGAGCATTTGGCGCACCAGCCAGCTTTGCCACCTTGGCCAGGCGTCGGTTATCGATGGTACTGATGCGACCGGAACACTCTGCGGCCAGGATTTGTTGGTGGCTGGATTGAGGAGGCGTACGAAGGCCGCCCTGGGCTTCGCAAATGGCCTGGAATTTTTTCCATGCGTGGCCGTCTTCCAGCACCTCGAGTGCCCGCACCGAACCTTCGCCCGTTCCGGCCACCCCGCTTTGTTCGAAAACCAGCCCGGCCAGCAGGATTGCGCGATCGCGTAAATCTTGCGGGGCGTCTGGGTGATTCTGAAGCACCTGCAGTACGTCGCGGGCCTCAAGCGCAGGACCGATCCCTCGTCCTACTGGCTGACTACCATCGGTGACAACCACCTGGACATTGAGACCCAGTGCATCGCCGGTATGCCTCAATACTTCCGCGAGCCTGTCCGCAGTTCCGCGATCCCGCACTTTTGCGGTTTCACCAACCGGGATATCGATGATGGTGTGGGTAGAGCCGGCAGCAATCTTCTTCGACAGCACCGAGGCCACCAATTGCGCTTCACTGTCGATGTCGAGCGCGCGCTCGATCCGAATGAGCATGTCGTCCGCTGGGCTCAGATCAACCCCACCACCCCATACGAGGCAGCCGCCTTCCCTTTCAACCACGGTGCGCATGGCATCGAGTGACAAATCCACTGTCGTGAGCGTTTCCATGGTATCGGCGGTGCCCGCCGGAGAGGTGATGGCGCGCGATGATGTTTTGGGCATGATCACACCACAAGCGGTCACGATACTCACCACGATGGGTGTGGTCCGGTTACCCGGCAATCCGCCCACACAATGCTTGTCAAACACCTCCGCCTGAGGCCATTCGAGGCGTTCTCCGCTTTCCACCATCGCGCGGGTCAGTTCAACAATCTCTGTGCTTGTCATGCGACCACCCACGCAAGCGGCAAGAAAGGCACTCGATTGCACGTCGCTGTAGCGGCGGCCCGCGACGTCGTCAATGATTGTGCGGAGCTCCAGGGAACTCAATGTATGACCAAACAGCTTTGCCCGGACATGACGAAAGGACTCCACCGGGTCGGGATGGGATAGCGTGACAGGGCATGGCTTATTGCTACCAAGAAGTTGCCAGGCAATTTCGGAAAGGCCGATCTCATCGTGTGCCAACCAATCCCCACGGACAACGTTCAGGGTTGCCACGATTGAGACTCTATTGCCGGTCACTAACACCCGGGACTGCGCCTCAAACCCTTCGGACCGGCAGACAGGACAATCTTCCCGCATGTAGGCAACAGGCTCCTGATAGGTATCAATGCCTATACTCCGGGCGGTCAGCCTGGATGGCTCGTGAATTGTGACGCCGAACTCTTTTGGTATCTGGATCATATTTCTGTCCTCTAGCGGCCGTTTGATCGCACTAGGATTCCCCGGCACCCAATTCACAGCGATCACGAATGCGAATGACTTTCCTGATGGGAGCAATGGCGACTATGCCGTCGCCACGTTTGGCCGTGTGCGCGGCCTCAACAATCAGATCGGCGACTTCTTCAGCCCTCGATGTAAATACTTCAAGGCGCGCGTGTGAAATCATCCAATCAGAGGCGAAGAAATTTTTGTACTCGCCATAGCCTTTCGCCTTGGTTACGGTGATGCCGCGCACATTGGCTTCCTGCAATCGTTGTTCAACCGCTTCCAGACGCGTATTTCGAACAATTGCTGTTAAGTTGTAGAACTCCATATATCCTCCTGACCGACATCTAGCCGGTCCCAGTCATGTGCAGCCAGACACCCGGCAACCTGCCTAGGGTGTGGCGGGATGATGCTTAAACACGGCAGTGTCGCCGGCAGCGTCAAATAGCAAAACGTCATAGGCCTGCCGACGCTCGCCATATTCCATTCCGGGTGAACCCAATGGCATGCCAGGAACCGCCAGTCCATCGCCCTCAGGCCGCTCGTTAAGTAGCCGTTTCACATCAGCCGCCGGCACGTGGCCCTCGATGACGTAATCATCGATGACTGCGGTGTGGCAGGACCTCAATTTCGGCGGTATGCCGAGAGACTGCTTGCGGGCATTCATGTTCGACTCGAGCACGCTTTTAACCGTGAATCCATTGTCTCGCATGTGTTTCACCCATTTGCCACAGCAACCGCAACTGGGGTCCTGGTACACCACGAGAAAAAGTTCGCTGGTACGTGTATCAGAGTTTTCTTCGCTGGCCTCGTCCGCCACAGCGGATGTCATCGTTGCCATAGCGAGGAAAAAAGTGCTGCCTAGAATCTTCAAAATTTTCATCATCATGCTCCCTTTTCAGGCTTCAGCACCGGCCCACCGTCTGTGCAGCCAGTTGTGAATCGGCACGAATACGATGCCGAGATAAAAACCCCACAAAAAACTCTCGATCAGGCCAAGCAGGAATCCCCACCAGGTCAGCCACTTAAAAGCTGGCAAAACCAATTCCAGGAATTGGTGCATGTGCACCGGGTCGGGCATCAGAAGCCCCCAAATGACACATATGACAAACGAAAATGCCAGGGTCAGACCGAGCGACCAACTTACAATTTTCCAGTTCAACATCGTTTATTTCCTCCTATCCGTTGTGTTTTCATGCTGTTCGTGTGCATGCTCGTCATGCTTGTGTTGTCCATGCCCACCGTGGCCATGGCCGTGACCGTGGCCAAACATGTGCATGCCAACGCAAACGAGTAGCACCAGAATCAAAAAAGCATTACTAATCAGCCATTCCATAAATCACCTCATTCGGGTTTGTTCCTGGTCAATACCGATCACCAGGGTTTCCTCATCAACGTAACTGTGTGGCGGTATCACCAGGTTGACAGGGGCCGGAACCCCTTTAAACACTCGCCCGGCCAGATCGAATTTCGACTTGTGACAGGGGCAGAAATAGCCTCCCTGCCAATCCTTATCGATATCAGGCGCGCCACGTTCGGGCCGATAAACGGGAACGCAACCCAAGTGTGTACAGATCGCAATGCAGATAAAATATTCCGGCTTGAGCGAGCGCATTTCATTTTTTGCGTAACCGGGTTGTTGTGTGCGGACTTCCGAGTCCGGATCGCGTAGACGGTCGAGAAGGTTCTCACTCGCCAAAGTCCGCAGCATCTCGTCGTCTCGCTTCAACACCCAGATCGGCTGACCCCTCCACTCCGCAGTTATCTGTTCACCAGGTTCAAGCTCGCTTACGTCAAGCTGGATCGGCGCGCCCAGCACTTGTGCCTTCCTGCTCGGAAGGAGTGAGCGCAGGAACGGCCAGGATGCGATGGCCAGACCGCTCAGACCCGTTAATCCGGTCAGCGTCAGCAGCTTCCGCCGTTTGGGGCTCTTTGGACCCGGACCGTTGTTTGAGGCTTCACTCATCGCTATACCTCCTCAGGTAGCTCACCACTTGTGCGCTTGCGGTCACGCTTGTTCGAAGACATTGTTTGCCAGATCAAAAACACTGCGGGAATGACGGCCAGCGTGAGCAAGGTTGCGCTGATCATGCCTCCGACCATGGGCGCGGCGATCCGTCGCATAACCTCAGAACCTGTGCCGCTGCCAAGCATGATGGGGAGCAAACCTGCGATGATGGCGGCCACGGTCATCATGATTGGCCGAACGCGCATTAATGCGCCTTCAATGACCGCTTTGTTGAAATCCTGTCGCGCCATCGACCGGCCTTCAGCTTCCGCGGAGCGTTGCACCCTGGCCAATGCTTGCTTCAGATAGACCAGCATGACGACGCCGATCTCAACAGCAACGCCAGCGAGCGCAATAAACCCGACCCCGACAGCGACAGACATGTTGTAATTGAGCAAGTACAGCAGCCAGATACCGCCAACCAGCGCGGTAGGCAACGTTCCCAGAATGATGAGCACCTCGGTGAGGTTGCGGAAATTCAGGAACAACAGAAGCATGATGACAACGAGGGTAAACGGAACAACGATGACCAGGCGCTCCTTGGCCCGCTCCATGTATTCGTATTGCCCCGACCACTGCAGTGAATAACCGGCAGGAAGCTGTAGTCCTTCGGTCACGACTTCTTTCGCTGACTTGACGTAAGATCCGAGATCAACACCGTCAATGTCGACGAAAATCCACCCATTCAGCCGCGCATTCTCACTCTTGATCATCGGCGGACCATCTTCAATCCGAAGTTCTGCCACGGCAGATAGTGGTATTTGCTGGCCGGTAGGTGTGACGATGGCCAGTTCCTGCAATTTCTGCAGTGAATCGCGGGTCTCTCGCGGGTAACGGAGGTTTACGGGGTAACGCTCCAGGCCTTCAACTGTCTCAGTGACGTTCATGCCCCCGATCGCGGTAGTGACAACGGCCTGCACGTCATCGATATTGAGTCCGTAACGAGAAGCCTGCGCCCGCAGGATGTCCACCGTCACATAGCGTCCACCGGCGGCTCGTTCAGAAAAAACTGACGCAGTACCCGGAAGATCTTTGAGCAGGACTTCAATCTGCTCCCCGACCTGCTGAATAACACTCAGATCGGGGCCTGCAACCTTGATTCCGAGTGGCGTCTTGATACCGGTAGCCAGCATGTCGATGCGCGTTTTGATCGGGTAAACCCAGGCATTGGTTAATCCCGGGATTTTCAGGCGTTGGTTTAGTTCCGCCTTGATGTCATCAATGGTGACACCAGGCCGCCACTCTGATTCCGGTTTCAACTGAACCACGGTTTCGATCATGCTCAGTGGCGCTGGGTCGGTGGCCGTTTCCGCCCGGCCGACCTTGCCGAATACCCGTTTCACTTCCGGTACGGACATGATCAGTTTGTCTGTTTGTTGCAGTAATTGTTGCGCCTTGCCGATTGATATGCCCGGGAAGGTGGTCGGCATATACATCAGGTCACCTTCATTCAGGTCCGGCATGAATTCGGAGCCGATATGCTTGAGTGGCCAGAAGCCGACGATCACGAGTAAAACCGCGACGATCATGATTCTCCAGGGGTGCCGTGTCACCTGGTTAATCAAGGGCCGGTACAGCCAGATCAGCACGCGATTGACCGGATTTCGGTGCTCGGGAACAATCCGGCCACGAATGAAATAGCCCATCAGGACAGGAACCAGGGTGATCGACAATCCTGCTGCTGCTGCCATCGCGTAAGTCTTGGTGAAGGCCAATGGTGAAAACAGCCTTCCTTCCTGCGCCTGCAGGGTGAATACAGGCAGGAAACTCAGCGTGATGATTAATAGCGAGAAGAACAGGGGCGGTCCCACCTCGACCGCTGCCTCGGTCACCGTCTGCCAATGGAACTTCTTATCATAATCGTCACGTTCCATTTTCTTGTGGACCGTCTCGATCATGACGATCGCCGCATCGACCATCGCCCCGATGGCTATTGCTATGCCCCCGAGAGACATGATGTTCGCGTTGAGGCCCTGTGCGTCCATGACAATGAAAGCCATGAGGATGCCCAACGGCAAAGACAGAATAACCACCAGGGATGAGCGGACGTGGAAAAGAAACAGCAGGCACACCAGTACAACCACGATGAACTCCTCAAGGAGTTTCTCCTGCAGCGTCTTTACCGCCCTCTCAATCAGTGACGAGCGGTCATAAGTCTCGACAATTTCGACGCCCTCGGGAAGGCTGTTTTTTAGTTCCTCAAGCCTTTCCTTGACGCCTTCGATCGTAGACAGAGCATTTTCGCCAAAACGCATGACGATCACCCCGCCAACCACCTCACCTTCGCCATCGAGTTCTGCAATGCCACGTCGCATCTGTGGCCCAAGGCGAATCTCGGAGACGTCAGCCAGGCGGACCGGAGTACCTGTAGCGTTCATGCCCAGTGGTATTTCGCCAAGGTCCTCAATCGATTGCAGATAGCCAGTGGCGCGGATCATGTACTCCGCCTCTCCCATTTCGATCACGGAACCACCCACTTCGCGATTGCCGGCCTGGATTGCCTGCCGAATTTTTGCCAGCGGCAGTCCGTAGGCACGCAACGCATCCGGATTCACAACCACCTGGTACTGGCGCACCATTCCGCCCACCGTGGCGACCTCTGCTACTCCGGGAACGGTCTGCAATTCATACTTCAGAAACCAGTCCTGGATTGAACGCAGATCAGCCAGATTGTGGTTACCACTTCGATCCTGCAAAGCATATTCGTAGATCCAGCCCACGCCAGTCGCGTCGGGCCCGAGCGCTGGTTTAGCTTGGGTGGGGAGTTGACCAGTCACCTGATTCAGGTATTCCAGGACTCTGGAGCGCGCCCAGTAAAGGTCTGTGCCGTCCTCGAAGATCACATAGACATAGGAATCTCCAAAAAACGAGTAACCTCGCACCGTTTCCGCGCCTGGAACGGACAGCATCGCCGTGGTCAGTGGGTAGGTGACCTGATCCTCGACCACCTGGGGTGCCTGGCCAGGATATGAAGTCTTGATGATTACCTGCACATCGGACAGGTCAGGTATCGCGTCAACCGGCGTGTTGCGCAATACGTACACACCCCAGACTGCTGTGATCACACTGAGCAGTATCACCAGGAAACGGTTGCCAATGGACCAACGGATGATTCCCTCAATCATGGTCGTTGTCTCCTTTTTCTGAAGATTTGCTCATGACGTGGAATTGACTGACCACCCAGGAGTCTTCTTGCTTAAGGAGAGTGAAATGGACATTCATCCCGGCTGTCAGAGACGACATATCAACTTCTGGCGAAACGGCAAAATTCATGGTCATTGCAGGCCAGTTCAGGGCTTCAATGGGCTGATGTTTCAATCTCACCTGGCTCTGATCTGCATCGACCCGGACGATTTCGCCTTGCCCGGAGACCGTGGTTTCCGTTAAGCCAGTAGGGCCATTTGCATTATCTCCAGCCTCAAGCGCTTCTATTACCTCGGGAGAAGTCATCGTTTCATCCACATCCCGAAGGCTAGCGGCGGTGATTACAAATCGACCTGAGGAAACCTGTTCCAATTGAAACTGAATATCCTGACCAATCTTGAACGTTGTCAGGTCAACCTGGGGCTCGACTTCGAGCTCCATGTTCATCGCGGGCCAACCAAGTGCATCGATGGGTCCATGGGAGACTCTCATTCGACCCTCAGCCACCTTGATTTCTTCGATCCAGCCGTTGCCAAAAGCTGTCACTGGCCCGTCGGCTTCGGGTATAGCATTGACTTGCCCAAGTCGAACGATGCTGCCAGCAAGGCTGGCCTCAGAATCGATCAGGAACTGGGCCGATGTCACCACCCGGTCGCCTGCGTTGATTCCTGCAACGATTTCCACCCACTCGCCGCTTTCCATGCCCGTGAGCACTTCGTGAACCTCGAATCGGCCCTCACCGAGTGAAACAACCACGCGGTCCCTTTCGGACCCGCGAATCAGTGCCTGGCGGGGGATGCTCAACGCACGGGGGCGTAAACGGCCGAAAATCGAGACCCTTGCATACATATTCGGTTTGAGCTTTTCGCCATGATTTTCGAAACGAAGTCGCACCCGAAGTGTTCGCGTTGTCGCGTCGAGAACCGGGTATACATATTCAACTTCGCCGCTGAATACCGAGCCCGGCATATAATCGAGAGTGGCCTCTGCTGCTTGTCCTTCAGCCACCCATTCGGCCTGCGATTCGAATACTTCAGCCTGCAGCCAAACGCTGCTCAGGTCGGCCAGGCTCATAACAGTCGAGTTGGGCTGAACATACATACCCTCTCGAGCCCTCAATTCAGTGACGATTCCATCACGTGGTGCAACGATTTTGATTTTTTCCGACGCTTTTCCAGAATCCTTCAAGACAGCAATTTCAGAACGGATCATTCCTAACGCACGCAGTTTTTCGTCGGCGCCCAGGATTAGTCGCTCATCGCCGCGCCTTAGCGCCTGTAAGTATTCCTTCTGGGCATTGACCAATTCAGGAGAGTACAGCTCAAACAGCAAATCGCCCTTGCTTACCCTCTCTCCTTCTGCATTCACGAGCAATCGTTCGATCCAGCCCTGGGTCCGGAGGTTGATGTGGCTGATCTGGGTTTCATCCAGCCCGACATAACCGGTTGCCTCGATTCGCCGCCACAGGGGGCGTACCTGGGCTAACTCGGTTTGCACACCCAGGTTGTTTTCCAGTGCGGGACTGATGGTTACACCATCTCCTACAGCTACCTCATCCGCATAAACCGGAACCAGGTCCATGCCCATCGGTGATTTGCCAGGCTCATCTCGGCGGTAATTAGGGTCCATGGGAGCCACCCAGTACTCAATCTCTCGTTCCTGCCTCGGAGATTCACCAACGGTTTCGCCCAGCCTGTCGCTAAAGCCAGTACCCAGGTAGAAGCCCGCGAGAAGTAACAACCCACCGAGCAAAGTAAGTCCGATTATTTTTTTCATGATCATTTCCCCTCCAGGTACAACAGTCGTGCCTGGGATTTGAAGGATTCGGCTTTAAGTCGTGCGTGCTCCAACTGCAGATCAAATTCCGTGATGCGTGCCCGCATCAGCGTTGTCATGTCTTCCAGAGCGGCCTGGTAGGCATCAAAAGTTGCCAGTGAGTTGTATTCGGCATCCGGCAGTAATGACGATTCATACAATTCCAGTCGCTCTTTCTGGCGCTGCCAGGCCGCATGATGGACTTCCGCCTCGCTGGACATGAGTCGGTAGATGTCATCACGATTAAAAGCTGCTGCCGAAGAACTTGCGATACTCGCCTGGACAATCCGATCCTGACGGTTACCGGTGAACAAGGGCACATCCATTCGCACCATCAGGCTCAACAGATCGGCCCGGCTACTGCCATCGGGATTTTCGCCACCGCGGCCACCGTAGGTCAGATCAACAGCGAATTCAGGTTTGTAGCTCTGTTCGGCAAGCTCAATGCCTTTTTCAGCGGCTATCACTTCCTGATGGAGTGCGCGAATCCGGGGATGATCGACCAAACCGTCTTTCAGGGATTGCATGGCGCTTGGTTCGGTTAATAAGGGCCAATCAGGATTGATGTCCCGCCATGCGTCATCGCCGATCCAGGCAGCCAATCGCCCTCGTGCCCGTTGTTCTTCTTCGGATATTCGCACCGAGCGCTCTTGCACTTTGGCCAGCTCAACTGCAGCGCGGAGAACGTCCTGCTGCTGCACCCGGCCAGTCGCGTAATACTCCTGGGTAATGTCTTCCAGGTCGGTGAACGCTGCCTCGGCTTCCTTGTTGATGACCGCCAAGCGCACCTGTTTCAAAACTTCGAGGTAGTTCTCCCGAACTGCCAGACTGACTCCAAGCAACCTGTCCTCTGCCGTGTCACCAAGCGCTTTCGAACGTTCCCTCAGCTGCGCGGCGCGTAGTTTCCTGGATTGCCCCCGGGGAAACCGCTGCACCACGCCGACCTGCACCTGGGTCATTGGCTCCTGGCCAAGGTTAAACGTGTCGGTGGGTAGGGACATCAAGCCAAATTTCAATTGCGGATCTGGCAATTGGCCAGCAGCCACTTCAAGCTCGTTGAGTGCCACTTGTCGTGATTTCACCGATTCAACTGACGGATCATTACTGATCGCCAACGTCTCAGCTTCAGCAAGTGAGAGAGTTTCGGCCCCGACCAGCGGAGACATCAACATGACTATCGAGGCCAGAATCAGGCCACTAATTTGTGTACAGCGAAAATCCATTCGCATCCAATGCATAACCAACTCCTGAATAAATACAGGTCACGCCATTCAGCGTGTTCACGGATAAGTGAAGAGTCAGCCGCCGACGTTCGCGGGGCTGAGAAGGTTAGCTAGGCGATAGGTGGCCGAAACGGAGGGTGGGAGTGGGCTGCAGCGAGGTTGGAATCACCCAGAGCCTCAAGCTGATTGCAATGCGTCAATCCAGCGAAACCAGATTTTGCAGGTAACAACGTAAGCCCGAAGGTGCATGTGCCACATGTTGTCGCATCCATGCAGGCGTGCGACATTGATTCCTCTTCCGGGTCACAGCAATCTTGCTTTGCTTCATCGAGCATTGTTGAGTGATGAGCACTTTCCTGCGCGTTATCCATATCACACGCCTGCAACTGCATGGGTTGCAGGGCGTAAAACAAAACGAATAAGGCAAGCCAGTATTTCATCGTTATTTAAAATACATCCAATCTACGCATTTAACAATTGATCTGGATCAGGAATACACTGACCCGTTCTGACTCGGGGAGTTCAAAATCCTGCAATAGAACTTTATTCGTATCAGCATTGCGTGAGTGTCGTTCGCGGTGGTTTCTTTCACTCGGCAGTCTCCGACCTGGCATCCCGCAGTATCTCAATTGCCTCTTTGATCACGTAGAGTCCAATTAGTGTCCCGATAACGTAGTCCGGATATGGCACACGGAGCCAGTAAACCAACACACCAGCGAGAATTACGCCCAGGTTCGCAACAACATCAGCGCGAGTAAACAGCCACGTTGCTCGCAGGTGCACCTCGCCTGACTTCATCGGTGCCAGCAACCGTAGTACTGTCAGATTGACGACAAGGGACAACAAAGCCGTTCCGATCATCCATTCACTCAATGGTTCAGCGCCATAGATCAGTCGGCGGCCGACTTCGAAGAGGATACCGGCGCCAAGTATTAACAAGATACCGCCGCTAAGTGTCGCAGCCCTGGTCTTGAATAATGCCGTGCGGCCAATGGCCAACAACGCAATCGAATACGCGGCAGCATCGGCAAGCATATCCAGCGCATCGGCAAGCAGCCCGGAAGACTGGGCGTACCAGCCTGCCAGGCCACCGATTACTGCCATGGCCGCGTTCAATACCAGAGCGATGTAAAGCACGCGGCGCTCCTGTGCTGTTTTCACTTCAGGTGCTGCACAACCACAATCGGTCATTGTGTTTCCTTCCGGGTTTCCATCCACTCGTAAATCACGGGTAGGAGCACCAGCGTTAGAAGGGTTGATGTAATCAAACCCCCGATTACAACGGATGCGAGTGGCCTTTGGGTTTCAGCGCCAACACCTGATGACAAGAGCATCGGGATCAATCCAAGCACCGCAACGCACGCAGTCATCAATACGGGTCGTAGCCGCATTTCTGCACCTTGTCTCACAGCCTCGGAAACGCTCAATCCCTTCTCCCGCAATTCATTGATGAAACTGACGAGCACAATTCCATTCAACATGGCCACGCCAAAAACGGCAATGAACCCGATGGCTGATGGAACTGAAACGTACTGTCCACTGATGAACAATGCAACCAGACCGCCGATGGTGGCGAATGGTACATTGGCGATAATCAGCGTGGCGTACTTGATCGAATTGAATGCGGTGTAGAGCAAGACGAAAATGAAGAAAATGGTCAGCGGCACAATGATTGAAAGCCGGGTCAGGGCTCTTTGCTGATTCTCAAATGAGCCACCCCATTCGATCCAGTATCCCGGTGGTAACTCAATCTCGGATTCAATGAGTTCGTTAGCATCACCAACGAAACCGTCGACATCACGACCACGCACGTCCATTTGAATCACGGCATATCGTTGCAACTGCTCTCTGCGGATGAAGGAATACCCTTCCGCCACCGTGATGTCCGCAACTGATGCCAGCGGAACAATTGCGCCTGTCGCAGTTTTCAACGGGATGCGTTCAATGGCCTGAATAGAGCTTTTGCTGTCATCGTCGAGCCTCGCAGTTATGTCGAATCTGCGAACACCATCAATCAGGGTCGATACTGGCTCATTTCCAATGCCGGTTCTGACAACGGCGAGGACATCATCGGCATTGAGTCCATAGCGCGCCAGACTGTCCCGGTCGACCTGAATTCGTATCTGCGGTTTGCCGATATTCGCCTCCAGCGAAAGGTCTGCAACACCGTCAACCCTGGCTATGACATTTTTGACTTCCGCGCTCAGTCGATCGAGTTCAGAGAGGTCTTCGCCATATATTTTTGCCGCCAGGGTGGCCCGAACTCCAGAGATCAGTTCTTCCACGCGCATCTGGATAGGCTGTGTGAATGCAATCACTGCCGTAGGAACAACATCTTCAAGCGTCTCCCGCATGGCGACCGCCAATTCTTCGATATCCCGGTCGCTGTCCCATTCATCAGGAGGCTTGAGTTCCGTATAAATTTCCATGTAGTTCACATCAGCGGTTTCACCTTTTTCTGCTCTCCCGATCATGGCGACAGTTGTGCTGACCTCGGGAAATTGAGTCAAGGCATTTTCGATGTCCTTGGAAACCTGGATGGACTGCTCCAGCGAAGTTGACGGTATGGAAGTAACACGCCACATAATCGAACCCTCCTGAAGTTGTGGCATGAATTCCTTACCGAGGAAGGGAAACAGGGCAAGGCTAACAACCAGTAATGCTCCGGCTGTGGTGACTACCGGTTTCTTATGGTCAAGAGACCAGGTGAGGAATGGCAGATATCGGTTTTTAATAACCCGCACCAACCAGGTGTCACGTTCTTCCTTTGGCTTCAGGATGAGAGCCGCTAGAACCGGGATAAGTGTCAATGTCAGCACCAACGATCCCGCCATGGCGAAACTGATGTTGAACGCCATCGGCTTGAAGAGTTTTCCTTCCAGCCCTTCCAGTGCAAATAGCGGAATGAATACGACAATGATGATCAAAATGGCGAATGCGATTGGATTTGCAACCTCCCGGGCTGCTGCCAGTACGGCCTGAGTACGGTTGACCTCTTCACCTGAAGCTTTTCGCTCAGCCATGATCCGGAATGCGTTTTCGACCATCACTACCGCGCCATCAACCATCATGCCAATCCCGACCGCAAGGCCAGCCAATGACATCAGGTTAGCCGACAAACCGGTCTGACCCATGAAGATGAAAGCGATCAACATGGCCAGCGGCAGTGCGGAAATAACGACGAGGGAAGAGCGCAGTTCACCCAGGAACAGGAACAGTACAAGGGCCACCAGCAGCGAACCTTCAATTAGGGCTTTCACTGCTGTCCAGACTGCTTTGTCAACCAACTCGGTCCGGTCATAAACAGGGCGAAGCTTTACACCATCCGGAAGTGAATCTTCGACAATACTGGTTTTTTCCTTCACGGCTTCAACAACATTGGCAGCGTTCTCGCCGATTCGGGAGAGTGCCATTCCAAGTACGACTTCCTTGCCATCACGGGTTACAGCGCCAAACCTCAATCCGGCACCCTCTGCTATTTCGGCCACATCGCGCAAAAATACGGGAGTCCCATCTTCGACTTTGACAACCATCCCGCCCAGATCGTGAAGGTCTTCAACCAACCCAAGTCCACGGACAAGGAATTGCTCTGACCCCTGGTTGATGTACTGTCCACCCACCTGCCGATTGTTTGCTTCGATGATCTTCATGATGTCGGTGTAGCTCAGGTCATACTTGATCAGTTGAAGCGGATCTATGACAACCTGGTACTGCTTTTCCTGACCACCCCAGGACATAACATCGTCCACCCCCGGAGCGGTTCGCAATATGAGCCTCACGTTCCAGTCATGAATGGTTCGCAAGTCAGCATCAGTAATCGCTGCGTTCAATTGCTCGTCAGCGCGCTCCAGGGTGTACCAGAAAACTTGCCCCAGACCGGAGGTGTTTGGCCCCATTTCAGGCGTGCCGTACCCCTCGGGGATTCGATCTGCGACCTCCTGCAAACGCTCCATGACCAGTCGCCTGGCAAAATAGATATCCATGTCGTCTGAGAAATAAACGGCCACATAGGACAGGCCAAACAGGCTGACTGATCTGATTTCTTCGACGCTGGGTAATCCGGCCATGCCGGACTCGATGGGAAAAGTCAGTAATTGCTCCACATCCTCTGCGGCAAGGCCGGGTGATTCGGTGTAAATGTTGACCTGGGTGGGTGTGACGTCCGGGAAAGCGTCAACAGGGACTGTGATCACCGCGCGCCAGCCAAGAAAGGCCACCACTGCGAACGCGATAAGCACAAGGAATTTGTATCGGAGTGCCGATTCTACAAGTTTTTCCAACATGTTCTGCTCCTAGTGCGCATCGCCAATCGAGGATTTGAGTAACAGCGACTTAAGATGGAATATCCCCTCAACTGCAATCTCATCACCTGCCTCTATCCCTTCATTGATGACTGTCCAGTCACCAATGACCTGGCCGATTTCCACCAAATCCGGATGAAATTCGTCGCCATCCTCCAGCTTGAACACAACCGGGAAGCCTTTTACGAGCGTCAGGGCTGAATTGGGAACTGCAATTTGAGGCGTGCCGGGGCCGATGGTTATTTCAGCCTCGGCAAATTGTCCCGGGTGAAGACTGTCGGACAGGTTATCGACCGCAATACGGACAGCCTGGGTCCGGGTGGTTTCATTCAGTTGATGATCAAGTTGTACAACGTGTCCATCAAACCAGTCTGAACCATTGACGCTGACTCGCGCGGGATCTCCAATTTCGACATTGGCAAGATTATTCGAAGTCAAACCACCTTCAACCCACAGAACGGATTCGTCACTGATTTCAAACAGCACGCGGCCGGGCTCGATGAGTTCACCTGTAACAAACCTGTCCATCAAAACTGTTCCGGCGATGGGTGAAAGCAGGTCAAAGTTGCCTACAGCCTTTGTAGCATTGCCAGGTTGTAGTAAATCCAGAGCCTGTTCATCCTGCATGCCATAAGCGATAACCTTGGCGAAAGCCTGTTGCCGGGCCACCTCAGCTTCAATGTAACGGCTCTCTCCGACTGCCTTGCGCCCCAGGGAGCTAACTCGCTGCCATTCCCTGTCCGCGACGATCAGTTCTCCCTGTGCTTCAGCCATTACAACGCTGGATAGGGTGACGAGAGATTGGCCACGTTCTATGTGGTCTCCCAGTTGGGCATGTCGGTTGACGACCTGCGCCTGAATTCGTGGTGTGACCCTGGCTGTTTGATACGCATTGGTCTGAACTTCGGCAGGAATTCTTAGTGTTTCCCTTAGTGATTCAACGGATACGGTCGCGACGGTGATGCCAGCTGCTGCGAGTTCCTCAGATGTGAAAACAAGAGAGGCTTCTTCCTCTGCGTGGTCTTCCTGTGCAAATACGAATGATGGTCCGAAGCAAACCAACAGGCTCATTACGGCACTTGTGATGATTTTCATTTTGAAATTCTCCGGGAATTTTGGTTGTCTGGTGCCAGTCATGGTGTGTTCTCCAACCCCAACCAGTTGTCTGCTGATCCTGTAGCCGCCAGCCATTCAAACCACGCATTCCACATGGTGAGTTCGAGGTTCAGTGCATTCCATCGTGTGTCCAGCGTCTGTTGGAGTTGAACCAGGTAGTCCGTGGTGCTTAGCTCGCCGGCTTCCCACAACCGCCGCAACAACTCGACTTGCCTTTGCAGGCTGGCTTGACCAATGCGCTGCCATCCTTCCCAGGCATCCCGTGAAAGTTGATACCGTTCGGAAGCACTGAGAAGGCGAGCGTATGCGTGACGTAACTTGTCATCGAAGATTTGCTGAACCTGGTCTCGTTCAGCCACAGCCGCCGACACCTCGAACTTGTAGTTGTTTCGGATGTAAAGCGGTATGGAGAGGTTGATGCCAACTAGAGTTGAATCATCTTCTCTGCCCCCGCGAAGGCTCAGTCTCGGATCAGGTTTACGCTCACTTTCACGTAATTCAATCGCTGCGTTGGCTGCGTCGAGTCTGCGTTGTGCGACCTGGATTTCAGGCAGGCTTAAAACAAATCTCTGTGGATCGTCTATCGTTGCTGCGCGTGGTAAATCTGTATCGATCATCGGCCACTGATCAGAGGCACTGGCCAGGGTAAGTGAACGGACTACTTGAGTGGCTTCAGCCAGGTCAGCCGCAGCCGTTGCTCGCTGGATTTGAGCATCTACAGAGGCGAGTGTTGCAAGATCAGCTTCAACCTGGGTCAGGTCGCCCGCAGCAAACCGCCTTTGTGCCAGCTCTGAAAAGTCCTCCATGATCTCTACGCGTTCAGCTGCTAGAGACTCACGCTGCTTACCGGTCTGGAAAGCTGCAAGCCCGGACAACAGATTTACTGAAACTTCTCGGCGAACGGCTTCATAGGCTGCTTCGCTGGTGTAACGGTCCGATGCGGCCACACGCTCGCGCGCCTTGCGTTTCCCCGACCAGTCAAATGTTTGACCAATACCGACTTCCCATGTGTCGTCCACCGCACTCTCATAGCCAGCTTCCAACTCGGGGTTGTAGAGCGGCTTGCCAGCAGCGGATTCGTACGCGCGGGATGCTTCTAGAGCCGCCATTGCAGCCTGAACTCGGGGATTAGTCTCAACTACGGTCCTGACGAATTCTGAAAGCGCCGGATCGGGGTGTCTTTCGAATAACAGGTTCTCGGTTGGCCGAATCTCATTATTCGGCCAGGCAATAATTGGCAGGAAGCTCAATATGAGCGCCATGCCCTGAATTGGTAAACGCATGTCTATCCATTCCTTGTGCAATAACAAATAACGCGCACCTGTTTCCAAGTGCCCGTGCAATCAATCAGGAATGGTTAGACGTTCGGGGGAGGAGTAGGGGGTGCTTGCGGTTGGGCAGAATAAGGTGCAGAAGTCAGAATCTGGTACCTCGGTTCAGCATTTGACGTGATTCGTATGTCAATGGCGAGAAGAGCGGAGAAATGGCCATGACAATAGTTACTGCATTGATCTTCACAATCATCAGCCAGCGGGTCTTCGCCATCGATTTGGTGTTGATGCTCATCGATTTGGTGAGCGTAGATGTCACTGTGTGGGTGCGCTTCTTTTGCCATATCCCACAGGCCTTCGGTGCTCATGAAAAGCATTGTTATGGCAAGTAATTGGCAAAAGACTGACTTCATAGGGGGGCAAGGATAACGGAAAAGCAGCACTGGTTCATGGTTTATCCCATAAAAAAGCTCTCCGCGAGCCTGGGATCAATCAAATTGAATATCTAGAGTCTAATGCTGAAAACTGTGGGTTGGGGAATTTTAATTCTCAGGCACATCGTGCAGCACGCCCATCTTGGTAGCCAGCCTCATATACCTGCCCCCAGCTTTCGATTACAAATTTGATGAGGTCGGGGGGGATGGAGTCTGTATCAGGAAATATCTCTTTTGATACGAGTTCTTCTTTCACCATTCGATGGGTTTCACCCACAGCCGTGTCCGAGCTTGTGAGTGAAATCGCATCACATAGATGTACAGATTTTGTTCTCATACTCTAATTTTACCGTGCCACATTGAAATTATTGGTTTATCAAGTGGAAAACTAATCTCATGGCATGTTCCGTTACATTTACTACTGTGTGTGTTCAAAAAAAGACACCCATTTACTGAGTGTCTAATAGACCAAAGTTGAAACCTGCTTATACCAGACCTCTTTCCGCCATCGAGATACATTCACCTCCAGCGACTACAAAGTGGTCGAGAACACGGATGTCTACCGTACCCAACGCTTCCTTGATTCGTCGGGTGATCGCTTGATCCGCGAGTGAGGGTTCTGAAACCCCACTTGGATGGTTGTGACAGAGGATCACCGCACCTGCATTGACTTGCAGAGCTTCCTTAACTACCTCCCGCGGGTACACGGCCGCTCCATCGAGCGTACCCTCAAACAATTTCTTGAGTTTCAGGACGTGATGCCTGGTACTCAGGAAAAGGACATAGAATTGCTCTCGCTGTGTCTCAGTGAGCTTCACAGCAAGGTAATTTTTGGTGTCTTGAGGGGAAGTAAGCGATTCTTGATTTTCAAATCGCTTGCGAAGGATTTTCAATGCGTTTTCGATGATGTGGTCCTCTTGGGACCGGGTCATGCAATCCTCCATTCTTTCGGAACAATGACATCACCATCAACGCCCATGTAGGCGACGAGAGTGCCATCTTCCTTGCGGAGCGGAATTGCCAGTTTGCCTCGATTTATTCCCTTTGGGGAACGGCCCATGCCGCCGACTTCTTCACACAATTCGGCCAGGATACCGAACTCAGAAACATCTTCCTGCTCCTGATGGAGATGACGTGCGTACTTAACAGGATCAAATCCTTTTGATGCCTTAGGCTTCTCTGCCTGAGGTTCTGGTGCGGAATCAGATTGACTTACCTCAGAGTCCTCATCCAAACACCACTTAGCCAGTTGCTCACCGGCTTCATGTAATGAGATGTTGTGGCAATGGGCCACGAGTGAAATGCAATCGCCCCAATCTTCCGATTTGTGGCATGAGAAGTAACGGCGCTTGGGATCAGCCTGAGTTGACTTGATTGTCAAAACTCCTCTTCCTTCTTTATTAGGTTGACACCTGGGACAGTGACAACGGAGAACTCCGTTGTCATCTCCTTCAAGTTTCAGACGCAAGTATTTGCGAGCCACATCGTTGATATGGGCTGCTTCACGTATCTTGTCGAAGCGTGCCATTTTGGTTTCCTCCTTTGCAAAGAACTAGCTTATTCTTTGTACCATTTACGGAGGATTTGTCGAGGGATGATTGTGCTATAACTATCTGATTTTAAAGTTTTTATAGCTCTCCTGTTGAGCTTGATTGGCGGGTACTCATGGCGTTCAAAGCTTTCATTTAGAATATCGAAGTATCGTGGGGGGAAGTAGTCAGTTGGCAGGTGCCCAAATGCCCTGGTCGTGTAGGTGAGTAGGAACGCTGACCCGCCTTTAAAGTAACGAGCAATGGTTTTGAGAATCTTCTTATGCATCAGTGCACTGGTAGTAACAGTAGCCAGATAAGCTTGATGGTTCTCAGGTAGGTCAAGAATCTGGCTATAAAGCTTCTTCTTGAATATTTGCTGGTAGTACTTGATGGATTTTCCCCAGGTCTTGTGTCCAGTGGAAACGCCTTTTTCTGTCCCACGATCTATTTCAAGAAAGAAAGCTGCGGGGTGATCCTCATATTCAAGCATGAAGACAGCATCAGGAATTACCTTGATCTTTTTGCTCTCGTTGACCCAGATATGAGGTTTCTTGGGCATCAGTTGATGTTGAGGTACGAATTTAATGCCGGATTCATGGGCACTGATCTGAAAAATTTGATAGAGCGTGGCGGTCATCATCTGGTGCTTAATCCAGCCATGAGGAGAGGGTGCATATTCGTTAAAGCGCCCAATTTCCTTGAGAATCCGTATTGCCTTGTCAGTGAGGGCATAGAGGCTTGGGTTCTGGTAGCTATCTTTAACCTTATCGAATTCAGGTGGACGATGAATGAGACCTAAATCATTCTTCATGTCACAAACATTTTTAGCAGTATAAGTATTCGCTTTTTGCCTGGCGATTCCTTTGATTCGGGCCAATTCATGCAATAGGGCAGTTGTTATGTAACCGCCATTGAGGTGAATGAGCTCGCAAAGATCCAGGTGTATTTTCTTGATTTCCATTGGATCACTTGAAGGAAGAGGTGGGGCGTCACGTTTCCTCCTTCCGAGTGAATCGTAGTGTTTGTGTTTGGTAGATTTTGCTGCCTGTGTCATACAAGCTGTATAACACGGAGTATGACGCTGACACATCAGTCAGCATGGGGATAAGTGGTTAGTCGAGGGGTGCCAAGGGGTCGTGTGGGTCAACCTTCGGTTTGTCGCTTTTTGGCATAATTTCTGCTTTTTTCTTCGGAGAAGGTGAAGATTTGGCATTAACAGAATACCGTGCTCTATTCTCTCTGATTACGTTCGTCATTTCACGTTCTGATCTCTTACCTTCACTTTCAATAACGCCCAATTTTGATCTAACGATAAAGCCCGCACCATGCCCCCTGACATTTACTGCAAACGCACCTGGTTCTTCAGGAATGTAATCAATCTTCAGTTCACGTTTTAGTGTGTGAATTTCAGCAGGATCAGGTGTGCCAACGATCCTCACATGAGAGCTTCGACGAATAGCACTGAACACATGACTATCGAGCTGATCCTTGCCGTGAGAAGTTACGGTCAATCCGACATTACATTTGCGGGCCTTATCCATTAGATCAACCAATACCTGGCTCTCGTTTTTAAAGTAATCACCAGCTTCGTCGATGTAGACACGCACAGGATTTCTTTGAGTGTTCGAAGGCGAGAGCCTCCTCATAGTGGCTTGATCCAGCAGGGAGATGAAGAACCTCCCCATAAACTCACTACCTGCTCGATCCAAAAGCGGTCTATCAGTCGAAATCAGCAGTACTTCTCCATTGTCCATAATCTCTGACAAATCAAATTTGTTTTGTGGAGAGGTGAAGAAGTTTCGGAAAACATCATTATCAAGAAGCCAGAGTAACCTTCGATGAATTGCTCTCCTGGTTACACCCAATTCATCCTTGATACGAGTCCCATCTGGAAACGCTATCTTGAAAAAACTCTGAGCAACTTCAGACATTTTATTGATGTGTTTCTGGTACTTTTCAGTTCCGTTCTCCAACAGATCAATGAGTGTCAAAACGGTTGCCTCAGGAACCCTAAGCATTAGCTGACAGCAATACTTAAGAAACCCGTCTTGGTGGCCTGATAGGTCTTCCCCCATGATTGATTTAAAGAGAAACGTAAGCATCCCAATTAAATTGGTCATGTATGACAGGCGCTCATCCTTCTTGAGTTTGGAAAGATCATCGTGGCCTGTATCAAACATATTCAGTGCAATCGGGTGGTATACACTATCTCGCGGATCAATTATGCGTAGCTTCTCGGGTGGGATAATTGCCGAATACTTGAGCTTGTTGATGAAGTCCATACTGGAATCCATCACGATCACCGACGCACCAGACCTCACATCCTCTGCTATGAGCTGTTGAAGAAGCGTAGTTTTACCGGCCTTTGTTGCACCAATGATTTGAATGTGAGAAGACTTAATATCTTCATTGAAAGAGATACCAACAGACTGGATGAACAGATCACCCCAAAACTTGGCGTAAGTACTGAGAACTAACGGGCCTCGCGGTAGAAGACCGTTCTTCAAAACTTCTTTTTCAGTTTGAAGGCGCTCACGAAACCCCACTGGAATGTGGGCTTGACGTTCGTTCACGTCCTCGTGAGTCCAACCACACGCTGTGAAGAAGGGAATCTGTAAACCATCAGGATTTATGGTGGCAAACTTGAATTCACCGTAGCGTTCAAAAATCTTTACCAGAGCATTGGCTAGAACAGTCACGTGCTCGTTCGTTATAGCGCGAGGCTTATGGTAGAAAACCGGATATCCCTGCTTCTGCTCTCGGGTGAGAAGAAGATATAAATAATCAATCAAATCCTGCGATAGTTTTTCTTTCATACCAGGTTGTTTAAGAACAACCCTGAGTACATTGTCAGCAAATGACGACACTAATTCTTACTTCTCGCGTGTTTAATTGCATCATCTAACTGGTCATCACTTAGCTCTGTAATGTGAGACTCAAACCCCCGTGCTGCATCTCTACGTGCTTTCTCAGCTAAGAGATCATCAAGTTCCATTTCCATTTGGATGTCTTCTTTTGTCCGTCGCCTCTTTTTCATCTTTTCATAGTGAAGCTCATCTTCCTCACTTTTGGTTTGCTCAATAACGGTAGAACCGATCCATAAATAAGTGATTCCAAATGCAGGAAGAAAATAAAACAGAGGGGTAAAAAGCGGAATCTTGTCGATTGAGAAGTAGAGCGTGAAAGGGACACATAACAGGATGCCGCCGAGCACGATCTTAGAGTGTGCTTTCTTCACAAGATAATGAGCGTTTTTATACCCATTGATCGCACCAATGATGATACCGGCAAGGGCGCTTATTACTACCGGCCACACATATCCGTCCATTAGTAGAATGCCTCCAAACGCTTTTTAATAACGTCTTTAGTTTCAGTGTGTTCTTTCCAACACCTGTCAATAATACTTCGTTCAACACGTTTCGTCCCACCCCGGGTATTACGAGGTGGCCGTGGGAACCTATGTTCAGGGAACCCAAGCTCCCTACATCGGCTCCCTACCCTGATATACGCATGTTGATCCCAGAGCCTGTTAAGAGAGATTGCACCAGGGGGAACATTTAGTTGACCAACAAGCTCTTTTGCATCGTGAGAAGACACACGAAATGAGATGATTTCAGACGACTTCAAAACTTCATTCTTCCTGTTTTTAAAGTCATTCGGGGATCGGGCAGTAAAGGTTGTGGTAAGCCCTTTCTTCCTGAGAATAGCACCTACACCCTGGCCACCAAAGCGGTCAGCGTCTTGTATGTAAAGCTGAGTATCTAATCCTTGCTGACTCTCCATTGTTGCTAGCACGAGCGCACCAATAAATGCGGCGCTGCTCTCACCCATATCAGAGGAGTTAAGGGAAATAAGGTTGATCTTGTTGTTGAAGTCTAGGTGATTACCCCGTTGCACCAGGCAATCTCTGAGCATTGGATTGAACACGAATGGTGAAAGCTTAGTGAGCGTGCTCTTAATCTCGTCTCGCTGTTCTTTCGGTGTGTATCTCTCGAACTTTTTCCAGTGCTTCTTGAGGGCTGGATCGTGCAAGGCTTTGAGGCTGTCACGACGAATATCTGGATCAACCAGGAAGTAATAGAGAGAAATTAGGGAGCTCGATTCTGTTGAAATGTGGAGGTGGGAGAGTGTTGTGAGAACGACGTAATCATTCAACGTGGAGGTAACGATATTTGCATTGAGCAACGTATGAATGGTTTTTAGAATTGCATCAGATCGAGCATAAAACTCGTTCCTGGGAACATCGTAAAGAGGGTTAAATTTGAATGGTTGAAGTGCGGGATTGAAATAGACAACATCTTTTTGTCGATTTCTTGGAATGAATTTTAAAATTTCTTCAACGGCATCATCGCCGATGATCGTGATATTTTTTCCGTCATAAATATCGAAGAGAGCGGAATTGAGAATGACTTGTCTTTTGCCAGAATTTGATTGTCCAAATACAGAAAAATTGCGCCGTTTTGTTTTGTACGGAATCCACTCTCCCAGATCATTGTAAAATCCTAACTTCATCATGTCGGGACTGTCACGATTACCGTTCCATCTGCTCGGCCAGAACAGGTAAAAGTAGAGTCCCAACGTGAAAAAACTAGCTAGCTAGTTTGTGAAGAACTGTCCAACGGAATTGTAACATTCACAGTAAGAATTGAAGCTTTACAAATGGTATTGGTACGGTGAAATTTGAGCTGTAATGTCCCTGCTTACGCAGGGGGAATCAGTGACATAGTAAGGACGGTAGGGTGCAATACTAAGGTAATCCGTAGTGGTGGGTTAATCGAAGGCACGTACGGCATTGTCCCGCCAATGTCGTCTTCGGGCGAAGTGATAGCGGAGCGCCGAGACCTTCACTTGTTTTGTCCTTTATGGATTTACTTTCTCTGTAGAGAAAGCATAAAGAAGGGAAGGTCTCGGGGCGTAGCCACGAGCGACATTGGCGGCATGGTAATAGCTGGAGCCGTATGTTGTATGAGCAGTACTATGATACTTAAAGTCATAGTATCTATCATACAAATAGCGACAGGATTGTAAGCTGTATAAGTAAGGTGGGGGCGGTTGCCCGCCCCCTGAGACTCCTATTACTAGGAGGCCCGATCTTCTAGTGCAACGAGGTGCATGAAGTCTTCGACTTCCTCCTCAATCCACACGACGCGATAGTATCCAGGTCGGGATTTCTTACCACGAGGCGGCTCACCAATAGGGAGGCGTACTCGTTTGGGAAAACGTCCTTCCTTTTCCCATCGGTCGATGGTTTGAATCGAAACGCCAACTTTCTCCACTACCTGCTTTTTGCTCAAGAATTTCATGCGATGGTTCCTCCAAATGAGGAGCCATGCGCATGGCTCAGGGGTTTATGCCTAAGCCCGAGTAGCGTAGCACGTCAATCTCGGCATTGTCCCGCAGGACGCAGTTGCCAGAACACCGTAGCGGTTTCACCCCTAGGAGCACCGAAACGGAATCTGTGAAAATTCATCCCAGGTTCCCAATCAACCCAATTCTCACTTCCGAATTTGGCCCTGCTGATTTGAACCCGATACGTGGAATCAGCACCCCACCACTTCACACATGTCCCTTTTTCTAGGTCTATAGGATGAGACCAATGACCCTTTAGTTCGTGACGAACTGTAATTTCAGATTTGGGAGCAAGCTTCACGCCTTGAATGCACTGTTCACGAGTTCGAATCTCATAATGAAGATAAGAAAATTCGTAGGTCGCACGAAAACGATTAGTGTCCCAGGGGTATTGTGTATTCGCATCCCAAAACTCCCACTCGCCATTCACTAGCCTCTGACCAGTGGTTTTCATATGCTCGACATTTCTTACTGTTTCGTACCAAACACACTTCCCGGAAGGGGGTGAGATTGGATCAGTCCATTCCTTGTTCAATTCAACACGAACAAACTCACGAACCTTAGGCATCGTGACTGTTTTAGAGCGCTCACTTGGTGAAAATGGTGGTATTACAAAGAAGAAAAAGGCAATGGAAAGGATCGCAATGATCCAACCGAGCAGGACACTAAACTTAGGTTTCGAATATGGGGTTTTTTCTAATTCTTCTTTTAACTTGTCATTCATAGGCCAAGACTAGCAAAAAATGCGGCCTCAGATTAGCCCTTAGAGGCTATGTGTGGCGTTAGGTGTCTTTTGCAGTAAAGATACTATGCAAGTGATTTTCGTGCGTTAGAAGCGCATTCTCCATCTCACCCAGGTATGAGTATCGGTTGTACACCGCAACGATGCCGGAAACCGTGCCCGATTTGTGATCGAGAACCTTCTCAACTACATGGATGGGAATACCAAGTTTTGCACAGTTGGTGGCGAGTGTGCGTCTCAAATCGTGCAAGCGCCATCCGGTAACGCCACACTTCTTATCGAGCCGCGCCTTTGATTTACTCCAACCATTGAAAACAAATGGTGGCTTGAAATACTCAGCCATGAGAGGGGTGAGGGGGATTGTGTGTGACTCCTTTCCCTTCATTATTTCTTTTGGAAAAGTGATTACACCATCACCAATCCATTCAGGCTGTGCTTTCCAAATCTGTGACATTCGCTGGCCCGAGAGCATCAGGCAACGAACAATGTGACCATAAGGGTGAAAGTCGGTATGTTCCCAGATCTTTATCAGCTCTTCATCCGAGAGAACACGATCCCGACTCGGGAACTTGTTTGGTTCCGGTAGACCCTGCAAAGGATGGTGGTCAATATGTCCTTCTCGAACGCACCAATTCAGGAACGCTCTGAGGGCGCGAAAGGCGTTGTTTTGGTTCTGAGGGGCGTCATCATATTGGGAGAGGTACGATCTCGCCTCCACGAGCGTTAGAGAGGTCACTTCAAAATCAAAATTATCCAAATTGGTTTTGTAGCCTGTATAAGTCTTTTCAGCGAGGCGTAGCTTTACATCTTCCAGGTATTCTTCTTTAAGTGACTCGGTATCAGTCTTTGGATGATGGACTTTAAGCAGTGCGCTCTTGGCCTTGTTCCGTGCGTCTTTCAGTTTGTCGTCAGGATAGTGTCCAATTGTGACTTTTCGCCGCTCTTTCCCTACCATAATAAGGAAGGTTTTTTTGTTCTTACCGACACGAACTCCGAACCCTGGAAGAGTTGTATCCCAGGTAATAGTTTGTTTGCCATCCCACTTTAGACGCTGTACTGAAAGGTCTGTCAGTCTGGCTTTAGGCACGTTTTAGGCTCACAATTACCGTGTTTATGGTGTGCCTAACATGGTAATGCATGGGAAGGGGTAAGTACAGAAGTTGTTGATATTAAACAGGTGTTGGTATGGCATGGGAGCTCATGGATACCCCTACCAACAAATTCGTAATGCGTAGGTCGGGTGTTCGAGTCACCCTGCCGGCACCATTCCATTTCGCTCACCCAATCGCCTTTCCGTACCTCGTTTCGAAGGGGAACAGATCTCTAAAATGCCCGGCCTCCATGCCATCGTTTACGTGAGTTCGGCGGTGCACCTGATGCAGCCGGATGAACTCGAGCAGCTGTTGGCCCGTGCGCGTCGCAAGAATCAGAAGCTTGGGGTCACCGGGCTCCTGCTGTATTGCGATGGTAACTTCATGCAGTACATCGAGGGCGAAGAAGAAAACCTCCGAAAAATCTTCAAGACCATTCAGACCGATCCGCGGCACCAGGGTCTGGTCAAGATACTCGATCAACCCGTAAACGAGCGCGAATTTGCGGATTGGAACATGGGTTTCGCGATTGCCCACGAAACAGAGTTGTCCCGCTTGACGGGCGCGAGCTGGGAGACCGGCGGTGAAGACGGTCGATCAGCATCTCCGCGTGCGACTGGCAGAAAATTGTTGCGCGCCTTCTGGGAACGCCAGATGAGAGCGGAACTCTGAGGTTCGGTCTAGAACCCAGGGGGCCCAGGGGGTCGGGCCAGCATAACTGTCTGAAATAATGAGCTTTATAGCAACAGACCGTCTTGGATTAAACCCCGAAGTGCAACGCCACTGATGTGGGAAGAGCGGGCGAGGTGAAGTAGCCTGTGCCGCTCTAAC